>NZ_PVME01000009.1:0-89170 GCF_002993125.1 Bacillus sp. LLTC93 | reverse complement strand
CCCGTCCGCCGCTAACATCCGGGAGCAAGCTCCCTTCTGTCCGCTCGACTTGCATGTATTAGGCACGCCGCCAGCGTTCGTCCTGAGCCAGGATCAAACTCTCCGAAAAAGAACAAAACCGAAGTTTTGTTTTTCGCCAGTTTGACTGACTACCTATGATGTTTCATAGGATTTTTTTATAAAAACTCGAATTAACAGGTACGTTTTGTCTTGTTTAGTTTTCAAAGAACTTGTTTGTCACTCTCTCAAAGCGACCACTTAAATATATCATATATCTCTATCAATAGTCAACATTTTTCTTGAAAAACATTTTATTTTTTTAAGAAGTTTTGCTGTGAAAGAGATAAAAAATAGAGCCTCTTTTTGCTCCTTTGAAAGATTAACACATATCTATGAAAAAAGCATTATAAATTTCAAAAAAAATCATGTTTTTTCAAAAAAAATAAAGCCGGTGAAAAACCGGCTTTATTTTTACTCAGATTGTTCTTGGTCTGACTCTATGTTTTCTTCACTATTCTCTTCATCATCTTCTGGTGATTGTTCAACTAATGCCACTGTAGCGACATGTTCATCATCACGTAGACGAATCAGGCGGACACCTTGAGTGACACGGCCTGTTGTCGAAATGTCTGAAACGGCCATACGAATGATGACACCGCTCCCTGTAATAATCATCAAGTCTTCTTCAGCTTCAGCATTGGTCGCCTTCACTGTGACAAGCGGACCATTGTTGTCAGTGATCTTGCATGTTTTAAGACCTTTACCGCCTCGAGTTTGAACACGATATTCTTTTTCAGGCGTTAATTTACCATAACCTCTTTCGGTGACGATCAATACGTTTGCATCTGGCTCAAGGATTTCCATTCCAACGACGATGTCATCCTCAGAAAGTGTGATCCCTTTGACCCCAGCTGCCGTACGACCCATTTCACGAACATCTGTCTCGTCGAAACGAATCAGCATACCCTTTTTCGTCCCAATGATGATTTGTTTTTCTCCATTGGTTAAACGAACGGCCATCAGTTCATCTTCGTCACGCAGGCTCAGTGCAATAAGACCATTGTTTCGAATGTTTGCAAACTGAGACAATGATGTCCGTTTCGATACACCGTGTCTTGTTGTAAAGAAGAGGTACGAATCTTCATCAAATTCGCTTACTGGGATAATGGCGTTAATCCACTCTCCTTTTTCTACTTCAAGGAGGTTAATAATCGGAATCCCTTTCGCTGTTCGACCAAATTCAGGAATCTCATACCCCTTCGCACGATAGACCTTCCCTTTATTGGAGAAGAAGAGGATCGTATCGTGGGTCGATGTAGAGATCAGTTGTTCAACGAAATCATCCTCGTTAGTCCCCATTCCTTGGACACCTTTACCGCCTCTTTTTTGACTGCGGTATGTTGATGCAGGCAGACGCTTAATATAACCATTATGAGTCAGTGTAATCACAATGTTCTCAACAGGAATCAAGTCCTCATCTTCGATTGTTTCAATACCCGCTGTCACAATTTCAGTTCGACGCGTATCATTGAAGCGCTCTTTGATTTCTATTAATTCTTCTCTAATGATTTCAAGAACTTTCTCATTGTCTGCTAGGATGGCTTTTAATTCAGCAATCAAATCAACAAGTCCTTTATATTCATCTTCTATCTTCTCTCGTTCTAAACCAGTCAAGCGCTGGAGTCGCATATCAAGAATGGCCTGTGCCTGTTTTTCAGACAAGCTATAGTTTTCCATCAAACCATTTCTCGCAATTTCAGCGGTTTGAGATCCTCTAATTAAGGCAATGACCTCATCTAAGTGATCAAGTGCAATTCTCAAGCCTTCTAAAATATGAGCTCTTGCTTCTGCTTTACGCAGTTCATACGCCGTTCTTCTGCGAATGATCACTTTTTGATGCTCAAGATAATATTCAAGACATTGTTTCAGTGATAAAACCTTTGGCTGTCCATCAACAAGCGCCAGCAAGTTGATACCGAATGAGGTTTGAAGTGTCGTTTGTTTATAAAGATTGTTTAATAGAACATGGACATTCGCATCTCTTCTCAGCTCAATGACAATACGCATACCATTACGATCTGACTCATCACGCAAATCTGTAATGCCATCAATCTTTTTATCACGGACAAGATCAGCGATTTTTTCAATCAAACGGGCTTTGTTGACCTGGTACGGAATCTCATTGATAACAATGCGCTGTTTACCGCTAGATGTCTCTTCAATATTCGATTTCGCTCGTAATGTAATAGAGCCGCGCCCTGTTTCATACGCCTTCCGAATACCGCTTCGCCCAATGATTTGTCCTGCTGTTGGGAAATCTGGTCCTGGGATGATATCCATAAGCTCAGGTGTTGTCATTTCAGGGTTTTGACTGATGGCCAATACCCCATCTATTACTTCACCTAATTGGTGCGGCGGAATATTGGTCGCCATTCCTACAGCAATTCCTGTCGCTCCGTTAACCAATAAGTTCGGAAATCTTGCAGGCATCACCATTGGTTCTCTTTCACTGCCATCATAGTTATCTTGATAATCAATGGTATCCTTTGTGATATCACGGAGGATTTCCATAGAAATCTTTGATAGCCGCGCCTCGGTATAACGCATCGCCGCTGCTCCGTCTCCATCGACTGAACCAAAGTTTCCATGACCATCAACTAACATATAACGATAGTTGAAATCTTGCGCCATCCGAACCATTGCTTCGTATACAGCGCTATCACCGTGAGGGTGGTACTTACCGATAACTTCCCCAACGATACGTGCAGATTTCTTAAATGGTTTATCGCTTGTCATTCCTAGGTCATTCATCGCATACAAAATTCTTCGATGCACAGGCTTCAATCCATCTCGTACATCTGGTAATGCACGCGAAACAATAACACTCATTGCATAATCTAAAAAGGACGTACGCATTTCTTGACTGATATTCACTTCGCGTACATTTGGTGTATGTTGTTCACTCACTATAAGAACCTCCCTTTACGTATCACATGAAATAAATTATGTGGGAGTAAAATATGTATTTATCTTCACAAGACTATTCTTCATTATATCAATAATCTCTGCTTTATACACATTAATTTACTAGAAAATCAACGAAACATAGAAAACCAGGACATTCGTTTCACAGGCCTGAATCTTGAAAAACAACCTTATTCCAAACAAGAAATAAGGTTGTTCTCAAGGCGACCTATCTAAATATCAAGATTTTTCACGTATTGTGCATTTTCTTCGATAAAGTTTCGTCTTGGTTCTACTTTATCTCCCATCAGCATTTCAAATGTCTCATCAGCATCAATCGCATCCTCAAGCGTCACTTGAAGAAGTGTTCTCGCATCAGGATCCATTGTTGTTTCCCAAAGCTGAGTTGCGTTCATTTCTCCAAGACCTTTATAGCGCTGAAGTCCAGGTTTTGGTGTTTGAGGCCATGTCTTTAGCAGCTCATCTAGCTGTTTATCGTTATACACATACTCAACACGTTTACCTTGCTGCACTTTATATAAAGGCGGCTGCGCAATATACACATAACCGTTTTCAATGATTTCACGCATGTAGCGATAGAAGAACGTTAAGAGCAGCGTGCGAATATGGGCACCATCGACATCCGCATCCGTCATGATCACAACTTTGTGATAGCGAGCTTTCCCTAAAGTGAAGTCTTCACCGATTCCAGTTCCTAACGCTGTAATCATAGAACGAACTTCGTTGTTAGATAAAATTTTATCTAGGCGTGCTTTTTCAACGTTTAGGATCTTTCCTCTTAGCGGTAAAATGGCCTGGAAGTGACGATCACGACCCTGCTTAGCAGATCCGCCCGCAGAATCTCCCTCTACGATATAGAGCTCAGAGATAGAAGGATCTTTAGAAGAACAGTCTGCCAATTTCCCAGGCAGGCTAGAGACTTCCAGTGCACTTTTACGTCTTGTCAGCTCACGTGCCTTTTTAGCTGCCATTCTTGCACGAGCTGCCATCAGTCCCTTTTCTACGATTTTCTTCGCAGAATCCGGGTTCTCTAGCAGGAATTTCTCAAGTGCTTCAGAGAAAAGAGAATCTGTAATGGTTCTCGCTTCTGAATTCCCAAGCTTCGTTTTCGTTTGACCTTCGAATTGTGGGTTTGGATGTTTGATGGAGATAATAGCCGTTAAGCCTTCGCGCACATCTTCACCACTCAAATTCGAGTCCCCATCTTTGAATACGCCATTTTTACGAGCATAATCATTAATGACACGCGTCAGACCCGTTTTGAAGCCTGCTTCGTGTGTTCCGCCTTCATACGTATTGATATTGTTGGCGAAAGAATAGATATTGCTTGTATAGGAATCGTTGTATTGTAAAGCAACTTCAACAGTGATTCCGTCTTTTTCACCCTCGATGTAAACTGGTTCTTCATGAACCACTTCTTTCGAGCGATTTAAATGTTCCACATAGCTCTTGATACCGCCTTCGTAGCAGTATTCATTTCTACGCTCTTTTCCTTCGCGTAAGTCCTCAATGATGATGTTAACACCTTTTGTTAAGAAGGCTAACTCGCGTACACGATTGGCAAGTGTGTCGTAATCAAATTCAATGGTTTCAGTGAAAATTTCTGGATCTGGCACAAAATGAGTGGTTGTACCTGTTACGTCTGTTTCACCAATAATTTTTAGATCGCCAACGGGAACTCCGCGTTTAAATTGCTGATGATGAATCTTTCCATCACGATATACTGTCACGTCTAAGGTTGTAGATAACGCATTTACAACAGACGCCCCTACACCATGCAGACCGCCAGATACTTTATAACCGCTGCCGTCAAACTTACCGCCAGCGTGAAGAACAGTCATAATGACTTCTACTGCAGGTCGTCCCATCTTTTCATGAATCCCAACAGGAATACCGCGGCCATTATCTTTTACTGTAATGCTATTATCTTTTTCAATTTGCACTGTAATGTCTGTACAATAACCAGCTAATGCCTCATCAATACTGTTGTCGACAATTTCCCATACAAGATGGTGAAGTCCTTTTGCATTGGTTGCCCCAATGTACATTCCTGGACGTTTTCTAACAGCTTCTAGCCCCTCGAGCACCTGTATCTGATTTTCATCATAACTATTATGTTGCTGTTCCATTGCCACGTACATTCACCTACACTTTTCTTAAACGATATATTTATATGAATTGAGCTTTTAGACTTCAATTTCAATCACAAATGAAGCACGTTTTTTGAGCGTGCTTGAGGAAAGAGGAGAGTAATACACGGATTTAGTTGTGACGACGATGGATTTGGGTGTCCCTTGTGACAACGAAATGATTTGTTCCTCTTGTTTTTGAAGAAATTCCTCTACAACAGAAGATGATCTCATTTTGTAATCAACAATTGCGACAATCTCTCGTGTAGAAACAACACAATCATCACCTAAATGAATATACAAGACTCACACCTCATTTATCAGTCAATTACTTTTCCACTGGCTACTCTGAAAATTTCCGCTTCTTTCAGGGTAGCGTGATCGATGCCTTCAACACTTGTTGTCGTGACGAAGGTCTGTACACGTCCCTGAATGGTATGAAGCAAATGAGACTGTCTGTAATCATCAAGTTCAGATAAAACATCATCGAGTAGAAGAATTGGGTATTCACCGATTTCTTCATGGATCAGATCAATTTCTGCAAGCTTTAGTGAAAGAGCTGTTGTTCTTTGCTGCCCTTGAGAGCCATATGTCTGAACATCCCGACCATTCACAAAGAAAAGAAGGTCATCTCTGTGAGGCCCCCACAGTGTCACCCCTCGGTCTATTTCTCTGTCCCTTAGTTTCTGAAACGATTCTTCATAGCTATTCTTTATTTTCGACAAGTCTGACGCTTCTGATACCTCTATCGCTGTCTGGTATTGGAGCGTGAGTGTTTCTAGCTCTCTAGAAATCCCAAAATGCAAAGGCTGCGCCCATTTTTCAAGCTGTTTCGTAAAAGTAAGTCGTCTTTTGACAACTTTCGCTGCCGCATCAATCAACTGCTCTGTTAAAACCTCCAGCATCGCTTGATCCTTTTGCTTTCTTGTTTGCAATTGCTTCAAGTAATGATTTCGCTGAGAAAGGATTTTTTGATAGAGCGATAAATCATGTAAATAGACAGCAGAAACTTGTCCAATCTCCATGTCGAGGAATCTTCTGCGAATTTGTGGGCTGCCCTTCACAAGGCTCAGATCCTCTGGTGCAAACATGATGGTGTTTAAAGCACCAACATAATGACTAAGTTTCTGTTGTTCAATGTGATTGACCTTTCCCTTTTTTCCTTTTTTTGAGATCACGAGCTGCATTGGGAGTGGACCGTTTTTTTTGATGACTCTACCTTCTATTTTAGCATAGTCTTCGTCCCATCGGATAAGTTCTTTATCATTTGACGTACGATGAGACTTTGCCATCGACAATACATAGATCGCTTCCATCAAGTTCGTTTTACCTTGGGCGTTCTCACCGATCATGACATTGACCTTATTGTCGAATTGAAGTTCGGTGTGTTCATAGTTTCGGTATGAGGTTAACGCCAGACTTTGAATGTACATGTATTGTCACCCGTTTCTAATTCACAACTTGAAATGTGCCATAACCTTCAATCTCGACAACATCTCCTGGGTATAATTTACGTCCCCGTCTATTATCTGGCTCTTGATTAATGAACACCTCATGTTCACTTAAAAACCATTTCGCCATTCCGCCAGATTGGATGACTTCGGCTAATTTCAAAAACTGCCCTAATGTAATCATTTCTGTTTCAATGGTTATAAGATTAGGCATTGTATCGACCTCTTTCAATATCACTAATATCTAATTGTACTAAAAAACAAGACAAGAAGGAAAGGGGGAAAGCGAACTGGGATGAAAGAAAGCATGGTAAACGAGAAGAAAAGCTGCTGTGCACTCACACAGCAGCCATTTTAGATGAACTTAATACGTTCTTACTGGAAGAATCAATTGCAAGATTGAATCATCATTCGGCGTGCGTAAAAGGAATGGTCTCATTGCACCAGTGAAGCTTACATGAATCTCAGTTCCCTCTAATACTTTTAAAGCATCCAGCATATATTTCGGACTAAAGGAGATCTTTAGGTCCTCCCCTTTAATGTCATCCGCTTGAACCGTTTCAACCACTTTACCAATTTCAGGCGAGTTAGAAGAGATTTCAAGACTTTCCGCAGGATCAGCAGACAGTTTCACAACGTTATTACGTCCCTCTCTTGCCAAGAGTGACGCACGATCAATCGCTTGAAGGAATTCTTTCGTGTTCACCACAACATCCGTTTTACTTTCTTCCGGAATGAGGCGAGCTGTATCTGGGTAATTACCATCCAGCAATCTTGAGAAGAACAGTACGTTTTGTGCTTTAAAAAGAACTTGCGTTTCTGTAATGACGATGCTCACAAGATCTTGTCCATCATCAAGAATTTTGCTTAGCTCTGTTAAACTCTTCCCTGGAATGACCACATTGTACGAATTTTCCTCGTTAATATCTAACTTCGCTTTTCTTAAAGCAAGACGATGACTATCCGTTGCCGTGCATATTAATTCACCTTTTTCCACCTTCCAGTTTACACCTGTCAAGATAGGTCGTGTTTCTGAGGTGGACACTGCAAAAACGGTTTGACGAATTAAGTTTTTAAGCAGATCTGTTGGAATTTGAAAAGCATGGTGTTCTTCGATTTGTGGCAGATGTGGATATTCTTCAGCATCTAAGCCGTTTAGATTAAATTCTGCTGAACCAGAGCGGATGATGGTCAAATGGTTTTGTTCTACTTCAATTTCGACAGTAGACATTGGCAATTTCTTAACGATTTCGCTAAAAAAGCGGGCCTGCAGCACAATACTTCCCGGACGATCAATTGTAATGACTTCTAAATCCCCATCTCTTTTAGGAATAAAAGATTCAATTGAGATATCAGAGTCGCTTCCTGTTAGAGAAACCCCCTCATCAGATGCAACAATTTTAATCCCGGTCAAAATAGGAATCGTTGTTCTAGAGGATACGGCCTTTAATACATCTTGGACACCTTCAACAAGACGATCTTTTTGAATCGTGAATTTCATAGTGGTCCTCCTAAATTTTCTTAATGACATGTATATATATTTATTTAATAAAAATCGTAGAAGTACTAGTAGGGCCTGTGAATATGTGGATAAGTCGGTAAAAAGAAAGGAAAGACAGCCTATCCACATGTGGACAGACTGTGTATGACCATGCTGAAGTTATTCACATTTTCCCGTACTAATCATATCAGCTTGTTTATTTTAATTGTTCTTTGATCTCTTTGACATGCTGCTGAAGCTGTTCATCTTCAACGATTAATTTCGAAATTTTCTCATGAGCATGAATGACTGTCGTATGATCACGTCCGCCGAATTCTTCTCCTATTTTAGGCAGAGAGGAATCGGTCATTTCTCTAGAGAGGTACATGGCAATTTGTCTTGGATAAGCAACTGATTTCGTACGTTTCTTCGCTTTGAAATCTTCTAATCGAATATTAAATTGCTGCCCTACAATTCTTTGAATATCTTTAATCGTAATGATCCTTGGCTTCGATGAAGGAATGATGTCCTTTAGGGCCTCAGCTGCTAGATCAGCATTGATGTCTTTATTAATTAAAGAAGAGTAAGCAACGACACGAATCAAAGCACCCTCCAGCTCACGAATGTTGCTGTCGATTTGATTGGCAATATAAAGCATGACTTCATTCGGTATGTCTAAGCCTTCTGCTTTTGCCTTTTTTCGCAAGATCGCAATACGTGTTTCTAGGTCTGGCGGGGTAATGTCTGTAATTAGACCCCATTCGAATCGTGAGCGCAATCTGTCTTCAAGTGTCGGAATTTCTTTTGGCGGCCGGTCACTAGAAATGACGATTTGCTTACTTTCTTCGTGAAGTGTGTTGAATGTATGGAAAAATTCTTCTTGTGTTTGTTCTTTTCCTGCTAAAAATTGAATATCATCTATCAAAAGCACATCTACATTCCGATAGCGATTACGGAAGTCGACAGCCTTGTTGTCTCGGATTGAGTTGATAAATTCATTTGTAAATTTTTCAGATGATAGATAGACCACTTTGGCTGATGGATTATGGTCTATGACGTAATGACCAATCGCATGCATCAAGTGGGTCTTTCCTAAACCAACGCCCCCATAAATAAAGAGCGGGTTATATGCTTTTGCTGGTGCTTCTGCAACTGCGAGTGAAGCGGCATGAGCAAAACGGTTGCCTGAACCAATAACAAAAGTATCAAATGTATATTTTGGATTCAGCATATTTTGTGGAATTTCAACAGGCTCTTCTTTAGACATTTTTTTAATTGGAGACTTTGGCATGGCTTCCTCTTCGTTCTGATTTTGAGGAATAATAAATTTGATGCTGAGCTCTTCACCTGTCAGTTCATAGATGGTATCTGCAATTAAGTGAAGATATCTTGACTCCAGCCAGTCTCTAGCAAATTCATTAGGTGCAGTAATTGTGAGTGTATCTCCTTGAAGAGAATGGGCTTTTGTCGACTTCATCCATGTTTCAAAACTAGGTTTGCTCAATTTTGTCTCTATTTTTTGAAGTGCTTTATTCCACAGATCCAAAATATTTTCCATAAGGCCTCTCCCCCCTCCTTTTCTTTTTAAAATGACCAGTATCAAACTGTTATAGAACACGAAAAAGAGCAAATGGTCATTACCATTCGTGCACATACTTTGTTGAAAACAATTAATATAGTAGAAAAACGTCTTTTCGACAAATTACACAAGTTGTGGATAAACAATTCAACAACCTGTGTAATAACTTTCCACAGGTTATCCACAACTTGTGGATAATATAAATAGGTCAGATAAGTAATTAAGAGTTAAAACACAAATATAATATCAAAATAAACGAGATGGTGCAATGGGTGTCACAAACTTATCCACAAACTTTACATCCTGTTGAAAAATAATTATCCACATCGGTTATTTGTGTGCAAAAAATGTCGATAATGGATGTGGATAGTCTAAATATGCTAGAAAAATATCCACAGCCTTGTTTTGGAGGTCTTTTAGGAGGAAAAAAAGAATAAAATGCTGGAAACTGAAAAAGAAGGTTTCTTCACTTGATAAATTGTGTTATGCTTATAAGGTTGATAATAAGAGTTTTATCATTGATATTGACAATCGATAGGTTACACAAATATAATGAGTTAGACTGTCTTAAACAGCTATTCCTCAGGGAGGTGTCATAAATGAAAAGAACGTTTCAACCAAATAACCGTAAGCGTAGTAAAGTTCATGGCTTCCGCAGCCGTATGAGTTCTAAAAACGGACGTCTAGTTTTAAAGCGACGCCGCAGCAAAGGTAGAAAAAAATTATCAGCTTAGGCCACTGAATAATGTCAGTGGTCTTTTTTACATAAAATCGTAAATGAACTGTCAGTTTTTATCGGAGTGGAAGAAGACATGAAGAAGCGAAACAGGCTAAAAAAAAATGAAGAGTTTCAAAAAGTGTTCAAAAAAGGTCAATCAATGGCTAACCGCCAATTCGTTATTTATCAGATGGATCAACCGAATCAAGATGAACTGCGTTTAGGGTTGTCTGTCAGTAAGAAGATTGGTAATGCAGTGATAAGAAATCGAATTAAACGTCTGATCCGTCAGGTGTTTTTAGAAGAAGGTCATAAGTTAAAGCAAGAAAAAGATTATATTGTCATTGCACGAAAACCAGCGAGTGAATTGACCTTTGAGGAAACAAAGAAGTCTCTCCAACATTTATTTAGAAAATCCGCTGTTTATCAACAACAACCGAAAAAGTCTTCGTAATAGAAACTTTCGTTGAATCAATTTTTAAAAGCGCTTCCTTCATCTAGTGAATTAAAATGAAACCACCACTTTGTAATGAAAAAATGTTACCATACTGATTAGGTGAGTCACTTTCGTAATCAATTCCAACTTAAATAAAGTTTGAAGTAATGGGAGGAATCTTGTTGAAAAGGCGATTATTACTAATATTTAGCTTGATTGGCGTGTTGGTTCTATTGGCAGGATGTACACAAATCAATGAACCAATTACATCAGATAGTAAGGGATTCTGGAATTCTTATATTGTTTACCCACTATCTCAATTAATCACGTACATGGCAAATTTGACTGGTGAAAACTATGGTGTTGCGATCATTATTGTTACACTGTTAATTCGCTTGCTTATTTTACCATTAATGATTAAACAGTTAAGAAGTACAAAAGCAATGCAGGCATTGCAGCCTGAATTGAAGAAGCTTCGTGAAAAATATAGCTCTAAAGATCAAAAAACACAGCAGCAGCTTCAGCAGGAAACAATGGCTCTTTTCCAAAAAAATGGTGTAAATCCATTAGCAGGGTGTTTCCCGATTTTAATTCAGATGCCAATCTTAATCGGTTTTTATCATGCGATTATGAGAACAGCTGAAATTAAAAAGCATACATTCTTATGGTTTGACTTAGGCAGTCCAGATCCATTGTTTCTATTACCGATTATTGCGGGTGTAGCTACTTTCATTCAGCAGAAGCTGATGATGGCTGGAAATCCTTCGGACAACCCTCAAATGGCAATTATGCTTTGGGTCATGCCGATTATGATCATTGTGTTTGCAATCAGCTTCCCAGCAGCACTTTCACTGTACTGGGTTGTAGGTAACATTTTCATGATTATTCAAACATTGGTGATTAGAACACCTCAAGTACAAGTTGATACAAAAGAAAAAGCTGGCGGGAATAAAAAATGAAGGAAATAACTGCTGTCGGTCGTACAATCGAAGAAGCAGTAGATTCCGGACTTAAACAAATTCAGCTACTACAAGAAGAAGTAGATATCACAATAGTAGATGAAGGAAATAAAGGGTTTTTAGGATTATTTGGTAAAAGACAAGCTGTTGTTAAGTTAGTAGAAAAGAGAGATGCTCTTAAATTAGCTACACAGTATTTAGATAAAATTGTTAAATCAATTGATCCTAAAGCAAAAATTGTTTCCAAGAAGGAACCGAAAAAGATTTCTTTCCACATTGATGGAGATAAAACGTCATTAATGATTGGAAAAAGAGGACAAACTTTGTACTCTTTAGAAACATTGGTGCAGTTAGTGTTTAATCGTTATTCCGATCAATATCACCATATTACAATCGATATTGGAGATTATAGGAAAAAACGTCAAGAAGCACTTGAACAATACGCCATCAAGACGGCAAAACGTGTTTTAAAAACGAAGAGAAAGGTCCATTTAGAACCTATGCCTTCGAATGAACGAAAAGTCGTTCATGATACGATCGCCGCTTTTTCTAAAGAACTTGCTACAGCATCGGAAGATACAGGCAGCAAACGTCATGTTGTGGTGCTGTATAAAAAATAGCAGAAAGGCTAAGATTCAGCAAAGCTGGATTTTAGTCTTTTTTTATTGAAAAATTCCCTTTCTATAGAAGATTCATCCTTTATTTCTAAAAAGTTAGCGTGTTATTTGGATGAAAAACGCCGTTTTTACAATGAAGTAAAGGGATGGAGGCGTTTAAATTTATTGGATTTAGGTGTAAGATGTGAAGATAAGTTGAGAACGTCGTTATTCACATGTGGATAAGTTAAGTGTTAAAATAGACAAGGTGCAAAGCTGTGGATAATTAGATATTGGATACTTTCGCTTCGCTTTCATTTGTGGTATCTTTAAATTTTGGATTAAGCGTTTTTGATATAGAGATGGACAACGTCCATTTAATAGATAAAAGACTGTCTATTAATTAGAGAAAGAGGTGAATGAGCGGTGGATACAATTGCAGCAATTTCTACACCAATGGGTGAAGGGGCAATTGCGATTATTCGTTTAAGTGGGCCTGATGCGGTACAGATTGCTGATCGTATGTATAAGGGGCCTAAGGAGAAAAAACTTGTATCCGTGGATTCCCATACCATCCATTATGGTCATATCGTGGATTCTAGTACTGAGCAAGTAATAGAAGAGGTCATGGTGTCGGTATTAAGAGCGCCAAAAACATTTACGAGAGAAGACGTTATTGAGATCAACTGCCATGGTGGAATTGTGACGGTAAATAAAGTATTGCAGCTTGCTTTAAGAGAAGGAGCAAGATTAGCGGAGCCAGGTGAGTTTACAAAACGTGCTTTCTTAAATGGAAGAATCGATCTGTCTCAAGCTGAAGCCGTAATGGACTTGATTCGTGCAAAGACAGACCGTGCGATGAATGTAGCGATCAATCAAATGGAGGGACGTCTCTCCGGTTTAATTAAACGACTTCGCGGTGAGATCTTGGAGACACTCGCCCATGTTGAAGTAAATATAGACTACCCAGAGTATGACGATGTCGAAGAAATGACACATCGAGTCTTAGTTGAAAAAGCGACATCTGTGAAAAAGGAAGTTGAATCGCTGCTGACGACTTCGCAGCAGGGAAAAATTCTTCGTGAGGGCTTATCCACTGTGATTATCGGTAGGCCGAATGTTGGGAAGTCTTCCTTGCTGAATAGTCTTGTACAGGAAACAAAGGCGATTGTGACCGATATTCCTGGAACAACGAGAGATGTCATTGAGGAGTATGTGAATGTAAGAGGCGTACCTCTTCGTCTAGTAGATACTGCGGGTATACGTGAGACTGAGGACATTGTTGAGCGTATAGGGGTTGAACGATCTAGACAGGTCTTAAAAGAAGCTGACCTGATTTTACTTGTGCTTAATTATAGTGAGGAATTATCAGAAGAAGATATCAAGCTTTTTGAGGCTGTCTCCGGTATGGATATCATCGTGATTGTGAATAAGACAGATCTTGAGCCTAAGCTTGATGTAGAAGAGGTCAAGCAGCTAGCGAAAGATCGTCCGGTGGTCACAACATCATTATTACAAGAAAAGGGGATTGATGAGCTTGAAATGGCGATTCAATCACTATTCTTCACAGGTTCAATTGAAAGTGGAGATTTAACGTATGTGAGTAACACAAGGCATATTGCGCTCCTTCAGGCAGCAAAACAATCAATTGAGGATGCTCTTGAAGGAATTGAAATGGGCGTACCGATAGATATTGTTCAAATAGATTTAACACGTTGCTGGGAGCAGCTAGGTGAAATTATTGGGGATGCTGTTCATGAAAGCTTAATTGATCAGTTGTTCTCTCAATTCTGTTTAGGAAAGTAAAGGGAGGAACATAAGAAATGGGTTATGAAGCTGGCCAATATGACGTCATCGTCGTCGGTGCCGGTCATGCTGGTGTTGAGGCTGCTCTTGCTTCTGCAAGACAGGGCGCCAAAACACTTGTATTGACTATCAACCTCGATATGGTTGCTTTTATGCCATGTAATCCGTCAGTAGGTGGTCCCGCAAAAGGGATTGTCGTCAGAGAAATTGATGCACTAGGCGGAGAAATGGCACGAAATATAGATAAGACGCATATTCAAATGCGCATGCTGAATACTGGGAAGGGACCTGCTGTCCGTGCGTTAAGAGCGCAAGCAGATAAGTTCCAATATCAGCACGAAATGAAAAAAACAATGGAAAATGAACCAAACCTGACAATGCTGCAAGGTATGGTGGATCATTTAATTGTAGAAGATGATGAATGTAAAGGTGTCGTTACACAAACAGGGGCGAATTATCGTGCGAAATCTGTTGTCTTAACGACTGGTACTTTCTTAAAAGGCCGCATTATTTTAGGGGATCTTTCTTATTCAAGCGGCCCTAATAACCAACAGCCTTCAATTAAATTATCAGATCATCTAGCAGAATTAGGATTCGATTTGGTTCGTTTTAAAACAGGAACACCCCCTCGAGTGAACAGCCATTCGATTGATTATAGTAAGACAGAAATTCAACCTGGTGACGATGTACCACGGGCGTTCTCCTATGAAACGGTTGAATATATTACAGACCAATTACCATGCTGGTTAACATACACGAGTTTAGAGACGCATCAAATTATTGACGAGAATCTTCACCGTTCTCCAATGTATTCAGGTATGATTAAAGGAACTGGTCCTAGATACTGCCCTTCTATTGAAGATAAGGTCGTTCGTTTTAATGACAAACCAAGACATCAAATTTTCTTAGAGCCAGAAGGTCGTAATACGCAGGAAGTATATGTGCAAGGTTTGTCTACAAGTCTTCCTGAAGATGTACAACAGCGTATGCTTTCAACCATCCCAGGACTTGAAAATGTACAAATGATGCGAGCGGGTTATGCCATCGAGTATGATGCAATTGTGCCTACACAGCTGTGGCCGACACTTGAGACGAAGAAAATTTCCGGATTATATACAGCCGGCCAAATTAATGGAACGTCGGGTTATGAGGAAGCAGCAGGTCAAGGAATTATGGCAGGTATTAATGCAGGAAGAAAAGCATTAGGTAAAGAAGAAGTCATTTTAAGCCGATCTGATGCATATATCGGTGTTCTCATCGATGACCTTATCACAAAGGGAACAAATGAACCTTATCGTCTTTTGACATCTCGTGCAGAGTATCGTCTACTCTTACGTCATGACAATGCTGATTTAAGATTAACTGAACTGGGATATAACCTTGGATTAATTTCTGAAGAGAGATTCCAAGCGTTCCAGCTGAAAAAAGAAGCCATTGAAGCGGAGAAAAAACGATTATACTCTGTCATCATTAAACCTACAGCAGAGACACAAGAATTTATTCGTTCGCTTGGTGGAAGTGAGTTGAAGGACGGCATTCGTGCAAGTGATTTGATGAAGCGTCCAGAAATGAACTATGAATCTGTTGTGCAATTAGCTCCTGCTGAAACACCACTTCCTTCTGATGTGTGTGAGCAGGTAGAGATTCAAATTAAATACGAAGGTTATATTGAAAAGTCGCTCCAACAAGTTGAAAAGCTGAAAAAGATGGAGAACAAAAAGATTCCGGATCGAATCGATTATGATGCCATCAAAGGGATTGCAACTGAAGCGAAACAAAAGCTAAAAGAAGTCCGACCGCTTTCTGTTGCACAGGCTTCTCGTATTTCTGGCGTTAACCCTGCTGATATTTCTATTCTTTTAGTGTATTTGGAGCAGGGACGTATTGCGAAGATAGCAGAGTAGAAAGGATGTCGGCATGAACATTGATCAATTTAAAGCAGCACTAGAGGAGAAAGGGATCACTCTTTCTCCTGTGCAGCTTGAACAATTTGAAACTTACTTCCGCATGCTTGTAGAATGGAACGAGAAGATGAATTTAACGTCCATTACAGAAAAGGAAGAAGTATATTTAAAGCATTTTTATGATTCGATATCAGCAGCATTTTTTATTGATTTTCACAATGTGACAACGATTTGTGATATTGGAGCTGGTGCTGGTTTTCCAAGCATTCCTCTTAAAATTTGTTTCCCTCATCTACATGTGACCATTGTAGATTCTCTCCAGAAACGAATTACGTTTCTCAATGAGTTAGCAAAAGGGTTAAACTTACAAGATACTACTTTTTATCATGATCGTGCGGAGACCTTTGGCCAACGTAAGGAACAGCGTGAAAGCTATGATCTTGTCACTGCTAGAGCAGTTGCGCGTTTATCCGTCTTGAGCGAACTATGTCTGCCTCTTGTGAAAAAGCAAGGATTGTTTGTTGCGTTAAAAGCGTCTGCAGCTGATGAAGAAATGCAAGCAGGCAAAAAAGCCGTCACTGTCCTCGGAGGAGAGGTTGTTGAAAAGCATTCCTTTGTTCTTCCTTTAGAAGAAAGCGAACGGAACATCATTGTCATTGAAAAGAAAAAACAAACACCAAAAAAATATCCTAGAAAACCAGGAACACCTAATAAATCACCAATAGAAGGTTGATCATGTAAAAGGTCGGTTTTTCTTCAATATTTATGATTTTACAGAAGGAAAAAACATGAGAAAATAGAATTATAAAAAGGTAGTTTTTAAAGGTGGTGTAGGTTCATGAAGCATTCACTCTCACGCTTCTTCGGGCTTGGTGACAAAGAACATCCTGAGCGTGAAACCGAAATAGAGGAAGAGATTGCTGAGCATGATACATTAAAGGAAGAGATACAGGAGCTCCCGGTCGACACAATTATGCCTAACCGTTTTCAGCCACGCACCATTTTTTCAGAAGAAAAGATACAAGAGCTGGCCACGACTATTCATACCCATGGCATTATCCAACCTATTGTTGTCAGACCAACAGAAGAAGAAGGAAAATATGAACTGATCGCCGGCGAAAGACGTTGGAGAGCGGTACAAACTCTTCAATGGGAGAAGATCCCCGCTATTATAAAAGATTTTACTGATACGGAAACGGCATCTGTGGCATTGATTGAAAATTTGCAAAGGGAAGAGCTGTCTGCTATTGAAGAGGCTCATGCTTATGCACGTCTTTTAGAGCTCCATGATTTAACGCAAGAGGCGCTTGCTCAGCGTTTAGGCAAGGGACAATCAACTGTTGCCAACAAATTAAGACTTTTAAAGTTGCCTGAAGAGGTACAGCAGGCCATTTTGGAGAAAAAAATCTCTGAGAGGCATGCACGTTCACTTGTACCCCTAAAGCTTCCAGAATTACAAATCGCGCTATTGCAGGAAATCATCGAAAAGCAGCTGAATGTGAAACAGACTGAAGAGCGTGTAGTGAAGATGCTTGAACAAAAAACAGATCGCAAACCGAAGCCAAAACGTAAGGCATTTAGTCGAGATACACGAATTGCGATGAATACCATTCGCC
This sequence comes from Bacillus sp. LLTC93, assembly GCF_002993125.1. Taxonomy (NCBI): domain Bacteria; kingdom Bacillati; phylum Bacillota; class Bacilli; order Caryophanales; family Bacillaceae; genus Bacillus; species Bacillus sp. LLTC93. The sequence continues at coordinate 71,511 of NZ_PVME01000009.1, read as the reverse complement.
AGTCTCTCCACATGGTAGAAGACAGCGGACTTAAAATAAATACCGAGGAAGAAGAATTTGAGGAATACATCCAATTAACGATTCGAATTCCTAAATAGAGAAAAGCTGATGAGATCCACTCGTCAGCTTTTTTTGTCTGCCTTTCATCAAAGTTCATAATATTTACTTATTATTGATTAATTGGTAAAATATGATTCTCGTAGTAGAAAGGAGGTGACATCTATTCAATGAATATGAAAAAGACTATTTTTGCTATTATCTGTTATTTACTATTCTCTCTTTCTCTTTTTTCAAATGAAACGACTATATTCGCTGTGAATACGCCACCGAGCCAAGAGGTTCATGATGCAGAAGAAACAATTACGAAGGAAGAACTGAACGTCCTGAAGGAACAAGGCGTGGTTTCTAAAGAGGTAACAGTTCAACAATTAAATCAAGAGCATGAGTCTCAGGACGATACGATTGATTTGATCACAGCTGATGATGACTTGAAGAACTATGGCTTACGACAAAACAAGCAGGATGAGATGGTGACTGATGAAAAGCCGCATACCATTCGCCACCTTTTAGGAAAGCCGTATCCCGGTACCAATATTATGCCTAAAAAAGGGGATATATTGGTGACAAGCACTGGTGCTTTGAATGGTTTAATTGGTCATGCAGGTATCGTCATTAACGAAAAAAGCTATGCCTCCATTCCAGGGTTTCGACAGCACCCAAATATCGATTCCATTCATAGCTGGTTTCGCTATAGTGCCAACACAAAGGTGATTCGGATCAACCACGAAGAAAAGGCGGATCTTGCAGGAGAATGGGCACACGATTACGTGAAAGACCATCCGAAGGCTCGATACTCCATCACAATGTCGATCCAATCATTGGACCCCACATACTGTTCAAAGATTGTGTGGCAGGCCTACGCTAAAACAGGTGACGCTGTGGGACATGCGACATTTACCATTAAGGCACCCTATGGATTTTTGAAAAAGAAAAGCTATAAAACAGTGACCCCTAAGGTCATTGTGAGCGAAGGCCGCAAAATTGGCGGATTAAACTTTTGATATGTGCCCTCACTTTTATTAAAGTGGGGGATTTTTTTATTTCTCAGTATATCGATATTCAACAAAAAGATATACTAATATATTTTTATGTGTGTTTTTATTCATTTAATCATGTACGAAAATAGACATTCGTCGACGAATTTATAATGGAGAAACAAAAAAAGCAAACGTTTCATACTTTTTTTGATAGAATAGAAAGTAAGAATGAATGAGAAACTTGTTAAGTTGAAAGTGGGTGACATCGTGGGAAAAATCATAGCGATTACCAACCAGAAGGGCGGCGTCGGGAAGACGACAACTTCTGTTAATTTGAGTGCGTGTTTAGCATACATAGGAAAAAGAGTGTTGCTAGTTGATATTGATCCGCAGGGCAATGCCACGAGTGGTATTGGGATTGAGAAGGCCGACGTAGAGAAGTGTGTGTACGATATTTTAGTTGACGATGCAGATGTACTTGATGTGATTAAGACGACAGAGGTCGAAAATCTTGATGTCATTCCTGCGACGATACAGCTTGCAGGTGCGGAAATTGAGCTTGTGCCTACGATCTCACGTGAAGTGAGGCTGAAGAGAGCACTTGAATCTGTTAAGCAAAATTACGATTACATGATTATTGACTGCCCGCCATCACTTGGATTACTGACGATTAATGCGTTAACTGCATCCGATTCCGTTTTAATACCGGTTCAGTGTGAATATTATGCGCTTGAAGGATTGAGTCAATTGTTAAATACAGTTCGTCTCGTGCAGAAACATTTAAATACCGATCTTGCCATTGAAGGTGTCTTACTGACGATGCTTGATGCGCGAACAAATCTTGGGATTCAGGTCATCGAAGAAGTGAAGAAGTACTTTAGAGATAAAGTCTATCAGACCGTGATTCCGAGAAATGTGAGACTCAGCGAAGCGCCTAGTCATGGAAAGCCTATTATCTTGTATGATCCACGTTCAAGAGGTGCAGATGTCTATTTAGACTTAGCAAAGGAAGTGGATACGAATGGCTAAAGGTCTTGGAAAGGGTATTAATGCACTATTTAACAACGTAGATTCAAATGAAGAAACTGTCGAAGAAATCAAAATTAAGGATCTGCGTCCGAACCCGTATCAGCCAAGAAAAATGTTCGATGAAGAGGCATTGTCCGATCTCAAAGAGTCGATTCAGCAGCACGGTGTTTTACAGCCGATTATTGTGCGGAAATCGATTAAAGGCTATGACATTGTAGCAGGTGAGCGCCGATTCCGAGCAGCGCAACAAGCTGGTTTAACAACGATTCCTGCGATCGTCAGAGAATTTTCAGAAACGCTGATGAGAGAGATCGCTCTTTTAGAAAACTTACAGCGCGAGGATTTATCTCCATTAGAGGAAGCGGAAGCCTATGCTTCCTTGCTAGATCACTTAAGTGTGACTCAAGAGGAATTAGCGAAGCGATTAGGTAAGAGCAGACCACATATTGCGAACCATCTTCGTCTTTTGACATTACCAGATGAAGTACAAGAGTTAATTGCCAATGGAACGTTATCAATGGGACATGGACGTACGCTGCTTAGTTTGAAAAACAAAAAGAAGCTGGCTCCATTGGTAAAGAAAATCGTGGATGAAGGGTTAAATGTACGTCAGGTTGAGAAACTTGTTCAGCAATTAAACGAAAATGTTCCACGTGAAACAAAGAAAAAAGAAGCACCAAAGGATCGAATATTGAAAGAAAGAGAGTCTTTCTTACAAAATTACTTTGGTACTCCAGTGACGATCAAGAAACAGAAGAAAAAAGGGAAAATTGAGATTGAATTTCTCTCAAACGAAGATTTAGAAAGAATTCTTGAATTGCTTTCTGCGAGAGAATCCTCAGAGTGACCATCTTGATACGAGATGGTCTTTTTTATATTCTCCCAGTGATATTTTGAATAGGGGTGAAGAGAGATCGACTTTTTTCTCTCGTCCAATCCATTTGATCAATGTGAGATAGACTTTCAGAAAGTGTATTGGCCATAGACATGACAAGGTGAAGACGTGTATTTTGTAGAACGAAGTATTCCATAAAACCGCTCACGTTGACGATTCCATTGATATGAATATCTCCTACCTCTGGCAGCTCCTTTTGCACACCTGCCCCAGGCTTTAACGGCCCCTCTCCAATCTGAAAGGAACCTACACTTTTCACTCTTCCTAAACAGGCATCAACAGCTACAATAAACGGATGTTTATGAGCTTGTTCAATTTCAGCGAGCTTTTCTTTTAAATTGACCGCATGCACTGGGTCAGAGAGCGTTCCGTATACATGAAGCTTTTTCAAATCCAGACCTGAAAGTTTTGTGCCAACAAGTGGACCTAGAGAGTCGCCAGTTGAGCGGTCTGTTCCAATACAAACGATGGCAACGGGTCTTTTTCCTGCTTTCTGAAGATGTGAGAATAAAATACTTTTAAGCTGTTGAATGGCATTTGTATCCGTATGGGACACGTATTCTTTCACCCTATTTCTTAAAAAAAGACCGTTCTTGCTATTCATAGGTCTCACTTCCTTGTCATAGTAGTTAGTAACAGTATACGGAAACAAGCTTAATTCTATACCTATGAGGTGATGATTGTGTGGAAGGCTGGTTCAAGGTGGACGCTTTTAATTTTAGGAAGCTTAATAGGAGCGGGATATGCTTCTGGTCAAGAAATTTGGCAGTTTTTTGGCCTTGATAGTGGACTAGCCATTCTTCTGTTTACATTGATGTTTATGCTGTCTACCTATGTGGTGTTAAAAATTAGTTATGAGGTACGTGCCGATCACTTTGTGCCAGTGTTAGAGCGGCTTGTAGGACCATGGCTGGCTAAAGTATATGACATTTTAATCGTTCTATATTTATTCACGACAACTACGGTCATGATTGCCGGTGGCGGGGTTACACTTGAGATGTATCATGTACCATTTTGGATTGGCATCGGTGCGTTTTGTTTTTTTTCATTTATGATTTTTTTCTGGGATGTGAAAGGGCTCTTATCGGTGAATGCTTTCATTATACCAATTTTGGTGGTAGGGCTCATCTATGCGTTTGTTTTTTATTATATGAATCATGATCATATGTGGAGGATTGATTTTGGGCAGCAGTACAATTGGCCAGCCAGTATTGTTTTTGCCTCTTTGAATATATTATCTGTTGTTGCGGTGCTGTCTTCGGTTGGGAAAGAAATGAAGGGGCTCGGAGAAGCCAAGGTGGCCAGCATATTAAGTGGTCTGATTTTTGGTGTGATCTCTTATGTGTACAACGAAATACTGGTTGATATTTCTGGAAGTCTTTCAGCAGAGGGAATTCCTTTGTTTACAGTATTAGAAGGGGCGCCGACGTCATTGTTTGTGTTTATGACAGTCGTCCTTTGTCTAGCGATTTATACGACGACAGCCGCAGGTTTATTTGGTTTATCCAGCCGGATGCTCTCTGTTGTACGAATGCCTCGCTGGTTGATTGTGTTTGTTATGCTTCTTTTGATGGCACCCTTAACATCTCTTGGATTTGCCGATTTGATTGCTTTCTTGTATCCGATTTATAGTTTGTTGAATCTTTATTTACTCGTCTGTTTAATGCTATATCCGATTTTAAGCAAAAAGATATTTTTTCGGTCTAAAAATTATATTGATAAAATAAAATAAGCGCCTCTCTTGGCAAGAGAAGCGCTTATTTTATCCGAATTGAATCGATGGCATCTTTGATGTCGTCATATACAGGCATTTGCTGAAGACGCTGAATGCGTTCCTCTAATTCTGAGATGGCTTGTCCTTTTAAATGCTGGGATAAATGCTGTTTGACAATGGTTGTCTGGTTCAACATGTCTTCTGTTTTGGACAGTTGATACTCCAAGTGCACGCGAGTGTTTGCTAATTCGTCATGAAGCCGCAATTTCAGCAGTCGCTTTAGATCCTTTCGCTGTCCTTCTCTGCGTATAGCCTGAATGGCGGCGATTTCTTCAGGAGATTGCGATTGTGTATGAGGTGCAGATTGATTTTCGAATACAGACATGGAGCGGCGAGCGCTCACATTTTGCAAGAAACGCTGGGCGTCACTAGGAGGTTTATTTTGATTGATCATTTGGCGACTCCTTTCTTAATGAATACTCATCTGCATCGCAAGGCGTCTATCTGCCTTGGCATAGTCATCACCCATTGTGTAGAGATGTCTTGAAAGGGTGGAAAGTTCTTGTTCGTAATCTCTAAGGGTGTACAAGGCATTCAGTTGTTTTTCATGTGAATAAAAGGATGAATGCTGCTGCTCCATCCTTACTTCCTCTAACAGTGCTTCCACATCAGTATGACTTAATAAATCATAGTGGCCAAAGCCGACAAGTCCTTTGAGCTCTTGTTTTACATGGTGGACGGCTTCTTTTACACTTTCATCGATTCCATCGATTTTCTCAAATATGGTGTGTACCTCATGTTCAATAATGCTTTGTAGATCATAAGATGAATTTTTTAGTAAATGGGATTTTATGATAATTTCAAGACCACTTTGTGCATATGCACGGCCCGAATGAATTTCTTGTAAAAGCATGGTCGTAAAACTTGTATTGTGATCAAGCTGTTCATCTAAAATACGGGCAGTTCCATTAGAATGGAATTTATACCCATTTACTTCGAAATCTCCTGATACAAGAGCTAAAAATGCATTTGTATCAAATGATTCGTTCCATTCTATATTCATAGACGCAAAGGCTGATTTTAAAAAGGTGTCAATTTCTCTTTGTTTGTATTTATTGGATTCTTGGACTGAGCCTTGCTGTCGAGGTGGTACAGCGTACTTTACTTGTCCAACCCCATGATCGTGACGATTGAGTAAACCTACGTAATGAGTAGGCTGAATATATTCAGTGAGAACATGAGTATATGTACCTTGCAGCGCCTTTTGCTGAATCGAAGGCAACAGACTGCCCCATATATTTGGACTATCAAAGGTGACGGCTTTTTTGACAGCTGGCTGTTCTGTTGCAATATAAGCACAAACAGCACCGGCAAGGGCTTGTCCAGTGAGATGGATGGCTGAATTAGGGTGCTTCTGACAGACTTGTTCTATGTATTCTTTCCCTTTAAAAAAGACATGATCTTGATTCCCAGCTAGGGACTTTCTTTCAATAGGATAGGCATAATCCGTTTTGAGCAATGATTGTGTCGCCGATTGCACATCTTGTGATGATGTGACCGTCATTTGCTTTGGCAGCGGACAGTGAAAAGCAACAATGAATTCGTCTGAATGTTCCTGCTGCATCGTTAAACCATATAATTTATGATCGATCTTTAGAAAATCGTGGACAGTGAGCGTTTGCTGACCTGTTTCTATCGTATGGTGCAGCTGGTAATTGTCTATGTTTCCAGCATGATCGGATATGATTTTATATTCTTTATCAGTTAATCTATCCTTTCGATTGACCATCATACCTGCTCCCTCACATAACATTTATGCAGATATCATAAATCAAAAAATATGGAAAAACCACAGCGTTCTACCAATAAAAACCTTTTGGCCTAGAGTGTTTGTGACAATATTGAAAAAAAGCGGAGTTTAAGTAACTATTGGTCACAAATAAAATGATCTAAAAGAAGGGTTTTTTCTATAAAAAAGAACGAGATTGACGAATGAAAGAGGCTCTTTATTTTGTGCATTGCCCTTCATCGTCGTTTTTTTGTACAATAGATTCAATGAAGTGAGTAAGAGAGGTGAAGGCTGATGGCAGACAAAGCGTTTGGGTTACACGACGTAGTTGAAATGAAAAAACCCCATCCATGTGGTGCCAATCGGTGGAAGGTGATTCGTTTGGGCATGGATATTCGCATTAAATGCGAAGGCTGTGGGCACAGCGTGATGATTCCAAGAAGAGATTTTGAACGAAAAATGAAGAAAATTCTTGTCAAGCATGAGGAGCCAACTGCTTAGTAGGCCTCATGCTTTTTTTGATTAAATTTGTATATTCTCCAGGAGAAACAGATGCAATTTCTCCTTTTGCAGCTCTGATTTCCTCTTTTTGTTGCTGTTTCTTCTATTGAAAATGCATGATGGTTAGCTTGTCTTTTCATGTAAACCTACTTATAATTGCTCTAGGTTCATATTACGCAGTATAACGAGCACGTTTGATATAGAGGAGATGAAAGAATGGCTTTAACAGCTGGTATTGTTGGCTTACCTAACGTTGGGAAGTCAACGCTATTTAATGCAATTACACAGGCTGGAGCGGAGTCTGCTAACTATCCGTTTTGTACCATTGATCCAAACGTCGGAATTGTAGAAGTTCCAGACGATCGTTTGCAAAAACTAACAGAATTGGTGCAGCCGAAAAAGACAGTTCCGACTGCTTTTGAATTCACTGATATTGCCGGTATTGTCAAAGGGGCCTCTAAAGGTGAAGGTTTAGGAAATAAATTCCTTTCTCACATTCGTCAAGTAGATGCGATCTGTCATGTGGTGAGAGCTTTTGCAGATGATAACATCACACACGTATCAGGTAAGGTTGACCCTGTGTCAGATATCGAAACCATTAATTTAGAGTTGATTTTGGCTGATTTAGAAACAGTTGAAAAGCGTTTGGCTCGTGTGAGTAAACTTGCAAAACAAAAGGATAAGGAAGCGGTAGCTGAATATGATATTTTGTCGAAGCTAATGAACGCATTTGAAGCTGGGAAATCGGCAAGATCTGTAGAATTTACAGATGAGCAGCAGAAGCTTGTGAAACAGCTTCATTTACTCACATCTAAACCAGTTCTTTATGTAGCAAATGTGAGTGAGGATGAAGTAGCGGATCATGAGGGCAACGAATATGTGCAGCAAATCCGCGAGTTTGCTTCTGGTGAAAATGCTGAAGTCATCATCGTTTGTGCGAAGATCGAGTCTGAAATTGCAGAGCTTGAAGGAGAAGAGAAGCAGATGTTCCTTGAAGAGCTTGGCATCAAAGAATCAGGTCTAGATCAGCTGATTCAAGCATCTTATTCACTTCTTGGTTTAGCTACTTATTTCACAGCAGGTGAGCAGGAAGTACGCGCTTGGACGTTTAAAAAAGGAATGAAGGCACCGGAATGTGCTGGAATCATTCATACGGACTTTGAACGTGGGTTTATTCGTGCTGAAACGGTTGCATATGAAGATTTACTTGCTGGCGGTAGCATGTCTGCTGCAAAAGAGGCTGGAAAAGTCCGTCTAGAAGGTAAAGAATATGTAGTGAAAGATGGAGACGTCATTCATTTCCGTTTTAATGTATAAGTTCTTGTCATAGGCCAAGTGGTTTGTTATAATATACAATTGTGAGTAATATAATTTATTGCTCCTTGCCCGTTTAGGGCCGCTTAGACCAAAAGGAGGTGCAATCAGATGAGAAAGTACGAAGTTATGTACATCATCCGCCCAACAGTTGACGATGAGGCTAAAAAAGCAGTTATCGAGCGTTTCAATAACGTGTTAACTTCTAACGGTGCGGAGATCACTGGAACAAAGGATTGGGGTAAACGTCGTCTTGCATATGAAATCAACGATTTCCGTGAAGGCTTCTACCAAATCGTAAACGTTCAATCTGACGCTGCAGCAGTTCAAGAATTTGACCGCTTAGCTAAGATTAGTGACGATATCATTCGCCACATTGTTGTTAAAGAAGAAGTATAAATCATTGAAATATATATTTAAAGGTGGTCTTTCAATATGCTAAACCGTGTTGTATTGGTCGGAAGACTAACAAAAGACCCTGAGCTTCGCTACACGCCTAATGGTGCGGCTGTAGCCACGTTTACTCTAGCTGTGAATCGTACGTTTACGAATCAATCTGGAGAGCGTGAAGCCGATTTCATTAACTGTGTTACTTGGAGAAGACAAGCCGAGAACGTGGCTAATTTCTTGAAAAAAGGAAGTCTTGCCGGTGTAGACGGTCGTTTGCAGACAAGAAACTATGAAAATCAGCAAGGACAACGTGTCTTCGTGACAGAGGTTCAAGCTGAAAGTGTTCAATTTCTTGAGCCTAAGAGCGGCGGTGCTGGTTCAGGTGGATACAGCGGCGGTGGCAATAGCGGAGGCCAGTATTATGGCGGTAGCCAAAACGATCAGAATCCATTCGGAAATGAACCAAATCAAAATCCATATGGCAATCAAAACAACCAACAAAATCGTAATCAGGGAAATAGCTTCAATGATGACCCATTTGCGAATGATGGTAAACCGATTGACATCTCCGATGATGATTTGCCATTCTAATTGATCTGAAAAAATGACTAAAGGAAAGGTGTGAAAACAAATGGCAGGTGGACGCAGAGGCGGTCGTGCGAAACGTCGTAAGGTATGTTTCTTTACTTCTAACGGAATCACGCACATCGACTACAAAGATGTTGATCTTCTTAGAAAGTTTGTTTCTGAGCGTGGTAAAATTTTACCTCGTCGTGTAACAGGAACTAGCGCTAAGTATCAACGTAAATTGACATTAGCGATTAAAAAATCACGTCAAATGGCATTACTTCCATACGTTACTGGTGAGTAAGTCGTTGACTTAAAAGCGAAGAGCCTTGAGCTCTTCGCTTTTTTAAGTAAATAAAATAAATAATTGCTGACTATTTGAGGCATAGCTTTAAAGATATTAAAAGTTTAAACTAATCAAGTGAAAATATATTAATTACGTTTCCCATATCAGCATTTTTGCTTTATATTTAGTGTTTTCTATATTTTTTTTATAATTGTTGAGGAATGATTTATTTAGATTTGATGGGATATAACCTAGCCGAACCTTAAGTATATTTTCGATTACATACATTTTTTTGGTGGATAGTTTATATGACTGCAGTAATTCATCCCCTTCTCTAGTTTCCTTGTGAATTCTTGACTCAAAATTTCTTTTGTAAAAGGAAGTTCTTACTTTTCTAGCTTCTCTTAAAAGGAGTATTAGCTCCCACGTTGAAAATGTCATTAATTCTGGAGTTGTCATGTTAAGATAGGCAGAATTGACTTCTCTATTTATTATCTGGATTCTTTCTCCGTCTTTTTGAATCTGATTTAGTGATAAATTCATCTCACAAAAATCACAAAAAAAGAAATCTATCTCCGTTTTTAGATTTGTGCCACAGTATGGGCATGTATTAGCCATAATATTCTCCCCTTAACATATTTTTAAAAGCTCTGTAAAACATCAAATCATCCTATATTAAGCAATAACATTCAGTTTCCTCTACGAATATTCTACCAGTAACATATTAAAAAGAAAGAGTTGTTAAAATAAAGGGAAAACAGATCCGCTATATAAAAAGAAGATCTGTTTTTTCAAAAGATTGAACATACACCATTGACATTTATTTAAAAACATCATATCCTTAATTCGAGATAAATATATTTTTTTGATTTAATATCTCGAATTCGAGATAATATAAAGGTGTTAACAAAGACATAATGAATAGAGGCTTGTTATTTCATGATGGGGAGGTCACTAGAAGTGAAGAAAACAGAAGGAATTCACCATATTACAGCAATTGTTGGTCATCCTCAGGAGAATGTTGATTTTTATGCAGGTGTTTTAGGACTTCGTCTCGTGAAGAAGACCGTGAATTTTGATGATCCAGGTACGTACCATTTATATTTTGGAAATGAAGGAGGATCTCCGGGGACGATTATCACGTTTTTCCCATGGCCAGGTGCACAAAAGGGACAAATTGGCGCAGGTCAAGTGGGCGTGACGACATATGTTGTACCATCAGGCGCTTTCTCTTTCTGGAAGGAACGTCTTGAGCAGTTTGATATTTCTTATGAAATGGTTGAACGCTTTGATGAAGCCTTTCTCTCATTCGAAGATCCACACGGCTTGTTGATTGAGCTAGTAGAACGTGCGGAGGGAAAAGAAAATGAGTGGACATTTAACGGGGTCACACCAGCTGTTGCGATAAAAGGGTTTGGCGGAGCTGTTTTGTTAACATCACAGCCAGAGCAAACGATGCAGCTGCTAGAACAAACAATGGGTTTTGAACGAGTTGGAGCAGAAGAGGACTATGTGAGATTCCGTTCGTTTGGTGAGATAGGCAATGTGATTGATGTGAACAAGATACCTGTTGCACGCGGACGTATGGGTGTTGGGGTTGTACATCATATTGCATGGAGAGCAACAGATGATCAGGATCAATTAGATTGGCAAAGACATATTGCACAAAGTGGGTATCAAGTCACACCTGTGCAAGACAGGAATTACTTCAATGCCATTTACTTTAGAGAGCTTGGCGGCATATTATTTGAAATTGCGACCGATCCTCCAGGGTTTGCACACGATGAAACAGTGGAAACAATGGGTGAAGCATTGAAACTGCCATCTCAATATGAGGCGCAGCGTAGCCAGATTGAACAAATTGTGCTGCCAATTGAGGTGAGAGAAATCAAAGGGAAAGGAGATTCATGATGAAGCATCTTTTTCGAAAAGGAAAGAATGAACAAAGACCTGTTCTTTTATTACTGCATGGAACTGGCGGGACGGAACATGACTTATTGCCGCTTGCAGAGGTGATAGATCCTGACGCATCTGTTCTTAGTGTGAGAGGAAATGTGTTAGAGAACGGCATGCCGCGTTTTTTCAGGCGTTTGGCAGAGGGTGTTTTTGACGAACAAGATTTAATTGAGCGTACAAAGGAACTATATACATTCATCGGAGAAGCAGCAGATGAACATGGATTTGACCGTCACAATGTGGTAGCCATCGGCTATTCCAATGGGGCGAACATTGCTGGGAGCCTGTTATTCCATTATGGAGATGCACTGAAAGGAGCCATCCTGCATCACCCGATGGTCCCAAGACGCGGGGTTTCATTACCGTCATTAGCGGGGAAACAAGTCTTTATAGCAGCTGGTGAAAATGACCCAATGTGCCGTCCAGAGGAATCACAGGAACTGGAGCAATTACTGCAAGAGGTGGGAGCATCTGTTACGCTTCATTGGGAAAATCGTGGACATCAGCTAACGAGAGAAGAAGTCGATGCTGCGGCATTATGGTATCGTCGTCAATATTAATGAAGGTGGGGAGTACAGGTGAGATTTTTACAGAAGCTTTTTGGGCAAACCAAACAAAAGGAGCTGGAACAAATGGAAAATGTAAAACTAGCGATTATTTATTATAGTTCAACAGGTACAAATTATCAGATGGCAAAATGGGCTGAGGCTGGAGCGAAAGAAGCTGGCGCTGAAGTGAAGGTATTAAAGGTTGCTGAATTGGCACCAGAAGCAGTTGTGGCATCAAATCCAGCATGGAAAGCACATTTAGATGAAACAAAAGATGTACCAGAGGTTCAATTGAGTGATTTAGAGTGGGCAGATGCGATCATCTTTAGCATGCCGACACGTTTCGGTAACTTGCCGGCTCAAATGAAGCAATTCTTAGATACAACAGGCGGCTTGTGGTTCCAAGGGAAATTGGCAAACAAAGCAGTGAGTGCGATGACATCTGCACAAAATCCAAACGGTGGACAGGAGCAGACCATTCTCAGCCTTTACACGACTATGTTCCACTGGGGAGCGATTATTGCCGCTCCTGGATACACAGATGACTCCCTATACGGTGCAGGGGGCAACCCTTACGGTGTGAGTGTCACTGTGGACCAAAATGGAAAGATTCAAGAGGATGCAGAAGCAGCTGCGAAACATCAGGCGAAACGTACAGTCAATGTGGCAGAATGGATCAAAAAAGGTCAAAATGCTTAATAGATATAAACAAAAAGAATGCAGCTTCGCCGCTGCATTCTTTTTTATTTAATAAGGATCTGAAGGTGTGCTGTTGTTGATGGCTTCGTTCACGGCTTGTGCTGCGCCTGTTGAACCGATGGGTCCGCTTGGTTCCTCATGTTTAAAGGCTTTTAAGCCGTCAGCGACACGCTTTCCGTAATCAGCATCTGCTTTTGTAAAGTTTTCAATCATTTGATCTTGAATGTCTTTTTGACATGTCGCAAGGGTATTGACTAAGTTCTTAATCAGCTCCTCACGTTCCCAATCATTGAAGCGGCGATATGTTTCTCCCGCTTGACCGAAATTGTTCGGGCGGTCAATGGATTCTCGTTTGACTTCACCCTCAACAAAAGGTGTATGATCCTTTCCATCCTGCTTCGCTTCTTTTAATCCACCGAGGATAGACGGCTCATAATTCACATGGGGATTTTGTCCTTTTCCTTGATCGACATGGTATTCCATTTGTCCATCTCGCTGATTGGTGGCGACATGCTTTTTCGGAGCATTGATCGGAAGCTGTAAATAGTTTGGCCCGACACGATATCGCTGCGTGTCAGAGTAGGAGAAGGTGCGTCCTTGCAGCAATTTATCATCCGAAAAATCGAGACCGTCTACGAGAACCCCAGTCCCAAAGGCAACCTGCTCGACTTCTGCAAAATAATTCTCTGGATTTTTGTTTAAGACCATTCGTCCGATCGGTTTCCATGGATAGTCATCTTTGTACCAAAGCTTTGTCGGATCAAGCGGGTCAAAGTCGAGGTGAGGGTGGGCTTCATCCTCCATGATCTGCGCATATACCTCCCATTCAGGATGATCTCCTTGCTCAATGGCTTCATATAAATCCTGTGTGGCATGATTAAAGTTTTCCCCTTGAATTGCTTGAGCCTGTTCCTGTGTCAGGTTGCGAATGCCTTGTTTCGGTTCAAAGTGATATTTGACCAGCACCGCTTTCCCTTCGTGATTCACCCATTTGTAGGCATGGACACCCGAGCCTTGCATGTGGCGGTATGTCGCTGGAATGCCCCATGGTGAAAAGAGAAATGTCACCATGTGCGTCGCTTCTGGTGATTGCGAGACGAAATCAAAAATACGCTCGCCGTCCTGACGATTGGTGACAGGATCGGGCTTAAAGGCATGAACCAAATCAGGGAACTTCAAAGCATCTCGGATAAAGAAAATTTTCAGATTGTTTCCAACTAGATCCCAATTTCCTTCTTCTGTATAAAATTTGATCGCAAACCCTCTAGGATCGCGCAATGTTTCTGGCGAATGACCGCCGTGAATCACAGAAGAAAAACGAACGAAGACAGGGGTCTTTTTCCCTTTCTCCTGAAATAACTTGGCTCTTGTATAGGTGGAGATGGGTTCATCACCGAATGTGCCATAGGCTTCAAAATAACCGTGTGCCCCGGCCCCGCGTGCGTGGACGACACGTTCAGGAATACGCTCACGATCAAAATGACTGATTTTCTCTAGGAAATCGTAGTTTTCAAGCGTGGTTGGTCCTCTGTTCCCAACGGTTCTCATGTTTTGATTATCTGTTACCGGATGACCTTGTCGATTCGTTAAAGTGTCTTCTGAATCTGAAGATGGTTTAGGCTGTTGATCTTCTTTCAAGTAGAATCCCTCCTTCAATCTCTCAATAACAATATGGTCATGTTTCTCCCTATTTCATACAAGGATTGATATAATGATTGAAAACTTTCATGAGGAGCGAACCTGATGATTCGATTACATTGCCTTCACGCACATCCATCCAATATGTCTTATATAGAAGACGTTTTTCGTGATACAGCATTTGAGTTGCATCACACAGTCGATTCATCATTTATGGAACGTGCCAAACAAGATCCCGCTTTTGATCTTCACCAGCAGCAAACCTATGCCATCAACAGACTGATGCAAGAGAGGGAAGCTGATATGATCCTATTAACCTGTACACAATATATTGCGGCTATGGGTGACCAGCAGCACCTTTTCAAACAACCGATTGTTCCGATAGATGAACCGTTATTTGAGCTGATTTGCGAGAAAAAAGAGCCTCTTCAACTTGTGTTTTCAAACCCAGATACAGTGGAAGGAACGATGCATCGGTTTTATTCGTATGCAAAAGAGCGGGGAATACAGGTTGAAGCCGATATTGTTGTGATGGAGGATATCTTTCATCTTTGCCTAAATGGTGACATGCCAGCATATGAGGATCGAATCAAAGAGCAGCTGAGAAGATGTATGAAGCAAAAAAGTGGACACATTTGCGTGATGCAGCTTTCGATGGTTCACGCTGCACAACAGGTTGAGCGGGAAACAGGCGCTTCCATCATTCATCCGCTTTCTCCATTAAGATCGTTTGTTCATCAAAAAATGACTACTTTGAAAGAGTGAACCCGTCAGGTTCGCTCTTTTTGTATAGAAAAGAACATGCGATGACATGTTAAAAAAATAACGAGCGCAAACTATTTTCAAAAGGTGCGCGTCTATCCATTGTAAGAAATAACAGATGCGCATTTAAGATAAAGGAGCTCTTTGTAAAATGAAGAAACGAAAGATTGATGATCAATTTGCGGATTACGTAATGGAGCATAAACATAGTTTTTATCGATTGTCCTATAGTTATGTCAAAAACCCGGAAGATGCCATGGATGTCGTTCAAGAGGCGATTCATAAAGCACTCAAATCTGTTCACAGGCTAGAGGATGCAAGCAAGATGCATAGCTGGTTTTATAAAATCGTGGTGAACACTGCCTTAGACTTTTTACGAAAGAAGAAGCGGGTGCAGGTGACAGATGACGACACACTCGAATTCTTATCAAAGGGTGAATCAGATGTCTATGAGGATCAAGACGTCAGACGGGCCATAGAGGATTTGCCTGAGATGTATCGGGTTATCATCATATTGAGATTCTTTGAAGATTTAAAACTAGAGGACATCGCTCATATTCTCGAAGAAAACGAAAACACCATCAAAACAAGATTATATAAGGCGTTGCGACTTTTAAAAGTAGAATTATCGCAGGAGGAAATATAAATGGATAAGTATTTGGAACAGTTAAAAGAGGAATATTTAGAAATCCCTATTCCACCGGAATATGATGCCATGGTTGAACGGACGTTGAAACGAAAAAATAAAAAACCTCACTTTCAGCAATGGACCATTGGACTCGTCGCTGCGGCTGCTCTGTTTGTCACGACTGTTAACGTCAGTCCACAGGCAGCAAGAGCGATTTCAGAGGTACCTGTCATTGGAGAGCTTGTGAAAGTCGTGACTTTCACAGAATTTAAAAAGAGCGATCAAGGAACGAATATTGATCTCAAAACACCACACGTATCGGGGCTTGGTGACGGAAAATTAGAAGACAGCCTGAATCAAAAATATTTAGCTGAAAACAAAAAGCTGTATCAAGATTTTGAAAAGGAAACAAAGGGTTATAAAAATGGTCATTTGAGCGTTGAGAGTGGGTATGAAGTGAGAACAAACAATGACCAGATTCTCTCACTAGGTCGGTACAAGGTAACCACTCAGGCTTCAGCAGCAGAAGAAATGACGTACGATACGGTTGATAAGAAAAATCATGTACTGATCACACTACCAAGCTTGTTTAAAAATGATCGTTATATTGATGTGATTAGTGAAAATATTAAAGAACAAATGAAGAAACAGATGAAAGAGGATTCCAATAAGATTTACTGGATTGGCAAAGATGAAATGGACCCATTTAAGAAGATTCAGCCAGATCAAAGCTTCTATATCAATTCGAAAGGCAAACTTGTGATTTCCTTTAATGAATATGATGTGGCGCCTGGCTACATGGGGGTTGTTGAATTCACAATACCAACAAGTGCGCTAAAGGATATCCTCGTCAGTGATATGTATATTCATTAGAAAGAAGCGTTCTGAAAGGAACGCTTTTTTAACATAGAAAAAGACTGCTGAACGTGTCTGTCAGCAGTCTTGTCGTGTTGATTAAGAAAGGGCGTCCGTTAGTGCAGGCACCACTTGTTTCTTTCTGGATACAACACCTTTTAGTAAAGCTGTGTTATTTTCAAGTGTTACGTTAAATGCTTTTTCTACTTTTGCCGCTTCAGCACCAAGTGCAAGAGCAAGAGAATCATTTTCTAAAATGTCTGTGATCACTAGAACAAATAGATCAAGACTTTTCGCTGCAATGACTTCATTGATTTTCGCTTCAATATCAGCTTGTCTTGCTGTCACTTCAGCGATATCTACTGTATTGACTTGAGCAATTTCAACTTTGCTGTTGCCTAGTGCAAATTCTTTTGCATCAAGTGTAATTAATTCTTGAACGGTTTTCTGGCTCAGATCAGCACCGGCTTTCAGCATGTCTAGGCCGTATACTTCTGGGTCTACCCCTGCGATTTTCGCTAGCTCATGCGCAGCATCAATGTCTTGCTGTGTGCATGTTGGGGATTTGAATAATAAGGAATCAGAAATGATCGCAGATAAAAGCAAACCAGCGATTTCTTTTTCAATCGTAATTTGATGCTCTTTGTACATTTTGTTTAAGATCGTTGCTGTACAACCAACTGGCTCAGCACGATAGAAAAGAGGTTCACTTGTTTCAAAGTTGGCAATACGGTGATGGTCAATGACCTCAGTCACTTGTACTTGATCAATATCGCTTACACTTTGCTGGAATTCGTTATGATCAACAAGAATGACTTGCTTTGTTTCGTTTGCAGCCGTTTCAATGAAACGAGGTGCTTCTTGTTTAAAGAAATCTAATGCGTATTGTGTTTCTCCATTGATTTCTCCAAGTCTGACAGCTTCTGCTTCGACGCCGATTTTGTTTTTTAGATCAGCGTAAGCGATAGCAGAGCAAATCGTGTCTGTGTCAGGGTTTTTGTGTCCGAATACGAGTGTTTTTCCCATGTGAATTCTCCTTCTTACATTTATTGATGATGTTTCTATTCTAACAGCTTTTGACCTTGAATTCAGGGTTTATAGCTAAGAATAATCTAAAAAATTGTAACATGCTGTCTGAAAACTTGCATGTACAATTCCATATTGTGTTCCACGTGAAACGTTCCCAAGATAGCCTGGATTTTACTTGAGATTTGCCACTATGGTAAAATAAAGGTTGGGGCAAGACATGATGGAGCTTACATCGTACGTATACATAGAAGTACACATTGAGCAAGATATAGAAAAATGATTGGATAGAGGTGAAGGTGTGAAACAAACAAAAGCGTTAGTAGAAGGCGCAATTATGATCAGTATTTTTTCGGTCATGATGCTGTTTTATTTGTATGTGCCGCTATTATCCATTATTTTCTTTCTAGCTGCTCCGATTCCGATCATTCTCTATACAATTAGGCATGGCTTGAAAAAAGGAATTGCTGCTGGCGCTATTGGCATAGTGATCAGCTTTTTAATTGGGTCTATTGCTGGGCTGATGAGTGCACCAATGCTGATTGCTGTCGGTTTAGGCATGGGTGTTTTCTACAGCAAGAGGCAGCCGGGGAATGCGGTCATTACAGGAGCGCTGATCTATTTATTCAGTTTTCTCATCTATTTTGTTGTCAGTGTTCAGCTTTTCCAAGTCGATATACTTGGAATCGCTAAAGAAGCCATTGAGCAAATGATTCCTATGTTAGAGAGTGTCTTAAAGCAATCCGGCGCTTCTGAACAGGACATTGCGAAACAACTGAAGCAGTTTAGAGAGATGCAGGATACCGCATTGAGTGCTTTACCTGTAGCGTTATTGATTGGTGTCACGCTGATGGCTTTTGTGAATCACTGGTTCGTGCAGCCTCTGATCAAACGGTTTGTCAAAGACATGCCAACCCTTAAGAAATTTAAGGATATGCGGCTGCCAAAAAGCATGGTATGGTATTATTTACTCACACTACTTTTGATGCTGATTCAGACGGAAAAAGGTAGCTTTTTATGGCTCGTGCAAACGAGTGCGTTTCAAATTTTATTTATACTGGTGCTTATTCAGGGCTTTTCTTTTATCTTCTATTATTGCCACGAAAAAAACATCTCAAAAGTGGTACCCATTTTTGCTATTGTGTTGACGGTTCTCTTGCCGCCAATCGGTGTGATTGTGCGTATTATAGGGATTGCTGACATAGGCTTTGATTTAAGAGATAAAGTAAAAAACAAATAATTCACTCTGAATGTTGAGGAGTTGATATCAGTGCCAAGCTTCTATAGAAAACCTGTCATCAAGTATCCGATCTTCGCGTTAATTGTACTGGCGATGGTCACAGTCCTCCTCAACCTTTATTTTAATTGGATCATAGGAGCAGTTGGTCTTTTAGTCCTTGCAGGTGTGCTCTACTTCTTAAAATGGGCAGATACGCAAGTACAAAAAGAGATTGATTCATATATTTCAACATTATCCTATCGAGTCAAAAAGGTTGGAGAAGAAGCATTAATGGAGATGCCAATTGGTATTATGCTGTTTAATGACCAGTATTATATCGAGTGGACAAATCCATTTCTTGCTTCGTGCTTTCATGAAAGCACACTTGTCGGCAGATCCTTGTACGATACATTCGAGTCAATTGTGCCTCTTATTAAACAGGAGGTCGAGACAGAAAATGTGACGCTGAATGACCGGAAATTCAAAGTCATTATTAAGCGGTCAGAGCGCCTATTGTATTTCTTTGATGTAACGGAACAGGTGCAGATTGAAAGACAGTATGAAAATGAACGAACGGTGTTATCTTATATCTTTTTAGACAATTATGACGATGTCACGCAAGGCCTTGATGATCAGGTGCGCAGCACCATTAATAGTGAAGTGACGTCGCTATTAAACAATTGGGCACAAGAATATGGCATTTTCCTGAAGAGAATTTCGTCTGAACGTTTTATGGCGGTATTAAATGAGAGCATTTTAGCTGAGCTTGAAGCGTCGAAGTTCTCCATTTTAGACGAGGTTCGTGAGAAAACAGGGGCACATAGCGCGACGCTTACCCTTAGTATCGGAATCGGTGCGTCTGTTCCTTCTTTAAAAGAGCTTGGAGCACTTGCGCAATCGAGTCTTGACCTTGCCCTCGGACGAGGCGGGGATCAGGTAGCCATTAAACAGCCGAATGGGAAAGTGAAATTCTATGGCGGGAAAACCAATCCAATGGAAAAACGGACACGAGTACGCGCACGGGTCATTTCTCATGCCTTAAAAGAAATTGTGTCTGAAAGCGGTAATGTCATGATCATGGGACACAAGTTCCCAGACATGGACTCAATCGGTGCATCGATTGGTATTTTAAAGGTCGCCCAAGCCAATGGGAAAGAAGGCTATATTGTCATTGATGCCAATCAGATTGGGGACAGTGTCCAACGCTTAATTAGTGAAATTAAGAATTATGAAGAACTTTGGTCACGTTTTATCACACCAGAGGAAGCAATGGAGCTTGCAAAGGATGACACATTGCTTGTGGTCGTTGATACACATAAACCGTCCCTTGTGATGGAAGAACGACTGCTGAATAAAATTGAAAACGTCGTTGTGATTGACCACCATAGACGAGGCGAGGAATTTATCCGAGATCCTTTACTTGTCTATATGGAGCCATATGCTTCATCCACAGCGGAACTTGTGACAGAGCTATTAGAGTATCAGCCGAAGAAATTAAGAATTAACATGATTGAGGCCACTGCGCTTCTTGCCGGAATCATCGTTGATACGAAGAGTTTCTCGCTGAGAACGGGGTCAAGAACGTTCGATGCGGCTTCCTACCTTCGAGCGAAGGGAGCAGATCCTGTCCTTGTGCAAAAGTTCTTAAAAGAGACAGTCGATCATTACATCAAACGGGCAAAACTCATTCAACATACAGAGCTGTATCAAAGCCAGGTGGCGATCGCTTCATTGCCGTCTGACAGCTCGGAGTATTATGATCAAATTACGATTGCACAGACGGCTGATTCATTGCTGTCGATGAGTGAGGTGGAAGCGTCATTTGCTGTCGCTAGACGAGATGACGACACTGTCTGCATCAGTGCAAGATCGTTAGGGGATATCAATGTCCAAATTATCATGGAAGCGTTAGACGGCGGCGGTCATTTGACTAACGCTGCAACCCAAATTTATGGTATAACCATTGAAGAAGCGGTAGAGAAGTTAAAAGCTGCCATAGATGAATATTTCGAAGGAGGGGTTCAAAGATGAAAGTGATCTTTCTAAAAGACGTAAAAGGCAAAGGGAAAAAAGGCGAAGTCAAGAATGTAGCTGACGGATACGCTCACAACTTTCTGATCAAACAAGGGTTAGCTGTTGAAGCAAATCCAACGAACCTAAGTGCATTGGAAGGACAGAAAAACAAAGAGAAAAAGAATGCCATCCAAGAGCTTGAACAAGCCAAACAACTAAAAGAAACACTTGAGGCGTTAACAGTGGAGCTCACTGCAAAATCAGGTGAAGGCGGTCGTCTGTTTGGATCTATTACAAGCAAACAAATCGCTGATAAATTACAAAAGGATCATCAAATCAAACTCGATAAGCGCAAAATCGAGCTGAATGACGCCATCCGTGCGTTAGGATATACAAATGTACCTGTGAAGCTTCATCCAGAAGTGCAAGCAACATTGAAAGTACATGTGACAGAACAAGCATAAATAGAAAAGAACCCGTCTCTTGAGGCGGGTTCTTTCTTTTTAAGAAGGATCTGATATATAGACATTTCGTCCGGCGCGCATGCCTGATAAAAACATAAAGAACAAAATAATAATAAAGATGATAATGGATGGTGTCCATGAATGGGTGTAATCAAAGAGAATACCAATCATGAATGGACCAACAGCGGCTAATAAATAACCGAGAGATTGCGCCATTCCTGAGAGGGCAGCTGCTTGTTCCATATGGGTTGTCCGTAATCCGATAAATGTGAGGGCAAGACTGATACTAGCTCCTTGTCCAATGCCGATCAATAAAACAGAGATGACAAGAATAGGTGTAGTTCCTCCTAGAAGAAGACCGATCATGCCAAGCAAATATACAAGAACAAGGCCGCATACAAGCGGTCTTTGCGATTTTAATTTTTCTGCAAAAACAGGCGTTAAAAAGGTGGATGGCAGGCCAGCAAACTGCATAATAGACAGCATCCATCCAGCCGTCGACAGGTTCATTCCATGTGATGTCAAAATATCAGGGAACCATGCGATGCTGCTATAGAAAAGAAATGACTGCAAGCCCATAAAAAAGGTCACCTGCCATGCGACACGTGAACGCCATATTGGCTGCTCTGTGAGCGAGATGCTTTTGACTGCCGCTGTGTTTTGATGAAGAAGCTGCGGAGCCCAGACCATCATGGCAATGAGTGCAAGCCCACCCCATACAAGGAATGACGTATTCCAGCCGCCAGGCATCGTATGGCTGAGCGGAACACTCACACCTGATGCAAGTGCAGCAAAGACGGACATCGAGGTTGTATATACGCTTGTCATCAATCCAGCATGTGCAGGGAATTTATGCTTAACGAGCCCCGGTAAGAGCACGTTACAAATCGCAATCCCAACGCCGACTAGTGCTGTTCCAATCATTAAGAAGGTGATGGTGCCAAACGAGCGAATCACAATCCCAAATAGAAGGACAGCAAGTCCAAGCCAAAGGGTTCGTTCATTGCCAAGACGTTTTCCGATTTTAGGTGCAACTGGAGAAAGCAATGCGAATGAGAGCAGCGGTAATGTCGTGAGAAAACCTGCAAGTCCATTTGAAAGCTGTAAATCAGAACGAATGGCGCCGATCACAGGTCCGACGGACGTAATGGCAGGCCGCAGGTTAAAGGCAATGAGTAAAATCCCAGCAATCAGCAAAATGGTTTGCCCTGTACTGCGAGGATGTAATTTTGATTGTTCTAGTTGTTGTTCCATGAATGTAAACTCCTTTATTTCTTTAAGAAGAGCGATCTTTCTTCTGTTCAAGCTCCGCTAATTTAGTTAATAAGATATGTTGCGGCATATGCATAATTTGTTCAATTGGTACATTGAGAGATGCAGCAAGCTTTTGTGCGGTATCAGCTGAGATTTGTAAAGGTCTCATGCGCAAATCCCTCCTCCTTCAATCTATACGTTCCAATATATCATATCCGCTTATAGAGTGGCTTAAAAAATTTCCGCGGGAAAGGCAGGCTCTATTTAACGCTGATAAAACCACTTGATGGCAGACAAAAAATTTCGCTGAAATTGACCGATATGATGTCCTTCTCCCTGCTCAATATGAAGGCGGAGGCAATGTTCTGAGAGGCCACAATGGAGCACGATGTGATGGAGCTCCTCCGTAAATGGCACCATATATTGCTGAGTAGAGGATTTCCCCTTTCCTTCTTCACTGCCAACCGATAGGTAGATGCGCCGGGGCATCGTCTGAAGGCTGTGCTGACGTATGTAGGCCATGAAATGAGGGTACCAAAAGGAACCGGATAGAGCGCCGATGTGTTGAAAAAGGGATGGTTCCTTCCAAAGTACATACATGGACACAAGCCCGCCTAAAGAGGCGCCAATGAGTCCGTGCTGTCCATGCTCAGGCTGAATCGGATAGTGCTGAACAAGATAGGGCATCAGCTGGTCAGCTAAAAAAGTGAGATATGTGTCAGCTTCGCCTTTGAAAGCTGGAAAGGATGGATGAAGAGCAGGTGCTCTCCATGGCGTATATTCATCAAGCCGGTTGAAGGGATGAACGCCAATGAGGACCACAGGTGTGATGGTGCCGCGTTCGATCATATCTTCTAAAGAGAGGATTTGCTGGTGAAACAGGGAGGAGCCATCCTGCACAATCACAGCTGGCATGGGAGTACTTGGACTAGGTGGAATATAAATATCCAGTTGACGACCGTTCAACTCGTCATATAAAAAAGAACCTTTCATTCATGAGACCCTCCTTCCATCATGAAGAAGAGCGCCATGTCGGCGCTCAATCTGTTTTTTGTGTGGATAACCAATTCACTGCTTGATCGAGAAATGTGGTTTTGCTTAAAGCTGTTCCGCCTTGAAGCAAGGGATCGACGATATTTTCACTCACATGTCCGTGTTTTACAGCCTGAAGGCTTGCCCAAATCTGATTGGCTTCTAAGTCCTTGAGGGCATTCGGATTTGATGCATTCTCTTCTTCAGAGAACTGAACAAAAATATAATCAGGATCCAATTCTCCAAGACGTTCCATGGATAGTAAGGCTTGTGCTTTGGCCTTTTTCACATCTTTTGGAGCTGTAAATCCAAGGTTTCCATACAACGTAGAGTTGAAGTACACGTCCTCAGGATAGACATACAAATCTCCTTGGCGAATGCGGAGGATGATCACTGTTTTGTTTTTACTTGTCTCTTTTAACATCTTTTTCGCTTTTACTAGGTCTTTTTGATAGTTCGAAATGATTGTTTTCGCTTCATTTTTCTTCCCAGTCAGTTCCCCAAGCAATAAGAGATTGTCTTTCCAATCAGAAGAAATATGAGAGACTGGGATCGTCGTTTGAACCTTCTCCAGCTTTTTAATGGTCGCTGGTGGGAACTTTGTCGATCCTAAAATGACATCAGGATTGAGCTTCAGGATTTTTTCTAAGTTTGGTTCTGTTTTTTCACCAATGCCCTCTGTTTTAGATGCGATGTCTTCAAACAATGAAGGGAATGCGCCGCCTACAGTTGATGCCCCAATCGGCTCAACACCTAGCAGTTTTGCATCTTCCATTGATTCTAAACTTCCAGCAATGACAAGGCGTTTTGCTGGTGTTTTTACTTGATACGTCTTCCCTAAGTATTCAACTTCAGCCTGAGCTGATGCTTCTGTGGATGTTGTTTTCTTTGTAGTAGTTGTTTTTTGATTTCCACTGCCGCAAGCTGAACTGATGACCATTACGATACAAATGATAAGCAAAGCTGCCCATTTTTTCATATGTTTTCTCCTTTAACTGATAATTGTTCTCAATTAAAGATTGTATGATGCTTTTCATCAATGATCCATAGATTTTTCTCAGGAATTTGATGGACTTTTTACGGATAAAAAGATAATAGATCATGAATGACCCGTTGATGGCTGGCAGCCGTATACTCTCTCCAAGGGTCTGAAGAGAGCGAATAAACCGCTTTTTGCGCAACTGCTCTTATGTTTTGCCAAGCAACCTGCTGCTTTAATTGTTGATAGAAAGCGAGGGTGCTCGGTTCTTTATGCAAAAGTAAAAATATGCAATCTGGATCACACTGCTTGATGAAGTGTACATCGATTTTCCGCTCCGTGATTTTACTAGATTCATGAAAGGCGGAAGGCAGACCGATATCGTCTAATATAACCTCTGACAAAGTGCGGTTGACGGACAAATAGAGATGATCTTGATAGATTCTAATAGGGAGAACCGTTTTTCTGCTGCGTGAGCAAATTCTCTTCGCCTGCTCGACTAGTTCATCGTAGTGTGTCAGCCACTCCTGTGCTTCTTTTTCTTCGCCCAATATAGCGGCAGTCTCTCGAAACTGAGAACGCCAGTCTAATTGATTGAAAGGGACAAAATGTACAGGACAAATCGATTGAAGTGCGGCTTTCTCATCAAGTGTTATTTGATCGTTTGCAATAATGAATTCTGGCTGTGCTTTTTGCACTTGCTGTATGTTTTTTTCACTATGTTCATTGATACGATGTGCGTTTAAATGAATTGGAATGTCATCACCATAATGCTCAAAATCATACGCTGTCCACTTGGGATGAATGGGAGCAGCGTATGGAAGCAAATGAAGCGGCGTCAGCTGTCCAAGGATAGAAGGACCGTAGGCAATGATTTTACGGTGTCTGCTTTTCATATATTGAGAAGGGGTCACACCCGTTTTTTTCTTAAAAATTCGACTGAAGTAATAAGGGTCCTGATAGCCGATTTCCTGGGCAATATTCTTGAGCTTTTCGTTTCCTTGCGCCATCAGTTGTTTAGCACGAGTCAGCCTTTTTTTCATCAAATAGTCTGTGACGCTTAGACCGAATTGTTCCTTAAATCGTTCACTATAATGATTGGGACTGACACCAGCCATCTCAGAGAGTGTGGTTAAACGAATGGGTTCATCTGAATGATCGTCGATGTATTGTTTCGTTTTAAAAAGCGCCTGTGCGGTGTCACACATCATATGCTTTTGAAGCGTCAGTAGCTTTAAAAGCAACTTTTGAAACAGCAGCTGACTTTGAAAGGAATGAGTGGAGTCAGTCTGCTGCAAAAGGTCTGCCATCTGTGTTAGTGAGTGATGAATCTGCTCAAACGTATCTGTATGTACGAATTGCCATGCATTGAGAAGAGGTTTTGCCGTCTCTTTTGAAATGGCTTTTAGATCATCGTGATGCGAGACATAGATGTGAAAGCGCACTAAATAAAGTTCATATTTTTGATAGGGGTCAGTTTCCAGCATAAACGTCTCGTTTGGCATCATCGTATAGAGTGTTTCATCTTTCAGTCGCCATTTTTGATCATTGATGAAGAGAAAGCCGCTGCTTTTGAGACTAAAAAGAAGACAGTATGTATTTGACAGTTGTTGTTCTACATGCGGTAACTCTGTATGATGGATTTTTTCAACACTGATTAGGCGGTACATAAAATGACCAGCCTCAGTTAGCACAGGCTGAGAATGAGTATTCATGAACAGTCACCTCTACTTTCTTTTGACAACGAAATGAAAAACACCCTGTTTCTTTCACAGGGTGACAATGATTTTATATGATTCAGATGGTTGTGCCTCTTCTTCGGTGACATCGTAGCAACGGAGATCTTGCCAGTTTGCTTGAATGTAGTCGATACAAGCGTCCCGAGTGTCTTCTCCGTATACAGTCTCCCATCCTTTAGGGACTGGTTCAAAGGATGGCCAAAGAGAATGCTGTCTTGTTTCGTTCATCAGCACAAGAAATGAACCATCTTCACGCAAGAAAGGGTTATTCATCGGTCTCACTCCTTTGTCTTTTTGATTCGGAAGGATAGAGAGCAAAACGAAATGCCTCATTAATCAAGACAGGAAGAACAGAGGAATGTCCTTCTCTTGGAAATTCCATGTATTGTACGTGTAAACCATTAGGTGAAGAAACAGACAGCCGCTCTTTCATCGCCTGTGCGTTTTGATTCATCTGGCAGAGATGGTCTTTTTCAAGCTCACCAACACCAATCAATAATCGATTTTGATGCGTCTGTTGTTTTAATCGTTCTTGAAACGCCTGCTCTTGCTGTAACAGGAGTGACGGATACCAATGAATGGATGGACTGCCAGCAATATATGTTTGAAATGCTTCAGGGTAGTCAAATAATGTACTTAACGTAAAAAGACCGCCAAGAGAGTGGCCGAATAGAGTTTGACGACCTCGATTGATTGGGTATCTTGCTTCAATCATCGGTTTGATTTGTTTTTCCAAAAAGGAAAAAAAGGGATGAGCACCCCCATACGAGTGTGTGGCAGCTCCTTTTTTAAGCGCCTGTATCCATTGATCAGGCGGTTGATGAGTAAAATCCTCATGTCGTTGTGGATGATGGGGTTGATCCGTCTTGTATCCAATGCCAACAATGACAGCAGGTGTCACCCCTGTTTTTTCAGGGATACTTGATTGTAGACGAAGTGCTTCCACCATGGTGGCGAAAATCGCATTTCCGTCGAGTGCATATATCACAGGGAAACCTTCTGAAGGTATGGGTCCGTCAGGTTGATAGATGAAAAGGCGATAGGGACGATTCTTTACATCTAATTGCTGCGTCCCAGATAACATAAATGGGCTGCTTTCGTAAAAAAGAGAAGGGATCATTCAGTTATAGGCTCCTCTCTAAATGAAAATGATTATCATTATCGAATAAATGGTAACTTGATTTACATGAGAAGTCAAATGAGACGATGGAAACATGAGTAGAAAAGAGCGTGATAAAATATCACAAATCATGAAGAAGAAAATAGGCACATCCTTTATAATGGGATGGTATTCACTATCTCAAAAGGTCAGGTTATAGGGAGAGACGATCGCCATGCATACGCCAATTGGCAAGCTAAAACTAAAACTGCACGAATATCAATTGAACTTGAAGAAGACCTTTACGGTCGAGGAATTAAGCGAAATGAAACAGGCACTACATGAAATACGGATGACATTTGCGGCCTACGAAGAATGGGATCTGTACCAGTGGGCCACCGATATGATCACCATCCTCCTCTTTCAACACGCCCTCCAGCAAAACCACTACTGACACTTTCACTTTTTTATGGATGAAAATGATAAAAGATGAGTAGCGTATGATTTTATGAATGGACGGTACTTGGCATGACGGAACTTCTCGATGACCGGCTGCCGCCGCAAAATATAGAAGCCGAGCAGGCCGTATTAGGTGCTGTTTTAAGAGTGGTGAAATATCATATAGCATCAAAAATGCGACAATTAAAAAAGTAAGGGATGTTCCCTTACTTATTGATCAATTGGTGTACATATCTGTAAACACCATTCAATTAGAATCCATCTGTGACATCATATTCGTAACGGATATCGGCTTTGACATTGCTCATAGTAGATCTCGCTGTAGCCTTTGCGTTGTACTTAGAGCTCCATTTTTGAGCGACTTTTAATTGATCTTCAAGAGAAATACGGTAAGAACCGCTTGTTGCAGATGAAAAAACAGATTCGTTCCAAATCTTGTTTTCATCAGCCATCAGCTTGTGAGTAACATTGCCTTGGTTAGGCGATTGGGTACTAGTTGTTGAAATGGATTTAACGATTGCATTTATAGGGATAGAAGAATTGCTCGTTAAATCCATTGTAATGACAGAAGAATCAACACCTAAAAAATTCAAAGAAGTATTCAAGTTGGTAGCGGACCCCGTAAAGTTGAATGTCCCATTTCCAGATTTAATTCGATCTTGAATAGAGACAGTAAAATACTTCCCTGTATATGTACCACGGGTCACTTTTACAAAATAAGTTTCTGAAGTAGAAGTAACGTCACCAGTATTTGCGAATATAAAGGGCGTTACTGAATCAGGATTAATCACTCTTGATCCTGGCTTAGAACTCTTCGAATTATACACCTCGATTTTCATCCCAGTATATTGCTTATTATACGAACTTCTGACATAAACTCTTTCACCCTTATTGATCGTGAACTGATAATACGCTTCATTTTCGCCTTCAGGTAAGATTGTCGTGTCTGAACGACTATTTTTCCAATATCCCATTGAGATTGCAGTGTTAGGACTGTTATTCCCTGTAATAGCTGCTTCCGCTGAGTTAGGTGCAAAAAAACTAGTAACAAGCGCCAATAATAATGATGATAATAATAAATGTTTAAAGATATTATTTGTCATATATTAACCCTTATTGTAATAATTACCATATTGTCATCAAAATAACAAATTTTAACTGAAATGCCGATATATTTAATAATCACTATTTTTTTAAAAAAGGAGAATCAAAATGAATATTAATACGTCGTACACAGCCAGTGCTTCAAGCAATCTGAACCAAATAGACTCTAAAGGTCAATCAGCTATTAAAAGTACAAATGAGATGATGACCGAAGCTGATAGACGAATGAAAATATTAGATGAAAAATACGAAAAAATAAATGAACAAAATAAACGTTTCAAAGATCCTCAAGGTCATATATATGATAAATATCGAAATCCATACTCTCCTTATTTCAGAAATGATCTAACTACAGTGGAGAGAGAAGCTGCTTACATTATGGAAATGAGTTGGGCAAGGAATAATAAAGGAGGTCAATATGACTTTAATGACGCCATCTTCCGTAATGAAAAACGGTACGATCCTACGCAAGAAAGTGTAGAAAAGAAAATACTCAATCGTCAAAAAGTGAATGAACAATTACAAGATTTATTCTCTAAAAACGGTATAACCATTCCTAAAAACACAAATTTAACTTTTACCATTGACCCTAATAATTTTAAATTAGTGGTGAGTGGTTCAAAAGACGAATCGCTGATCAAACAAATAGAAGACCTATTAAATACAAGCAACAATACAAGAGAACTATTTTTCCATATTATGAAAAGTAGAAATGACGATTCTACTCAATTCACGCCGGATTCTCTTGCAAAGTTCCATCTTGTCAATCAAATCAAAACGGTGACAGGCTACAATTTAAAAGATTTAAGCATTGTAAACGGTCAATTTGTAACGGATAACGGAGCGAATATATTTGATATATACAAAGAAGAACTCCTGAAAAATCCATACACAGCAGAAAATGCACGCATTGCCGCTTCACATTACGGAGCACAGCTCTTTGATCTAGCCAAAAATGGGTTTGATTCTATTCCCGATTTGGTGTTATCTATTGGTTATCAAAATGGCTCCTTACAAGACATTGGGCAAAAAGAAAATGATGGAGTTAAGAAAACGATAGATTAACAAAACGTGAACGACAACAGATACAAATCCCATTAGCGATAATGAAGGACTCTATAACAATTTATGTTACAGAGTCTTTTCTATTGAAATGCGCTAGTTTTGCTGTTCAGAAACACACTGTTCAACGAAACATCGACATGGTAATTTTGACTATAGTTGATGTTTTTCACTTTTTTATTGATGAAAATGTTAAAATGATGAGTAGCGTATTTTTTTATGAAAGGACGGTGCTTGGCATGACGGAACTTCTCGATGACCGGCTGCCGCCGCAAAATATAGAAGCCGAGCAGGCCGTATTAGGTGCTGTTTTTTTAGAACCATCTGCGCTAACGCTCGCTTCTGAGGTATTAATTCCAGAGGATTTCTATAGAATGTCGCATCAAAAGATTTACAATGCGATGCTTGTACTTGGAGATAGAGGGGAACCGGTCGATCTTGTCACGGTGACATCAGAACTTGCCAATACAGATTTACTTGAAGAGGTAGGGGGGATTTCGTATTTAACGGATATTGCGAACTCAGTCCCAACTGCCGCAAACATTGAATACTATGCAAAAATTGTTGAAGAAAAATCGATTTTAAGACGTCTGATCCGTACAGCGACAACCATCGCACAGGATGGGTATACGCGTGAGGATGAAGTAGAAGATCTATTGAGTGATGCTGAAAAAACCATTATGGAAGTGGCTCAGCGTAAAAACTCAGGAGCTTTCCAAAACATTAAAGACGTTCTTGTTCAGACATATGATAATATTGAACAGCTTCATAACCGAAAAGGCGATATTACAGGGATTCCAACGGGATTCTCTGAGCTTGACCGGATGACAGCTGGATTCCAGCGAAATGACTTGATTATTGTAGCGGCTCGTCCATCAGTAGGGAAAACAGCCTTCGCATTGAACATTGCACAAAATGTCGCGACCAAGACAGATGAAAGTGTCGCCATCTTTAGTTTAGAGATGGGGGCTGAGCAGCTTGTCATGCGTATGCTTTGTGCAGAGGGAAATATCAATGCACAGAACCTAAGAACCGGTAATCTAACAGAAGAGGACTGGGGTAAGCTGACAATGGCGATGGGTTCGTTATCAAACAGTGGGATTTTCATTGACGATACACCTGGCATTAGAGTAAGTGAAATTCGCTCGAAATGCCGCCGTTTGAAGCAAGAAAACGGTCTTGGGATGATCCTGATTGACTACTTGCAGCTCATCCAAGGGAGCGGACGATCAAGCGATAACCGTCAGCAGGAGGTATCTGAAATCTCTAGGGCTTTAAAATCGCTGGCGAGGGAGCTTGAAGTTCCGGTTATTGCTTTGTCTCAGCTTTCCCGTGGGGTAGAGCAGCGTCAGGACAAACGTCCGATGATGTCTGATATTCGTGAATCAGGAAGTATTGAGCAGGATGCCGATATCGTGGCATTCCTTTATCGTGATGATTACTACGACAAAGAATCAGAGAATAAGAACATTATTGAAATCATTATTGCCAAACAGCGTAACGGTCCAGTTGGTACGGTATCACTGGCGTTCGTCAAAGAATATAACAAATTCGTCAACCTGGAAAGAAGATTTGACGATGCGGGTGTTCCGCCCGGTGCTTAAAGCCCAGCTCAAGAAGCTGGGCTTTTTTTGATCCATCTACATCGAAAGAATGACTGAAAAACAGCCGAAATGAGGAGGAGAGAGAAAAAAAGAGATCGTATACTAAAAGGAGAAAAGGAGTGATGACAGATGAAATTTCAACAGTTCGAAGCCGCTCAATTACGCATCGCACGCCCAACAGCCAACATGAAAGAGGTTGTTTCCTTTTATGAAGAAGGCTTAGGGCTCAAAAGAATAGGCTCATTTGATCAGCATGAAGGGTATGATGGTGTGATGCTCGGACTTCCTCACCAGCATGTTCATTTAGAAATCACCAAACATGAAGAAGAAGAGAGCCTGCCCGTTCCGCATCCAGAACAGCTGCTTGTTTTCTATATTCCTAATGAACAGGAGTTTCGGCAGATGAAAGAAAGACTGATCTCATTTGGTGGACGGCATGTCATCTCTACGAATCCATACTGGGATCGAGGAGGTGCAACCATTGAAGATCCAGAAGGATATCGAGTTGTGCTCATGAACACAGAAGGAATTACACCTGTTTAAAAAGACTCCCATGCTTGGTGGGAGTCTTTTCTGTTATAAACGGGCTGTGACGCGTAGCTTCAGCTCTTTCAGCCCATACATGCCGCTGTTTGTCATTGGCACATAGGAGAGGAGTTCTAGTGACTCATATCGATCCAATAAGTCCTTGATAGCAGTACATGCTTCAAGACGGGCAAGTGGTGCACCTAGACAGAAGTGGATGCCGTGGCCGAAGCCAATATGAGGGTTAGGATGGCGGTGTATATCGTACTCATGTGCGTTTGAAAACTGGCGCTCATCCCGGTTAGCAGAAGCGAGAAAGACAATCACATGGTCTCCCTTTTTCAACGCTTTCCCTCCAAGCTCTGTGTCCTCTCTGACATAGCGGACGATTGTAGGCGCTGGTGCACGGAAACGGACGGCCTCCTCCACAGCACGCGGGATGAGCTCAGGTGATTGAGCGAGCGCTTCATACGCCCCTGGTTTTTCCAACAAGCTAAAGATCATATTGGAGATCAGATTGGTGGTCGTTTCGTTGCCTGCTAAAAGGAGAAGATTGCAGAAAGGGATTAATTCATCCGCTGACAGCTTGTCTCCATCCTCTTCAGCTTGAATTAAAAGAGAAATCAAATCTTCACCGAGATGCTGACGCTTCTCTTCGATGATGTCAGCAAAAAATGCCATCATGTCAGCTTCGCCTTGATCTCGTGTTTTCTGCCATTCAGCTACATCCTCTTCATTTTCACTTTTAGGCATACTAACCAGAAGATCTGACCAATCTTTAAAGGACTGTTTATGTTCTGACGGCACACCTAACAGCTCTGCAATGACAATGACAGGAAGCGGATAGGAGATGTCTTGAACAAGATCAATTTCTTCTTTCCCATCTATCTGCGCCATGAGTTCATCCATCAATTCTTGAATACGTGGTTCCCACGATTTCATCACTCGAGGTATAAAGGCTTTGCTCACAATGGAGCGGATTCGTGTGTGTTTCGGCGGGTCCATCATCACCATTGTTTTCATCAGAGAATGTTTCCGCTGGTCTTTAGGAGGTTGACTAGAAAAGGTATCTTTATCGATTGTTACACGCTTTGCCTCTTCGTATGTGAATACACTCCAAGTTTGACTGCTTTCATCAAAATGAACAGGTGATTCCTTACGCATTTTGGCATACCAATCAAATGGGTTATACGGGTCCTGCTTGTTTTTCCCTCTTAATAACGCTTTTTGCACGGCACTTGGTGTTGTTGTTTCCATGATCATCACTCCTTATTGGTTGTCAGATGATTCCTTTTTTTCGTTGTGTTAGATTAAAGTTAATTCATCAGCCGAGAGGATTCAACCAACAGAAAAGCGAAATCTGTTGAAGAAAATGGGAAGGGGAGAGCGGCTTGTGGCGGACTGCTACAGAGGGGATAAGCGCGCAACTGAATCAAAGCAGCAATTAAGAAAAGCGTTATTTCATTTATTAAGAGAGAAGGAATGGGGAAAGATTTCCGTACAAGATTTAACGAAAAAGGCAGGCATCCATCGCACCACCTTCTATCAGCATTATGAAGATAAGTTTGATCTTGCCCAGCAGGTCATGGATGAGATGTTTGATGTGATGAAAGCTGCTATTTTTGCTCCTGTACAAGAAGAGGATTGGCAGGCTGACCACGCAGCATATGTGTATATTTTTCGATTTTATCAACACTTGCAGGAACATGAAGAGGAGTATCAGATTCTATTGAAAAGAGGGCGAGAGCTTAATATTCATCAGACAGCCAGTGCTTTTTTTGAGGAAAGCTTTTCTTTAGGATTAGAGGAGGTCGCGGGTTCAAAGCCTGACCCGCATCATGTTCCTCTCGAGATGCAGAAGCAATTTGTCATTTCTGCTTATGTTGGAACCGCTGAATGGTGGCTGAGGAAAGGAAGACCGTATTCACCTGACTTCATGGCAAGCTCGATGATTCAATTAATTGAAAATCATGAATAAAGCGGGAATCGATAAAAACAGTTGTTTTTGCTCAAAATCTCCTTTTTCAAGCGTAGACGAAGCGATTAAAGCGCTTTTTCTCACATTTAAAGCGAACAAAATTTGATTTCGAGATATTAATGTTCGGATTTAGCGTTGACTTTTTCGTTTTGCATTGATAAAATAAATGTGTTTGAAAGAGATAACGTTTTGAAAGGTTAACGGAGGTGCACGATATGTCTTCAGTAGTCGTAGTAGGTACGCAGTGGGGTGACGAAGGGAAAGGGAAAATTACCGATTTCCTTTCAGAAAATGCAGAGGTGATTGCCCGTTATCAAGGGGGAAACAATGCAGGTCACACGATCAAATTTGATGGAGTGACTTACAAGCTACACCTCATTCCGTCCGGTATTTTTTATAAAGAGAAAACTTGTGTCATCGGTAATGGAATGGTGGTTGATCCTAAAGCGTTGGTCACTGAGCTTGCGTATCTTCACGAACGGAATGTGAGTACAGAGAACCTCAGAATCAGCAATAGAGCCCATGTGATTCTGCCTTATCATTTAAAATTGGACGAGGTAGAAGAAGAGCGGAAAGGGGCTAATAAGATCGGTACGACGAAAAAAGGAATCGGACCAGCTTATATGGACAAAGCAGCTCGCGTCGGAATCCGTGTCGCAGATCTATTAGATCGTGAAGTTTTTGAAGAGAAGCTTGCACGTAATCTAGAAGAGAAAAATCGTCTTTTAGAGAAAATGTACGACACAGAAGGCTTCAAAATTGAAGATATTTTAGACGAGTATTATGAATATGGCCAGCAAGTGAAAAAATATGTCGTGGATACATCTGTTGTATTGAATGATGCACTAGATGAAGGACGCCGTGTTCTATTTGAAGGGGCACAAGGCGTTATGCTTGATATCGATCAAGGGACATATCCATTTGTGACGTCCTCTAACCCAGTGGCTGGAGGAGTGACGATTGGTTCTGGCGTAGGACCTACGAAAATTCAACATGTAGTCGGCGTATCAAAAGCTTACACAACACGTGTTGGAGATGGCCCATTCCCGACAGAACTTCATGATGAAATTGGCGATCAAATCCGTGAAGTTGGCCGTGAATACGGTACGACAACTGGACGCCCGCGCCGTGTTGGGTGGTTTGACAGTGTTGTTGTCCGTCATGCCCGCCGTGTGAGCGGTATTACAGATTTATCTCTGAACTCAATCGATGTACTGACAGGGATTGAGAAATTGAAAATCTGTGTCGCTTATAAATTGAACGGAGAAATCACAGAGGAATTCCCAGCAAGTCTAAAAGAATTAGCGAAATGTGAGCCTGTCTACGAAGAAATGCCAGGATGGACAGAGGATATTACAGGCGTGAAGAATTTAAGTGAACTGCCTGAAAATGCCCGCCACTATTTAGAGCGCATTTCACAATTAACAGGTATTCCACTTTCTATTTTCTCAGTCGGACCAGACCGTTCACAAACGAACGTTGTCCGCAGCGTGTACCGTCCATAAGTATAGACTGATCAGACACCAGTAAAATCACACATTTTACTGGTGTTTTTTTGTTTAAATATTCCTTAAATTCAATAGAACGGACTTCCCGGTATTACCAAAATATGATAACTGTATAAAGGGGAAGGAGCGTTCAAGTGAAAGAAAGAATACGATTATTAGATATTTTACGAGGCTTTGCCATACTAGGCACATTGGGGACGAATGTTTGGTTTTTTGCGTACGCAGGGGATACCTTTGCGACAGATCAGATTGCAGATGAATATGAAAATGGCAGTTTGCTTGAAAGCATTGTCTCGATGTTCGTTTATGGCAAAATGCTCTCGTTGCTCACCATCATGTTTGGTGTTGGATTGGAGCTGAAGTATCAGCAGGCGAAAAGAAAAAACACACCTTGGCCGGGTACATATTTATGGATTCTTTTATTTTTATTTATCGAAGGCTTTGTCCATTTTGCCCTTGTGATGGAATATGATGTGCTCATGAGTTACGCCGTCACGGGTTTACTTGTGGCTTTCATTGTACGTGGAGGGGACCGGCGCATCAAAAAGGGTATGATCTTCTCTGGTGTGATTCACCTGCTAGTCATGTCATTTCTGATTGTGTTCTCCCTCTCTGAAATGGAGACAGAATCCTATGATCCAAGTAGTGAACCAATGCTAGAGGAGCAGCTGCCAGAGGCATGGATTTCTCAAGTTCAAGAGCGATTACAATACTTTTTCATGTACCGTGAAGAAGCGATTTTTATCATTCCAATGAATACATTTCTGTTTTTATTAGGTGTTCGAATGATGAGAGCGGGTGTTTTTTATGCGAATGAACGCGGGCAATCTCTTCGGAAAACATTGTTCCGAATCGGTTTATGGGTTGGTCTGCCGCTGAATGCACTCGTCTTCGTGCCGAATGAAATAGTGGAATTCGTGGTGCGCTACATCTTTTCCCCATTCCTCTCTATCTTCTATATAGCTGTCATTGCGAAGCTCTTGGCACATACGGAATCATGGTTCATGTGGACTTGGTTTGAATATGTAGGGAAAATGGCGCTTAGCTGCTACATCCTGCAAAATGTCATCTGCTCGATTCTTTTTTATAGCTGGGGATTGGGTCTTGGCGGTCAAATCAATGCACCCCTCATCGTATTATCATGGCTGCTCATTTCACTTCTGCAAATAGCGATTTCGGCATTTTGCTTAAATGTGTGGCGGATTGGGCCAATGGAATATATCCGATCGCGGGCACTTCGCCGGGTGACGATGAAGAAAGCATCGTAAAGGGGAATAGATACAATGTTTTTAAAAAAATGACGAAAAGAGAACAAGTGAATGCACATAAAGCAGCAGGATCGGCGTTTGTTTTTTATCTTCTAGCATTAGGAGTGCATGCGATGTACGCTTTTTTTCAAGGTGACAGACCTCCCGTCACTTTTGTGATTTTAATGACGGGTCTCCTTGTGTTTTTCACCGCAGATTGGTTATACAACAAAAAATATTCATAAAAAAGAAGCCCTCATCACGAGAGCTTCTTTCTTATTTCAGGCTTTTATATTGCCCTTTTAAATTTTTACGAATGTATTGGATGATTTTGCGCAATTCATTCGCATGCGGTCTGCCAAATGGACTTGTTTGTCTTTGCTGATAGAGTACTTGGCCTTTTTCATTTAATAAGAAATAGGCGGGTTCTCCGTGTACTCCGTGATCTTCATATGGGGCATCTTCCCCATGATAGAACACTTCATATGCTTTTAATGAAGTGAGATCTTGGTCAGACATGATCGGGAAGGAAAGTCCCTCTTGATCAGCAAATTCCTTCAAGTCATCAGGTTTATCCGTTGAAATCGCCATTAAGTGAATATCCTTGTCTTGAAAGTATGATTGTTGCTTTTCTAGCTCTTTTAATTCCTCTACGCATACTGGGCACCATGATCCTCTAAAGAAAATGATGAGGTGCCAGCTTTGATGCTCCTCTAAATGTTTGTAGAAATCAATGTGTTCGCCCTGCACCGTTGGCAGTGAAAAATTGGGCATTTTATCTCCTAATTTGAATGAACTCATGCTGCTTCCTCCTTTTTCAATCACAATGTTACTTGTCTCTTTTATAACCATTTTCAGGCGCTTTGAAACGTTTCTATGTGCTTGAAGAGGCAGTGACCATTGAAAAGAAGGGTCAAAATTGAAGGCGTTTGCAGAAATGGGCGATTTGACAGGGGATATCAAATCCGACACTTTTTTAAAAAAAATGTCGAAAAACGTATTGCCATATGTAATGACTCTATGATATTATAAATCTCGTTGTTGCAAAGGTCTCTGAAACTTGTTAGGATGCGATGTTCCAGCTTTTTTAAAGCGATTGGTTTGACGCAATACAGCTTCTTCAGATTCACTTTTCACAAACCGAGAGCCATTAGCTCAGTTGGTAGAGCATCTGACTTTTAATCAGAGGGTCGAAGGTTCGAGTCCTTCATGGCTCACCATGTATTGGCCCGTTGGTCAAGCGGTTAAGACACCGCCCTTTCACGGCGGTAACACGGGTTCGAATCCCGTACGGGTCATTGATTTACTTTAGCGTTAAGCTAATTTTTCCTCACTTGCTTGGAAGAGCACCACGATTGCTTTTTCGGGCAAGTTACTGAGGTCCGGTAGTTCAGTTGGTTAGAATGCCTGCCTGTCACGCAGGAGGTCGCGGGTTCGAGTCCCGTCCGGACCGCCATTTATACATATTCATCTTTTTGATGATGGCTCGGTAGCTCAGTTGGTAGAGCAACGGACTGAAAATCCGTGTGTCGGCGGTTCGATTCCGTCCCGAGCCACTTCCAAACGCATCTGCAATCGCAGGTGCGTTTTTATTTTATGAAAAGAAGGCATAAAAAGGGAGAAGCCGGACCTAGGTAGGGCCCGGCTCCATAAGAAGAAGACGTTACATGTATATAGACGTTTGGTGATTGGAAAAGTTTCGATAAAAAAGGAAAAAGTCATCAATTTTTTTGAGCCATGTCTTTCTTATCCAACGTTTACTAGAAAAGAAAGCCGTTATTATTTTTATCTTTGCCTCGTAAAACGTTATAATAGACAGTGAGCCTTTTTTCCTCGAACGAAAAAGGCCTGATGAGAGATGCAAAATAGAATGACATAGATGCTAAAAATGCAGGAGGAAATCATAATGGAAAAAAAGATTCTTGTCGTAGATGATGAAAAACCGATTGCTGATATATTGGAATTTAACTTAAGAAAAGAGGGCTATGAGGTTCATTGTGCGTATGACGGAAATGAAGCCCTTGAAATGGTAGAAGAAATTAAGCCGGACATCATTCTGCTCGACATCATGCTGCCGAACAAAGATGGCGTTGAAGTATGCCGTGAAGTGAGAAAGAAATATGATATGCCGATTATTATGCTTACAGCGAAGGACTCTGAAATTGATAAGGTCATCGGTCTTGAGCTTGGCGCGGATGATTATGTGACGAAGCCATTCAGCACGCGCGAGCTGCTTGCACGTGTGAAAGCGAATTTGAGAAGACAGACCGCTGCTCCGCAATCGGAGGAGGAATCTGAATCAAATGATATCGAGGTTGGATCACTTGTCATTTACCCAGATGCGTATGTCGTGTCTAAGCGTGAGGAAACGATCGAGTTGACGCACCGTGAGTTCGAATTGCTTCATTACTTAGCGAAGCATATTGGACAAGTCATGACACGCGAGCATTTACTACAAACCGTATGGGGCTACGATTACTTCGGCGATGTCCGTACAGTGGATGTTACAGTCCGCCGTCTTCGTGAGAAAATTGAAGACAACCCTAGCCACCCGAGCTGGATTGTGACAAGACGAGGCGTCGGCTACTATTTAAGAAACCCAGAGCAGGACTAAGATTTTTATGAGTAAAGTAGGTTTTTTTCGCTCGATTCACTTCAAATTGACCTTAATCTATGTGCTGCTGATCATTGTCGCCATGCAGATCATTGGCGTCTACTTTGTGAAGCAGCTAGAGCAGTCCTTAATTAACTCTTATGATAATTCCTTGAATCAGCGAATCTACTCGTTATCGTATTACCTAGAACAGGATTCATCGAAAAGCAAGGCGGAATTAAAAGAGGATGCTCAAAAGATTTTAAACGATTTTAACAATAAAGATGAGTCTAATGAAATTTCTGAAGTCAGCTATATTGACGAAAGCAGAGAGGTTATTGCCTCTGTGAATAACGGCAGTCAAGAGATTGCCGGGAAGAAAATCACAGATCAAATCATTAGCCGTATTTTCGCGGTTGGCAAAGACTACGAGAAAAAATTCTATGACCCAGAATCGAATAAACGAGTCCGCATATCAGCGACAGCCGTGAAAAATGAGAACCAAGAAACCGTTGGTGTCATTTATGTGGTCTCATCCATGGAAAGTGTTTTTAACCAAATGCGAACCATTAATACGATTTTGGCAACGGGAACGCTGCTTGCCCTTGGGATAACCGCTCTACTTGGTATATTCATATTCAGAACCATTACACACCCAATTTCGGATATGAGAAAGCAAGCGATAGAGCTCGCCAAAGGGAACTTTTCCAGAAAGGTCCGAAAGTATGGACATGATGAGATTGGTCAGCTAGCAACGACATTTAACCATCTGACGAGAGAGCTGGAGGAAGCTCAGCTGATGACAGAGGGAGAGCGGAAAAAGCTTTCTTCTGTGATTGCGTATATGACGGATGGTGTCATCGCAACGAATCAAAACGGTGCCATTATTCTATTAAACAGCCCAGCATTAGAGCTTCTGAATGTTTCACGTGAAACAGCATTAGAGATGCCTATTACGTCATTGCTCGGCTTAGAGGAAACTCATACATTTGAAGATTTGGTCGAAAATCAAGACTCCATGCTGCTAGAAATTGAACGCGAAGATCAGTTGTCTGTTTTGCGTGTCAATTTCTCAGTCATTCAGAAAGAGCATGGGAAGATTGATGGCTTAATCGCGGTCATTTATGACGTGACAGAGCAAGAGAAAATTGATGCTGAACGCCGCGAATTCGTGGCGAACGTATCGCATGAACTGCGTACACCGCTAACGACGATGCGAAGCTATCTTGAGGCACTAGCTGAAGGTGCGATTGGTGATAAAGAGCTTGCGCCAAGGTTCCTCAGTGTCACGCAAAATGAAACAGAGCGCATGATTAGACTTGTCAATGACCTGCTCCAGCTGTCTAAGTTCGACAGCAAGGATTATCAATTCAATCGTGAGTGGACGAATTTTATCAGGTTTATCTCTTTGGTCATTGATCGTTTTGAAATGACGAAGGAGCAGCATGTCGCTTTCATCCGCAACCTGCCGCAGCGTGAAATATATGTGGAAATTGATCAAGATAAAATCACACAGGTGCTCGATAATATCATTTCCAATGCCATGAAATACTCGCCAGAGGGTGGACATATTACGTTCACAGTCGATCTGGATGAGGACAAAGGTCTTGTGTTATTCAGCGTCAAAGATGAAGGAATCGGTATTCCGAAAAAGGATATGGATAAAATCTTTGAACGTTTTTATCGAGTGGATAAGGCGAGAACAAGAAAGCTTGGCGGAACCGGCCTAGGTCTTGCGATTGCAAAAGAAATGGTTCAGGCTCATGGTGGAGATATTTGGGCTGACAGCATTGAAGGAAAAGGAACAACGGTAACCTTTACCCTTCCGTACAATGAAGAACAAGAGGATGATTGGGATGAAGCGTGAGACCTTTAAAACCATAATATTAACAATCCTAATTGCGATCAGTCTTGTGTTTACGTGGAATATTTGGATGTTCCAGCCTGTCATGCAGGATCAGGCAGATGCCGGCACAAGGGTCGTGGAAACGAAGAAGATCTCAAGCGACGAGCCCCGAAGTCTCATTGATGTCGTAAAGCCGCGGGAGATGTTCATCCATTCAAATGGTGAGCATTTTAAAGTGGATCAAAAGGAACTCTTTCAAAACTTTTGGAATGATGTGAGCCTTTGGGATGTCAAAGAGATGAAGGATGTGTCGGATCAATATTCCGAGCAGAAGTTTAAAAATTTCTTCTACGGACGCGAAGGGCAAGGGAAGACATTGGATCTTGTGTTCAATGACCCGATTCCGATTGATATTTTTCAAGCACTGTTTAAATGGCCGAATAAATCCATTGAATACAACTCATTTGATCGGATGATTGTGCCTTTTGCCCAGCAGGATAAGGCCAATAAAAAAGTCTATTTGGTCTCATATAGCAAGGAAACGGTGCTTGAGCTGACAATTGAGTCGGCCAACTATCGTAATCTGATGGATAGCATCGCAGCCGCTCAAAACGAGATGCCGCGCTATGATCTCTATACATTCTCAGGAAATTCTAAAAGAGATTTCCTTCTGCCGCGGAAGCAAAAGCATCTTGAGGCGAAAATGTTCTTTATCGAAACGATTAAGACAAGCAAATTCAAGGATGCTTTGTTTACAGACCCAAGTCTTGTCGGTGAGGAGTCTAATTTAAACCGGACGGTGTATACAGATGGGACAAGTCGTCTTGAAGCCAATCAAAAAGATCATCGCATCCAGTATCAGCACCGTAATATCAATTCTAGTACCGTTTTTCAAACGGGGGATTTGATCAAGCGAAGCGTGAAGTATTTCAATGATACGGGAAGCTTTACCGATGACTATCAATACTTTGGCATCAACAGCAACCAGCAGCTGTCCTTTAATATGTTTATGGATGGTCTGCCGATCGTCAACAGTACAAAGCATCCATTTGGTATGACCTCTCTTGAAGTACAATGGGCGAATGATGACATCTTGAATTACAAGCGTCCAAACTACATTCTTGGCAACAAAGCGAGTCAGAGTGAACAGGTCAAGCTGATGAATGGGACAGAGCTGAAGGATCTGATCATCAAACAGACGAAATATGATGATCTGGAGAAAATTGAACAGATCTTCCCTGCGTATCAAGCTGCGTCTTCGGCATCAGATCAAGATCAAGCGATGTTTGTCTGGCTGGAGCCAGTATGGTGTATGAAATATAACGGCAAAACCGTGATTCTATCGAATGATCTGCTGACAGAGGGGAGCGAGAATAATGGAATGGAATAAGACCAAAACGATCTTTATCCTAGCCTTTCTCGTTCTCGATATCTTTCTAGGTTTTCAATACTTTGAAAAACGATCGACCGATCATTTTGCGATTATCGAAAAAACGGATACGCTGGAAGAAATGAAGGCAGACGGAATCAAATATGGCAATCTATCAGATGAAGCGAAGATTGGATACCGCATTACAGCTGAAAAGAAGCAATATACGAAAAAGGATGTCGACGGATTAGCTGATCAAAAGGCGAAAAGCAGATTCCCGAAAACAGACAAAGATGATCCTGTCACGTTGCTTGA
Source organism: Bacillus sp. LLTC93 (assembly GCF_002993125.1). NCBI lineage: Bacteria > Bacillati > Bacillota > Bacilli > Caryophanales > Bacillaceae > Bacillus > Bacillus sp. LLTC93. Next base: position 28,468 of record NZ_PVME01000009.1, on the reverse strand, counting down.
AATGACTTTCAATAAACCAGTCGCATTGCCGAAAAAGGATATGAAAACAGCAGCGACGAACCTTGTGAACCAGCGTTTGCTGGATGGGAAGAATTATAAGCTGTGGAGCATTGATGAAGAGACAGGCAAAATCGTCTTCTTCCAAATGTATAAAGGGAAATACATCTTCCAAGAAGGCCTTGATGACACCGAAACCATCGGGAGAATCACATTGGATTTGAACGATCAAAACGAGGTCGTATCGTATCAGCAGTCGATGGTGACGTCGATTAATGAAGTGAGAAAAGAAACGCTTGTCCCGGCGCTTGAAACCGTGAAGGACTTATATACGCAAAATATGCTGAACCAGAATACGACCGTGAAAAAGGTTGAACTTGGCTACTATACGCAATATCCAGGTGCAAGCACTCAAGTCATGGTGCCTGTATGGCGAGTGGAGCTTGAAGGTGTATCAGCTGGTTCCAAGAAAAAGACAGAGGAAGAATATTTGATCAATGCCATCGATGGTTCAACACTTGATCATATAGAGAAAGATGACAAATCTTCAATGGAGTGAGAGAACATGAGCTTGCAGTTCAGTGTACTAGCGAGCGGAAGTACGGGGAACGCTTTTTATTTAGAAACAGACGAGCATGCCTTTTTGGTGGATGCGGGTCTAAGCGGCAAGCAGATGGTCGAGCTACTTGGTCAAATCGACCGAAAGCCGGAAGACTTGGACGGAATTTTTGTCACACACGAGCACTCAGATCATATTAAGGGACTTGGTGTCATGGCAAGAAAGTACAAGCTCCCCGTCTATGCAAATGCAAAAACGTGGCAGGCGATGGAATCTCATATTGGGAAGATTGACACAGAGCAGAAATTCCATTTTGATATGGAGACGGTTCAATCCTTTGGCGGTCTGGATGTCGAGTCCTTTGGCGTGTCACATGATGCGGCAGAGCCTATGTTTTATGTGTTCCATTATGGAGGGCGAAAGCTTGCCCTCATGACGGATACAGGCTATGTGAGTGATCGTATGAAAGGAATTATTAAATCAGCCAATACGTTTGTATTTGAGAGCAATCATGATGTCGGCATGCTGCAAATGGGCCGATACCCATGGAGTATTAAGCGCAGAATCCTGAGCGATGTCGGACATGTATCGAATGAAGATGCCGCTCTTGCAATGACAGATGTAATTGGGGATGCCACCTCACGCATTTACTTAGCTCACCTGAGTCAAGACAACAACATGAAGGATTTAGCCCGTATGGCGGTCCAGCAGACGCTTGAAATGAAGGGCTATGTTGTGGGGGACGGCTTTGATTTATATGATACGGACCCGAAAAAAGCAACCCCGCTTTGCGCCGTATGATTTTTACAATCGTATGATTAAGATAAGAGCTTCTTACCAACACTATATACATCATCTATTCACTGAAAGGAAGGAAACATAGTGGATTATCGCGATGTAGAGTGGAAGCCGAGACGAAGCAGAAAAGGATATTTCCTATCTGGTTTGATCGGTGTATTGGTAGGAGCTTTTTTAATGGGATTCTTTTTCCCCTATGTATCTGGACAGAGCGGCAGTCTCTTTGGCTGGCAGTCGGCCGGAGACCAGCAAGCATCAGAGGGCCCTTTAAAGACAGTCAATGTGAACGTCAATGATGCTGTCACGAAAGTGGTGTCTAGTATGTCGGATACGGTTGTCGGCGTCATTAATATCCAAAAGTCGAGCTTTTGGGAAGAAGGCGGAGAAGCAGGCAGCGGGTCAGGTGTGATATATCAAAAAAAGGGTGATACCTTTTATATCGTGACCAACCACCACGTCATCAAAGGCGCAAACCAGCTTGAAGTGAGCCTTCAGGATGGGACAAGAATTGGGGCCAATCTTGTCGGCAGCGATCAGCTCATGGATTTAGCGGTACTCACCGTCAAAAGTGATAAAATCAAGAAGACCGCAGCCTTCGGCAATTCAGATCATGTGAAGCCAGGTGAGCCAGTCATCGCCATTGGGAATCCATTAGGGCTTGAATTCGCAGGCTCTGTCACACAAGGTGTCATTTCGGGAACGGAGCGTGCCATCCCTGTTGACTCAAATGGTGATGGACAGACGGATTGGAATGCAGAGGTCCTGCAAACAGATGCCGCCATCAATCCGGGAAACAGTGGTGGTGCCTTGATCAATATGGACGGGAAAGTGATCGGCATCAATTCAATGAAGATTGCTGAATCAGAAGTTGAAGGAATTGGGCTGTCCATTCCTGCGAATCTGGTCATACCTGTCATAGAGGATTTAGAGCGCTATGGGGAGGTTAAACGTCCGTACCTTGGGGTTGGCATGAAGTCACTAGCCGATATTGCGAGCTACCACTGGCAGGAAACGTTGAAATTGCCAGAAAAGGTCACAACCGGGGTCGTCGTGATGAGTGTTGAACCTTTGTCTCCAGCAGGAAAAGCGGGGCTAAAAGAGCTGGATGTTGTGACATCCTTTGATGGCAAGGGTGTACAAAATATTGTGGATCTACGTAAATATTTATATCAAAAGAAAGTCGGCGACAAGGTAAAGGTGCAATTTTACCGAAGCGGAAAGAAAAAATCAGTAGAGATCAAACTCTCCCAAACCGATCGATTCGGCGGATAACCAGTTCCAACAAGGGACTGGTTTTTTTTGCATGCCCATCATATGATGAAGGAAAGGGGGAGGTACGATTGGTTACACTACAACCGATGTCACAAACAGATTATGACTCATTGATGGAGGAAGCCATTAAGCGGTACGCAGAAGAAAAGGTGCTCGCAGGAACATGGGAGAAGGAAGAAGCACTTGAGAACGCAGAAGAACAATTTGATAGGCTGCTTCCAGAAGGCCTTCAAACAGAGCATCATGAGCTGTGGAATTTCTTAAATGGAGAAGAGACGATAGGCTGGGTTTGGCTTTGTTATGATCCGAATCATCCTCAACAAGAAGGGTTTATTTATAACTTTATTTTGTTTGAAGCTTATCGAGGAAAAGGTTTTGCGAAGCAGGCCATTGCTGCATTAGAGGAGCAGGCAAAGTCATTAGGTGTGCAAAAACTCTCACTGCATGTCTTTGCGCATAATCAAATCGCCCGTGCGCTGTATGAGAAGACGGGTTTTGCAGAAACCGGCATCTACATGAGCAAACCGATATAAAAAAGAAGAAGTACCGTGCAGGTAGCGTACGGTACTTTTTTATGAGGACATCATGGCATCTTGAGCCGTGACTCTGTATAGATCTACTTTGCATTTCACGAAAGCGCGGATGATCGCAGGGACTTGGGCTTCTGAACGAATCAACAATGAGGTCTCGTCATCACTGATCACAAGATCTGTTCCCACAGTTTGTAAGTACTGCGTGAGAACAGGCTTCACCTCATCATCAATCCATGCATGCTTGAAGGTTGCACGAATGTTTGAGGATGTGATGGTTTTCTCTTGAGGATGAGTATGTGGGGACACTAATTTTCCTTCAGAAATGAACGCAGTTTTGGTACAGATACTATTTGTGAACCTTGGTCGGTCAGCTGTTAAAAAGACGGTTTTGCCTTCATACTTTAACGTTTCAATGACCCGTTGGATGTTCAAGATAGAATCTGAATCAATATCGGCAAAAGGCTCATCGAGTAAAATAAATTCAGGTCGATGGGCGATGGCCTGCGCCATTCCGAGCCGCTTCTTCATACCAGGTGTAAAGGCACCAACCTTCTCCTGATGATAGCGATGTAAACCGACGAATTCGAGCAATTCTTCATAATCGCTCGTTTTCTGGCGTGTACCGGTAATTTTTGACAAATAGGCGATATGTTCAAGTGCCGTGAGCCCTTCATATAAATCCGTATATTCAGGCAGAACACCGATGTGATGCCTCACTTTTTTTAACGAAGGCATATTCATCATCGTAAACGTACCAGCGGTGGGGCGGGAGATTCCCGTAATGATATTGAAAAACGTGGTCTTACCAGCACCCTTCGGTCCGATGAGTCCGAAGATATCGCCTTGATTGACATCAAGGGTAATATGATCTACTGCAACTTTTGTCCGATATTTTTTTGTAAGCCCTTTTGTATGTAGCATTTAGACATCCCTCCTTTGAAACAGCAGCGCAGTTCCAATGAGTAAGACAACGGTCAATGCTGCATTCATCAGTACATAGGTCAGCGGTTCACTCCATCGCGCATAATAATAAGGCGTCATGTATTGGAACCAGTGAATAAACCGTTCTGAAGAAAGAACAGAAATCATACTGACGATTGGGAAAAGAAAGGAAAACAACATGCCGACAAACATCGATTTCTGCGGTGTTGGAAAGAGCATGGACAAAAACAAAGTACATGAGATGCCGACACTGATAAAGGTTAAGATTTTTAAGGCATCAGAGAACAGAAAACGATGTGAAATCACCATATTCAGTACATATGTCGTCATAATACAGCTGAGCCAAAACAGCATCAGTCCAAGATATTTTCCGACGATAATATTCAAACGGGTCGTTTTACTGACGAGAAAACGAATGGTTTTCAAATGAATTTCGCGACTCAAAATATCATGTGATAATAAAAAAATAAGGAAAAAACCAAATAATGAAATCACCAGTTCGTTCCCAATGGAATAAGGATCCTTTGCCTGCTCCCAATTCCCTTGATAAGCAGCTATAAATGGAAGACTTGATACAAAAGTAGATAAAATGAAAATAATAATAATTGTTAAGATGGATTTTGTGCTTTTGAAGAGCTGCTTAAACTCATTCATACAAATGGTCCACACACGCTGTACCTCCCTTCATCTTTATTATAACGCTAGAAAACAAAGACACCATATCCCGCTCTTTAACATTTGCTTAAATTTTATAAAAAAGAGACTCTTCCAGTATAAGTTAATTTATTTTTGAAAATGTTCAGAAAAATATCTTGATTTATCAAAAAACATCATGTATGATAGCTTTAATTCAAAATAGTTGAACAGGCAATGACGAGAGAAAGTACAATCATCAATTTTTCCACAGAGAGCTTCGGCAGCTGAAAAGAAGCAAAAATAATGATTCGAAAAATGGTCTCTGAGCCTCGTACTGAACATATCCATGATATTAGTAGGTTACGACGAGAGTTGGTACTCGTTATCAAAACCACAGTATATGAGCCAGATTGGAGCTTTGTACTTGTAGAGGCTGTTTAGCGCGAGCAAACAGTAAATAAAGGTGGTACCACGAGACAAATACCTCGTCCTTATGATTCAAAGATAAGGATGGGGTATTTTTTATTGTCCACTTTTTTTTCATACAAATGTTCAAATGTTCCACGTGAAACACCACAACCATTTTTTCAAATGAAAGGGAGATTGACATGAGTGAACATGCATTGATTTTACAATCAGATTTCGGCATTGATGATGGAGCAGTCAGCGCAATGTACGGAGTAGCAAATACGGTGAGCAGCAACATCCGCATTTTTGATTTAACACACAACATTCCGCAATATGACATTTGGGAGGCATCTTATCGCCTGCTCCAAACCGTCACATACTGGCCGGAGGAAACGGTATTCGTATCCGTTGTTGACCCGGGCGTTGGATCAGAGCGAAAGAGTCTTGTCGTCAAAACAACAAGCTCACACTATATCATTACCCCAGATAACGGGACACTTACACACGTCGCGCAGGATATTGGGATTGTGGAAGCCCGCTATTTAGATGAAACCATTAACCGGCTGCCAAAGTCGGGAAAATCACATACATTCCATGGGAGAGATATATACGCGTATACAGGGGCGAGAATCGCTTCGGGCGTAATTTCTTTTGAAGAGGTCGGACCAAAAGCGAATATTGATGATATTATTCACCTTCCAGTCGTACAGGCTTATGCGGAAGAAGAAGTGATCACAGGGACGATTGATATCTTAGATGTGAGGTTCGGAAACCTTTGGACAAACATTCATCACACGTTATTTGAACAGCTTTCAATCAATTATGGTGATGCAATAGAAGTTACCATTGCCAACGGGCCGAAAAATGTGTATAAAAATATCATGACCTATGGACGATCTTTTGCCGATTTAAAGGTAGGCGAACCACTCGTATATGTCAATTCACTCGATCATTTAGGCGTGGCGATCAATCAAGGGTCATTTGCAAAGGCTTATAACATCGGAACAGGCACAGGCTGGCGCCTTTCGATTCGCAAAGCTCCGCGCATTATATACGAATAAGAGGAGGAAACAACATCATGGCAGGTAAACAACTTTCAACGAAAACTGTCGTTGCCATCGGAATTGGCGCAGCCGTCTTTGTCATTTTAGGACGCTTCGTCTCCATTCCAACTGGAATTCCGAATACACAAATTGAAACATCGTACGCATTCCTTGCGTTAATGGCTGTATTATTTGGCCCTGTTGCAGGCGCACTGATTGGTTTTATTGGTCATCTCATTAAAGATGCCACCACATTTGGCCCTTGGTGGAGCTGGATTATCGTTTCAGGTATCGTTGGTTTATTGATCGGCTTCATTTCAAACCGTTTAAAAGTAGAGGAGGGTGACTTTGGCTGGAAAAAGATCACGCTCTTCAACGCCGTACAAGCAGGAGCGCAGGCACTTGGCTGGTTTGTCATTGCCCCTGTACTCGACATTGTGATCTATGCAGAACCAGCGAACAAAGTGTTTGTTCAAGGCATCGTAGCAGGAATCTCTAACATCATCACAGTCGGTGTACTTGGAACAATCATCATTGCAGCTTATGCGAAAACGAGAAGCAAAAGCGGCAGCCTATCGAAAGAAACATCATGAAGCAAGGTGGAACACGTAAATGAAGAAACCGATGATTCAATTCGAGCATTTCGGATTCAAGTATCGCAGTCAGTCAGAACCGACATTGAAAGATATCAACCTGACCATCTATGAAGGTGAAAAAGTCCTCATCGCAGGCCCGTCTGGATCGGGAAAAAGCACACTAGCCCATTGTATCAATGGGCTAGTTCCTGCGTCTTATAAAGGTTCTATGGAAGGAAGTCTTTACATCAGCGGAAAGAATGCAGAGAAAGAGAACATTTTCTCCCTCTCACAGCTCGTCGGAACGGTTTTACAGGACCCTGATGGACAATTTATCGGGCTGACCGTTGGAGAAGACATTGCTTTTACACTCGAAAATGACCAGGTCACGCGAGAAGAGATGAAAACCCGTGTAGAAGAAGCGGCAAGATTAACAGAGGTAGACGGCAAGCTGGCAGCATCTGTGCATGAGCTATCAGGCGGTCAAAAACAACGTGTCGCCATTGCAGGCGTACTTGTCAATGATGTCGACATTTTGCTGTTTGACGAACCACTTGCAAGCCTTGATCCCGCTACGGGTAAAGAAGTCATCGACCTCATCGATCGACTGCAAAGAGAAACGAAAAAAACGGTCGTGATGGTCGAGCACCGATTAGAGGACGTCCTCTTTCGTCATGTCGATCGCATCATCGTTGTCAATGACGGAACGATTGCGGCTGATATGACACCAGATGAATTACTCGCTTCAAATGTGTTGGAAGCGGCGTATTTACGCGAGCCATTATATGTGAAGGCCTTGAAATATGCAGGCATTCCTGTCGCACCAGGAGATCAGTTAGCTAATTTACAGCACCTCACCTTAGATGACGAGGCAAAAGAGAAAATCGAGCAGTGGATGGAAGCATCTGAGCTGTCAGTTGAGCAGAATGAAACGCCGGATTTACTAGAAGTACGTGAACTGAGCTTTGACTATCCGACAAGACCAAACACGCTGAGCAACATCTCTTTTACCGTCAAAAAAGGTGAAATGATCAGCATCGCTGGAGCCAATGGCGCAGGCAAGACGACACTATCCAAGGTGCTCTGCGCGTTTGAAAAGCCAACAAAAGGGACCATTCATCTAAATGGTGATGACATCACAGGAGACACCATCAAACAGCGCTCCGAACGAATCGGCGTCGTCATGCAAAACCCAAATCAAATGATTTCTAAACAAATGATTTTTGATGAAGTCGCATTTGGTCTCGTTTTAAGAGGCGTAAAGGAAGAAGACATCAAGGAACGGGTGGAGCGAGTCTTAAAAGTATGCGGCTTATACCCATTTCGGAACTGGCCGATTTCTGCTCTCAGTTTTGGACAGAAAAAGCGCGTCACGATCGCATCAATTCTTGTATTAGAGCCAGAAATCATCATTTTAGATGAGCCAACCGCTGGACAGGATTTTAGACATTACACAGAAATGATGACGTTTTTAGAGCAATTAAACAAACAAGGTGTCACGATTTTAATGATCACACATGATATGCATTTGATGCTCGAATACACGACAAGAACCATTGTCATTTCAGATGGAGAAAAAATCGCAGATGATACACCGGCCAAAGTGCTAACAGATCAGCTGCTTGTCCAAAAGGCGAGTTTAAAGGAAACGTCGCTGTATGAACTGGCACTGAAAGCAGACTGGCCGAATCCAAATGAACTCGTGGATCGCTTCATTGAGGTTGACAGAAAGGAACGAATGACATGGCTGTAGACATGCTGTCCTATATCGATCGCCCGTCGCCAATTCACCGGCTGACAGGTGCCACCAAACTCATTTGCTTTATCCTCTGGTCATCCGCAGCGATGCTCACGTATGATACAGGCGTTTTAGTGTTTATGCTAGTTGCCAGTATCGTGTTCTTTCAACTGTCGAATGTGCGATTTCGTGATATCTCCTTCGTGGTGATCGTCCTGGCGATATTCCTTGTGATCAACAACATCGCCATTTACGTCTTTGCGCCTCAGCAAGGTGTCGCCATCTATGGAGCGAAGCATGAGTTGTTTCATATTGCAGGCTGGTACAACGTCACACTTGAACAGCTTTTCTATCAATTGAACATTACACTGAAATACGTGACTGTGATGCCAGCAGCGCTTTTGTTTATCGTCACAACAAATCCAAGTGAATTCGCCTCGTCGCTCAGCCGAATTGGGGTCAGCTACCGGATTTCGTATGCTGTAGCGATTGCTCTGCGCTATATTCCAGATATTCAGCGTGATTTTCGGACGATTGCCATTTCTCAGCAAGCAAGAGGAATCGATTTATCGAAGAATGAAAAACTGGGAAAACGGATTAAAAATGCGCTGTCGATTGTGATGCCGCTGATTTTTTCTAGCCTAGAGCGGATTGAAACGATCAGCAATGCGATGGAGCTGCGCGGATTTGGAAAGCATAAAAAGCGAACATGGTTCACGGCGAAAGACTTTCAAAAAGCAGATTATGCTGCGTTATTGTTTGTTGGTGTGGTACTCATCGTGTCGCTAGTGATTACATTTGTTAGAGGAACGAGATTTTATAATCCGTTTCTATAGAAGGAAGCCTTCACAGGAAGTGGAGGCTTTTTCGTTTTGTTTGTGGATAAAAGGTGTGGAAGATGGCAAAAGACTATTAACATGTGAATAAATCGGTTATATTGAACAATGAGCGAAATACTTGTGAATAACCAGACAACATATTGGAGGAATTAGAAACTTATGAACAAATCACTTTATGCTTGCGCAGAACATATAGAAACCGTATTAGACATGTACATAGATGATCACGAAACACCGCCAGAATTCAGAAAAATCGAACATACACACAGTTTATCCACAACCTGTGAATTGTGCGATGAACCTGCAATATATATAGTGGGGAACGAATGATCGGACACAAAATACACAAATTTTATCCACAATTGTTGATAACTTATATGAATAACTTGTTCTTAAGGTGGGGATGACCTGTGAATATATCAATTATCACAGTAGGAAAATTAAAAGAGAAATATTTAAAGCAAGGCATAGCCGAATACACAAAACGATTACAGGCCTATGCGAAAATCGACATCATTGAGCTCGCGGACGAAAAAGCGCCCGAACACCTCAGCGAGCAAGACATGAAAATCATCAAAGACAAAGAAGGCGAACGCATCCTAAACAAAATCAACCCAGACGCCCACGTCATCGCCCTCGCCATCGAAGGAAAAATGAAAAGTTCCGAAGAATTAGCCGATACAATAGATAAGCTGGCAACATACGGAAAAAGTAAGGTGTGTTTTGTCATTGGCGGATCGCTTGGGTTAAGTGATGCTGTGATGCAGCGCGCGAATGAGAAGCTGTCGTTTTCAAAAATGACGTTTCCGCATCAGTTGATGAGGCTGGTGTTGGTGGAGCAGATTTATCGGGCGTTTCGGATTGTGCGGGGGGAGCCTTATCATAAGTGAGATAGTTTTTTTAAAAAAACCTTTCTTATGGGAATGATTTATATAACCTTTATTAAGTTGGATAAATATGATTTTTATTTGTGGAGGTGTATTAGATTCATACAATAACTTAATAAACAAGAAAGCCTAATTTATATTAGAGTTTTTGATGTTGAGTCCTTAAATGTTGGAAAATATATTATAGTCAACCGTAGAATTTTGGTATGCCCAGGATAAATATTTTTTTAAAAAAAGAAACAATAATAAGAAATGTTGAAAGTCAGTAAGTAAATGTTAAGAGGAAGGTCATTAGAATGACTTTTCTCTTTTTAGTTTAATTCATTAGAATGAGAGACTAAAAATTTGTTTATATGATGTCAGTTGTGTAAAATAAGAACAAACGTTTCTGTCAAAAACTTTCACCAGACAAAGTTCTACGTATCTGATATAATAAGACAAGCCATTGAATCATTAAGGGAGGGGAAAAATTGTTAAAATTAGGAACAGTATTTAGTGGTATCGGTGCAATAGAACATGCATTAAAAAGGCTAGGCATAGATTATAAAGTTTCCTTTGCTTGTGATAATGGTGGAGTTGATATTTTTTCTAAAAAAATAGATAAAGATCTAGTTAATATAAATATAGAAATAAACTCATTACATCAAAGGGTCAGTGCTATAACTCATGAGCATTTTAATGATGATAACGCTATAAGTTTAATTGAACATTTTCAACACATAACTGATTTATATCAACAACTTAAGGATTTCTCACAATACTTGGGAGGAGAAATCAATAAAACTCCAATCTTGCTAAACGCATTGGCAAGTATGTTTACCAATAGTAATAAGCTTGGTGAAATAAAGAAAATTCCAAGTTTTATAAAGAATTTTTCTTCACTAAAAAATGTTGAAATGTATCACTATTTTTATCTTGCTCGAGAACTTAAAGACTATTTTAGCAAGTTTAAAAATACGGAAGCAGTAGAAGATATATTGAACGTAAAATTGAAGCATTACATTAAATGTTACGATGATTTAGTAGAAATGACAGAATCAAAAAAACTTAACAGTATGATAAAAGAAATAACAGACTCAATAAATATGTTAAATGAAAGAATATCTACTGTTGAAATTCTAGATGAGCTATCAAGAATAAATTCCTATGAAGAGAAAAAAAGATATGTTGATAGCTTATATAAAGGTAAGGAAAAATCCAATTTCGTAATGCAAAGTTATAAAGAGAATTATGAAATAGAAGATCAGCATTTCCATTGGAATGCATCGTTTTTAGATGGTACCCAATATAATGATGAAGTTGACCTTTTTGTTGGCGGCAGCCCTTGTCAATCTTTTTCATTAGTCGGAAAAAGAAGGGGTCTTCAGGATACAAGAGGTACGTTGTTTTATGAATTTGCAAGGTTAATAAGTGAAGTTCAACCAAAAGTTTTTATATATGAGAATGTAAAGGGGTTATTAGATCACGATAATGGTAACACCTGGGCTACCATGAAACAAGTCTTCAGTGATTTAAACTATGAATGGTATGATGATATATTGAATGCTAAAAACTACGGAATTCCTCAAAATAGGGAAAGGATTTTTGTTGTTGGCTTCAGAAAAGACCTATTGCTAAAAAAAGATTTTGATTTTCCTTCGCCAATTCCTCTAGATAAAGTTATGAAGGATTTTCTATTAGATAATGTTTCAGGAAAATATTATCTAAACAAAAAGGGTGTTGATTTCGTTACTAAAGAAAAAAATTTAGTAAAGAGATATACACAGATTGATGGAGAAATCCAATTGTGCCAAAAGGCAAATCAACAATTTAATTGGCATGGTGATTTTGTTTTTGTTGAGGAGAATAAAGACAAAAATAAGACAATGGAAGATCTTGAAAAGTATTTCTTATCTGAAAAGGTTAGAAAATATGTTTTGGCTAGTGGAACAAAAGGGTTCTATTCTAAACCGGAAATTGACTTAGAAATTGCTCGTCCTTTACTTACAACTATGCATAAAATGCACAGAGCCGGTGTCGATAATTACGTAACAACAGAAGGACGAATTCGAAAGTTAACACCGAGAGAATGTTTGCGGCTAATGGGCTTCTGTGACAGTTTTAGCATAGTGGTATCAGATACTCAATTATATCAACAAGCAGGCAATTCAATAGTTGTAGATGTTTTAATGGCTATTGTTGAAAGTATAGCGGCTAGTCTGCCACAAATTATCGATGGTGATGGCTACGAATATAAAGAGTATGTAGAGAATAAAAATGATGCAGAAAAGGAAACTGAAAAAGAACGACATGAACAGTTATCCTTTTTATAATTAAAACCTAGGGGACCCCCCTAGGTTTTTTTCTAATCATCAATAGATTCAGCTGAGACTTATTGAATAAAGAGTGTGTTAGTAATTTCACTTCATAACGTGTTAATAATTGTGCGACTCTCAGTCTCATGAATAAATAATTTCCAGTCCTCTATGTTCCATTTTCGATAAGTTATATATCTATCAAAAATTTCATCTGCGGGTAACATGATGAGGGTAATATTTTTTAACTCGGATAAAAAACTGATTGAAACTTCACCACTTTTAGTTAAAATTTGACCGGCACTGGGGAATAAAAAAACATTATACCAAGCTCCAATTTTCTGAGAGTCGATGTAAGAATGCAATGCTTTTTCATACATATATTGTTTTATTACATCTTGAATTCCAGGATTATGGACAACCTTGTTGTTTGCAAAGAAAAGATTATAATATTTAGCATCAACAATCATTAGAAGCTTTTTTTCATCAACTGATATATTTTTTAAAATATCAGGAATCAAGGTGTCCTTATTATCATCATTAATGATAAAATTTGTCCATAATGGCTTTGCGATATTCTTTGCAATCTGTTCATCATGGCCCAAAACGCTCGCGCAGCATTTTTCCCAAACCGAGTGGAAACTTCTCGTTCCAAAAAAAACAATTCTGCTTTCTGTTGAAAATGCTTCATCAGCAATATAATGATACATACTATTGAGCAATGTCACATTACGATCATTGAAATCTTGGTACAAACCATCTTTAATTTTCTTTAATTTGAAATTCTTATTCTCTAAGCAACTGGATTCAGTTGGGAAATGGATGGATGGATAATCCAAAAGCTCACCAAGACCGGTAACTTTAAGAAATTCAGAGCATTCATTTAAAATTGCTTTATGAATTTCAATAATAATATGTTTTTGGTCAGCTAACACTTCTTCCGTTACCAAATCCAAATAGAAGGGACTTTGATCTTTTGAAAGATAGGCAAATTGATAATCAATCGTTTGTTGCCAATCTACTTCTCCATTGCCATTAAGAATGTAATCGATTTTATCAGTATTGTACAATCCGTTTTCAATATAATCATTTATAAAATAATCAAGGGCCGAAAAGTAATTGAAAAGCTCCCCTTGTTGAAAGGCTCCAAAAAACTCCAATTCCTCTTTTGTAACAGACCCCTTACTATAAACTTTCAGTACATTAATAATTTGCTTAATTTTTGTGATTTTATCGAAGTAATCCAAAGGTTCATGTAAGTATTTTGGTAAGAATAGTAGTAGTTGCTGCTGAAAAACAATGATACCAACATAATGAAAAGTGATTTTATTTTGTTTTTTTTGAGCGATTCCCCGGTTCAAGCAATCTTCTATAAAAGGCTCAACATCTACTGATTTGAAAGAATTGGTTAACTTAGCTATATTGTAATGTTTGTTCTCATATAAAAAAATAGGCTTCATGTGAACCCCCTAAAGATTCTCGGGGTCAGCCAGTGATGATCTTGGTTCTAGGGTGAAAATGTCTTCATTTAATCCGTTGAAGATTTTTTCCTGATTGGTTTTGTACTCAGAAATAAGCTGGGAGTACCGCTTCTTTTCCCCAAATATACCTACTTTGGTAAGTTTGAATACATCCTCAGAAAGATATCGAATCAGTTTATTTTTAAAGGTCTTTTGAAATCTACTTTCTCCTTCTTTTTCAGATGTATCATCTAAATCCTCTGGTTTTATAAAGAACGGACCTATAAGTTTATCCTCCTTAACATCCAGTTCAATTAATCGTTGGTTTAAGCTTTGTCTAAATTCATTCCAATTGCACTTTCCATAGCCGTTAATATATACGTCATACTTTGCGATTAATTCTTCATTTTCGTTTATATCTATATATTCGGGGTTCCATCGACGCTGAAAGGCAGAATCAAGGGGGTGAACTCCTTGATCAGCGCTGTTCATGGTGGCCCAAATATAGAAATTTGGCGGTAAGTATAATTTTTTGAGTTGGGATAAACCTTCTTTGTCAAGGTATCTAAGCATTTCCTCAGAACATGAAATTTTATATTCGCCTTTTCCAAAGGCATCCCTGTCCAATAGTTGAAACATATCTCCAAATACAGCAGCTGGATTCATAGCTCGATTAATTTCTTCCACAATTAATACGTAATTATCACAGTTTTCTCCATTTTGATGATAGTCAGACAATGCCTTTACTAACAACCTTAAAAATGGACCTGGGACATATTCATAGGTTATATAGTGTGAATTAACGACAGAATCCGAGTCAAAACCGGGCTTTGGTTTATATGTACCAACAAATTGTGAATATGAATAGTTAGAATAAAAAGTGACTCTCTCAGTATTTTTTGGGTAGAAAAATCCTACATGATCTAATGTCCCTTCACATTCTTGTTTTAACGAAAAGCTTTTCCCTGTTCCAGGAGCTCCAATTAGCAACCTATTATGATCTCTAGGAATTCTTCCTTTTGGGACAACAGTTTGTTGACTATCCTCTTCATTCGATAAAGCTGCCTCTAGCCCATAAAATAATGCAAAATTTTTATAGGTAAATCTATCAAAAAATGAACTCTTGTCCTTTGCATTTTTCGGAATCGGAAAAAGGTTTTCAATTTTTTGTAAGAGGGCTTCAAGTTGAGCTCGATCAGCAGCATCCACATATAAAAAGTTTTTACCATCTATTTTCGTTTTCTTTAAGGGTTTTCCATGAGAAACTATGGCATTTAACAAAATATCCGAATTTTTGCCGCCGCACAGTTTATTGAAGAAATAATCAAAGTCAAATTTCAAAGCGTCTGTCTCCAATATTTTCTTACCTATTTCTAAAAAAAGAATAACAGAGTCTTCCTCTCCCTGGACAAATGGATTTGGTGAATAATATGTTTTTAGCCAAAATTCTAAGTACTTTTCCAAATTTTCATTTGAAAAGGTGAATAAGTAATTTTGAACTTTTAAATGATCAACACTTCTGTCCTCTAATCCTAATTGGCAAGCAAATTGATACGCTGTCCTTGTATAGCCTGGAAATTGTTTTTCTAATATGCCATTAACATTCTCCCTTTTGATGCTAAGGGATAAATCAGGATAAATGTCTAGGATTGCTTTCAAATTTTCTAAAGTAAAGTTTCGCCAGCGAACTACAGGGGTAAAAGCCATAAATTTCACTCTCCTTGGTTTTATTAACTTATTACTTTAGCGTCACAAACCATGATCGTAATTTGTGACGCTAATGAATTTTTTCATGCAAGGAAGATATGTCTTCTATGGTAATCAAGATACATATTTTTATTACCAGTAGAGTTTTCTATATCATAAAAATTTCCTTCTTGAAGATTCAAGCAATTGACAAAGCTTTCTGATGAATATGGAGATATCTTTAATCTACCATTATTTTCAAATGAAATGAGCCCTTTATCAAATAATAAATCGAACGTAGGAGTTAATGCCATACCATTAAAACCATCTAAGCGTTGCTTATTAGTAAGGCAGTGGGCCCATGGTATAATATGGCTTGCCCGCAGCAAGGATTTTTCAGTAATACCTGTAAATGGGCAAGCAGGCATTATATCAAGAGTGTTTTGTCGAAACTTCCCTTGACCTAAACGAGAAGTAACAAGGGATTTCCGTTCGGTTTCTGATATTGATATATCATTCTTGATCTTTTCGAAAATCTTTGCATTTGAGCGTCTTCGACTTGCTATATGACGAGATTTAGATTTCGGAACAACGAATAACTCGAAATAATATAGTACATCTCTATCGTCATCACGATTGACTAATTTATGAATATAAAGAACTGTAAGAGGACGCGGCAGACATATTCTCCTCATTAAATGCCACAAATTGTTTTTTGAACCAATATAAAATCTATCGGCATCTAAATCACCATTTTGGTTATAGATTTGAAAAGTATTAATGTCATCCAATTTTTCAATAAGTTCTATCCGCTCTTCATATAAGAGTGATACATCTTTGCGATAGCTGGCAATAGGAAAATCATAGAAGACTTTGATATCTTCCATATACTTAGTCAAGTTTTCTTTGGTAAAAAAGCATAAACCTTGCGCCCCAGCGTATCCATCAATGTTAATACGAGTATCAAAAGTGAAAAAGGAACCATATTCATCATTTTTTTGAGATGAAACATAAAGTCTAGCCTCGCCAGAGCCACTACCTACTTTATTAGCATGGGTAACAAATGAATCAACAATATTTGCTGAAGCAGTAGAAACTGGAATATATGTATTACTGTTTACTCCCATTTTGTGATCCCTTCCGATATTATTTTCTAACTTAATTAAATAATAAAACACCAGTTAAATCAAGCGTTGGCGATGATACTTCCACTTCATTGAAAGAAAAGGGCTATATCTGAAAGGGGGAAAAACAATGGGAACAATAAAAAGTACGATAAAAACAGAAGTTACATATGATGACGAAATGAAAAATAAGTATCTTATTAGGAAAGAGCGGGATAATGACAAGAAAAAAGCACTTGTCATCATGGAAAACACAGGTTAGGCTGATGAAATTGTTCAAAATCAAACAAAGATGTAAGTTGTTAATAACCTTTCTAATGTGGAGTATGACATTGTAGATAGTCTGAATTTTTTTCATTAATGGAAGCGGTTGAAACAAAAGAGTCTGATATTGAAAATTTGAAATGTATTCAGGAAGCAATAGTAAAATTAGAAGATGTTATTATTAAGATTGGAAAAGAAGTAGAAACAAACAAGAAAGCAATTGAACAGATAAACATCTTTAGCCATTTTACTAGATAAAAGGGCAATTATTCTTCAAATAGAAGCGAATTTTGGCAGGAAAGTTTCCATCCAGTGTTTCCTGCACTGAAGCAAAGGTGGTAATTAGTATCGTATGATAAATTCCATAAATTGAGCTAGTAATATTTTAATAACAATAAGCAAGTCATATTTGGTACCGAGCAATTGATAGAACTTATGGAAGAGAAATTCGGAGTAAGAGTTGACTTAAAAGCGATAGAAGAGGAAGTGGTACTTCTGTATCATGAAGAACTAGACGAAGAACTTATTTCAGAGGAAGTATTGAAAATGTTACCGAATCCAGTTTCATTCACACATATGTATTCAATGGAGAGTCAGAGTGGATTATTGGGATTGCCTTAAAAGGAGGATAGGGTATTGGTGTCTGAAAATTGTATAATGAAGATAAAATTGAAAATGATTGAAGAGCGTAAGCCGAGATATGTAACGAGAACAATTAATGAAGAATTAATTATAGAAACACAAGTTCTTCTGTGGGAGCTATTGGACTCAATTACATTTAAAAGAAAAGCAGAAATGGACTAATTGCAAGTTTTTGAAATTATTAATATCAGCGAAAAAATAAAAATCACTAACCGTCAGGAACAGCCAGCAATGATGGAGGAGTTGGTAATATGGCGAGGTCCAATGGAAATTGAAGATACTATTGTATGGATTATTGATGACCTTGAATATCAGAAAATGTTGTTAAGACCATGCTCATAAAAGTGGTTATAGGATACAATTTAAAGAAAAGGTTGTAAGGAGTTCTAGGTATGGAGTATCTTTCAAAGACAGATAAAAAGTGACTTCTCTTCCTAAGAGGCACGATAAGATGTAAAAAAAACGAAATTTTATAATTTGGGTAAATTATGGTGTAAGAAAGGCGAGCCGTCTTTCGAATAAGTAATGTTACTAAATTCTAATTTAGCTAACATATAGAGATTTGTTGCTAATTTGAAACTCAAAGCGCGGATAAAGAAGACCGTCAGTTAGCCAAACACTTATTAAAAAAATAAGAAATAAGAAATGAGAAATAAGAAATACTTCGCCACTTATGGTTTTCTCACCGCACTTAGAATATTTACGGATAACCGTACTATAAACCACGACTCCGTGGGGATAAAACTTAAAAATATTAGAAAGCAGGCAGCACCATGCACACAATCAAAAAAATAGGCCAAACCTTCTCCTACATCACACCAGTATCACTCACCGACCGCCCCATCCTAGGCATAGTCGTAGGCAATAACAAAACATTAATGATCGATGCTGGCAATTCAGAAGATCATGCGAACTATTTCATCCAAAAGACCTTAAAACAAGAGAACGCCAAGCCTGATATTGTGGTCCTCACGCATTGGCATTGGGATCATATTTTTGGTCTGCCTGCGCTGCCTGATACGCTTTCGATTGCTTCTGCAAAGACAAGAAAGGAAATGGAGAAGCTTCTTCCGTTTTCGTGGTCAGATGAAGCGATTGATGAGCGGGTAAAGGAAGGAACGGAGATTGAGTTCTGTGCGAAGGCCATTAAGGAAGAATATCAGGATCATCGAGATATTCAGGTGGTTTTACCGGATGTTACGTTTGACCGTCGGATGGAGATTGATCTTGGCGGGGTCACTTGTGTCGTGCAACATGTTGGGGGCGATCATGCCGTAGATTCAGTGATCGTATATGTGAAAGAAGAAAAAATCCTTTTTCTTGGTGATTGCATTTATCCGAAAATGTATGCAGAAAAAGTACATTATACGGTGAAAGAAATTTTGCGTCTTTTAGATGAGTTAGAAGCTTTTGATGCCGATACGTATATTCCGTCACACCAAAGGCCGTGGACTAAAGAGGAGTTTCGTCAGGAAATAGACAAGCTTAGGGTGATGGCGAAATACACTGATCTTTATGGTGGAGATCGGCAGAGAATCGTGAGTGAATATCAAGCACATGTGAACAGAGAACTGAAGGAAGATGAGTTAGAGACGATCGCTTATTTTGTAAATGGTTATTAAATAAATGCGCTAAAAAAAGTCTCATTTGAGTTATGCATCTCAAATGAGACTTTTAAATTTCTACGGCAAACCTACAACATCTTCTGCATCACAAACTGTGACAGACATATTTTTAGCATTAATAATAATGACACAATCCCATGTCGGCTTAATTTGCAGTTCATCATTCTCATCAATACGGATAATCCCTTTGAATTCAACAGTTTGTTCTAGAAAACCATTTTCTTTTCTGTATCATCTTTGACTGATGTTAAATGTTCAGGGTAGTGAACTTTCCAGTCAAAAAAAGTAGTTTTTTTCATAAATGCTCCTGTTTTCACTCGTATAAATCTCCGAATACTTCTTCTGTTTGCTGGATTGTCAGTGATTTGTTGGTTGGATCAATTGTAATGACACAATCCCAAGTCGGTTTGATTTGTAGCTCGTTGTTTTCATCTATCTAGATCACACCGTTTAATTCAATGGATGGCTCTAAAATGACCATCTTCTTATCATGATGATCTGTTATTGCCGTTAAGTTTGCTTGTAATTGAATGGTCCAATCACAAAACGTGATTTTTTTCATGAGTTCCCCTCTCAATTTTGTTTATATTTCCATTATAACTTGCATGAGTTCTGACATGTTATTTGATCATTCTATTTTTTGGTATAATTAGATGTAATTAAAGAATAGATAAAAGACTGATAAATGTTTGAATTTAATCGGAGGTACGTATGAAGCAACTATATATGAAGCAGAAAGTATTTAGTCTCAGCGGCAGGTTTACGGTAAAGGATCAGCAGGAGAACGATGTGTATGTGGTAGAGGGCAGCTTTATGAAGATGCCGAAGACATTCACCATTCTGAATACAGAGCGAGACGAAATCGCCGTAATTACGAAAAAGATGTTCAGCTTTTTACCGAAGTTTTTAGTAGAAGTTGGTGGTCAAGAGGTATTGACGATCAAAAAAGAGTTTACGTTCTTTAAAGCAAAATATTCAATTGATGCTGCGGGTGTAGAAGTGCAAGGTAACTGGTGGGATATGAATTTCCAAGTGCTGCAAAGCGGCGAAGTGATTGGTCAGGTGAAGAAGGAATGGTTTACTTGGGGGGATAGCTACAAGGTTGATATTTTGAAAGAAGAGATGGGAGCCTATCATGATTGCGCTCGTTGTTGCGATTGATTGTGTAAAGGCTGATGAAGCAGCGTCTAGATCTTCTTCGTCGACAACGACGAATTAATAAGTGAGGTGAGCACACTGATCACATTCCAATACAAAGTATTTCTAACAGTCGTCGAATGCGGCAGTTTTACAAAAGCCGGGGAGAAACTTGGGCTGACGCAGTCTGGGGTGAGTCATAATATTGCGAAGCTTGAGTCGGAATTAGGGATTGTGCTGCTTCGGCGTAATCGAAATGGGCTGTCGTTAACTGATGCAGGTGAGCGGGTGATGCCGCATATTCGGCAAATCATCCATCATGCGGCATTGCTTGAGCAAGAGGCGGCGTTGATTCAAGGGATGGAAGTGGGGAGTATCAAGATCGGGACGTTCTCCAGTTTTTCTTCAAAAGTGCTTCCGCAATTGATTCATCGTTTTACAGAAAGCTATCCCAATATCCAATTGGAGTTATATGAAGGCGGTTATGAGGAGATTGAGGAGTGGATTGCTTCTGGCACAGTTGATCTTGGTTTTTTAACGCAGCCATCTAGGGAATTCGAGACCGTTCCACTTTTTCAAGATGAATTGGTGGTGGTCATGCAAGAGAGTCATCGTTTCAATACGAGGAACGTGATGGAAGTGGTTTCGTTACATGATGAACCATTCATTATGCCGAAATCGGGCTGTGACCAACTCATCAAGAAATTATTAAAAGAAAGAGGCGTGAAGCCTCATGTTGTGTTTGAGATTGGAGACAACAATACGCTCATTTCTATGGTTCAAGAAGGGCTCGGAGTTACCATCATTCCGACATTGATTTTGCCGCCACAAATTCCTCATACGAAAGTCATTCCACTTGAGACGACGGTATATCGTGAGATCAATATGGCGTTCAAATCTTTCAAAGCAGCATCCCCATCGACCAAGAAATGGATCGAAGCGGTCAAAGATCATTTTAAGTAGAATGAGCTTGAACGAGATGTCTCCCATTCAAGCTCATTGGTTTATAGGGTTAATACGCCGCGAATGGTGATGACAGCTGCACCTGCGACTTTGATCACCGGCTTTGAGTCATTCGGAATGACTGTGATACGAAGCATGCCAGGTCTGCCGATCGCATCACCTTGGGCAATGCTCAAGTGAGTGGTTTCCTGCTGAGAAATGATACCTTCCAAATAGAGAAATCCAGCTAATGCCCCGTTTGCTGCCCCCGTCACAGGATCCTCGGGTATCCCAATCCCAGGTGCAAAATCCCTCGTATAAAGATCACATTCTTTTGAGGTGTGAAACGTATAAAGGTGGGTCGTCGTGATATCATGCTCTTTATTCATTCTCCCTAAAGCCGCTAAGTTTGGGGTGGCTTGATCAATGTCCTGTTGATGCTTCATCGGAACGAGAAGATGCCAGTTTCCGGTGTTTGCTAATTTTATAGGATAGGATGGATCAATCCGGTCACTGCTTATACCGAGCATGTCACTAAGCTCTTCTAAGTCGATAGTGAAATCTCGCGTCTTTGGGGTCACCTGTGTCATTTCCACATCAACGACCTCTCCATTTTCTTTGTGCCATACAACAGGGACGTTGCCAATCTTCGTTTCTAACACAATCCCTGATTTCTCTTTAGCCAGCCCAAGCTCTGTCGCCAAAAGCCAAGTTAATCCAACAGTCGCATGCCCACAGAAATTGACCTCTTCTGTTGGCGTAAAGTATTTGACCCGATAATCGGCTTCCTCATCATGTGCAGGCAGCATGAAGACGGATTCCGGTAAATTCAACTCCTTGGCGATGCTCTGCATTTCTTCCTCAGTTACATTCTCTCCATCCAACACCACACCAGCGGCATTTCCTCCAAATTTTTCAGTTGTAAACGCATCGACATGATACACTCTGATGTCTCTCATATAAGGAACCCTCCTATACAATCTTGTTACGTTTATCATAAGTTTGATTGATGCATTCGTAAAATGAATCTTTTTGATGTTTTAAATCGGATGTATTCATGTAAGAGAGGGAGATACACTGTACCTATTAAATTAGTTTTTAGTGAGTCTTTAGTCATATGAATAATTCTTGTGTCTATATTAGAAGAAATGTATAATATTTGTATATAAAAACATTAATAGGAAAAGTGAGGATATATCTATGAAAATAGTCCTGAAAATAGTAGTTTCTATTCTCTGTATGATGATGTTAACTTTCAATATAAAAGAAAATGTGAGTGCCACAGAGGGTGGAACGAAAACAACGGTTGATCGTTATCAATATGGTGATAATTATCTGACAGGTAAAACAACGCCAAACGCAATCGTTGCATTCGCAGATTGGGGTGTTCCGAATAACTGGAAATCTAAATATATGCACTACGCAAAAGCAGATAGTAACGGAAACTTTAAGTTGTTTTCTTTGAACTTTAGTTCAGGACAAACGTTGGAGTTAGATACGTATGACCAAAATGGGACAATGCTTTCTTCAAACAAAGTGTATGTTTTCAAGGAATCCTTTAGCTCATTAGATCCGATATATGATACCTCTCAGGAGTTAACTGGAAAAACAGTGAAGAACACAAAAGTAGAGGTCATGAAAGATGGCAAAGTGATTGCCTCAGGCACATTCAATGATGCCATTCGTTTAAAGCTGCCTGCCCTAACTGCAGGTACATTCCTAACAGTGAAAATGACGACTGGCAGCAATATCGACGTTTACAAAAAAATTGTGAACCCTAAGAAAATCTCACTTATTCCTACGACAAAATGGTCTAAATCCGTGAAAGGCCAAACGGGAATTCCTTATGCAAAGATCGTCTTTAAAAATCAAAAATCAAGTGAAGTCCTTCAATCGATGACTGCAGATGGTGATGGCAACTTTGAATTGAGTGTAGACAAAAACAAAATACAAACATTAGATCAAAGTAAATTTCAAGTGATGGAACCCTCTTATGATAATGCTTTGCATGAGACCACCTTCCGAATTAGATCAACAGCTCCGACTATTGATCCATTCACTCAGCTTTCAACTTCAGTGAGCGGGACCGCAACTCCTGAAAGTATGATTCATATTTTAGATGGAGAAGGCAAAATCATTGGGGAAGGTCAAGCAGACTCTAATGGCGTCTATGATGTCCCTGTCTCAAAGTTAATCGGTGGTGACTTAATTACAGTCAAGTCGTTCATGGCTGATAATCCGAATGAAACGGATCAATCTCAGGAAGATGTACAGAAAGTTTCTGTGGAAGAAATCGATGACTCAAGTGATACCATTAATGGCGTCAGTACGTTTGGTCATCAAGCTGTTGTAGAGGTGCAATCTAATTCATCGAATAACACAGTAATGGCAATGTCTAAGCTCAGCACAAAAGCAGTGAAAAAGAAATATGGACCATTCTCCATTACACCGGGCAAAGATTTCAAATTAAAAACGGGTAAGTTACAACAAGGGTCTAAAGTAACGATCACGTTGTTAAGCGGAAATAGAAAGGTCGCCTTGCCAGCCTTCACCGTCAAAAAAGTCGTCACATCTCCACTTGCAGCATCCCAAGTGAAGGTGACGAACAATAAAGGGAAAAATGATACGGTGACGATAAAAGGAATCAAAAAACAATCGGTCATCAAAGTCTTTAAACAATCTTCTGGTGGAAAAGCGATTGCCCAGCAGACTGCATCTAGCTCGAACATGACGATTTCCTTGAAACAACTGGGTCAAACAAGTGGAACGCTTTATATCAGTATGAAAGAGCCTGGTTTAAAAGAGGGAAATCGAGTACCAATTCGTTATCAGGGTGAGAAATAAAAACGAACCAAGTCAACATCAACAATCTTAAAAATAAAAATGACGTTATTACAGTGAGTAAGATGAAGAAAAAAGATGTGATCAAAGTCTACTCAACAAGCGGAAAATTACTAGCCACATCAAAACCGTCTAACAGTTCGTCCATCAAATTGTACGTCAAACAAGTAGGGACTAAGAGCGGTAAAGTGTATGTCACGCGTAGCAGCGATAAGATGCTGGAAAGCGGAAAGTAAGCCATTTCTTTTAAAGGCGAGCCATCTGCTGCATTAAAAAGCAATCAAATCAACATCGTGAACAACAAGAAGAAAAAAGATGTGATCACTGTCAGTAAATTAACGAAGCAGGATGTTATCAAAATCTATCAACCTTCAGGAAAGCTTATTGGAAAATCAACGGCTTCTAAAGGCAAGGTTGTGAAAGTTACTTTCAAACAACTAGGTGCTAAGGGAGGAAAACTCTACTTCACCGTCACTGGAAAAGGCATGTCGGAAAGTAGTAAGACGGTAAAGGTGTTTAAGGCTGAAAGAAAATAATGTTTCATAAAAAGGTAGGTTCGAAGTGAACTTACCTTTTTATAGTATTCCGAGATTAGAAAGCGAGGGATGCATGATAGCTATAGGCGGATTCATCAATATCGGAATCGTTTTTTATGAGGCCATTCATTTACCAAATACTTTTCGCCAATTGTCTGATTATCTAGCTCAATAAGACATGTCTATTACCAAAGTAAAGTTTAGTCAGGACCCTGACGGCGAAACGTGGATTGAACACAGTGTAAAAGAGAATATCATCAAAGACGATGACTTTTCAGGCTATTATACGGAGTTTGAATTGTCAGGCTTAAGCTCAAAGCTAAAAGAAATGACCATCAACATACAAAAAGAAACAGGTTATGTAGGGTTCGTTCTCTGTTTAAAGTGGGGAGAGGTTTTTTCTCATGATGTCGTTCATCTTCAACAGGACATCGTACGGTGTGTTGTGGAACTTTATCATACGCTTCCGTTTGAGTATGCGTTCATTGGACATGAAATTGAAGTCGAGATTCGTCCAGATGAGTTTGAAAAATGTCTACAAAAACATCATGCTTTTCCAGTTGGTTTAATTGGCAAAGGAGATTACATAGACATTTATTATGGCGATGTGGCAATTGATGGCCTTTCTCTTCAAAAAAGAGGGAAGGAATGTTTAAAGATTGAAAGGGAACAGTAAAAAAGCCTCCTGAATATAACAGGGGGCTTTTTCCATTCATCACCCATAAT
The DNA here is from genome assembly GCF_002993125.1 of Bacillus sp. LLTC93. NCBI lineage: Bacteria > Bacillati > Bacillota > Bacilli > Caryophanales > Bacillaceae > Bacillus > Bacillus sp. LLTC93. Next base: position 2,964 of record NZ_PVME01000009.1, on the reverse strand, counting down.
AATTATTCGCTTGAATAAAAAATTGGGATTGCATGTAGTTATACGTGATTTTCGAGAAGTCGAAGGGCTGACCGTTTGTGAGATGAAAGACGGTCTCGACGCGGAGGGCGGGATCGTCTTGTTTGAGGCCTAGGTGCTTCGCTTCGGTTTCGCTCAGTTTGCCTACTTGCATGTACATGTCAGAAAAGCCAACTTTGAGTCCAAGACCTTCGCTAATGAATTTAAAAACGGAATCGGCGGCGATTTCTGTGTTGAGATAGGGAATGATGGTTTTCCGGTAATAGGATTCTTCTAAACACAACGTTTGTCCATTAATGTAACGAATGCGTTTGAGGTAGAAAACATCCTCTTCTTGTTCAATGTTCAAATTAAGCGCAGCTTCTTCTGTTGGTTTGACGGTGTCTAATGTTAAAACCTCTGATGTTAGTTGAAATTCCTCTAAATCTTTTTTAAACCCTTGGTTGGATAAAAGGCTGATGTAGCCCTTGCGTCGGTGTCTTCTGACAAAGATGCCGCTGCCCCTCACTTGATAGATAATTCCTTTTCTTTCGAGTAAGTCTAATGATTTGATAATGGTGCTTTTGCTCACAGCAAATTGGCTCATGAGTGTCTCAAGTACAGGAAGCTTGTCTCCTTGCTGTAGCTCATGGGTGACAATATATTTTTCAATATCGCTCGCAATTTGTTGATACTTTAACATAGCTATTCCTCTTTGTTTTCACGATTTATTGTCTTTGATTATAGCACATACCGATTTTTCTTTGATATGTTAAATGAAATTATATATGTATTGATAAATTGTGCCGGTATAATTATAATGTACATATACTAGTAGTGATACAGTCAATGGACGTCATGATAACAATTGTGAAATAGGAGGGAATAGATAATGACATTACCGAAAGATTTTCTATGGGGCGGCGCATTAGCTGCACATCAATTTGAAGGTGGATGGAATGAAGCAGGAAAAGGTCCAAGTGTTGTAGATGTGATGACAGCCGGTGCTCACGGAGTACCGAGACAAATCACGGAGACGATAGAAGAAGGTGAATTTTATCCGAACCATGAAGCGATCGATTTCTACCATCGTTATAAGGAAGATATCGCCATGTTTGCAGAAATGGGTTTAAAATGCTTGCGTACATCGATCGGCTGGAGCCGGATTTTCCCTAAGGGAGATGAAGCAGAGCCGAATGAAGCAGGCTTACAGTTCTATGATGATGTATTTGATGAGCTGATCAAGCATGGAATAGAGCCTGTGATTACGCTGTCGCACTTTGAAATGCCTCTTCATCTGGCAAGGGAATACGGCGGCTTCCGTAGCAGAAAAGTCGCTGAGTATTTCGCAAAATTTGCGGAAGTGTGCTTCAATCGTTACAAGGATAAAGTCACATACTGGATGACGTTTAATGAAATCAATAACAAAATGGATGTCAACAACCCATTGTTCCTTTGGACAAATTCAGGCGTATCGGTCAAAGAAGGCGAAAACGCTAAAGAAATCATGTATCAAGCAGGACATCATGAATTGCTTGCAAGTGCATGGGCAGTCGCAAAAGGAAAAGAAATCAATCCTAATTTTCAAATTGGAGCGATGGTTTCCCATGTGCCAATCTATCCATATTCCTCAAACCCAGAGGATGTCATGCTTGCAGAGGAATATATGAGACAACGCTATTTCTTCCCTGATATTCAGGTTCGCGGCTACTATCCGAGCTATGCATTAAAAGAATTCGAACGCGAAGGCTATCATATTCCGTTTGAAGCAGGAGATGAAGAAAGCTTAAGAAAAGGGAAAGTGGATTATCTTGGCTTTAGCTACTACATGTCGACAACGGTCAAAAGTGATGCAGTCTCTGACAACAGCGGAGACATTGTCAACGGGGCCCTGCCGCATGGTGTAGAAAACCCTTATATCAAATCAAGTGACTGGGGTTGGTCCATTGACCCGACAGGTCTAAGATATACATTGAATCGTTTTTACGATCGCTATCAAATTCCGCTATTCATTGTGGAAAATGGATTTGGTGCCATTGATCAAGTAGAAGAAGACGGTTCCATCCACGATCCAGAGCGAATTCAATATCTCGCTTCTCACATCGAAGCGCTGAAAAAGGCCATCGAATACGACGGTGTTGATCTCATTGGTTACACGCCATGGGGCATTATTGATATCGTGTCATTCACAACAGGCGAAATGAAAAAACGCTACGGAATGATCTACGTTGACCGCGACAATGAAGGCAAAGGTTCAATGAAGAGACTCAAAAAAGATTCGTTTACTTGGTATCAAAACGTTATTGCAACGAATGGCGAAGAAGTGTAATAAAGGAAAATGCAGACCCGGATGAGTGTGGTATACGCTTGTTCGGGTTTTTTGTTGCCTGCGTTTTAAAGCCGCCTGAATGCAAAGAAAAAATAGGGTGATGCATTGGATTGTAGAAGATATTGATGTTGATAGATAATTGAAGAAGAATCCAAAGGCTGGCTTATTTGACATACATAAATTCACTAGTCCCTAATTAATTCAGTAAAAAAGAGAGTTCATTTTTCATGTCAATTAGCCTATTTTTCAATTTTGAGGGTCACGATAAAATAGACTTTATGATCAATAATGGAGGGAGTGGCTTTTTCTGGGCAAGATACTTGATGCAAAAGCACTAACAAGTGCCATGGATACAAGAGCAAAACATTATCAGGCACTCCGTGAAGAAATGGTTGATTTAAAAAAGGCATTACAAGGTGTTGCCGATCTCGGTGACGACTTCACTGGAAAAGGTGCCGATAACATTAAAAGTTTTTATAAAGAACTAGCAGGTAATGTGGACATGTTTATTAGCTTCATTGATAAGCAAAAAGCCTTTCATGAAGGTGTTTCGGGTACACTTGATGATACGAGCTTTGGCGGCGATACCTTCGTAGAAGAACACTTTTTAGACAATGCAGTCCATATGGGTATCAAAA
>NZ_PVME01000008.1:0-98735 GCF_002993125.1 Bacillus sp. LLTC93 | reverse complement strand
CGTATCAAAATAGTGAAATCTACAAGGCGAAAAGCGATATTGAGAAGCAAACTTCTGAATATCTTAACATTAAAAAAGAACAAGAAGAAGCCCGCGAGATTGCGAAGGAACAAGAAGCACTCGCCAAACGTCCTTGGTATGAAAAAGCACTCGATTATGGCGGAAATATCGTCAATGAACTGACAGGTGTGAACGATGCGAAACGCGCCGCAACGGGCGTTGATCCGATCACAGGCGAAGAACTCACCGCAGGCCAGCGAGTCGCCGCAGGCGGTATGGCCGCAGCAGGCTACATCCCAATTGTCGGCTGGGCAGGGCGCATTTTCAAAGGCGGAAAAGCCGTCTATAAAACCACCCAAGCGACATCAGCCGCAGTCAGGGCAGTCGACATTTACAAGACGTCGCAAAAGTCATTTGATGCCTTAAAAACATCGCAAAAAGGCTTATATGGTCTCACCGCAACTAACGGCTTCAGCGAAGCGATTACGGGTCGTGACATGTTTGGAAACAAAGTCTCGAAAGAACAGCAGGAAGCGAGTATGAACGCGGCGCTGGGAATGCTTTTGCCGTTTGGGGCGAAAGGGTTTCATGGGAAGATGGGGGTAAAGAATACTGGTATACCTAATATCTCAAAAAGGCATGATGAAATTGCTCATAAAAGTTATTATGGTAGAAAAGATTTTAGAACAAAGATAAATGGTGCAGTATATTCTCACCATGATAATAAACATTTAAAGGCTAGAAATGTTGAAGAAGCCAAACGTTTTAGTGAAACAGGGAAACGAAATGCTCAATACCTGCCTGAAATAAATAATAAAGCTATAGAAAAAGAAGCTCTTCAAAAAGGGCATATCATTGATAATGGTAACAATAATTTTTATTTCATTTATGATACAGGTAAAGTTGTTGGCTATGATAATGGTAAACCTACTAGTTGGATTAGAGGAGAACTGACGAGTGGGAATGTGTATCACGGACATCCGATTGCAGGAGACAGATTAAATAAGTATTTAAATAAATTAGGAATAAAATAGAAAATCAATAAAGAGGTCAGATGATGATGAGAAAATATGTGAAACTTGATGTTCCCGAAGTAAACATTCATCCTTTAAGAATAACTGAAGGTTGGAATGTCCATTATAATAATTTTTGGGAAATTGACCCTAAAAAGTTAGAAACAGAAGATGATAGATGGTTTATGTTCACTGAAAGTTTGTTGCAACTTTATCATGAGAAATCATCAATAACATTGGATTTAGGGTGGTACCCCGATTTATCACCAGATGGTAACTATATTGTTCTAATAGTTCAAAATACAGATTGGGATAATCCTATTCAGGAGTTCAGCTCGGATGACTATACCAAAGTGATTGATTTTATAGAATTTCATTTGAAAGAAATTACATCTAACTGGTGGAAATAATATAGTATGTACTTAAATACCAACAAATTAACATCACTAGTTTCTTCAGTTATGAGCTCAGTTTTTTTGCCATAGGTACTCGAATGTGTTCTCAGGGTAATTTCATAATTAAGGGAATCAATATGTTTATAGAATTAGATAACCTTTTATCTGCTGATACAACAGTAGATTCATGGTATGATGACGGGTGTTTGCTTTCCTTTATGCAAGAGAAGATAAGATTCAAATACATGGGGATAGCTATCGAGAACATATTGAAAAGTCTACACAAATGTTAAAGGAATTGGCCAAGAATGCAGAACATTATCCCCAAGTAGCTAGAATCATGTTTTTTCGAGAGCATGAAATTGAAGCTCTTTTAGTAAACGTGAATGAAGTTTTTAGTCATTTAATCCAGATTCTTGAGCATACTAAATTTTCAAGTGGGTATGGAGATTTTATGTTAGTCACAGAGGATTTTCATTTTGGATTATGCATAGAGCGAACGGAATATTTTTATGAGTTAAGTACTTGGAGACTTTGAGTTTAGACTGTCTTTATTTGAAAGAGCATGACAATACCATTCATCTTCAATAGGTACGATTAGATGATATAATAGTGCTCTTTGATCTATATTTAATGAATTTATTATTTGTTTTTCGAGAAAAACATTGCTTTTGTGAAGATAATTAATTACTATAAAGATATTAACATGTTAAAAGCGGTTTCATGAAACGATGAAAGTTAAAAATAGAATAATGCGTACATTCAATAAGGCGTGTTACTGTTCGGCAGGCAAGACCTAGATTGGATGGGATATCTGTATTTGTATATTCCCACCCAATCCAGGTCTTTTTTTGTTGCCTGAGCTCCTATAATTAAAAATGAAAGCGGTGACTTTAATGAACCACAAAGATTTAGCCCAAGACATTCTAAAACATATTGGTGGAAGTGAAAACGTTCAAAATGCCATCCACTGTATGACGAGATTAAGGCTGACTTTAAAAGACTCCTCACGCGCAAACTCTGAAGAAATTAGTCGCCTTGATGGCGTCATTCAAGTAGCAGATACAGCAGGTCAGTATCAAATTATTATTGGAAATGATGTTGGTTATGTGTATAAGGAGTTTGCAAAACTGATTGATCTAAACCCAGAAGCAAGCAGCGGGCAAATTGTTCAGAATAAAGATCATAGCTTAAAAGGATATTTCAATCGTTTTGCCAATTTGATCACTGGCATTTTTGCACCGATTATCCCTGCAATTGCCGGGGCAGGGATGTTGAAAGCTTTACTGATTTTATTGCCGATGCTGAACTTGATGAAAGAAGACAGCCAGACCTATTTGGTATTGAAAATCATCTCAGATGCAGCGTTCTTCTTCCTACCTATTTTGTTAGCCTATACAAGCTCACAAAAATTTGGTACAAACCCTATGGTATCGATGGCTTTGGCAGGGGTATTGTTGCATCCTAACTTAACAGCCCTGTTTAGCAGTGGTGATCCAGTTGTCTTTGCTGGAATACCATTGAAAGCTGTATCTTATGGCGCATCGGTTATTCCAATTATATTGATTGTTTGGCTTATGTCCTATGTTGAAAGGCTTGCAGATAAATTATCACCGGGACCGGTCAAAATCTTTATGGTTCCTTTAATCACAATGATCATTGTTGCTCCGATTGGCTTACTGTTTTTAGGGCCGCTTGGTATGTATCTTGGTGCAGGCTTAGCCGCAGGGGTCTTATGGATCCAGCAAACTGCAGGATGGGCAGCCGTTGCAATTCTAGCCATTTTCTTACCTTTTATCGTCATGTTTGGGATGCAGAAGGTGTTCTATCCAGTTGTTATCGCTTCCCTTGCTTCACCAGGATACGACGCTCTCATCGGGGTGGCTATGCTAGCGGCTAACTTTGCGCAAGGCGGAGGTGCTTTGGCTGTTTCATTTAAAACCAAAGACCCTAAGTTAAAACAAATTGCAATGTCCGGAGGAATCTCTGCTTTATTTGGGATAACAGAACCTGCATTATATGGCGTTCATTTAAAACTTAAGAAAACATTACTCGCATGTATGATTGGAGCAGGGGGTTCAGGTATATTTGTGGGATTGATTAAGCTGAAAGCATTTGTCATGGTTTCACCTGGAATTGCAACAATGCCGATATTTATTGAGAAAGGGACTTCCAATTTTACGTTTGCTATTATTGGTGCAGTCATTTCAGCGGTCATCGCGTTTATTGCTGTTTACATGATCGGCTTTAAAGAGGCAGAAACTGAAAACATCGAGAAGAAAAATGAGCCGGTCTCCACATCAGAAGGCACAAGAAATCGCGAAGTCATTTATGCACCGATTAAAGGAGACATCATTCCTTTAGCAAAAGTGAATGATAAAGTATTCTCTGAAGAAGTGATGGGGAAAGGGGCAGCGATTCAACCTAGTGAAGGGGAAGTATTTGCTCCTTTTGACGGGCAAGTGGAAATGATTTTCCATACAAATCATGCGATTGGTTTAAAGTCCAACCTCGGTGTGGAAGTTCTGATTCATATTGGTATTGATACTGTTAACTTAAATGGAAAATATTTTACTTCACATGTTCAAAAAGGTGATACAGTGACACAAGGTCAACTTCTGATTGAATTTGATCAACAGAATATACAAAAGGCTGGCTATGACACAACAACACCAGTCATTATTACAAATACAGCTGATTATTTAGAAATATTACCCCAAGAGGGAAAAATGAATCCTGTTTCTGGTCATCAGCAGCCACTTTTAACTGTCTTATAAATCGATTTTGAATGTAACCAGGAAGGTGATATGGTATGGAAATTATAAAAGTGCTGAATACCAGTGTGGTTCTCGCGAAAAGAGATGACGGTAAGGAAATCATCGTAATGGGTAAGGCGATTGGGTTTAAAAATAAGCAAGGCAGTCTTATTCAAGAGTCTGATATTCAAAAGATTTATGTGCTAGAAGATCAAAGCACGTCTAATGACTTAGCTGAGCTTATGAGGGAGACCCCAGAGGAATTTTTAATCATGACGGATGAAATTATATCCTATGCGAAGCGCCGTTTATCTACACACCTAAATGAGCATCTTTATATTTCTTTAACCGATCACCTTTTTATGGCTACGAAGCGCTTTAAGGAAAATTTAACGATACAAAATCGCCTGCTGTGGGAAGTAAAGAAATTTTACCCCGAAGAATTCAGTATTGGTATGCATGCGCTAGAGCTGATAGAAAAACAATTAGGTATTCAGTTGCCTGAAGAAGAAGCGGCGAATATTGCATTTCATTTAGTAAATGCACAGCAGACCAAAGATAATTTGAATCAAATCGTGATGATGACCAATATGGTCAAAGACATTTTAAATATTATCAAAATGCATTATAAGATTGACATTCCAACAGATACGATTAATTATTCCAGGTTTTTAACACATTTACAGTTCTTTGTTCAACGTTTACTTGAGAACAAAATGCTCAAAACAGATGATCACGATCTAATGGATCAGATCATGAGGAAGTATCCTGAAGAAGTAAAATGTGTGGAGAAAATCGAGAAATATATTAAAACAAATGTGGATTACACGATATCCAATGACGAAAAAATGTACTTAATTATTCATGTCAATCGAGTTGTTCAAAGAAATAACGCATAATCTTGAGGAGGAAGAAACATGTCTAATCAAATCAGGAAATTTCCAGAAGGATTTTTATGGGGTGGCGCCATCGCAGCAAACCAAGCAGAAGGTGCATGGAATGTAGATGGGAAAGGGCTATCGACTGCTGATGTGGCGATCTTTAAAAAAGGTGTCAGTAAGTCTGACTATAAAAAGCACAATAAAGTGGATGAAGAACAAATTCAGCAAGCGATGTGTGCAGATACCGCTGAAGGTTATCCGAAACGAAGGGGTGTAGACTTTTATCATCGCTATCCTGAAGATATGGCGCTGTTCAAAGAGATGGGGTTGAAGACGTTACGTGTTTCGATTGCATGGACACGTATTTTCCCAAACGGTGATGAAGAAGAGCCAAATGAGGCGGGATTATTGTTTTACGATCGTTTATTCGATGCAATGAAGGAACATGATATTGAACCACTCGTTACGTTATCTCATTATGAAATGCCGCTATATTTAGTGAATCAATATGGAGGATGGTCTCATCGCATTGTCGTTGATTTCTTTGTGAAATTTAGTCGAGTGGTATTTGATCGATACAAAGATAAAGTCAAGTATTGGCTGACTTTCAATGAAATTGATAGCATTGTTCGACATCCATTTACAAGTGGTGGAATCGTTTCAGAGCGCTTTGACAATGTAGAGCAGGCTGTTTATCAAGCGCTGCATCATCAATTTGTTGCAAGTGCTTTGGCAGTTAAATCTTGTCATGAAATGATCCCGGGGGCAAAAATAGGGTGTATGCTGACGAAATTAACAACGTATCCGTATTCCTGTAATCCAAAAGATGTTCTAAAGGCATCAAAGAACAATCAGTTCAATATGTTCTTCACAGATGTACAGGTGCGCGGAGAGTATCCACGTTTTATACATCGACTGTTCAAAGAAAAAAACATTCACATTGAGAAACAGCTAGGAGATGACGAGTTATTAAAGGTTCATACCGTCGATTTTATTTCTTTTAGTTATTACAATTCACTTGTTGCTACTGAAAACAGTGAAGGGATGGAAACGGTCAGCGGCAATACAATAGGTGGCGTGAAAAATCCTTATTTAGAAGTGAGTGAATGGGGTTGGCAGATCGACCCGATTGGCATTCGCATCTCTTTAAATGACTTATACGATCGCTATCAAATACCACTTTTTATAGTTGAGAATGGGTTAGGTGCATACGATAAGGTGGAAGATGGAAAGATCAATGATGATTATCGTATTAGCTATCATGAGCAGCATTTCCAGCAGATGCTGGAAGCCATTGAGGATGGAGTCGAATTAATAGGTTACACCAGCTGGGGAATTCTGGATTTAATTAGTTACTCGTCATCTGAAATGGATAAGCGATATGGGTTTATCCATGTTGATCAAGATAACGATGGAAACGGAACATTAAATCGAACACCTAAGAAAAGTTTTTACTGGTACCAGAATGTGATTCGTCAAAATGGACTGGAAATGAAGGAATAGATGTGTCAGAAATCTTTTAAGGAGTGGTGTATACCCACTCCTATTTTTTATTGATGAATGTTTCAGCTCGTAAAAGAAAAGATATAAATATGGATATGCATTTCCCTAAAATTTAAGCAATTCACTATCATTACCTTTCACATTCATATAAAATAAGAGCTAGTGAAAAATTGAAGAGATGCTTGATAAATGAAGGACATGTAAGCTGTGAGCTGTATGAGATGATAGATGTTTGCACGTGAAGGTTGCGAAGCGGTTTCTCCTCACACATGAGATCTTGTAAGCGTAACCATTATTTGTCACTTCATTGAGATGGTGTTGAGGAGTGTGTCAGCATGAGGAATCCGTATGTGAAAACGGCTTCTAGTCTTTATATGAATTATTTTTTATTAGGTATGGTCAATATTATATTGGCTTCAAATATGCCATTTTTAATCAAGCAGTTAGATACCAATAGTGCGGGAATTAGTTATATGATCTCGGCACTCGGCATTGGCAGGGTGCTCACGTATGGTCTATCAGGCGTGCTGTCAGATCAGTTTGGCCGAAAGCCGGTGATTTTGGTTTCAGGTGTGCTGATGGCGGTGTTCCTCATCGGGATCCCATTGTCTCCAAATTATCAAATCGCCTTTGCGTTTGCGATTTTGGCAGGGGTAGCGAATTCAGCGATGGATGCAGGAACGTATCCAGCCTTAATGGAGGCTTTTCCGCAAAACTCGGGCTCTGCGAATGTGATGGTGAAGGCTTTTATTTCGATTGGGGCGACCATTCTGCCACTGGCTATTTTCTTATTAGCGGAGCATGATTTGTTTTATGGAATTGCGTTTTTTGTTCCTGCTCTGATCTATCTGGTGAATGTCTTGATGCTCTGGACATTGCCATTTCCGAATCATCGCAAAGTAGAGCAAGTCCAAGTGACGGAGCATGATGGACTTCCGCGCTTCTCGTCAGAGCCTACATTTTGGAGAGAAGGGGTCGCACTCATTGTAATCAGCTTTACGTCAAATGGTCTTTATGCCTTGCCGCAAATTTGGCTTCCTACGTACGGTGAGGCCATATTGGGGATGGCTTCTGGCAGTGCAGTGAAACTGCTTAGTTACTATAGCATGGGTGGTTTGCTGTCTGTCTTATTGCTCGCATTTCTTTTACGCCGCTTTGTCCGTCCGGTGACCGTACTGCTGATCTATCCAATCATTACACTGGCTTCTATCTGTGTGCTATTGGTCGTGAAATCCCCAGTCTTAGGAACCATCAATGCATTTGTATTGGGATTTTCAACAGCCGGTGTCTTCCAGCTGACGTTAACAGTGATGGCTGAGTTCTTTTGGAAGAACAAAGGAACGATGACAGGAATTATCTCAACAGCCGGCGGGGTATCGGCTATTGTCATCCCGGTCGTAACAGGATTGATTGAAAGCCACTCGACCATTTTACAAATCTTTATGTTCGATGCGGTTGTGGCTGTCGTGGCGATTATCGGTGCGATGTATATTCTGTATCGATACCGTCAAATCATGATACATGAATAAAAAAAAAGACGACCTCCGCTCAGGAAGTCGTCTTTTTTTGTTTAGAAACGGTCGTTTTCAAAAAGAATCTGTTTCACTTGATCAACTGGCATATCTTCACCAGTAAAGAGTTTGTATGCAAGAGCACCTTGCCATAGCATCATGCCAAGACCGTTAATGGTTTTTGCGCCAGCTTCCTGTGCTTGAGCAAGGAGCTTTGTTTTTTGCGGGTTGTACACGACATCTGTCACGATTAAATCTTTACGCAATACATCAAGCGTATCATCGATGATGCTGAGTTGATCTAATGGTTTCATACCAAGGCTTGTCCCATTTGCTAAGATCGCACTTTCAGCGACTTCACGACGGAAAGCTTCTTTGTCTTCAAGTGGGAAAATGTTTGCTTTGACACCGAATGATTTCATTTCTTCGTTAATGTACGTCACATTTTCTTCAGCTTGAACAAAGTATTGATCATTGCGAGCGAAAATACTAATTTCACGAATACCAGATTGTGCAAGTTGAATCGCAATCGGAGTAGCGGCACCGCCTGAACCAACCAGTGTCACCTTTTGTCCCGCTAATTCAACGCCATGCTCAATCAAGTTTCTCACATAGCCAAGACCATCTGTGTTGTAGCCAATTAGCTTGCCATCTTTGTTCACGACGGTGTTACTTGCGCGAGTATATCTGGCAGAATCGTCTAGTTCGTCTAAGTAATCCAATACTTTCATTTTGTTTGGCATGGATACGTTAAATCCAGTTGCACCCATCGCTTTCATTCCGTTTACTGCTGCTTCTAGTTCATCATTTCCTACTTCAAATGCTAAGTAAGCATAGTTGATGCCTGTTAATGTATAGCCAAGGTTATGCATCCGTGGTGAAAGGCTGTGTCCAATTGGTGTAGCAAGAAGACCGACTAATTTTGTTTTTCCATCAATATTACGTTCATGTATGTTTGTCATCGATTGACATCTCCTTTAATTATCTAAATAATTTTTTCATACGTCCAAGAACAAAGACTGCTAACAATACGCTAATGACCGCAATGATCATATCGAAAAATAACGTCATTTTAATATCGTACGTGCTGACCAACCCACTTGTAATGAGTGGCACAAGAATAAACGCTGAGCTTGCTGCAATGTTGACGTATGATGAAGCCGTTGCTTTGTTTGTAGGGAATAATTTCATCATAATACTCATGGCCAGCTGGAAGATTCCTGCTGTAAATAATCCTAAGAAAAAGGTGCTGACAATCACAATGCCGTATGTTTCAATTTGGAATAATGCAAGCATCGCAAGAAATGCTCCAATTGGATAAATGATTGCCACCATAATAGGTGAAATGAATTTATCTAATACGATCGAAAGCAATAGAACAGACACAAGTGCACCAATACTAAAATAAGAAAGAAGCTGTGTCGCTTGTTCTGTGCCAAGCCCAATCAATTTCAACCCAAGTTGTGGAAGCCACGTTTGCCATACGACAAACAATGCAGTAGACGTGAACCCCATGAGCACAACAGCTAAGCCTTCACCAATCATTTTAGGTTCTTCCTTCAATTGCTCCTGTACTGGAAGATCATCTGGTGAAGAGACTTGCTTATGGTTGGGGAACGGCATAAAGACTAAGTAAATCCCTACGAGTAAATAAAGAAGTCCTAGCCCAAAGAACGCCCAGCCCCAGAAGATGTCATGTGCAATAAGGAACGCCAAGATAAATGGAAGAACAGTCGCTCCAATTGAAACGGATGCCTTCACTAAAACAGAAGCTGAACTTGCCTTTTTAGGAAACGATTCTGTCAAAGCAGGATATGTTCCCGAATCAAGTAATGAGTTTGCAATCCCAGCAGAAATCGCAAAGATAAATGCCAGTGTATAACTCGTTGTTGTTGGAATACCGATTAAGAATAATAAATAAAGAAAGTTTCCTGTAATAATGACAGGCTTACGTCCCCAGCGGTCTGCTAACCGGCCTGAGAAAAAGAGAGCAACCAGTTTACCAATTCCGATCGCCGATACAAGCAAGCTGATTTTCGGAATATCCACATGGTAGCGTTCAGATAAGCTGTCCATGTTGGATGCCACAATAATATTGATCATGCCGAGCATGAAGTAGTTTAAATACATGCCAAGTGACGATTTAATATAAGGATTTTTCATGTTCCCACTCCTATATTTGAAACCCCTTTAGGGTCAAATTCTTTGTACACCCTTTGTTATTTCCTTAAAAGTAAATAATATTATGCCCATCACAACACCCCTTGTGTGATTGATGAAAAAATAATGAATATTCATCTGTTCTTCAATTAAGTACATCGTTCTACTATAAATATAAAAAATAATAACAGTCTTAATAAGAAAGTGGATCTTCATGATTTGATCAGAATCAGAAATGATCAATTTTAACTGTTGTTGAATAAAAATAACGATCTGATGAGATGGGTATAACGATATACTAAAAGAAGCAACGAGATAAATATACTCCTGCGTTTTAAATGTGTCAAGTTTATGACTTTGTGATTTAAAAAAATAAAAATGAAATAAAGAAATGGTTGACTTGATCAATAAAAAAAGAGAATTGCTGCACGCAATTCTCCCTTTCATGATGATGTAGAGGTTTCTCTAATATGAAGTTGAGGCTTTAAGATCACTCGCTGTAGCTCTTCATCCTGCTCGTTCATTTTTTGATATAAAAGGTTCGCTGCTTTTACCCCGATGGATCGTGGGAATGATGAGACAGTGGTGAGCGGCGGGTGATATAGCTCCGCTTCAGGGATGTTATCGAATCCAACAACATCAATGTCTTCACCAGGCTTGATGTCACGAGCTGCCAGTTCCTGAATGACCCCAAACGCGACTAAGTCACTAAAGCAAAAAATAGCAGTAGGAGGCTCAGGCTGGTCGATGACTTGGGTAAGGGCTTCTTTCCCGCCTTCACGAGTAGGTACCATATCGATAATAAGAGATTCATCAATCGTCAGGTTCGCCTCATCATGGGCTCTTTTGAATCCTTTCATGCGTTCAATCCAAGTCGATGAGGATTTGATGCCGCCTAAAAAGGCAATACGTCGATGTCCTTTTTGAAGAAGGTGATGTACCGCCATCCAAGTGCCTTGTTCATAATCAGCGCCGACATAGTCACAATGCACATCCGCTAATTCACGGTTTGCCAGTACTTTTGGGGTGCGAATTTGATTTAACTGTTTGACCGTCCGAGTTGAGCTTTTCGAAGCTAGGTTTAAAATAATCCCGCCAACTCGGTGCTCTATCATTGTAGAAATGAGCCGTTCCTGCTTATCGACACTGTCAAAGGTTGTACCAAGTAAAACGGTATAGCCAAGTGATTCAAGTGTGGTTTGCACGCCGATTAAAAACTCAGAAATAAAGGTATTTGAAATATCCGTGACGATAACACCGACAATATTGGAGCTTTTTGACCGCATGTTTGCAGCAACGCGGTCGTACACGTATCCTAAATCCTCCATGGATTGCAGTACTTTTTTTCGAGTGGCTTCAGAGATTCTAGGATTGTTTCGAACAACGAGTGAGGCCGTTGAGGTCGAGACACCGGCATGCCGGGCGACTTCCTGTAATGTGACACGTTGTTTGTTCAATTTTTTCATTTGTCTTCACCAACTTCAAAGGATTGCCTAACTTGGTTCATGATCAAGATGGATTTCTCCATCAAACGAGCCGAACATTCTTTGTTTTATTATACCTTAATCAGGTGTGTTGATGAAGTGATGTCATCTTACGTCAGATAGGGAGGGAATAAAATCTTAAAAGATTACCATTGACAGCTTTCTTCTAGAGGCGTAAAATATAAAATTATTCAGAAATAGCAACATTTAAAGTAAATAACGAAGGCTATGATTGCTGTGGGTCACACTATGGCAGGAGCAGCTTCTGGAGAGACCGCATGTATGTGCGGCGCCGAAGGGTTCACAATCTCAGGCAAAAGGACAGAAGAGTACGAAATATTGTATTTGTGATGCATGGATGATGCCATGTATTGCTTTTCTCTATTTTGCTATTCTTTTATGACCATGAGATTGGAGCGCATCCAATCTCTTTTTTTATGGACTTTTTGAAGGTTCATTATATCAGTATAATATCGTCTCGTAGGAGGGCGTTGAAATTGGCACAACAAGAGTTAAAGCGAGATTTATCAAACCGCCATGTTCAATTGATTGCAATTGGCGGAACCATCGGAACAGGGCTGTTTTTAGGCTCTGGAAAGGCCATTCAATTGGCAGGTCCGTCGATCATTTTTGCCTATTTAATTGTCGGAATGGCCATCTTTTTTGTCATGAGGGCACTTGGAGAATTGCTCTTATCAAGGGCGGGCTATCAGTCATTAACCGATATTGCAGAGGACTATCTTGGCCCATGGGCTTCCTTTGTGACAGGGTGGACGTATTGGTTTTGCTGGATTATGACAGCGATGGCTGATGTCATTGCGGTCGGTGTGTATGTGCAGTATTGGTTTGACATTCCACAATGGATTCCTGCAATCATTTGTTTGTTGATTTTACTAGGGTTCAATTTATTAACGGTGAAGCTTTTTGGAGAAATGGAATTTTGGTTTGCACTGATTAAAGTCATTACGATTCTACTGTTAATTGGCGTAGGGATTGTCCTATTAATCATTGGATTTCAAACAGATGCCGGGCCTGTGACGGTCACGAATCTTTGGTCACATGGCGGGTTATTTCCAAATGGTGTCACAGGCTTCTTATTGTCATTCCAGATGGTGATTTTTGCGTATGTGGGAGTTGAACTTGTCGGTGTTTCCGCAGCAGAAACAGCAAACCCTCAAAAAAACATTCCGTCTGCGATTAATAAAATTCCATTAAGAATTCTATTTTTCTATGTGGGTGCCATCTTTGTATTACTATGTATCAACCCATGGACCGAGCTCAGTGCATCAGAAAGCCCTTTTGTGAAAACCTTTGGACTGATTGGTATACCAGTAGCAGCAGGGCTTATTAACTTTGTCGTCCTGACTTCTGCGGCTTCCGCTTGTAATAGCGGCATGTTCTCGACGAGCCGTATTTTGTATAATCTCAGTCATCAAAAGCAGGGACCATCTTCCTTTGGCCGTCTAAATAAGCACGCTGTCCCAAGCAATGCACTATTTGTTTCAACGATTGTGGTATCGGTCGGGGCTCTTTTAAGCAAGCTGATTCCCGAACAAGCCTTTGGCATTGTCACAACAATCAGTGCCATTTGTTTCATTTGGGTATGGAGTATTATTCTCATTTGTCATTTGAAATATAAGAAGACTCGGCCTGAACTGCATGAGGCATCTACTTTTAAAGCGCCATTCACTCCTTTTGTGAATATCGTTGTCCTTGTGCTATTTGCGGCCATTCTTGTCATTATGCTATTCGCTGACGCAACACGCCCAGCACTGCTATTGACACCCGTATGGTTCGGATTCCTATTCTTCATTTATGCACGAAAGAAACGCCGTTCAGCATAATGGACGTATAAAGCACAGCCTTTTCAAATGGCTGTGCTTTTGCTTATTTACCGATTTCTAATTTTCAACATATAATATGCATTTAAAATGATTAAAACAAGTCCAATGACGATAATGGAGAAGAGCTGAGAGTGATTGGCTCCGAGGGAATACAAAATCATAATAAACATGGCACCAGTCAATAAAATATTCATCATTTGATAGGTATGAAATAGCCCGTCGAGCATCACATGTTTTTCACCTTCGTCAGAAATAGCGAGCAGTTTTTTGCCATAATCCTTGTCGGATGGACTTGGTAGATTGCGATTCGGATAGACGAGTTTTAGGACAGAGATCGCCGTATAAGAAAGGATAATGGTGATCAAAAATAAAGCAGCATTTACAACAATCAGCCAGATTGGTTGCTCGGTTACAATGGCCATTCCAATAGCAACAATGGATAAAATCGTACTCACGGTATTGGCTAACGTTAAATCAGTAAAAGTTCGGTACTGCTTTGCCTCGAGTTCATCCTCCTCATCACCAGACACGGAAAGAGAGACTCTTTTCTTCATACGTGAAATTCCTGAAAAACAATAAATAATGAATAGGATCGTCAAGCCAGTGATCACAAGCGTTGCTTCAAACGCAGCATCTAGAAGTGCCAACTCAAATTCGGCCGCCAGCAAACAGTAAGCGCCGAGAAAGCCAAGGAGAGCACCTAAGAGCATTTTATATACAGTTTTCATGTGAGTTCATCCTCCTCGAATAGAAAAATACGTTCAATGGGTTCCTGAAAAATGCGTGAAAGCTTAACAGCGAGCAAGAGAGACGGCATTAATTCATCTCGTTCCATTAAGCTGATGGTCTGACGAGAAACCTTTGCACGCTTTGCAAGCTCAGTTTGGTTCAAACCATCACGTGCACGAAGCTCTTTTAGCCGATTTTTCATTCTGTCACCTCAACTTTGATCGAAATCTTTCCTTGATTGTAAAGCATGATATTCATTTTGACAAGTAAAGTTGTCAAAATGATAAAAATAATTGTCAGAAAGATCATCTTTATTCAAAAGGTGAACAATGATACGCTAAAGGAAAGAGAAACAGAAAACAGGTGAGGCCCGTGTTTATTGATCAATTAAAAAATGACTTACATCAATCACAGCCGTTGTTTATTGGAGAAGAGACAGCGTTTAAAGCGGCAGTCCTTGTCCCTTTGGTGCAAGTAAACGGAGAATGGCATATATTATTTGAGGTACGATCGCTAACCATGAGAAAACAGCCTGGTGATATTAGTTTCCCTGGAGGCAAACTCGACGGTGGTGAAACAGCACAAGAAGCTGCACTGCGCGAAACACATGAAGAACTAGGCATTCCGCCTGAATCAGTCGAGATCCTTGGGCAGCTCAGCCCTTACATTGCTTCTCCATCCTTCGTGGTCTATCCATATGTCGGCATCATTGATGAGCAAAAGGTAAAGCACTCGTTTAATCAAGAGGAAGTGGAGGAGACCTTTACTGTACCTTTATCATGGCTCAGCCAATATGAGCCGTACTTACATCATGTGTCCGTTCAGCCAACACCAGCTGAGGATTTCCCCTATGAAAAAATCATGAATGGTGAGAAGTACCGCTGGGGAAGTCGTTCGATGGAGGAATGGTTTTATGATTATGAAAACTACACCATTTGGGGATTAACAGCCCGTATATTAAAGCATTTTGTGACCGTTGCGAAAAGAAATTCCTAGAGAATCGCTCTCTAGGAATTTGTTGTATCCAGACGTTCTTTCGCTGTTTGTTTTCCTTTACCAATTGGAATAGGAGCTCTCGCTTGGCTCAGTCCGTAGGAAGGCATGTTCACGTAGACAGATTCATACGAGCCGGCTTGAACTTGATACGTTTCATGATAAATGCCCACTGCGTCATTGGTCCGTGCTCTTTGGTTAAATGCCTTCCAAGCCGCCAAATGCTTTTCCATCTTGGCATAGGCAAGGAGGTCATCTGTTGACTTCCAATATTGGATCATGGCTGTATTGCGTAAGCCGAAGTAATTTTCTGTCCCGAGGAAACCAAGCTCGTCTTGATGGGTATACAGTTCTTTGATCATGCCAGGCATCGCCATGAACACAGGCAGCCATTGGTGGATGGCCCAGCGTTTGTTGATCCTCATTCCGATGATGAACACAACAATCGAGTCAGAATTGTCTGTTGTAAACCTGCCAGCACGTATGTCTTTTTTCATTCGTTCACCCTTCTTTCTTCATCTGTTCATATGTTTCCACGCACCAATCAATTCCTGCTTGAGCCACTCTTTTTCCATAATCTAAAGTAAACAGCCAGTACTTCGCATCAGCTTCATCTGGATAGAGCTCCTTGATGTTTTGTTCAATCGAAACGTATGTCTCATAACGGATACGGAGCCCCCTCTCATAATCCTGTAGAAGCACCAGCTTTTTCTCAAACGAAAGATATTGTCCAAAGAATAACTTTAATAACACTTCATTTCGTTCTGCTGGTAACTGATCGAGCGGCTGCGCCAGCCATTGCCTTAACGTGTTCAGTCCTTTTTC
This sequence comes from Bacillus sp. LLTC93, assembly GCF_002993125.1. Classification (NCBI taxonomy): domain Bacteria; kingdom Bacillati; phylum Bacillota; class Bacilli; order Caryophanales; family Bacillaceae; genus Bacillus; species Bacillus sp. LLTC93. Next base: position 82,641 of record NZ_PVME01000008.1, on the reverse strand, counting down.
CGTCAGATGATACTCCCGCTTGTCTGAACGTCCAGATGTAGAAGCGGGTGAAACCTCAGCAAGTCCTTCTTCGACTATAAACTTTAAAGCTGGATAAATTTGTCCATAACTAATTTTCCAAAAATGATGCAAGCTCTTATCAATTAATTGCTTCACTTCGTAACCTGATTTACAATCTGTCGTTAAAATACCTAAAATCGCATACGTCGTATCATTGTATTTTTTCATTACATCAGCACACCTATCTAAAAGATATATCACTTAGATATATAATAAATTTGAAATGAATATAAAGCAAGAAAATAATAATTGGTAGATTTATATTTTTGAAATACAGGAGATAAATCATAAATATGGTAATATATACTTGATGTGTAAAGAGCTTGCGCATCTATTCATAAAAGAATGGAGGGTGTACAAATGAAGTTGAGGAACATAGGAATATTGTTCATGATTGTTGCACTATTGATTGGTGTTGGAAGTTTTGGAGGAAACAAAGCATCTGCTAAAAAAGAATCACTGAATCAATCTTATGCATATGCCTATAAAACAAAGGACAATGTCAGTTGGCTGAAGGTGACTGAAAAGAAAGGCAAGGTCACGGGTTACCTAAACGGTAAGGGTGTGAAGATTGATCCAATTGAACCGTTTATGGTGAAAACAAAATACAAACTAACGGGGAAAACCACCAAAAAAGGATACAAACTTAAAGTCAAACAAAAGAAGAAAACAATCGTATATGACATCTATTTTTCTGGAAAAGATCTCATGGTCAAAAAGCAAGGAGCAAAGAAAAGTAAACGCTATCAAGCTGTTGATGAGAAGAAATTAAAAAAATACAAAAAAGCCATTGATAAGCGCTATGATGAGTACGTGGATACAGCAGAAGACCGTTACTATGAGATCATAGGGAAATACACAGATAATTTAAATAAAGCCTACGGCTATCTGTATACAGCAAAAAACAATTCATATCAAATTTTTCTTGATATTGAAGAAGCCCTTTTTGAAGGGGAATTTTCAGGGGCTATTACAATCTCCAAAGCCACAGGGAAGAAAAGCAAGCCATTGAAAAAAGAAAAATATCAAGCAGATGGAATCACAGGCTTTAAAAGCTTTTGGGTCTATCCCACACCAAAAATAAAGGGTGGCCTGTCTAAGATGATCGGATCATCTGATGTAAAAGCTGCCTATATTGAGTTGCCGTTTTGGAAAAAGAATGAAAAAATGAAACTCAAAGCTGTGAATAAGAAACAATATAAAAAGCAAGTAGAAGCATTTAAAAAAGCCGCAAAGAAAAAAGCAAAGAAAAAATAAAGATAACATTCAATCAAGTCAGATAGGACATATAAGACTATCTGACTTTTTCTATTTCAATTTCCTCTAAAGTAAAACGAGGTCGTTCTGGTGACATTAGACTTATAAAAAAATATTTTTTAAATTCAAAAATATATGTTGACGCTTACATTAACTCAATATATACTAAAAACAAATCCAATATTGATAAATTAGACATGTGACTGGTCATGCAGGCAGGATCTAAAAACGATGAATTTCTTGAATTTGTCGTTTTAGGTCCTTTTTTTATTGCCAAAATATAGGTCTCATGTATGAGAAAAGGGGGAGAAAAGATGGATTATACACAGGTTGCCAAAGACGTCTTACAGCATGTAGGTGGCAAAGAAAACATTGCTCATCTTGAACACTGTTCAACAAGACTTCGCTTCACACTGATTGATCAGAAGAAGGCAGATGTACCGGCTCTAGAAAAAACACCAGGTGTCATAGCTGTCAGAATGTCAGGTCAATGCCAAGTAGTCATTGGGAATGATGTCATCGAAGTGTATCAAAAAGTTACAAGTTTAATGGGGGGCAGCTCATCAGGGCAAGAAGTGCCTTCCAATCAGCCAAAAGAAAAAAGAAAAGCAGGCGCAGTGCTGTTAGATTTCATTGTCGGTGTCTTCCAACCGCTAGTTCCAGCTATCGCAGGTGGAGGGATTTTGAAATCATTTCTTCTCCTTTTCTCTTTATTAGGCTGGGTGGATGCAAAGGGTCAAACATATCAAATACTAAACATGGTCGGTGACGCACCTCTTTACTTCCTGCCTTTACTAGTTGCCGTCACGACTGCAAATAAATTAAAAGTAAATCCACTCGTTGCCCTATCGGCAGTCGGTGCACTCCTTCTTCCGAATATGACAGCAATGCTCACTGAAGGAGCGCAATTACTGTCGTTTGACGTAAAAAATATAGCCTATGCGTATCAAGTATTTCCGGCAATCCTATCTGTATTGCTTTACGCACAGATGGAAAAATTCTTTACTCGATTTTCACCAAAACCGATTCGTATCTTCTTCGTACCAATGATGTCATTGGTCATTACAGTACCAGTTACGTTACTTCTGTTAGGGCCGCTTGGTTTTACAGCAGGACAAGGTTTTTCATCTCTCATTCTTGCAATGTTTAATACAGTAGGCTGGGTAGCTGTCGCTATTTTAGCAGCAGTTCTTCCATTCATGGTGGCATCAGGCATGCACAAAGCGATGGTTCCTTATGCGGTCACAACGATGGGGAACCTTGGCAAAGAAGCGCTTTATCTACCAGCATCACTTGCGCATAATATTGCGGAAAGTGGAGCATGTTTCGCTGTTGCACTACGGACAAAAGATAAAGTACTCAGATCAACAGCCATTTCGGCAGGAATTTCAGCATTTTTTGGGATCACAGAGCCGGCTTTATATGGTGTGACACTTCAAAATAAGCGAGTCCTTGGGAGTGTCATGATTGGTTCGTTTGTTGGCGGGATCTTCATTGGATTAGTTGGTATACAAGCCTTTGTGCTTGTTGGCCCTGGATTAGCAAGTATGTCGATGTTCATATCAGACGAGCTCCCGCGAAATCTTATGTTTGCTGTCATTGGAGCTGTCATTTCGTTTGTTGTTGCATTTATCGCTGCTTTTGTTTTAGGTAAAGATCGAACAGTAGAAGAAAAGACAAATGACCAAGCGGCATTTGCTGAACAAATTGGAGCAGGTGAAACATTCAAAAGCCCTGTCATTGGTCAAATGATCTCCCTATCTGAAGTGAAAGATGATATTTTCTCTTCAAAGGTTATGGGAGAAGGAATTGCCATTGTGCCTTCAAAAGGAGCACTTTATGCACCAGTAGATGGTGAGGTCACCTTGCTGTTCGAAACAAACCATGCACTTGGTATGAGAACGGATCAAGGGGTTGAAGTATTATTCCACATTGGCATTGACACCGTTCAACTGGAAGGTCAGCATTTCGATCCGAAAGTACAGGCAGGAGATCGTGTTCAAGCAGGAGATTTACTAATTGAATTTGATCTAGAAAAAATCATAGAAGCAGGATATGATCCAGTTACACTTGCTGTGATCACAAATACAGATCAATATGATATTAAAGTACAGCCATTACAAGAGGTCAATCGTCAAGATACATTGATGGTTGTAACACAATTAGGAGGCTAATCATATGACAACAATTAAAGGTTTTCCAAAAGGATTTTTATGGGGCGGCGCAATTGCCGCAAACCAAGCAGAAGGCGCCTGGAATATAGATGGAAAGGGCCCGTCTGTTGCAGATATTGCGATGTACCGTTCAAATTTGAGTGTAGAAGATTATGAAGGACACCTAGCAGTTTCTTCTGAAAATATAGACCGTGCCATTAAAGATCCAGACGATAAAAAGTACCCAAAACGTAGAGGCGTTGATTTCTATCATCACTATAAAGAGGATTTGGCTCTCTTTGCTGAAATGGGCTTTAAAACACTTCGTATCTCAATTGCCTGGAGTCGCATTTTCCCAACTGGTGAAGAGACTGAACCGAATGAAAAAGGGCTGCAATTTTATGAGCGTGTATTTGCAGAAATGAAAAAACACAACATAGAACCGATCGTGACGCTGTCTCATTATGAAATGCCATTAGCACTTAGTGTGAAATATAACGGCTGGGTTGAAAGAAAAGTCATTGATCTTTTTGTTAAATTCGCCAATGTGTGTTTTGAACGCTATAAAAATGATGTGAAATATTGGCTCACCTTTAATGAAATTGATAGTATTCACCGCCATTCTTTCATTACAGCAGGAATTATTCCTGATCGTTGTCCAGAAGGAAAAGAGGAAGAGATGGTTTACCAAGCACTGCATCATCAATTTGTCGCATCTGCTCTCGTAACAGCAGATTGCCATCGCATCATACCGGGCAGTCAAGTAGGGTGTATGCTGACAAAATTAACAACGTATCCGCATACGTGTCATCCGAATGATGTGGAACGAGCTTTGAGACAAAACTTAGAAAACTATTTCTATGCAGATGTACAGGTATTTGGTGAATACCCGCCACTGATCAAGCGCATGCTTGAGAGAAAAAATATTCATATCCAAATGGAAGCAAATGACCTTGCCATTTTAAAAGAAAACACAGTAGATTTCATCTCGTTTAGCTACTATATGTCTTTAACTGAGTCAGCCGATGAAGGGTTAGAAAAGACCGATGGAAATACGATCCGTGGGGTCAAAAATCCTTACCTTCCATCTACTGATTGGGGCTGGCAGATTGATCCAGTTGGTCTGAAAATATCTTTGATAGAATTGTATGATCGTTATCAAAAACCTCTCATTATTGTAGAGAACGGCATGGGTGCAAAGGATGTTGTTGAAAGTGATGGATCTATCCATGACGACTACCGTATTAACTATTTCAAAGAGCATTTCCGTCAAATGAGAGAAGCAATTGAAGAAGGCGTCGATCTCTTTGGATATACGAGCTGGGGCTCAATTGATATTATTAGTGCAGGTACATCACAAATGTCAAAACGCTATGGCTTTATTCACGTAGATCAGGATGACGATGGAAATGGTACATTAAAACGTTCTAGGAAAGACTCATTTTATTGGTACCAAAAGGTCATTGAAACAAATGGTGAATCGCTTGATTGAAAAACCACAATCATGAAAACAGGTGATGACGATGTTTAAAATCAAAAAAGTTTTAAACTCGAGTGTGGTCCTGGCTGAAGATCAGAACCAACAGGAGATGGTTTTGTTCGGCCGAGGGATTGGCTATGGACAGAAACCGGGTCAAATGATAGAAGAGAAGAAAGCAGACCAAGTCTTTATGTCAGTCGATAACATGAGAGCAAAAGAATTTCTTCAACTGTTAGATTCAATGCCTCATGAGTTTATAGATTTAACACAGCACATCGTCCAATATGCAGAAAAACGTTTAAACTCAAAACTAAATTCAGGTGTTTATTTTACCTTAATGGATCATTTGAATTTTGCAGTCGAACGACATAAAAAGAATATTAATATTACGAATCGCGTGTACTGGGAAATTAAAAATTACTATACTGAAGAATTTGAAGTAGGGAATTACGCACTTGAGTTAGTCAATGATACATTGGGCATTCAATTACCAAAAGAAGAAGCGGCCAATATCGCCTTTCATTTAATTAATGCATTAGGTGAACAATCCGATTCGACAGATGGCATGAAATATGCCAAGATGATCGGGAGTATTGTCAATCTCGTGCGATATACGTTAAATATGAAAATGGATCAAGAGAATATTCATTACAGTCGGTTCATTACACATGTGAAATTCTTTGTAGAAAGATTTTATGCAAATAAATTATTATCAGATCAAGAAAATGAGTTATTTGAACAAATTGCACACTTGTATCCTCAAGCGATGGATGTTGCTTTTAAAATCAAAGATTATATTAAACAGGTGCATAGTATCGTCATTCCTAATGATGAGCTTACTTATCTTGCGGTGCATATACACCGCCTCATGTCTTATCAACAATTAAAATAAATGTGGAACCACTTGCCTTGTGATGAGGCGAGTGGTTCTTTGTATTGCGCCAGTTTATGTTCCGATTGGCCGTTCTGTTGTACCAGGATTCGTATCATTTAACGTATTGAAAGACACTGTTTGTCCGAAAACAACGATGGCTAAAGTGAAAATCAGTAAACTCATTTTTTTCATCAGAATTCCTCCAGTCAAGTATAAGGTGTTCCATGTGATAGGCTTCCTTTAAAAAGAGATAGGCTTGATGAATTGCTCCCAACTCTTCAAAGTGTCTGGCAGCCAGTGCACTTAATTCACGGGCACCCTCAGCATCTTTTAATTCTTTCAAAATGCTGATTTCATCGAAACAGGTTTGAGCTTTTTTGGCCATATCTTCAGTGAAATATAGATGATAAAGCAAATTCATTTTTGCTGTATAGATGGGGTTTTTCTCCGTTGCATATTTTTGTTTGACCAATTCGAAATAATAGAGAGCTTGTGTTCTTTCATCGATGGAGAGCAGCTCTTTTATTAACATAAACATGGAGTGAGGGAAATAACACGATGAAAGGTAGTCATCATCGCTAAGAGCCTTTTCTAGGGCATCGATACATTTTTTTGATTCTCCAGCTTCTGCATACAGAATGCTGATATTATGATAAAGCTGTGAAGTTAGAAAATGATCGTTTAGACTGTTTGCGATGTATAATGCTTCTTTGTAGTAGTTCTCTGCTCTTTTGAAGTCGCCAATATCCATAAAATTAGCAGCGGCGATCACAAAGGCTGCAGCCAGTCTTCTTTCATACCCTTCATGACTTTTAAAAATATCAATAGCATTCTGAATATAGTGAAGTGAAATCAGACTTTGACGAAGCAGCATATATAAGTTTGCAATCTTCGTATGGAATTCTGCTACTTCTATTTCATCAGGAATGTTTTGTAGTTTTTTCTCGGCAATTTTAAATAGTCCGATCGCTGATGCATAGTCTCTTTTATATGAAGCGTAAAGGGCTTTGTAAAGGTAAAAATAGTATTCAATTAAGTCGTTTGTTTTAGAGGGGCAATCTAGCTCTGTCTGTTCATTCAGTTTTTTACCTCTTCGTTCATATAACATGAGTTTATACTTGCCTTCTAGCAATGAATAATAAGTCAAGACCTCCTGATTCTCTTCCATTTCTTGAAGTAATTCTTTTAATTCTGTGTACATTTCCTTTGCACTCTGTACATCATGCTTACGAATCGAAATTCGCCAATCATTTAAACGGTTCCCCACCTGTTCAGCTGAAATGATAGTCATCAAAATTTCACCTCTTTAAGATCCTTTCGCCTGTTTCACTAAAAAACGATATCACAATTTTTGGTAAAATATAATCGTTTCTGCGAGGTGATTGACAAGAGGTAATAAAAAGGACCTTAGGTCATGTGATGTACGATATTGTAACGATGAATGATTGTTTGTACAAATGAATAAAATCTTTTTTTGGAAGTCTAAAAAAGTGATACCTACAATCGATTTTATGATGATGTTCGAAAATATCACCCGTATATTTGAAGTAAAGCAATTTTAGGCATGGAAGACGGAAAATGGAAGGTCGATCTATTAAAGAAAATCAGTTATGATGTTGCTAGATCATATTAGAAAAGAAGCTGATAGATGCAGACAAAGATGAATACCAAAACACAAACTCTAGCCTTTTAGAAAGGACGTTGAAATGAAAAAAAGATTTCAAATCTTAAACTGGCAAATCACAGTGATGATCACGACGCTTTTAATCGTTTTAGAGACTCTTTATATGTCAAAGAGATACTTTTATAGCAAAGAAATTAAGTTGCTGACAGAATCTTGTCAACAAGCAGATGGCAAAATCATATTAGAAACAAATAGTTTGTCTATGGATTATTCGTTTGAGTGTAAGCAAAAATAAAACAGGCAGCTTTCTGCCCGTTTTTACTCCAATTAAAAGTCTAAATCTTGTAACCACTTGTTTAATACTGTTTCTCGTTTGTCAGTGGTGAAGCGATCATATTTTCCTAAGTTTAAATTGGCAACAATTTCTCCATCAATCATAAACAAAATTCTTTCAGAGCAAAGAGCCACTTTTGGATCGTGTGTGACGAGAAGTAGAGTTGTTCCTTCAGAGTGGATTTGTGAAAAAATATTCATGACTTCCTTTGTGGTACTGGAATTAAGAGCACCTGTTGGTTCATCGGCGAAAAGAATGTCTGGTTCATTCATAAGAGCTCGACAGATAGAGGCTCTTTGGAGCTGTCCACCAGATACTTCTGACAAATATCTATCTGCTAAATGATCAATTTCAAGTTTCTCCATTAGATATTGAGCTCGTTCATTTACTTCTTTTCTCGGCTTTTTTTTCGCTAAGTAAGCTGCAGCAATAATGTTATCAAATAGATTGAGATTCTTTAATAAGTGGCTATGTTGAAAGACGAACCCCATCTCTGTTAAGCGCAGAGCAGTTAACTGCTTGTCTGTCATTTTTGACAGTAATTGGTCTTTATATTTGATTTCTCCTGCTGAGGCTGTTTCTATACCGCTAAGCTGATAAAGCAGAGAAGTTTTCCCACACCCGGAAGGTCCCATAATGGTCACGAATTCCCCAGGCTTTATCGATAAATGGATATCTTTAAGAATGTTTTGTTTCTGCCCTTTTAATGAATCGATTTGCAAAGACAATCGCTTCGTTTCAATTAAGTGTTCCATGTGAAACATCTCCTTATGAAAGTGTATGACGGCTGGTTTTACTAGGAAAAAACGACTTCAATAACCACAAGGTTACAGCTAAACTCACAATAAACAGCCAGAGAGGGTACATGACTGACACCCATTGTGGTGCTAACCACTGAAGGCTTGATGCCCCTAAAGATGCCCCGCCTACACTCATCAAAGCCGGTCCGATGGAATGGACAGCGATTGTTCCAATAAAGGTGCCAAAAGAGAGAACCACGATAAAACTTGTTAAGTATTGACTTGTTAAATCCTTTATAGAATATCCAATCGTTCTTAACATGTGGTTACGACTTGCATCTTTCGCCTTTAACATGTGCAGAAACATCGTTAACATCAAGCTGGCTGTTCCAAAAGCAGCGATTGTTGAGAATAGTGCAATCAGCTTTACTAGAGATGCTGTGCTGCCGATGGTTTGATGAACGTATTCTTTCATATCTGTCACTTTTGCAGGAGACATACTTGTTTCAAATGCTGCCTTTTTTTCTGCAATATCTATTCCTTGTTTCAGTTGAATTTGAATGGTTTTCCAAAGGACTGATTGAGGAAAAGGTTGTGATAATGCTTTTGCTGTTTTTCCTCCGTTGGTGACGTCCTGGTAAATGCCAGTGACCATTCTTTGGATTTCATGCCCATTTGTTACGAGAGTGATTCTTTCTCCTACCTTTTTCTGAAGTGAATCTGCACTTAGCACTGATAAGGCAATTTCTTCATCCTTTAAAGGTTGTCGCCCTTGTAAATAGGTGAGAGGAAATGCTGAGAGATCACCTGTTTCTAAATAGATTGTTTCTAATGTATTCTCCTTTGTTTTGGACTGGAGAGAAGTTGTTTCATATACGGCAGATGTTTGAATGTCTAGATCTTCGTGAATCGTAGACTCGATTTTATTTGTACTTTTCTCTAAATCATGTCCTTGCCGTATATCAATTCGAAGGTCACTTTTGCCAGAGCCAAGATATGTGATGAAATCCGGTGATTGTAAAGTATGCCATAGCTGAATAGGCATCAGCATTAAAAATGTACAAATTGCGATAATACAGGCAATCGTTGTATACAACTTCATTCGGGAGATCAGATCTTTCAAACCAAACCATATATTGATGGGGAGGAACCTGTTTCTCTTGAGGTGCATTGGTATTTGTTTTTTATGATTTGGTGAAGTGACGCCATCTTGAAGTGCTTGAGCTGCCGATATTTGACCAAACTTTCTTAGGACAGCATAGCTACATGAGATGACGATCATTGCCGTCAAAATAGAAACGAAAAGCGGGATCAGCCATTGAGCAAAAGAAGAGTAATTCCCCATATATCGCTGAATATTGGCTGTAAACATATCACCAAATATAAGCGTTAACACATATCCTGCTATACACCCTGCACATGCAAGCACAGCATACTTCCCAACGTATAATTGCTTAATTTTTGATAAAGGAATCCCTAGCACCTTCAGTATCCCAATCTCACGTTCATCCTCTTCTATAGCAGCAGTCATAGCAAGACGGAGGGAGAGAAGGGAAATACTAATGAGCAGAAAGCAGACAAGAAGAAGAATGGCAATGACCATGCCATCTGTCAGTGCATTCAGCATGTGAAGCAGGGGCAATGTGACTGCTGGTCCCTGTTGTGGCAGCTGAGATGACTGATAGAGTGATTGAAAAGCATCTGCCTGCGCAGCATCATGTAGTAAAAATTCGATCAAGTACTCCTTTTTTTGAAACTCGTGATTCAGTGCGTCCCAATCCTCGTCATGAAGGAGGAATCTTTTTGAACTGACAAGGCTGGGGTTCATTTGCGCATCTCGTAAGAACGCTTTGATTTGAAAAGAGAATTGATGCGAACCTTTTTCAATCATTAACGTTTCACCTATCTTGAGGTGATACTTTTGTTGAAAATAAATAGGGACAGCCACTTCACCTTTATTGACAGTTAGCTTTTCATTTCGTTCGTTTAAAAGAAAATCAAAATAACGATTTTGTTTTACAAATAAATGATCCATCACACCTGCTTTTGCAGGCTCATGTCCGAACTTGATGCTGGTATGTTCAATTGGAATCATTGGGACAATTTGATGTGCTTTTACCAGGGGCTGTTTGCTTGAAAATATTTCGATCGCTTGTTCATCTAGGCTGCCATCGTGCATTTGGACAAAGTCTGGCGCTTTGGCAGATTGAAGTAGATCTGAAATGGAACCGTTCAGTTGTGCCGTCATTTGCGCGGCGCTAGTTGCTAAAAATGATGTCATCATGATGCAAAGGGTCAAGCCGATTGAAATGAGACGGTGGCGGGTTAAGTCTTTCTTTATAAACGTCAATCTCATGAGGCTGATTCTCCTTCAGGTTGAAGCATATTTTTTGTTAGGAAGGCAAGTGCAAACATCAAGATACTGACTATTAACACGGTCACATACATGTTGGCTGAAAAAGTGTTGAACAAGAACCCATACATCATTTGGCCGAGCGGAGCAGCACATTGGGAGACCATTGTCAGATTGGCCATGACTTTTCCTAATTGAGCATTTGGTGTTTTCTTTTGGACATGTGAGATGACAACAATTGAAATCATTGTGAGCAGCATGGCAATTGGAAGACACCCTGCTAAAAAGAGAAAATACGCTGGATATGTGCCAAATTGAAGGGCCGTTTTTGATGTTGAAAAAGCCACAGGCATTAAAATGATTGCGATGACGAGCAGCCAGCGATATAAAGTAGGAATGCGCCAATGCTTTGCTACAAGTCCAACTAGCAGGGCCCCTGCGATGACAGCAAACTCAATCAAGCCCATTCCAATCCCATACATGATGTCACTACTTTTCATTGTGACCCTTAAGATGATTGGACCACCAACGATAAAAAATGGTGTGAGGATGAAATTTAACATTGCTGCGAGCAGCATGGCTCTTTTTAAAAATGGCTGGGTGCCAATATAAGAAAATCCTTGTTTCATATCTTTCATGAGCACTTTGGTCATGGACTCCGTTAGCGGGCTAGGTGAGAAAGAAATATTTAACCGTAAAAGCATACATGCGGATAGAAAAAATATGATGGCACTAGCCCCAATGATAGATTGACTCCCGATAAGTCCGTACAGAACTCCACCGATAATAGGAGCGAGAACACCTGAAAGGGCCTGCACACCATTGACGATGCCATTTGCTTGTTCTAATTTTTCTTCTTTCACTAGCTGAGGAATGCTGGACATCACAGCAGGAGCATAGAACGTACTCATCACACCAAGAAGTATCATGACGGCTCCGATGATATAAAGTGAATCATTTCCTGAAAATAACCAGAGATAAAAGGCCAGAATCATGATGCCAGTGAGGACATCAAATAAAATCATCAAGTTTCTTCTGTTAAACCGATCAGCGATTGCCCCTGCTAATGGGGAAAGGAGGAGTGGGACATTGGATAAAGCGAAAAGTAAGGCATATAAGTCAACACGCTGTGTCATATCCAGCACGTGTAAAGATAAAACAAACCGAATCAAGGAAGACCCGAAAACGGAAATAATCTGTCCGAGAACAAGGTACATAAAGTGGCTGGAACCTCTATTGGATAACAAAAACATAAATATCACTCTCCCTTTAGACCGACCGTCAGTCTATAATGTATGCAGGATTGGTATTGAAGTGACCAATCACTGATTATTTTCATCTCCCTCTCCAGTTAATCGCTTGAGAAGGAAGGAGAAGCTTCCCTTTTCTGCATGTAACGAGGATTCGAGGAGATCGATAAAAGCTAGAGCTCTTTGTATACTTTCTTCTGCGGTCCATTGAAATAGGCCCTCATCAAAAATGACCTGTGCAGAAGCAAGAAGAAATTCAATCGTCTCTTGCGGGTACTTCGTTTGGAACGTCCCTTCTTCTACACCTTGCTGAATGACATCTGCCAATACTGGTGATAGTTCTTTTATGGCTTTGATCAAGCTTTTTTGATGCATTTCTGCATTCGAAGGTTGATGAAATTGTTCGATCATGCCTTGTTTGTTGCTTCCTTGTTTAGGAGACTGCTCCATGATGATACGAAATAGTTTATCGACGACTGGCAGGTCTGGATCAGCCGCAATACGCTTTGCCACGATGATATCTGTTTTGATGATCCTATCAATAATGGCATCCATCACTTCTTCTTTGGATGTAAAGTAATAATAAAATGTGCCTTTTGCAATGCCAACAGCTTTTAATATGTCAATAATCGTTGTTTGCTGATAGCCTTTGGTTGAGAAAAGCACCTCTGCTGCGTTTAAGATGTCATTTTTGCGTTCTTCAGGATGTTTAACGGTTCTCATAAAGCCATCCTTTCTTTTAACTAGACTGTCGGTCGGTTCCTTGTTTTGATTAAACACTTTTCACCGTACCTTTGTCAACGGCTGTTTTTTGAGAACTTTGCATTTATTGTGCAATAACACTATGATACATTGAATGAAAACACCTTCAGGAGAGATGCTGCATGCAATTTTTAACCAGTGAATTGGCTCAAGAAATGGTTGAACGTACGATGCATATTTTACATAAAAACATCAATGTCATGAATGCAGATGGTGTGATTATTGGTTCTGGTGAACGAAAAAGGATTGGACAGAAACATGATGGTGCACGACTTGTACTGACGAGCGGGAACAGTGTGGAAATTGACCAGGAGAAATCCTTCCGTTTAAAGGGAGTGATGCCCGGAATCAATTTGCCTATTTGCTTTCGTGAACAAGTAGTTGGTGTGATTGGGATTACTGGTGAGCCAGAGGACATTCGGCATCATGCAGAGCTGGTGAAAATGGCAGCTGAGCTGGTGTTAGAACAATCTTTTCTGCTTGAACGAGTTCAGTGGCGGCAGCGAATAGAAAGTGAAATTGTCAATCAGTTGATTTCTGATTCTGACGTGGGTGATCATCAGCTAAAGAATCGAGCGACCTGGCTGGGGATGGAATTAGATAAGCGCCGAATGGCGATTATTTTTCAGCCAGTTCCATCCTCCGAGGACACTGTGCACAAAATGATGCATGCGATTCAATATGATAAGAACGAGGCTGATTTACTAGGCATGACCTTCCTTCATGAATTGATTCTTTTAAGGCAACCTATTCCTGAACAAAATCTGAAGCTTGTGGTCGAGCAGCTACAGAGAGCGATGGTGAGAGCAGTAGGTAGGCAAGTGCTTGTAGGTGTAGGGACTGTCGCTGACGACATGAGCCTATTGCCTCTATCTTTTCAGCAGGCGGGGGATGCTCTGCGGTTGGGGAAGGTTCTTGATTCAGGTGAAAGTATATTTTTCTTTGAATCGTATCAGCTGGAAAGCTTATTCATGAAAGCAGGAACCGCAGAGGAGGAAAAAAGATGGACTGATTTTTACAAGTCACTTACACAAGAAACGGAGCTCGTCCATACGTTAAAGGTTTACATTGAAGAGGGGGGCGATTTGCAAAGATGCGTGGATCGTTTATATATTCATCGCAATACACTACGATATCGTTTAGATAAAATACAAGCAATCACCGGAAAAGACCCTCGTCATGTGAAACAGTTGATGGAGCTCTACATGGCGCAGTTGATCAGTCAACTACCTTGATTGTGCATTTGCACAATTGAATAAAGTGATAAATAAAAAAAGATCATCTAGATTCACAACTCGATCCCACTCGGTAAACGCTTACAATTGAGAAAAGACAATTTGGGGGGATCGAGAATGAGTGGAGATGTGACGGTAAGTACACTGGGAGCCATGATGGCGCTTGTGATTGCTATTGTTCTCATTTTAAAAAAGGTATCACCTGCATATGGCATGCTGGCAGGTGCATTCATAGGCGGTTTGGTTGGCGGCGTAGATATCGTGCAGACTGTGAATGTCATGATGGATGGAGCTAAGGACATGATTCCGGCTGTTCTTAGAATTATGGCCGCAGGTGTACTGGCTGGCGTTTTGATTGAGTCAGGTGCAGCGTTAGCTATTGCTGAGGCTATCGTGAAAAAGCTTGGAGAGGCGAGGGCCCTTTTAGCACTCGCACTTGCAACGATGATTTTAACAACGGTGGGCGTTTTTGTAGATGTAGCAGTTATCACGGTAGCGCCAATCGCGCTTGCCATTGCCAAACGGGCAAAGCTTTCAAAAACAGGAATTTTACTTGCCATGATTGGCGGCGGGAAGGCAGGAAATATTATGTCGCCGAATCCGAATGCGATTGCAGCCTCTGATGCTTTTGGTGTACCCCTTACTTCCATGATGGCCGCAGGTGTCATTCCGGCTGTATTTGGATTAGCTGTCACATATGTGTTAGCCAAAAAGCTCGCAAATAAAGGGACACCCGTTCTTGAAGAGGAAGCTGATCAAAGCAAGGTTCAAGTGCCTGCTTTTTTCCAAGCACTTGTGGGTCCGGTTGTCACCATTCTATTGTTGGCCTTAAGGCCGTTGTTTCAAATCAATATAGATCCAATGATTGCTTTACCGATTGGGGGCATTGTAGGCGCTCTATTCATGAAAAAAGGAAAGTTTCTCAATGATTATGCGATGTCAGGGCTTCATAAAATGTCAGGTGTAGCGATTATGTTATTAGGGACAGGCACATTAGCAGGAATCGTATCCAATTCTTCCTTGAAAGAGGTTTTTATTCAAGCACTTGATGCTTCGGGACTGCCTCCCTATTTGCTTGCACCAACGTCGGGAATTTTTATGTCAGCGGCAACTGCTTCGACAACAGCAGGAACGGCGGTCGCCAGTGGAGTATTTAGCGGTACACTGATTGGGCTTGGCGTATCTGCGCTTTCAGGCGCAGCCATGATTCATGCTGGCGCAACGGTGCTTGATCATATGCCGCACGGGAGTTTTTTTCATGCAACAGCAGGAAGTGTTCAAATGGACATCAAAGAACGGTTGAAATTAATGCCCTTTGAATCGTTAATTGGTTTGACTTTAACCGTTGTATCGACCATTATCTTTGGTATTTTCCAGCTGTTCGGCTGAGGACATGATGAGAAACGAGGGGTTTTAGGGTGAAAATTGTGATTGCACCAGATTCATTTAAAGAAAGTTTATCTGCTTATGAGACAGCAAGTGCCATTGAACGAGGATTTCGTTCTATTTTGCCAAACGCAGAGTATATCAAACTTCCAATGGCAGATGGAGGAGAAGGGACGGTTCAATCATTGGTTGATGCGACAGGCGGGCACATTGTTAATCAAGTGGTAACGGGTCCGCTTGGCGAACCTGTGGATGCTTTTTTTGGCATGTTGGGTGATGGTCAGACCGCTGTCATAGAGATGGCTGCAGCCTCAGGATTACACCTTGTCCCGCCAGAAAAACGGAATCCGTTATTCACAACGTCGAGAGGAACAGGAGAATTAATGCTTGCGGCACTGGATAAGGGCGCGAATCATTTGATCATTGGGCTTGGCGGAAGTGCAACGAATGATGGCGGCGTTGGGATGATGCAAGGGTTAGGTGCAGCTTTCCTCGATAAAGCAGGACAAGACCTTATGCCGGGCGGTGGGTCACTGAATCAATTAGCTTCTATCAATCTATCTGGACTTGACCCGAGACTGCAATTCGTCCGGCTGGAGGTAGCTTGTGATGTGGATAATCCTTTAACGGGAGAGAGAGGGGCGTCTGTCGTATTCGGCCCGCAAAAGGGAGCGGATGAAGAAATGGTTCAAGTGTTAGACAAAAACCTATCTCATTTTGCACATGTAGCAGAAAAGCAGCTGAATGTATCTTTTGCTGATGCAGCAGGTGCAGGAGCAGCGGGAGGACTTGGTGCGAGTTTATTAGGCTTTTTACAGGCCGATCTGCAAAAAGGAATCGATATTGTGCTGAAGGCCGTTCATTTTGATGACGTCATCAAGGAGGCAACCCTTGTCATTACTGGCGAAGGACGGATTGATCGGCAGACCATTTATGGAAAAACGCCGATCGGTGTAGCCAAAGCAGCAAAGCAGTATGACCTACCTGTGATTGGCATCGCAGGCTCCCTCTCAAAAGACAGTACAGTCGTACATGATCATGGAATTGATGCACTTTTTAGTATTGTTCCAGGTGTCACCTCTCTTTCTGATGCGATGCAAGATGCGGCTCTTTACGTAGAGAGAACTGCGCGGAATATTGCGGCTGTGATGACATTTGGAAGAGAGAAGTAAATGCTGAAAAATGTTTCCTTTTCTATCACATTCCTTTCTATAGAAATGTGGTAAAATCGTATTAAATGAAATAGAAAGTTGGGGGAAACACAAATGTCTAATCTACCGAATTGTCCTTCGTGCAGTTCATCCTATACTTACGAGGACGGCAGTCTGCTTATCTGCCCTGAATGTGCGCATGAATGGTCACTAGAACAAGAACAAGCGGCTGAGGAGCAGCTTGTTGTCAAAGATGCGAATGGGAACCTGTTAAGCGATGGCGACACGGTCACTGTCATTAAAGATTTAAAAGTGAAAGGTTCTTCTTCGGTCTTAAAAATAGGAACGAAGGTCAAAGGCATTCGTTTAGTCGAAGGCGACCATAACATTGATTGTAAAATTCCTAGCTTTGGCGCTATGAAGCTAAAATCAGAGTTTGTGAAAAAGGTATAAAGAATGAAAAGAGGCTGTCGTTAAGAGGCCTCTTTTTTCATTTCATTATTTATAGGTGAAAGGAATAATCTTAAACAGAATTCCATACATATATACCTGTTGAAAAAGGTTCATTTTTTAAAAAATCAAGCCTCTTTTCACATAAAAACCCGCAGTTTTCTTAACTCCACCTTAAAAAAGGCAGATGATTCGCTAAATTTCGGCTAATTCCCTTCACAATTTTTGGGCATTGCTGTACCATATGGAAGTGTTCTTCTATTTTTGACGGATCATGGTGTTTATCAGGAAATAGATGATAGATGATACTTAGACAAAGAAGGAGAGGTAACGTGACGAACGTTTTAGAACTGCATAATGTATCTAGGCATATTCGCGGGAAAAAGATTGTTCAAGACTTGAGTTTTTCTGTTCAGGCGGGCGAAGTCTTTGGCTTTTTAGGACCGAATGGCGCAGGGAAAACGACAACCATTCGCATGATGGTCGGACTTTCTCCGATTACATCTGGTGACATTCTGATTAATGGACATAGTATTCAAACCTCCTATCAGCATGCGATCCAAGATGTCGGTGCGATTATTGAAAATCCAGAAATGTATAATCATTTAACGGCAAGACAAAATCTTGTTCATTTTGCCAGAATGAATGGAAAAGTGGATGAAGGACGAATTGATGAGCTGTTAGAGCTAGTCAGTTTGCAGCATGTGAAACATAAGCGTGTCCGTACGTTCTCATTAGGAATGAAGCAGCGCTTGGGCATTGCACAGGCACTTATACATAGACCGAAACTGCTTATTTTAGATGAGCCGACCAATGGACTTGATCCTGAGGGAATTCGTATGATACGAGATTACTTGAGAAGGCTTGCGAAGGAAGAAGGGCTAGCTGTTATTGTCTCAAGTCACCTCATGTCAGAAATGGAATTGATGTGTGACCGTTTTGCCATTATCCAAACAGGCAAGCTGATTGCCATTGAGGATCAGCGTGCGGAGACGAAGCAGGATGATTTGGTCAATTATCGAATGAAGGTCGCATCTGAAGAACTTGAAGAAGCGCAGAAGCTTATTGGTGCATTTGAGGAAGGCG
Source organism: Bacillus sp. LLTC93 (assembly GCF_002993125.1). Taxonomy (NCBI): domain Bacteria; kingdom Bacillati; phylum Bacillota; class Bacilli; order Caryophanales; family Bacillaceae; genus Bacillus; species Bacillus sp. LLTC93. Next base: position 64,446 of record NZ_PVME01000008.1, on the reverse strand, counting down.
TCACTGTAAGGGAAGAGGAGCAGTACTTATTCTTCTCCATGCCAGAAGAAAAAATGCCGGAATTGATTCGTCATTTGAGCGGTGCGTCTATTCATTTGTACGAAATCAAAATAGAAAAACAAACACTAGAAGATAAGTTTTTAAGTTTAACAGGTAAAAAGGAGGCAGACGTATGATTCGCCTCATTCAAAACGAGTGGATGAAAATCAGTTATCGTGTTGGTACTTGGATTATGGTTGGACTTCTTGTTTTAGGTATGATTGCAACGTTGATCTTTGCACTTAAAACAAATGACGAAGATCAATCATCCGGAGCTTGGAAAGCCCAACTAGAGATGATGAATACTGAGAACAAGAAGGAACTCAAAGAAATAGAAAATGGTTACTTTAAAAGAAGCCTTGAAAAAGAGATCGCTATTAATGATTATCGAATTAAGCATAACTTGCCGCCAGATGATCAGTTTAGCGACAGTGTATGGGATTATGTGAAAACAAACGCCAATTTACTTCAGCTTGTAGGTGTGTTTGTGATCATTATTGCTTCCACCATTGTCTCGGCCGAATACAAGCATGGTACTATTAAATTATTATTGATTCGTCCACCATCAAGGTTAAAGATCCTAATATCTAAATATATTACGGTACAGCTGTATGCTCTTTTACTTGTTGTGGTACTGTTTATTTTGTCATTCATATTGGGTGCCATTTTCTTCGGACTCAACACTGATTATGTGAATTTGGTGTATCAAAATGGTGAAGTGATTGAACGTTCGCAGTTTGCCAATATGGTTTTTTATTATTTAGCTAATTGCGCAATGTTTGTTGTGCTAGGGACACTTTCGTTCGCTATATCAACGATATTCAGAAGTGAAGCTATCTCCATTGCCATTAGTGTGTTAGCTTATATTGTAGGTGGAACGATTACAGGTATTTTAATGCTCTTCTTTGATTGGACAAAATATTTGTTATTCGCAAATGATCCATCCCAATACTTTAAGGAACAGGTTACTTTTATCGAAGGCATGTCTCTAGGATTCTCATTAACCGTCCTAGTCATTTATTGGGCCATCTTCTTGGCGATTGCTTTAATTGTCTTCCAAAAGCGAGAAGTAAAAACAGGTTAATTTAACTTTTTAGGAGGTTTCTATATGATTAAGCGTAAAGGTGAAAAAATTATGGGGATTATTAGTATTGTCCTCAACGTGATTGGTGTAGGTTTTGGGGCGTTGATGCTCTCTGTGGACCCAGCAGTTTATGAAGAATTGAATGAAGTGTTAAAAGAGGAAGGCAGTGCCTTACCAGTTGAAACACTTGAGGCCTCGGTTCATGCCTTTGGTGTTCAGTTTATGGTCGTTTCCGCAATTGCGGCTGTCTTAACACTTGTTGGTGTGATTGTCTTGAAAACAGACCGCCGTGCCGTGCTTTCTGGTATTCTTTTCTTGGTTTCGGCTGTGACTCTTTTAATTGGAACCGTTGGTTTTGCCTTCGTTCCGATGATCTTGTTGCTGATCGTTGGGTTGATGTCACTGATTAAAAAACCGAAAACAGAAGTGCACACGAGTGAATATCCTTCATAAATCAAAGAAAAAGACATGCGCACATATGCGCATGTCTTTCTTTTTTATATAATGCCAATCAGTTTGGCGATGATGAGTAAAACGATACTGAACCCCCACATCCAAAAGAAGGAATAGCGGATATGTTTCCCCATATCGACCCCTGCAAGACCGATAGCAAGCCATACAGCAGGTGCAAGGGGGCTGACAAAGGTCCCAATGATATTTCCAATCATCATGGCATATGCCGCAGATGTCCCCGGGACGCCAACCTCAGATGTGATCGATTCGACAATTGGCAGAAGTGCATAATAATAGGCGTCTGTACTTGTCAGCATATCAAGCGGAACACCAAATATCCCCACAATGATATGTAAAAATGGCAGTAAGAAAGCTGGTAAAATATGAATGCTGTCAACCGCAATGGCTTTCAGCATACCGGTTCCTTCAAGAATTCCTAAAAATGAGCCTGCGGAGAAAATAACAGCCGCCATCATCAATGCACTAGGTGCGTGTGCCTTGATTCTTTCCATTTGTAAATTCACATTCGGATAGTTAACCAAAAGTGCTAGTGAAAGACCAATCATAAACATATAACTAGCAGGAATTACGTTAAGCACGAGAAGGACAACAACTGCCAAAAACAGAATGAGGTTCACCCAGATGAGGTGATAACGCTTTAGAGAGGCGTCACCTGTTTCACTAATAGATTGGATGGCACGATCCCAATCTGCGCCTTCTAGTTGAACAGCGGCTACTTCGTTTGCAGCAATTTTCACTCGAATTCGTTTTTCTTCCCTCTTTCCTAAAATGAACGCCATCCCTAACACGAGCACGACCCCAATCAGCTGAATCGGAATGAGCGGTACCCAGAGTTCAGATGGATCCATATTCAAGACACTTGCTGCCCGTCCAGTGGGTCCGGCCCATGGAATCATATTGGTTAATCCGGCACTTGTCCCGATTAATAGCAGCAGTAAGTAAGGACTCATATGTAATTTCTTATAAAGCGGAAGCAATGCAGGAACAGTTAATAAAAAGGTCGTAGCCCCTGCTCCGTCTAAGTGCGCGATGACCCCAATCAAAGCAGTTCCCATCGCAACTGTGACAACATTTCCTTTGGTCAGCTTAATTAACGCTTTAATTACAGGTTCAAAGAACCCTGTATCTTGTAAAATGCCAAAAAATAAAATGGCGAAGATAAACATGGTCGCCACCGGCAATACTTTAATAATCCCTTCTTCAAAAAAGGTTTGAATGTCATTGATACCAAATCCCGCAATGAGCGCCCCTATTAAAGGCACCATGACCATGGCGACAATTGGACTTGCTTTCCCCCAAATCAGCAATACAACAATCGTTAAAATAATCAACAATCCAACAAACGTTAACATAAGACCCTCCCCCTACAATAAACCGTTTACATTTGTTTGCTCTTTTTAACACAATGCAGTCCCTTAGCTGCATTGAAAAAAAGAGTATCAAAAATATGAGCATTAGGCAACCGCTTTCATACCTACACAATGGTAAAAAAGGATGGTCAATCCAGTCAGGGCGCGGTGTCAAACATGTCAAAAAATTTAGATAAAAAATAACACTTCAAGTGCATATCTACAATTAAAATAATTTATATAGGTATTTAGAATCATTAAAATCAAGAAGCGTCCAATGAATGGACGCTTCTTTCAATCTATTTTTTCAAGATGATGTATTCGTAAGGATCAAGTTGAAGCTGCTCGGGTACATGCTGTCCAGTCAGCATATTCTCATAGCTTTCCTCTGAATCTAGTGAAATGTTTTGCGGCTGTTCTGTAAAATTCATCATAAACACATATTCCTGCGTGCCATCTGTTCGTTTTTGTACACTGACTCCCTCTGGGATCGGCGAGGATAAGATGGGCTGTATGCCAATTCCTGCGATGATATCCTCGTAAAACTCATCGTAAAAAGCCTGTTCATTTTCGGAAGCCATATAGTATGCTTTTCCATTTCCAAATGGGTGGACAGTAAGAGCTGGCTGTCCTTCATAGGAGCCATTTTCGAAATGCCCTAACACAGAGGCCGATTCAGGATGAATGGATTCGCAATATTGGCCGACATGGTAGGTGCGTCCATTCCCAGTGGACATTAAAACGTGTTCATCTGGCACCAATGTGTTGATTTCCTCTGCCCAAATGCCAAGTACATGGCGGAGAGGGCCCGGGAAACCGCCGAGGAAACAGAGATCGTTTTCGTCGACCATGCCGCTCCAGTATGTCGCTACAAAAATGCCGCCCTCTTTGACAAAGGCTTCAATCTTTTCTGCGACGCCTGGTTTGATCATGTAGAGCATTGGCCCAACTAGCACTCGATAGGATGAGAAGTCCTTTTCCATTCCGACAATGTCAACAGGGATGCCCTTTTTCCAGAAGCTGCGATAGTGAGTTTGACAAGCCTCCACATAGCGTTTGTTTGTATTATTTAAGGCTTGAGCATCATCAATCGCCCAGTGGTTTTCCCAATCGTATATGATCGCGACCTCAGGTTGAACGGATGTGCCCACAACCGGCTGCAGCTGCTGTAGTTGTTTCCCTAGATCAGCCACTTCTTGAAATACACGTGTATGTTCATGTCCTGAATGATCCACAACTGCGCCGTGGAATTTCTCAGAGGCACCTCGGCCCTGTCTCCACTGGAAATACAGCACGGAGTCTGATCCGTGGGCGATCGCCTGCATAGCAGACAGATGAGCCATTCCTTTATGTTTGACTTTATTCACATCATGCCAGTTTACGAGGCTAGGCGTGCTTTCCATGACGAGAAACGGCTGTCCGTCCTTTAACGAACGATACAAATCGTGAACGAAGGCGACGTTTGACGCTAATTCGGCAGTTGTTTCTCTGCCGCTATGCCACGCAGGATAGCTATCCCATGAGATCACGTCGACGACCTTTGCAAATTGATGATAATCCAGCCCAAGGAATGGACGCATATGCGGATAGTCGCCCATAAAGTTGGTGGTCACTGGGATATGAGGCGTCAATTCTCGCAGCGGCTCAATTTCATTTTGATAAAAATTGATCGTTTGAGCTGTGACAAAGCGCTTCCAATCTAGGTTCATGCCGTGAATCATGTGCTCCCCATGCGGTGCAGGTGACTCAATTTGTGACCAATCACTATAGGTGTGGCTCCAAAATCCCGTCCACCATGCTTGATTCAATGCTTCAAGGTCATGGTTGTATTTGTCTTTCAGGTAATGTCGGAATGCCTCTTGGCAAAGATCGCAATGACATTCGCCGCCGTACTCATTCGATATGTGCCACATGATCAGTGCTGGATGATCCTTATAGCGTTCAGCAAGTAAACGATTGAGTGTATTCGTTTTTTCACGATAAACTGGTGAAGTGAAGCAATGATTATGGCGAAGCCCGTGTAAGTTACGCTGGCGGTTCGCTTCGACGCGTAATACTTCTGGATATGCTTGCGAGAGCCAAGCAGGTCTTGCCCCGCTAGGTGTGGCGAGAATGGCGTGAGCCCCCTGCGCTGCCAAGCGGTCCATGATGTCATCCAGCCATGCAAAATCGTACTGACCTTCTTCTGGCTCTAGCTTACTCCATGCGAAAATGTTGATGGAGAATGTTTGGCAGTGTGCAAGCTTCATTAATCGAAAATCTTCGTCAATGATCTCCGGCATATGAAGCCATTGATCTGGATTATAGTCGCCACCATGCATAAAGCCTTTCACATTTGGGTGAACGAGTGGGTAACGCTTTCCCATTTTGTCACGTCCTATCATTTTAATTACGGTGTCATTTGTTTAAATACATCAAGAGAAGGCAGTGCTTTTCCGTTGAAATCAAACATCGCCTGATTTTCCCAAGCATTCCCGACCGTACCGGTTGTTTGAATATAAGTCAGCCCGTATTGACTAGACCACGGAGCGCCTTTCGCTGGAATCCAAAGCGGCTCCCAATAAAAGAACCCTTTTCCGCGATTGTTTTTCACTTGAGAAATTTTTTCTGATACATCTCGTATAAAAGATGCCTGGCCCTGTGGTGAAGCTGGATAACCAGCTGTTTTGACTGAGTCTTGATTAAAGGAGTTCTCTAGGTTGTCACCATTTGCTGTCGTGAATCCATAGGCTGTTTCCACGACAATGACGTCTTTGTTATAGCGGGCGCTAATATCATTCATATTGTTAGTAAGACCGCTAAATCCGCCGTCCCAATACGGGTAGTAAGATAAACCAATCGTATCGAACGAGACGCCTCGTTTTGTGATTTCATCAAACCACCAGCGGGATGCGCCATTGTCCCCTCCATGTGCAAGGTGAAGCATCACTTTCATGTTCGAATCGACAGAGCGCACAGCATTTGTGCCAGCCTTTAGCAAAGCAGCGAGCCGGTCAAATTCACCGCCGCCTTCACCCCAGCTTTTGCCGTTTGGCCACAGCATGCCTGAGTTCAATTCATTCCCGACCTGTACCATGTTCGGCAGAGCATTTTGCGTTCTCATCGTTTTTAATACATCACTTGTGTAAGTGCCGACCGCCTTTTCTAAATCGCTTTGTGAGAGGGACGCCCAAGCTTTCGGTTTGAACTGTTTACCAGGATCGGTCCAGAAATCACTGTAGTGAAAATCAAGCATCACTTTCATGTTTTGAGCCTTTGCGCGTTTTGATAAAGCGATGGCTGTGTTTAAATCATTTGTCCCGCCGTTATAGGCACGGCCTTGGTTGTCGTATGGATGGTTCCACAGTCTGATGCGCACATAGTTGACGCCTTTATCTTTTAATAGTTTAAGCGGATCAACCTGCTGTCCGTTCTGATCGTAGTATCTGCCTCCGCTTCTTTCCACTTCCGCAAGCATGGAGATATCGGCTCCTTTGATGAAATCACCTTGCAATCCATTAATCGGCTTAACAGAAATCGTATCAGCTTTTGCTTCAGGCAGAATACCTAACCCCATAAGAAAGAAAACGACAACAGTGACAAGCATCCATTTCTTCATCAAATCTCCCCTTATCCTTTTGTCCCGCCTTGTGTGAGGCCGGATACAAATTGTTTTTGTAAAACAAGAAACAATAAAGCGACTGGAACAGCGATCAGTAAAGCCCCGGCTGCAAAGGTCGTGTAGCTGGCACCCATTTTGTCCGAAACAAGATTGTACAGACCGATTGGGAGCGTATACATTTCGGGTGATCGAACAATGACACTTGAGATGATGAAATCACCCAGTGGGCCAGTGAATGAGTTGATAGCGACAACAGCTAAAATCGGCTTGGCGAGCGGCATAATAATTTGGATGAAAATCCGGAAATGCCCTGCGCCATCCATTCTGGCTGATTCATCGAGATCCTTCGGAATCGCATCAAGATAGCCTTTCATTAAATACGTATTCATCGGAATTTGTCCACCTGCATAAATTAAAATCAGCGCAAGGTGGCTGTTAATCAGTCCAAGCATTTGAGCCAAAACAAAAATGGCAATCAGCGCTGAAAATTGAGGAATCATTTGCAGCAGTAAAAAGAGCATGAGCCCATTTTTCCGTCCTTTGAATCGGAACCTTGAAAAGGCATAGCCTGTAAAGCTGACAAGAATCAGCGTCAAGATCATTGTGGCGATGCTGATCTTCATTGAGTTCCAATACCATTTTGCATAAAGTGCCCCTTGACCAAAGAACAGCTCGGTGAAGTGGCTGAACGTTGGATTCTTCGGAAACATGCTTGTGCTCATGAGGCTGTTCCCAGGATTAAAGGAAGCACCGATCGTCCAAAGAAGTGGATACATAATACAAGCGGAGGCAATGAAAAGGATAAAATAAGTGATACTTAGACGAATGAGTTTTTTTTGTTTTGATCCCATATCACATCATATCCTCCTCTTTGAATGAATTCGTTCTCTTAAACTGCCAGAGTGCAATGGCAATGACAAAGATCGAAAGTAAGATCGTGACGGCGGCAGCGAGTGCATATTGAGAGGACTGCATCGTTAGTTTGTAAATCCAAGAAACCAATATGTCCGTACCCCCAGCTGTTGAGCCTGCAACAGGTGGTCCTCCGCCATTAAATAAGTAGATGATATTAAAGTTGTTAAAGTTAAAGGTATATTGCGTGATTAATATAGGTGCAATTGAGTAAAGGACAAGCGGTAATGTGATGGAACGGAATTTTTGAAAAAAGTTTGCTCCATCAATGGTCGCAGCCTCGTATAAGTCTTCAGGAATGGCCTGCAAAACACCGGTTGTCATAATGAAAACAAAAGGAAATCCAAGCCAAGTCTGCATCGCAATGAGGGCAATTTTGCTCCAAAATGGATCTGTCAGCCACGGCTTTGGATCAATCCCAATCGATGCAAAAAGCGTATTGTTGATGGCACCAAACGTGTCGTTGAACAGTCCGGCAAACACCAAAATGGTCACAAAGCCCGGAACAGCCCAAGGCAGAATCAAAATCGTTCTAAAAAACCGTTTCCCTTTTAAATCCTTCTGATTGAGCAGAACGGCTAGAAAAATGCCGACGGCACATTGAAGGGTCGAAGCAGCCAATGTCCATACGACGGTCCAGCCAAGTACATCAATGAATGTGTCTCTCCAAATATCGATCGAAAAGATATTTTGAAAGTTTTTGACCCCTACCCAATCGATGAGGTTGGCAGGAGGTGAGTGGTATAAGTCGTAGTTCGTAAAGGCAAGCGCAAAGCTAAACATAATTGGAAAGACAACAGAAAATAGAAGTAAAAAGAAAGCAGGAGTGCTCATTAAGTAAGGAAAGCCTTGGTCGATGAGCTGATGATATTGGGTACGGATGGAATGAAGCGGAACCCCTTGATCACGTTTCCTTCCGTTCATAAATGCATCACGCATCATGAGTATGTAAAAGCCGATACCAAACCCAGCTGTTAAAAGGGCAATAATCCCCTTTGCTAAAAGAAAAACAGAGTTGTCACGAGGCAGCATCGTACCAAGTGTGAACAGTCCCCAGAAGCCAATATTGAATAAATCATAAAATACAATCAGAAAAGAGACGCCGAACAGGAAAAAGAGTGCCCCTTTGCCATACTGTTTGTTGTATATTTGCCCCATCCCGGGTATGAAGGAGAACATTAGCGCCCGTCTCCGGTGTGTCTTTGATTCAATTGTGTGTGTGCGGTCTAGTTCAAGGTTACCCGTCATGTCTAACACCTACTTCGTATGAAATTAGATCAGACACGGGCAGCTTCATACACGCAAAGCTACCCGCGTTCGATGTTATTTGGAGTGATTCGCTTTAATTTGAGAATCAATTTGTTTGACCGCATCATCAAATGCTTTTTTCACATCTGTACGGCCGGTTGCAATCAGCCCTAATGCGCTGTCAATTGGCTTCCACACCTCTTCCATTTCTGGATTGTTCGGTGTCAGCGTGGCATATTTCGTTTGTTTTGAAACAGCATTCGCATTTGCATTTTCAGTAATGATTGGATCTTTCATCAGCTTTTTCACTGGTGGAATTTCCTCTGTCACTTCAAAGCGCTTCTTCGAATTTTTTTCGTTCGTGATAAACTCAACAAATTTCTCAGCAAGTTCTTTATTTTTAGAATAAGAGGAGACGTTGTAGCTCTTCACGCCTAAGAATGAGCTCATATGTTTTCCGTTAGGGAGTGTTGGCAGTTCAGTCACGCCATAGTCAATACCAGCTTCTTTATATGGACCAAATGACCACGGACCAGAAATAAGAGCCGCTGCCTTTTTCTCTGTGAATAAGGAGTTGAGGACGTTGATGCCTTGTTCACCAATGATGCCTTTCGGGAAAAGTCCTTCGCTAAAGAATTTCTGAATGTATTCTCCGCCTTCGATGGCGCCATCGTTATTCAGACCGATATCATTGACATCATAAGAGCCATCGCTTTTCTGTTTGAAAATATAGCCCCCTGATCCGCCTAACACACTTTGTGCGTAGTAAATTTCATCCCATTTCGCGACAAAACCGTAATTCCCGTCCTTTGTCAGCTTTTTCGAAAGCTCATACCAGCCATCGAGTGTAGTTGGTACCTTCTTCACTAGGTCTTTGTTATAGAACAGTACTGTTGTTTCAACGGATTTTGGCAGACCATACAGCTTGCCATTCACCGTTTGTGATTGAATGGCTTCGTCTGTGAAGGAATCAATTATTTTTTGATCGGGTTTGATTTCCTGTAATAACCCTTCGGTTACAGCTGATCCAATCTGATTGTGAGGTACGGTGATCACATCTGGACCTGTCCCTGCCGCCCCATCAAGACGGAGAGCTTCTAGTTGATCGGCATACGCTTTTTCGACCACTTTGATTTTCACACCGTTTTGCTTTTCGAATTCTTTGACAGCGTCTTGAATCCCATCAGACTTTTTGACATCCTCCCACACTAGCAAGGTCTTTGTACCTGTAGATGCGGGCTCTGTGCCGCTTGAATTGTCATCCCCTGGTCCGCATGCTGAAAGCAGCAGCACAGCAGTACCAACGACTGCCGATAATGTCGCCCATTTTCCCTTTTTCATTCGTAATCCCCTCTCGTTCTTTTTTCACAGATGATAAGAAAACGCTTTCTTAATGTGAGAATATCAACTTGAGTAAAAAAAGTAAACATATTTTATTAAATTTATTAAGTAAAATTTTTTACTAGTTTAGGAGAGAAAAGAAGCCCTCCACATTGGGCGGGGCTTCCAGCTGTTTTATATGGTGCTTTTCCGAAAGACAGGTTCTGAGGCAATCAGCACGGTTTTGGGTAATGTTCTGCCATCAACAAGTCTTTCTAAAAGTAAATCGACCGCTGTCTCACAAAGTAAAGATGTATGGATGTGATAGGTTGTGAGCGGTGGTGAGACATATTGAGAGACGTGAATATCGTTGATACTAAAGACGCTGACGCGATTCGGCAGGGAAAGTCCACGCTCATTTAATGCTTGTAAACAGCCAATGGCAAGGGGATCACTTGCGACACAAAAGGCGGTGGGCAGATCATCACCAAGCTCGTCGATCGCTTTCAACATCAGCGAATAGCCTTCATCTACCGAGAAATGGCGACCGATATAGACCATTCGCTCATCCAACACATTGTGTGCCGTCATGTACTCGCGGAAAGTCGTTTCACGAATATCTGGTATATGCACATTCGTATTAAGGTCAAGGTCTGTCCCGCCAATGAATCCAATCGAATGGTGCTTTTTTTCAATGAAGGAATCAATGATCTTTTCAACAATTCGTTTCAAGTTAGGCTTTACAGAATCAAAGCGGTCTTCATCAGGCGACGTATCAATAAAGACGATGTGATGGGTGATTGCATATAATTGGTCAAGCTCTGACTTTTTAAATCGACCGATGGCAATGATCCCTTCTGTAGAAGGATCAATGGAGTGAAGACCATCAATTGGATTGTAAGCGGTAACATTTAAACTCCGGGTATTGCTGAGTTTCTCAATGCCCAAACGAATGGATTTAAAATAAATATCTTCAAGCTCTTCCTTTTCGGTCATCCAATAGAGAAAGGCGATTTTTTTTAAGGAATGTTTGAATGTCTTTTTTTGATAGGACAAAGCTTCCGCGGCTGCGTATACTTTTTCACGTGTTTGATCCGTGACTGATAAGTTGGGATCCTGGTTCAGTACGCGAGACACCGTCGCAATTGATAATCCAGCTTTTTCAGCAATGTCCTTTATTTTTGCTGCCAAATCAGCACCTCCTATCGAAAATATCTCCTTTCAGTATAGAGTCTTTAAAAAAATTAGTAAATATTTTTATTAAATTGTTTTCGTTTAGGTGGTTCTTTACGAGCTGGCAAGGAATTAGTAAAATATATGTCATGAAGGTGTTGGATTAAGATTTCTGATAGGAGAGGGACAGATGTATTATGATGCACTGAAGACATTTGTGACAGTCGTGGAAGAGAAAAACTTTACAAAAGCAGCCCAGAAGCTGCGGATTTCTCAGCCGAGTGTCAGTCTTCATATTAAGAACTTGGAGCAGGAATTCCAGACCGTTCTGCTCAATCGTTCGCCAAAGCAATTAACTGTTACACCCACTGGGGATATGTTGTACCATCGTTCAAAACAAATCATTCGTTTATATGAACAGGCGAAGCAGGATATTTATGAGCATCATCATCTGGCAAGAGGAAAGCTGACGATTGGAGCGAGCTTCACGATTGGTGAGTACGTGCTGCCGCAAATATTGGCGGAGTTTCATCAGCTCTATCCACATGTTGATATTGAGGTGGCCATTGATAATACAGAAGCAATCGCAAGACATGTCCGTTTGTTCCATGTCGATATCGGCCTAATCGAAGGACAGACCAATGACAAAGAACTCTCTGTGGAAACCTTTCTAGAGGATGAACTCTACATCGTGGCCCCATTAGACCACCCGTTTGCAAAGAAAAAGGATGTCACGATTGATCAATTGCAAAACGAAACATGGATCACGAGAGAAGAGGGATCAGGTACAGGGGAATACTTACAGCACGTCCTGAAATCAAATGGACTGAAAGCGCGGACCTTTGTGACATTTAGCAGCAACCAAGCCATTAAAGAGGCTGTGATCCACGGAATGGGACTTTCCATTTTATCAAAATATGTCCTCCAGCGAGGTAGCATTGGCGGTGAATTGGCTGTCATTTCTGTGAGAGGAATGGATTTCAAACGAAAATTCTCCTATGTTGAGTCACCGATGACGGGTGGGAATAAAAATAAGGAATTACTTGTTGAATTGTTAAGGAAAGAGAGAAAAGACGCTTCTCCACAGTAGGAGAAACGTCTTTTTTTATAATCCTTTTATTTGAATTTCATCGACTGGAAGGAAAATTTCACCTGTATCTGTGTATTTAATCGTGATTTGATCCCCTTCTTTCAAATAAATGACAAGAGGTTCTTTTTCAGATGACATGGTGTAGTTTTTCCCATCGTCTAATAGGAAGGTGACGGTTGTGTAATCACCTGTATTTTCTTTATACACACGTTTGACCTTGCCTGTGGCATCTTTCTTTTCTTGCTTAGATGAGCTGTTGACTGTGCCGCCGCCCTTTTGAAGAGCTGTTTTATAGGCTCTCAGTGCTTCATTTGGTGTAGAAGCGTACGCAGCGATTTCAGGGTTGGCCGCAGAGACAATAAAGTAGTTTTGCAGGAACCCGTTTGAATCGAGAACAGGTGTGAGCCAGCTGGCTTCTCCATAGAAATTATAAAGAATCGGCATGCGCCCTTTCCATTTCTTCTCGATAAATCGTTTCTCAATAATTTGCAATGCTCCTTGAGAATCCATGTAGGACTCTTCAAGATTGCCGGTGTAATACGTGGCCTTTCCTGTCCGGGCATTTGTCAGTGCATACCCTAGCATGGAATCAACGCCCTCTTTCGGACTGGTGAAATCTGTGAAGTAATACATCTCTCCTTTTGAATCAAACACTGGACTCACATTGGCTTCTGTTCCCTCGTCTGAAGGCAGCTTCACATCTGATTTTCCAAACATACTGTTCCAGAAACCGTGAATATAGTTTCCGAAATAACTGTTTTGCAGACTAACCGCCTCTGGTGAAACAGCACCATCGATAAAGGCAGGTACTTGATCTAAAGAGTATTTCTTCGTTGCGCCAGTTTTGGCATCAACAACGACGACGCCTGACGCTTTAAAGCCGTTTCGGGCAGAGATGAAATCACCAAATGTTCGAATGTAATAAGGCTTCCCATCATCATTGATTTCCAGCTGTGTGTCTCCGTAGAAAATCAAATCTGGATACTGGAGACGGATATGCCGCTCAATTTCTTTGTTGAAATAGGAGGATGGCGTATAGACCATCTCTGTTTTCACGAACTTTGGATTAGCAGATGAGTCGGTCGCACTTAATGTAAAGTAACCCGGCGTACTGCCTGAACGAATCCATTTAAAGAAATCCGAGAATTCCACTGGTGCGATGTACACGTACTCACCATTGACCTTCTGAATTTGCAAGCTGCCAAGCTCGTAGTAGCTTGTGTTTGGAACCTGTCCGAACGATTTCTTCATTTTATTGCGAGCAAATTGCGGCGGTACACTCGCAGGTGTTTCTGTTTCATCGAACGCTTTGATTTCCACTTTTTGCTCCATTTTGGAGACATCGAATTTCTCATTCGCATTGAATAGAAAAGCTGTCGCCATATAAACACCAAGCAGCAAAAGAATAAGGAACAACACACCTTTAATCTTCCGCTCCAATCCGACTGACAAAAAGGCGCCTGCTGCTGTCACAACAAGTCCAATCAGCCATAATGATGAAGGGTTACGATCTAAATTGGTGATGTAATAAAAGCCAAAAATACCGATGATGAATAGCAGTGCAAGACCCGCAATCCACATGAGCGGCACCTGTTGTTCCGTCCCTTTCTTTCTAAAAATCAACCTGAGTGGTGTGAGCAAAAGGGTCAAGACAAGACCGATCACAACCGAAAATAACAAAATATATCCCACAAACAAATCTCCTTTCAAATCAATCACTCTTTTAGTATATACGAGTGAGGCGGGGAAAAGATTCATCGGACTGAAGGTTCATTTAAATGCCGATCGAGTTGATCACGGATTGAACATCTTCTTTCAGTTCATGAAACGTGAGTCTTTGCTCAATTTTCTCTGTTAAGGCATCAATGGCTTGACCCGACATATGCGTTTGGATTTGCTTTTTATGTTTATAGACTTTAACAAGAAGCGTATCGAGTTGCTCCAAAATGTCTTCCGCTTCTTGACGGTCTTCTGCAAATTCATGTTGAAGCTGGTGCCGAATGGCTCTCATCAGCGCTGTTTTCTGTTCTTCTTTGATCTTTGCCTTCAAAGCAGCCAGCTCTGCTGGTGTCATGTCTTCTGTGTGAAAGTTTGCTTGAGAGAAGATGGAGCTTGACGTGTGAGTATCTGTCATTCTTTGCAAAAAACGATCTGCATCTGTTGGTTGTTTCTTTGAAAATTCCATTCTTCGTTCTCCTTAAGAAATGCCCATATTCTTTGCAAGGGCTGTATCTGCATCGTGGTATTGTTTCCCCAGCTGGTTCATATCATCTGATAGTGAGTCGATCCACCTTTTCAAATTCATAGCGCCATCAATCGCTGTATCATATTTTTTGACTGAATAGAACTCATTCTCAAGACCCTCTGTTTTTAAGTGGCGAATCACGGCATCCACATCTGAAGCCGTCAGCTGGTCATAGGAACCAAAGCCAACAATCTGTTTGTATCTAGAGCGTACCCGTTCCACAGATTGATCTACTTTGTCATCGAGTTTCTCGATTTTGCGAATGATTTGCTGCATATGGTGATCGGCATATGTCGAGAATTTACGCCCAGTGTTCATCAGAACATGTGACTTGATTAAAATAGCCACCACACTATGTGGATGAACATTCGACTGACTCAGCTGATTCAACATGGCTGTGGTGAGAGAAGGATTTTTTCTTAACATATCATCAATGGTTCGAACAGAGCCATCAGGCGAAAATGCATACCGATCTAAGCCATGGCTGCCAGCGAGGGCTTCAAGAAATAAATTCGCATCTAGTGAAGGATTCACACTCATTGCCCGATTGAGGAGGTCTTTTATGAATTGGACGGCTTTTGAGGAGTCCTCGGAGTAATCGACGCCTTCAGGGAGAGCGGCATCGTACATCACTTTCACTTGACCGATTTCTGTCGTATGTCGATTTAAGAGAGAAAGCCCGTCGTTTAGATTGATATATTCTGTTAATCTACTGCGGTAATCGCCTTTTAGTGCTCTGGCTTGTAAACCATCTGATAGATTTGGATAAATATTTGGATTCTCAAACGTCACGCCGCCTTTAATAAAGTCATTTTTCACAAGAACATAAGAAGCATTCGATCCGCCAAGTGAATGACCTGTCACATACATTTTGGCATTCGGCATTTTCTTATGTATCTCTTTTGCATAACGATCTGCTTGAACCATTTGATTCTCTGCACCGTGTTCAAAAGGGATATTTTTAATCAAATACTTTGTATCTGAAATCATCCAATCCTGTACAATTTCATTTGTATAGGTATTTGTACCTGTTGTCACCTTAGTCGTCACTTCCTTTGATGTCTGAGACTGACTAAAAGGAGGAAGCTTTGTCAAAATGGTAGAAAGAAGATCATCTGACTCTTTTTTTCCATGTTTTTTAATGGTATCTTTATATTGGCCTGCGCCAATCGGTTCTGACCCACGGTAGGCGATGACGGCGTTTTTGATTTTGGTGAGGTCTTTTCCTTTGTTTGAGTTACGATAATCTTCTCTCGAGACAAGGGTTAGTGCATTAAGGCCTTTTTTGGTTTCTATATGGTCGACGACATACATGGTTTTACCGCTTTTTAAGCGTATATCTTTCTGGTGGGCATAATTGGCAATATCATAAGACTCTGACGATATATCATTATAATCTTTATCGCTAAGTTGATTAATTGAGCTTTTTGTGGTCAATTTTTACACTCCTGTAATATTTATCATATATATTATATTATAGAAAGATATAAATATCTATAATAAGTGTAGTATTTAAGTAATCTCTAAAGAAGAATATTATAACTTTTAAGAGGTGGAAGATATTTCATATGAGAAATAAAATTTCGATTATAATTGTCTTGATAATTATTACTATCATTTCAGTTACACTGATTCTTTTAAATGGTAAGCAATCTCAAACAAATGAATCTGGAGGAAAGGTTATCTTGGAAGAAAAAGAGAAAAATGAACAACAGAAGGCAGAAGAGTTCGCAGAGGAAATGAAGCCGAATATAGAAAAGCGTTTACGTAAAATGGATATTCATAATTTTATCGAAACCATATCTTTTAAAAAGGGAGTAACCATTAATCCAATGGGATATATAAGAATTAGAGGATACGTGAATGGTGAACCAGAAAGATTTGAGTTCTCTGCATCATTAGAATATAGATCTAAAGAGGTGGGTTCTATGAGCATTTCATCTGATTTATCAGACCGTTTCGAGAACTGGGATGATTTTGATCCGCAAGTGAAAGAAGATTTTTTGAATAGTCTCTCTAAAAAGGAACGTGAACAGTATCTAAAGGACATTGGAGAAAAAGAGTAAAACAGGTACATGCCTACCTGTTTTTATTTTGTAAATTTCATTAGTCGATGGATTAAAAATCCATTAAGGAGTTTTGCTTTTTATGAGAAATACAATGAAATTTTCTATTATAATTGTGGCCGTCATCATCTCAGTAACTGTTTTTATTGTAGAGTACATTAATAAGAGTCTGTCAGATGAAGTAGTGGAAGAGAAAAGTGATCAGGAAAAAGCAGAAGATTTTGCAAAGAAGATGAAACCTAAGGTTGAAGAGCACTTACACAAAAGAGATATTCATCACTTTATCAAAACCATAACGTTTGAAAAAGAAGTGACCATCAATCCTATGGGGGATATTATAATCGATGGCTATATAAATAATGAACCGGAGAAGTTCGGATTTTCAGCTTCTTTACAATATAGAGCTAAAAAAATAGGTTCAATGAGTTATGATCCTGAGTTGTCATATCGTTTTAAAGATTGGGATAAATTTAAAGATGAACCAGAATTAAAGGAAAATTATCTTAAACGACTCTCTGAAAAAGAACGTGAACAGTACCTTGAAGATATTGGAGAAAAGGAGTGAAGCAGGTGTCTATCCACCTGTTTTATTTTTTTATTATCAATAATTGAGAAGTCTTGATTGTAAGGAGTTTTGCGTTGTATGAAAAATACTTTAAAACTTGTATCTGTTTTGGTCGTTATCATCATTGTCTCAGTGACTTCGTTAATCACTCAGCACAATAAGCAAAGTAAATCAAATGATGTGGTAAAAGAAAAGAGCGATCAAGAAAAAGCAGAAGAGCTCGCAGACAAAATGAAGCCTAAAATAGAAGAATGTTTACGCAAAGAAGACATCCATCACTTTATTAAGACCATAACGTTTAAGAAGAGGGGAACTATTGATCCAATGGGCTACATCGTAATTAGAGGATATATAAATGGTGAGCCAGAAAAGTACGAGTTCTCCGCTTCATTAAAGTATAGAACAAAAGAAATCAGTTCAATGAGTTATTCATACGAGTTATCAATTCGTTTTAGGGACTGGGAAAAATATAAAGATGAACCGGAATTAAAAGAGAATTTTTTAAAAAATCTCTCCAAAAAAGAACGAGAACAATATCTCAAAGACATTGGAGAAAAAGAGAAATAACAAGTCGACAAAGCTGATTGATCCCCTAAATCAAATTCAAAAATAATATGCTATCATTCCCCTAACAACACTTACAAACAAGGGAGAGCTTTCAAACATGGCAAATACAAAGAAATTGATCTTGGATGTAGACACTGGAATTGATGATGCGATTGGTATTTTGCTTGCAGTGAAAAGTAAGCGGTTTGATATGTTGGGGATAACAACGGTGTGCGGGAATGTGTCTGTTGAAGCGGCGACGTTAAATACGTGTAAAGTGCTTGAGCTGGTTGAGGCAGAGGAAATCCCTGTCATCAAAGGTGCAGCGACGCCTCTTTTGAGAGCCCCTCATTATGAACATCGGGTGCATGGGGAGGATGGAATTGGCGGCGCTTTAAAGGACGCCCGGCCTAAGAAGACCGCAGATGAAGGTTTTGCGCCTGATTTTATCATTGAACAAGTGCTGAAGTATTCGAAGCAGGTTACGCTTGTGTTGACAGGACCTTTAACGAATTTAGCCCTTGCGTTGAAAAAATGCCCTGAACTGATTCATCACGTCAAAGAAGTCATTTTTATGGGTGGTGTCGTGCAGGGACAGGGGAACGTCACACCAGTTGCGGAATTCAATACATATGCAGACCCAGAAGCGGCGAAATTGGTGCTGGAGGCTGGGTTCCCTTCATTGACTCAAGTTGGATTAGATGTCACAAGGCAGGTCTTGTTAACGGATGAGAGAATCGATGCCATTCAGAATGAACTTTTGGCAAGTTACATCAGAGAGAGTACAAGCATTTATCGCCAGCGCTATTTTGAACGGAATGGTGTGTGGGCGTGTGCGATGCATGATCCGCTTGCTGTGAGTCTTGCGATTGACAAGCAGCTGGTGAGTACACTGGCTTTTTATGTAGAAGTGGAGACGAAAAGTGAGCTTTGCGATGGTCAGATGATATGTGATTTTCAGCATCAATGGGAGAAAGAACGCAATGTTCAAGTGTGTATGGATGTAGATGTTGAGGCTTTCTTTGAATTATTAATCCAAGTCATGAATTCTTAAAAAAGTAGTCTGTGCAAACAGGCTTCTTTTTTATAAGATGGGAACATGAGGAAATGTATGCGCTCACATGAATGAGAAAGGAGTGAAGTCAATTGGCTTCTGTCAGTTTAAGTAGTATTGAAAAGATACGAGCAGCAAGCAGAGGATTGCCGCCAAAGCTAAAAGCAATTGCAGAACATATTACGAGTGAGCCCCGCGACATCATCCATTTGTCTATTGTCGAGCTTGCCAAAAAGACAGCGAGCTCAGAGGCAACGATTTTTCGTCTCTGTAAAAGGCTTGGATTTGAGGGCTATCAAGATTTGAAGATTACTATTGCCCAGGAAATAGACCAAACAAAGCCTGATTATGTCGATGAAGAGATGAGTCTTGATGATGATACCGCCGTTTTTATGCAAAAGGTATTTCAGGCGAATATATCTGCATTAAAGGATAGCTTTCAATTGTTGAATCCAGACGATGTAGAAAAAGCCATACAAATAATCGATGAAGCTGAGCGCCTAGAGTTTTATGGGAGCGGTGGGTCTGGCCTCATTGCAACAGATGCTTTTCACAAATTTATGAGGACAGGCATCAATTGTATTGTTCATACAGATTCTCACTTTCAAGCGATGTCTGCAGGGCTTCTTGATCAACACAGTACAGTTGTCGGTATATCTCATTCTGGTAGAAACAAAGATTTACTCGATGCGATGAAAACTGCAAAAGAAAAAGGAGCAAAAACCATTGGTATTACGAGCTATCAGCGCTCACCATTGAGTCAACTAGCAGATGTCACCTTGTATACATCGACGCAAGAGACGGCTTTTCGAACAGAAGCGATGTCTGCAAGGCTGGCTCAGCTCACTGTTATTGATGTCCTATATTTCGCACTTGCGCATTTAAGACAGCAGGAAACATTAACAAACTTAAAGCAAATGAGAGAAACTATTTCTCAAAAAAGAGTTTAATGGTTTCAAAAATAAATTTTTCTATTAGCGAAAAGTACTGTTGTGGTAACGATTGTGAGGTTTTGAGTGAAAATAATTTTCTTTTCTGTCATTGAATGTCGAAAAAAATATTCCTATAATGGGATTTAATCAGGTAGATCAAAACCACAAAAATTATTTCAAATCAATGATTGGGCGTGATGCAGATGAAGGGAAACCAGGCGGTAATTGGTTTGGATATTGGTACAACGAGTACAAAGGCGGTTCTGTTTGGACCACAGGGAAAAGTGATAGCAAAACATTCAGTTCCTTATGATCTCATTCAGCCCCAGCCAGCATGGGTTGAGCAGAATCCTGAACATATATTAGAAGCCGTCATTGCGAGTGTAAGAGGCGCATTGACGAAAGTAGCATTTGATATAAAGAATCTCATAGGTGTTGGGATTAGTACGGCGATGCATTCCTTAATTGTGATGGATGAGGATGGCAAGGCTTTAACGAACAGTATCATTTGGGCAGATAACAGAAGTGCAGAACAAGCGAAACGAATTACTACGGACATGGATGGCTTTCAAATTTATAAAAGAACCGGTACGCCGATTCATCCAATGTCACCGCTTTCAAAAATACGATGGATAAAGGAAATGACACCTGATGTCTTCAAGCAGGCAGCAAAATTTATTTCCATAAAAGAATATATTCTCTATCATTTCTTCGGTCAGTATGTGGTCGATTATTCAATCGCTTCAGCAACAGGGCTGTTCCGTTTGGAAACGCTTCAATGGGACGAGGAGGCACTACGCATTGCTGGAATTGAGGAAAATCAACTGTCTGAACTTGTCCCAACGACGTATCAGCTGAGAGGGCTTCAGCCAGAGATTGCGCTGCGAATGGGGATCGCGGAAGATACACCATTTGTCGTTGGTGCGAATGATGGTGTTCTAGCGAATCTAGGTGTTGGTGCCATTGGTAAAGGGGAAGTGGCTGTCACGATTGGGACAAGCGGTGCAGTCCGTACCGTCGTAGACAAGCCGGTAACAGATGAGCAATCAAGAACATTTTGCTATGCGCTGACGGACAAGCATTGGGTGGTCGGGGGACCTACCAATAATGGCGGAATCATGCTGAGATGGCTGAAGGATGAATTTGGTTCTTCAGAGGTGGAGGTTGCAAAGCGCCTTGGTGTAGATCCTTACGATCTCATGATTGATATTGCGGAAAAGGTGCCAGCTGGCTCAGAGGGACTGCTGTTTCTACCATTTTTAACAGGTGAACGTGCACCTTATTGGAATCCAAATGCGAGAGGCACTTTTTTTGGTATTGGCCTTCAGCATAAGCGGGAGCATTTTATTAGAGCCGTGTTAGAAGGCGTCATTATGAGTGTTTTCTCGATCGGTGTTGCATTAAGAGATTTAACTGGTTCAGCAAAGGATGTCCGGGCTTCGGGTGGTTTTGCAAGATCTCCGCTATGGCGGCAAATTTTAGCGGATACGATGGGTAGAGAAGTACTTGTTCCAGAAAGTTATGAGGCCTCGGCACTTGGGGCGGCTGTCCTCGCACTTCATAGTTTAGGTCATATGGAAGAGATGGAAGAGGTTCAAGAGTGGATTCGGATCTCTGCCCGTCATGAACCAAATATGAAGAACAATGAGACATACATAGAGCTATTTTATTTATATGAGCGCCTCTATGACAAACTAAAGGATGAATTTGATGTCATTAGTGCGCTGCAATTAAAACAAAATCGTTAAACATCAGGGAAAAGGTGGGAGAACATGCTTTTATTCATCGTGATTGCGGCGATTGTCCTTTTGCTCATTCTCATTACAGTCGCGAAGTTGAATCCGTTTGTGAGTTTAATTATTACCTCTATGCTTGTCGGCTTTGCCACAGGGATGGATTTGCAGGAAATCATTCAATCGATTAAAACGGGATTAGGAAATACTTTATCATTGCTGGCGATTGTTCTTGCGCTTGGAACCATGCTTGGGAAAATGATGGCTGAATCAGGGGGAGCTGAGCGGATTGCTCAAACTTTAATCGGCCGTTTCGGGACGAAGAATGTGCATTGGGCAATGATGTTCGTTGCCTTTATCGTGGGAATACCTGTGTTTTTCCAGGTCGGATTCGTTCTTCTCATTCCTTTACTCTTTACCATTGCGATTGAAACGGGCATATCGCTCGTGACGATTGGGATTTCGTTAATCGCTGGATTGTCTGTTGTGCATGGTCTTGTGCCGCCTCATCCAGCTGCAATGGCAGCTGTGGGCATCTATCATGCCAATGTGGGGAAAACTATCTTCTTTTCCATTATTGTCGGTTTGCCAACAGCTATCATTGCTGGACCGCTATATGGAAAGTGGATTGGCAAACGGATACATAAACCAGTTCCAGAGATGCTGAGAAAGCAATTCACTGAACGAAATGAAGATCGAAAGCTTCCTGGTTTTGCGAATACGATGTTTACCATTTTGGTGCCAGTAATTTTAATGCTGCTTGCCACACTGGCGGATGTTATTTTGCCAGAGGAAAGTATTTGGTTTCAGGTGTTCAAATATATCGGAGATCCAATTACAGCCCTGCTGATTGCAACGGTGTATTCTTTCTTCAGCCTCGGCTTTATGCAAGGGATGAGCCGTGACCGGGTGCTTTCCTTTAGTAATGAATGCTTAGGACCGATTGCTTCCATTCTGCTTGTCATTGGAGCGGGCGGGGCCTTCAATAATGTGCTCATCGATTCGGGTGTTGGTGATTATATTGCTGATTTAGCGAAACACTCGCCCATCTCACCGATTTTGCTTAGCTGGCTGATTGCTGCGGTCATTCGTGTGGCAACAGGATCAGCTACTGTATCTATGATGACAGCAGCTGGTATTGTAGCCCCGATTGCTGCATCCATGCCGGATGTGAGCAGAGAGCTTCTTGTGTTAGCAACAGGAGCGGGTTCGTTGATTTTATCTCATGTCAATGATTCTGGTTTTTGGCTGATCAAAGAGTATTTTGGCATGACCATTAAAGAGACGTTCTTGACATGGACTGCTATGGAGACGATCATTTCCGTTAGTGCCATTGCATTTATTATGATCATTAATATGTTTATATAGCGAACGCAACAGCCTAGTTCTTCGGAATTGGGCTGTTTTTAGCTTGTTACGATACCACTTTTTACGAATTGGGGTAAAATAATGATAGTGAGATGTGGGAGGCGGATACGATCGAACCATTAAAACATGTTTATCATGAATTATTTATTCAGGAATTAGGGGAGAAACTAGCACAAGAGTCGACTGTATTTGATGCTGCTGAATTCCAGCGGCTCGTGCTTCAAGAGGATTGGCCACAGCTTGAGTTGAAAGGACGGATGAGAAGAGTCACTGAATCGATGCATGCCTGTCTGCCTGAGGATTACGAGCAGGCAATTGAAGTGCTGCGTCAGGTAGCACCGCATTTTTCAGGACTTAGTGCGCTTGTATTTCCAGACTACGTCGAGACTTACGGTCTTGAACATTGGGATATCTCAATGAAGGCGCTCGAATTCTTTACACCGTTTTCCACTTCTGAATTTGCTGTTCGGCCTTTTCTCATTCAAAATCAAGACAACATGCTGGCGCAGATGCTGGTGTGGTCACAGAATCAAAATGAGCATATTCGCCGACTGGCTAGTGAAGGATGCAGACCACGTTTGCCTTGGGGGTTATCTGTTCCTGCGCTTAAAAAGGATCCCTCGGTCACGCTGACGATTTTGGAAAACTTAAAGTCGGATTCGGCCAGGTATGTGCAAAAAAGTGTAGCGAATCATTTAAATGATATTTCTGCGATTCAGCCGGATCTGATGAAGCAAACGGTCAGAAGCTGGTATGGGACCAATGAACATACAAACTGGATTGTCAAACATGCATCCCGTACATTACTAAAAAAAGGCGATCCAGATATTATGGCTATGTTTGGCTATGGAGACGATCCGTCCATTCAAGTAACAGATTTAAAGGTAGCGCAAAATTCCATTCGTATTGGAGAAAAAATGACCTTTCATTTTACTCTTCAAGTGGATAAGCCACTCAAGCTGCGCGTAGAGTATGCGATTGATTACGTTAAAGCTCGTGGTACCCGCAATCAAAAGGTATTTAAAATCACAGAATTTGAAGCAGGCTCTGCGATACGTAGAGAATTCGTCAGGTCTCAGTCTTTTCAAAATATGACGACGAGAAAGCATTATGAGGGAACCCATACATTAACAATCATCATCAACGGCATCCCAAAAGCGTCGGTTGATTTTGAAGTCACAGCAGCTAATGAAAAACCCCGCCAATGAGGCGGGGTTGGCGTTTAAGCCTTCTTTTTCATTAAAAACGAAGCAATAATAGCAGCAACTAAGAAACCGATGCTAATAATCGAGCTAGGCAAGTTTTCTTGTCTGAATAGGAACAAAACAAAACTCACACTTAGTACAAGACCTGCAAATAACGTCAAATACGGAAACAGCCAAACCTTGAAATACGGCTCTTGTGGATATGTTGGACGCAATTTCAAATGTGCCAGACAGATACTGATCCAAATAAGAGAAACCGCAAAACCAGGAATAGCTAGCATATAACTAAAAATTTGGTCTGGGTATAAGTAAGCAAAGAATGTTCCGACTAAAAGAAACAGAACGGTCACCCATAAACTTAAGATAGGTACACCTCTTTTATTGACCCGTGCCAGCTTTTTCGGACCGCCGTCTGATTTAGATAGAGAATGAATCATTCTCGTCGTTCCATAAATTCCAGAATTGGCCGCAGATAGAACGGCTGTAATCAATACGAAATTAATAAAGTGAGAGGCGCCTTGCATACCTGCAGCAGAGAAGACTTGGACAAAAGGACTGTTATTTGGATCGATTTGATTCCAAGGAATGAGACCGCAGATAATCAAAATTGGCAATGTGTAAAATAAAATAATACGCCACATCATACTTTTGACAACACCAGGTAAGACCTTCTCCGCATCCTTTGTTTCTGTAATGGTCAGCCCGATCAATTCAGAACCCCCATAAGAGAAAATAACCACTAATAATGATGCAAAGATAGCGCCCCATCCGTTCGGGATGAAGTTTTGATAATTGGTGAGAGCAGGTGTGCTTTGTTCGTTTGGAATGATCCCAAATAATAATGCTGCACCGAGAATAATAAAGACAATAATAACGAAAATCTTCATTCCAGCGAACCAAAACTCAATTTCACCAAAGTATTTTACATTGTTTAAGTTAATTCCGATGACTAAAAGCGAGCAAAGTAAACATAGTGACCATAGCGGCACGTTCGGCATCCAATATTGAAGTAGACTGCCTGCTGCAATGATCTCGATGACACACACAGTGAGCCACATAAAACAGTAAACCCAGCCGACTACAAAAGAAAAACGTTGACCAAGCGCAATCTGTATAAGGTCGCGAAGGTTATTCCCCGGATAAACAATGGCCATTTCAGCCAAGGCTGCCATGACAATGAGAAGTAGCAATCCGGCAAATACATAGGAAAAGATGACTCCAGGACCTGCTAAACCGATTGTATCGGCACTTCCTTTAAAGATTCCTGTACCAATGACCCCGCCCAACGCAATCATGCGAATGTGACGCGGCGATAAAAGCTTTTTTAATTCTTGTTGTTCCTGATTCGCGCTCATGTCGTTCTCCTTTTTTAAAAATGCTTATGTTCCATTTTCTTTTTTCGAGACGCCAGTGTCAATATAAAAAAAGAGATTTTTCAGATAAAACAGGCGGTTGATTTTATCAAATTATCTTCTTAATTCCATAAATTCCTTATTTAACCCAAAATCAAAATATTAAACCTCGTGAAAAAAGAACATTTGCCTTATTTATGACATAAACAATTTTCTGTTTTTGTCGATATATCATTTGTATTACTAAAGACCTAATAAAGAATTGTTTATAAATGTAAAATATTTGAAAATTGTATGAAAGAGCTGAAAGGGGTTATTGAAGATGTTTATGAGGAAAGCGAATGATCCATCGTCGGGTATTCTTCTAAGTGAAAGCAGTCAATTAATAGAACAAATCGAGAAGGGAGATTTTTCAGCAAGGCTAGATACTGCTGCGTTCTCTTCTAGTCAAACGATAGAAGCAGTGGCTCAAATAAATGAAGCTTTACAAAAGATGCAGGAAGCGAATGAACATATTCATATGCGTATGAATTTAGTGACAAAAGCTATTCACGTTGGCTTATGGGATATGACGGTCGTAGCAGGAGATCCAGTGAATCCGAAAAATGAATTCACATGGACAGATGATTTCCGGAAAATGATCGGCTTTCAAAATGAGCACGATTTTCCAAATGTCTTAGACAGCTGGGCATCTCGAATTCATCCAGATGAACAAGAATACACCTTGAATGCGTTCTCTATGCATTTATTGGATCATTCCGGGCGTACACCATATGATATCGAATATCGTTTAAAGTTGAAAAACGGAGATTATCGCTGGTTCAAAGCAACAGGAACGACCATTCGAGATCGAAATGGTGTACCTCTTCGTGTGGCGGGGGCTCTTTTTGATATTCATGATCAAAAATTGAAAGAAGAAGAGCTGCAAGCATTCGTGACAAGGTATGACCTGATCAACCGTGCGCTTGTGGAAGCTCCTTGGGATATGGTCGTAGAGGCTGGCGATCCAGTCAATCCATACAACGAATTCTGGTGGTCTCCACAGTTTAGAAAAACGCTTGGTTTCACAGATGAAAAAGATTTCCCGAACGTTTTGAGCAGTTGGAGCGATCGTTTGCATCCTGAGGATCAAGAAATGGCTCTGCAAGCCTTTGCGGATCATTTAAATGACCACTCTGGGCGCACGCCATTTGACATTGATTATAGATTGCAGAGTAAAAATGGCGAGTACCGCTGGTATCATGCGAGTGGTGAAACTGTTCGTGATGAGAAGGGTGTACCTCTTCGTGTTGCAGGGACCATTCGTGATATCACGTTAGAAAAAAATAAAGAGAAAACAGCCGATGAAATGGCTTCTCAGGTAGAACAGCTTTCAAGTTCTATTAGTGAGATGGTATCGGGTATTAGCTCTGTGACAAACCAAGCGCAGGAACTTGCTGTAGCTCAAGAGCAGTCAACGTCTGCCGCACACTTAGCAAAAAATAGTGCAGATGAGACGAAAAATATTTCTGACTTAATCAAAGAAGTGGCGAACCAAACGAACCTGCTTGGTCTAAATGCTGCGATTGAAGCGGCCAGAGCAGGTGAACAGGGACGTGGATTCTCTGTCGTTGCAGATGAAGTACGAAAGCTGGCGCTGCATAGTGCCAATGCAACGGAAAATATCGAATCAAGTTTAGCGGAAATGAAAACACAAATTGATGAAATTCTTGAAAATATCTCGAATATGACAGCTCTTACACAAACACAGGCTGCTTTAACAGAGCAAGTGAATGCTGCAGTCGATGAAGTGAATCACATGTCTCAGCGTCTTGTGGCGTATTCAAAGAGTATTTAATCGTAAAAACCGCCCTCTCGTGAAGGCGGTTTTTTGATTAAAATGGATCTGCCGGGAAAACAATACCTGCATCTTTTCTTGCGGCTTCAAGGACTTTCATGACAGAGAGACTTTCTTCAAGCCACCCATAGCACTGTTCATGATTTTCTGTTTCAATGATGTGCTGGAAAGCTTCTGCTTCATAAAACAGGCGATTAGGATTCGTTTGTGCATTGAGTGAGATGATCCTGTTATCAACATGCAGCAGCACTTCCTCACAGCCATTGGCCCCATTTTTCACATGCATGAAGCCTTTTTCTCCTTGAATCAATGCGAAGTTCATGCTGCTTGTATCCTTACTGCCGACACTTGTCGCAATGAAATCATTGTAAGTGAACGTCAAAACACCAGATGTGTCAATGCCGTTTGGATGACGGTTGGCCTGGTAGCGAACCTGCTCTGGTGATCCAAAGAGATTCATGATGAAATGGACATTATAGATATTAATATCCATCAAGGCTCCTCCAGAGAATTCTGGGTTAAAGACATTCGGCGTTTCACCGGCTAGCAGCTGATTATATTTACTTGAATATTGACTATAGTTGCATTGGACCAGTTTGATTCTGCCTAATTGATGAAGGTGCTTTTTGATTAAATGATAGTTTGGCATATGAACGGTCGTAATGGCTTCAAATAGAAGGAGTTGCTTTTCCTTTGCGAGAGCGATTAAGGCTTCCAGTTCTTTCACATTAGAGGTGAAAGGCTTTTCGCAAATCACATGTTTTCCGTTCTTTAATGCAGCCGTGGCATGCTCGCTATGTAAACGATTCGGTGATGCGATATAAACAGCCTCTATGTCTGGATCTTCTAGCATGGCGGTTAAATCTGTATAAGTGGTTTGCACATCAAATTGATCTGCGAGTTTCTTTGCCGTTGCTTCCTTTCTTGAATAGACAGCGTGGCAAGAGGCACCTTCCAGTTGTTCAATTGCCTGCAGGAAGCTTTCCACAATCACACCTGTTCCGATGGTTGCAATGTTCATTCTACTCAAAACCCCTTCCAAACTCGTTTGATGTCAAGTGAAGCTGTCTCTAGTATACCTGATGTTTTAATCGAACGTGCGACAAACAACCGGGGCAGCTCTTGCAATTAGCTGATGTTGGCTAATGTTTGTTTCATTAACAACTGAATGGCAGCCTTCCTCTTTTTTAACTCGTGAATGGAGTGTTGTATATCTTCGACTTTTTGTTCGAGCAGCTGTTCTGCTTCTGTTTTTGACTGTTTTTCAAATAGTGACGTGATAATTTCACGAATTTCTTTGAGTGAGAAATCTAGCTTTCTTGCTTCGGTGATAAAGGATAGCATGAGTACATATTTTTTATCATATAAACGATAGCCGTTGTGCGCTCTCTTAGGCTCGGGGAGCACACCCTCATTTTCGTAAAAACGAATGGTTTCAATATGTACACCAGACATTTTTGACAATTTACCTCTCGTAAACGTAATCATTCCCTGCACCTCCTTTCTTTGCTATCCATCATACAATTAGACTTGCTAGTTTCAAAATATTCAGTGGTGAACATTTGTTTCATTTCATTCATTTAAAAAGGGAAGTAAGCTCTATTTAAAGCAGGACAAATAGAATACGATATAATAGAGTAGGATAACGTGATTTTTGTTACAGGTGAGAACAAGTAGACAGAGTGAGAAAAAAACGATAGGCTAAAATAGGTAAATAGTAATGGGATAATATGTGATCATGTAGATGATTGCTCAAAATAGTGACAGCACGTTTTTGCTGAGAAAAGGGGAGCAGTGAATGTATAAATTAGTCGCAATTGATATGGATGGTACGTTATTAAATGATCAACATATGGTGCCAGATGAGGTTTTCGAAGCCATTCAACAGGCAAAGGCAGAAGGAATTAAAATTGTTTTATGTACAGGCCGACCAATTGGCGGGGTGAACCGCTATTTAGCAGAGCTTCAGCTGGATCAAGAGGGAGATTATGTGATTGCCTACAATGGGGCTCTTGTTCAAAACAGCCATACAAATGAAGTGGTGTCAGAACTGACTTTATCCTATGATGATTTGACTTCTTTATATGAACTGAGCCGTCAGCTCGACACGCCGATGCATTATTTCGATTCAGCTCATTTGTACACACCAAATCGTGATATTAGCGAGTACACAGTGCTTGAATCCTACTTAACAAAATTACCACTTAAATATTTACCTGTTGAAGAGGCAGATCAGTCAATGAGACTTCCAAAGATGATGTATATCGATCAGCCAGAACGCTTAGAAAAGACGATCCAAGCCATCCCGTCTGAAGTGAAGGACAAGTACATGATGGTGAAAAGCACGGATTTCTTCCTTGAAATCCTGCATCCTGATGTGAGCAAAGGAAATGCCGTGAAGCTTTTGGCTAAGGAGCTGGGGATTTCTCGTGAAGAAGTCATGGCCATTGGTGACAATGGAAACGACGTATCAATGCTGGAGTTTGCAGGCTGTGGCGTTGCCATGGGAAATGCTATTGATGATGTTAAAGCAGTAGCGGATGTTGTGACAAAATCCAATAATGAAGCCGGAGTAGCACATGTCCTGCATGAGCTAGTCTTAGGAAAATAAAGAAAAGAGCGGTCTACCAGTGAGGTAGCCGCTTTTTTTATATGTTTGAGAAAAAGTAAACAAGCATACGTCTGCTGCTCAAATTCGTCTTTTGCAGCATCGCCTTCACATGATCATGTACGGTATGGGTTGAAATAAATAACGTACTAGCGATTTCCTTTGTAGACTGGCCCTTTAATAAGCAGTCAAGGACGTTCATCTCTCTTTCTGTCAGCCGATACGTTTTCGCTGCATAAGGAAGTATATCACTCGTTTGGGCTCGTTTGATATGAATCATGACGGCTTCTGCCTGCCCGGCTGCCTGCTCTAATTGAAATGCCTGAAGAGAGAGAAAAAGTCCCGTAGGCATTCTCGTCATGATTGCCGCTGTTTGAGTGCTGCCTCCGTATAAAAGTTTAGCGCTTAATGCTCTGAACGGGCGGGGCATGATGGCACGGTCATGGATTTGCTCAAAGGCTTGGAACGTATGAAGCCAATGAAGCCCTGTCTCATTTCCATAAAGAAGGGTGTGATCATAAGAAAGAATGATGAATCCTTGCTGATTCGCCGAGTCATCAGCTTCAGTGTCTCTTTTTTTGAAAAGCTCATCTCTCAGCTTGGCTGCAAGTGTCGGTGTTTGGTGGATGACCGCTTGTATGTCTTGTTCATGAAAAGGTTCCTTTCCCTTTTGACGATAGAGGCTGGCGATTCCCCAGCATTCCCCTTGAATCACAAGGGCTGCCCGCAATTCATCTGCCCATCCTTTAGGAGACAAGATGTGCTGATAGCGCTCGCTGTTGAGATATTCTCCGCTCTGGACCAGGCTCGCAGCATGCACAGGACCTTTGGCTAGAGATTCATGCTGGTGCACATCCTTTTTTAAAAATTCATTTTGAAACAGCTGGTCATGAATTTCTTCAATCGGTTCATCTGTGAAGGAACCTGTCGAGAGGAGGGTGGCTGGATCAATGGTCGTGATACAGGCGGCATCAAAATCAAGGACGGTGGCAAGCTCGTCCCGAATATATTGTCTTAGCTGCTGAAAATGAGCGACTGGATTGGTCACTTGATCTCCTCCTCAAAAATCCCCACTTTTAGGGATCGTTTTTTCTGATGTCTCTTTTTACAATAAAGATGTCATACCATCAGTGTACAGGAAACCATGTAAAGCGGAAAGGAACTGGAGGAGAAGCACATGAAAGTAAACCAGCATTGGCACGATCACGTTGCTGAATCATACGCAGCAACGATTGCACATAAAGTACCTGGCTATCATCTCTTGCATGAGCTGACAGTCGATGTATTAGAAACCGAATTAAAGGGAGCGGCCTCTCGCATTCTGACTGTCGGAGCGGGTGGGGGAGAAGAGATCATTAACATGCTCCAAAGAAAAGAAGATTGGCAAATCACAGGGGTTGACCCATCTCCATCCATGCTTGATATGGCCAAACGACGGGTTGCACAGCTTCATATGGAGGAACGCGTCACTTGGCATGAGACCGCATTAGACAAGGTGTCGGCTGAAACTGTGTATGATGCAGCGGTGAGCATGCTTGTGATTCATTTTGTAAAAGATCGGCTGCCCTTTTTACAGGAGATTGCCCGCCGGCTTCAACCAGAGGCGCCGCTTGTGGTGGCATTTATTCAAGGAGATATGAAGTCTCACGCATTTGAGAAGGAGCTTCATATGCTTTCCTTATTTATGCAGCGTCAAGGCCTGGAAAAAGAAGTGTTTACTTCCTTTAAAGAAAGGCTGGGAGACACGACGCACCCTGTGTCTGAGAAAGAGATGAGGGGACATTTAATCAAAGCGGGATTTGAAGACATCAGACCTTATTTTCAGGCAGGAATGATCAAAGGACTTGTTTGCAAGCAAGGTCGTAGAGAGGCGGATGAGAGATGAGATCACAGGTGATGGTGATTGGCGGCTATGGACATGTCGGACAGCAAATATGTCTTCAGTTGAGTGAAGTGTACCCTGGGCAAGTTTTTGCGGCAGGCCGGAGCTATGAGAAGGCTGAACAATTTTCACGCAAGACAAAAGGGCGGGTTCGTCCTTATCAAATAGATGTCAAAAAGCCGTTAAATTCGGACTGGATGGATGAAACGAAGCTGGTGATCATGTGTCTTGATCAGGACGACACGTCATTTGCTGAAGCGTGTTTGCGGTCAGGGATCGATTATCTCGATATTTCGGCAAAGGGTGCATATATGGAGCAGGTGGCAAAGCTAGATCAGCAGCACATGGGTGCAACTGCTTTGCTCAGTGTAGGGCTTGCGCCTGGTCTTACGAATTTATTAGCAGCGAAAGCGGCATCTACGCTCGCTTCAGTGGACCAAATGGATATTAGCATTATGCTTGGGATGGGCGATCAGCATGGAAAAGCCGCCATTGAATGGACCCTTGATCATGTTCATACTGACTATGAGCTCACCGAGCATCGTCAGCGGAAAAGAGTCAAAAGTTTTACTGGAGGGAAACAGGTAGACTTTGGTGGAAAACTTGGAAAGCGGTATGCCTATCGATTCCCCTTCTCTGATCAGCAGACATTGCCTTCAACGCTTCACGTACCTTCTGTAACGACAAGGCTTTGTTTCGATTCCCGCGTGGCAACGCGCGCATTGGCTTTCACGAGGAGTCTTGGAATGACGTCATTTCTCACCTTACCGAAGATCAAGGAACGAGCCATCGCATTGATTCAATCCTCTCAAATGGGGACAGATCAATATGCGGTCAAAGTGGAGGCGAAAGGGACGGATGGGAAAAAGATTCATCATTCAACGCTTGGAATTAAAGGACACGATGAGTCTCAGGCAACAGCTCAAGTCGCCTGTGCCACGGCCTTGCATTTATTGAACAGACGATTTCAAGCAGGTGTTTTTCATATTGAAGAATTATTTTCACTAACGTATGCGAACGGTGATTTCGCTTTGGTCGATCAAAAAACGAAGGAAGAGCGGGCGTTAGCGATTAGAGCCAGCCTTTTGACGGCATAAAAGAAGACTAGCGTTATGCTAGTCTTTCAGCGTGTAGACAAACCCTCGCATTCGGTGTCAGTCCTGCGCGCCGGTGCTCACGAATGTCAAATTCGCTCCGCTCCAGTGCTCGTCCTTCCTAGACTTCAAAGGTTTTCAATCACGCTGAAAAGAAGACAAAGGGCTAAAATAAAGATCATTTTAGCCCTTTGTCAACAATCTGGAAGACTAGCGTCATGCTAGTCTTTTTATGATGATGACAACACATCTCCTTTTTTCTTGATGCTTGCTGTAATGAGCTGTGTCAATGTGTCAGATCCTTTTGTTGAAAGATGGACACCATCTGGCTGGAAATAGGCTGGCTGTCCTGTAGCGGCTGAATGCCAATCGACCAAGGTGACATTGCGATGTTGATCGGCCACTCGCTGGATCACTGCATTCACATCATTTTCCCAAGACCTTGGAACTCTCGTGTTCACAAGGAAAATGTGTGCTTTTGAAAAATGTTGAATGAGTGATGTCAAAGTACCCTCAGTAAAATAACCATTTGTGCCAAGCTCAATAATAACGGCGGCATCAACCTGATTAAATGAAGCATATTGAGGGGCGATACTAATGGCTTCGTTCATTTGTCTGCCAACCTTCGCATCAATGGTAATTTGTTCATATACCTTTTCGAGATTGGGAGCAATATCTAACATGACGGAATCACCAATGGCAAGAACTTGGTGAAATTGTTTATGGTCTGCTGCTTTTTTTTCGTGTTTTTCTTTCTTGTTCTTCGCTTTTGATTCAGGAGGGTCTCCTGCTTTTTTTGGTGCCGTCTTAATTTGTGTCACTTCCTTGGCATGTGGAGAAGTATGAGACGAGCTAGACATGCCAATCGTAAACAAAATCAAGAGTGCTGCGGCGATCCCAAGAAACACTTTATTGGACATAGACCATTGTTTGACTCCCTTTTTCCAAATAGACCAAGAGGCAAAATATTGCCTGAATCCAAGCTGCCGAATTGGCTGTTCGATCCAACGATAGGAAGCCTCTGCAATCAGTAGAATCGCCATGAGCTGTAAAGTGACAGGCCCCATGGAAGGCTGTCCAATTTCAATGACCGGTGTGGTCAGCACGATGATAGGATAATGCCACAGGTAAATACCATAAGACCGCTTCCCAAGCCAGACAAGGGGTTTAAAGGACAGCCATTTCCCTACGAGACTTGCAGGGTGGCATACGCATGCAATTAAGATTGCTGCATTAAGACAGAATAAAAGCATTCCGCCCTGGTAGAGAAAGCTGTCAAATTCGTCCACTGCATAAACACATAGGAGGAAAATCGCAAACGAACCAAATCCAGCGATATGTAAAATACGTCTGCCGACAGGAAGTAATTTTTTGCTGGACAGTCTTTGCATCGGCCATACAAATGCAAGACTGCATCCAATCAGGAGCGCAAATGCACGAGTGTCTGTTCCGTAATAAACCCTGCTTGGATCGGTATCCGGTGAATAGAGAATCGCCATCCATAAGGCGGAGACGAGTGCAAGGCCAAAGGTGATCATGGGGAGGTGGGCTCTATTTTTCATCCATTTCAGTCCAGCAATCAACAGCACCGGCCATATAATATAAAATTGCTCTTCTATCGCCAAAGACCACAAATTTTTCAGTGGAGATACGGCATTGAAACTATCAAAATAAGACAGTTGATGGAAAATGTACCACCAGTTACTTACATAAAAAAAGGACGATATGGCATCGCCACGAATGGACAATAATGCGTTTGAACCCGCAATCGCGCACCAGCTGACGGTTAAAAAAATCATCACGTAAGCCGCTGGAAGAAGTCTTCTGATCCGTCCCATCCAAAATGGTAAAAGCTCTTGATACCCCAAATCTTGCTTATGTAACAAGATCGTCGTAATCAAGTAACCAGAAATCACAAAAAACAAATCAACGCCAAGAAACCCGCCGCTTGCGGGTCCGATATGTAAGTGATAAGCAATGACCGCCAATACGGCAACGGCTCGCAGCCCATCTAATCCTAATATATAACGTAAACGGTTTTCCTTGCTGTTCATGAAAATGAATCCCCCATCAATGTCGAACGCTTCTTATTTATTGTTACTTCAAAAGAACAACGATTCTTTTATTTTATATAAGATTAGACGAATCAGCATCACATTTTGTTGGCGAATTTCTGTCTTTTTTAAAATTTTTTTATATGAAGAAAGAATGAATGGATTGGGAATACTCAAAACCAAAATCCCTGTCATAATAAAAGAAGAAGGAAAGGGGATGTGTTGAATGAGAACGATTGAAAATGATCAGCTATTGGTTCAGATCACTGAGAGGGGTGCCGAGGTCAGGGAGGTGCTTCATAAGGAAAGCGGGCGTCACTATATGTGGTCTGGTGATCCCGCTTATTGGGGCAGGGTGTCGCCCGTCTTATTTCCGATTGTTGGACGATTAAAGGATGATCAATACAAGATAGGTGCTCAAATCTATGAGCTCACGCAGCATGGATTTCTGCGTGATGTTGATTTTGATTTATCTGAAGAAGCGAAAGATAAGGTGGCTTTTCAATATCAATCAAATGGTCGCCACGTTGAGCAATATCCTTATGAATTTACAGCCCGCATTCGTTATGCACTATCGGAAAATGGGCTGACGATTTCCTGGGAAATTGATTATGACGGAGAGGACACAATGTATTTCTCCATTGGTGGACATCCAGCATTCAAGGTCCCGCTAGTCGAAGGAGAGCAGACAAAGGATTATACGCTGACACTTAAAGCTTCTGATGAACATCAGCCTGTCCAATATGAACTGCGGAATTCACTTGTAAGGGAGAAGGAAAAAGACGTTCAGCTTGAGCCGATTCAGCTTCGACCAGAGCTTTTTCAGCATGATGCGATGATCTTTAGTCATATCAATCGAGTGTCGTTGTTTTCCCAGTCAGGCCACGGGATTGAGATCGACCTCACGGGTTTTCCGTTCGTTGGCATTTGGTCTCCTTATAATCAAGAAAAGGGAACGATGGCTCCTTTTGTTTGTATTGAGCCTTGGTATGGCATCGCAGATATGGAAGGGGCAAGTGGGCAGTACAAAGAGAAATTCGGCATTCAAACTTTAGAGAAGAATGAGACCTTCCGTGCCGACTATACTATTTTCTTCAAATGAACATTTGTGCATGATCAGGTGAACAATTTGTTATGATAGAAGAAAAAAAGGAGGCGTACAAATGGATCGGGAGAAACAGCAACTAAGTATTGAAGCGGCAAGGCTGTATTACTTATCTGATTACAGCCAGCAGGAAATCGCCAAACAGCTTGACCTGTCTAGGCCGACTGTGTCTCGGCTACTTCAATATGCGAAGGAAAAAGGGTACGTCCAAATTACGGTGATGGACCCGTTTGAGGATTTAAATGAGCTGTCTTCATTGCTCAAGGAAAAATATGACTTGCTCGAAGCTCATGTGGTGTTTTCACCAAAGGACGACTATCCAACCATCACTGATTACCTGAGCCAATTTGGTGCAGATTACTTGCAAGACACGGTAAAAGACGGTGATATTGTTGGTGTGAGCTGGGGAACCACGATGTATCAAATTGCACAAAAGATGCAACCTAAACAGGTAAAAGGTGTAGAGGTTGTCCAGCTGAAGGGTGGGATCAGTCATTCACATGTGAATACATATTCTGCGGAAACCATCCAGTTGTTTGCGGAGGCCTTTCAAACCGCACCACGCTATTTGCCGCTTCCTGTTGTGTTTGATAGTGCAGCCGTTAAAGAGATGGTCGAACAGGACAGACATATTCAGCGGATCATTGAAATGGGCAAACAGGCGAACATCGCTGTGTTTACTGTGGGGACGGTAAGAGATGAGGCACTTTTGTTTAGGCTTGGTTATTTCCGTGAAGAAGAAAAGGCGCTGCTTAAGGAATCCAGTGTCGGAGATATCTGTTCGCGTTTTTATGATCAAGAAGGACGCATTTGCAGTGAAGCGATTAACAATCGCACAATCGGCGTGGAGCTTTATGATTTAAGAACAAAAGAACGATCTATTCTTGTCGCTGGCGGACATCGCAAGGTTGCTTCAATCCACGGGGCACTTAGAGGGAAATATGCGAACGTATTGATCATTGATCAGCACACAGCAAGAGTTCTTTTACATGTCACAAAATAGATGAACAAAATTTCATAAGGGTGTTTACAATTGTTCATCCGTCATATATGATGAAAGTATCATAATTAAAAGGAAGTGTGAAGCATGACGATAGCAAAGCTCATTGATCATACAGCACTAAAACCAGATACATCGAAAGCTGCAATCATGCAGTTACTTGAAGAAGCAAAGACTCATCAATTTGCATCCGTTTGTGTCAATCCAACTTGGGTGTCACTTGCAGCGAAAGAATTAGCAGGAACAGGCGTTGATGTATGTACTGTCATCGGTTTCCCGTTAGGCGCAAATACAACGGCGGTCAAGGCATTCGAAACAAAGGATGCGATTGAAAACGGAGCAACAGAAGTGGATACGGTCATCAATATTGCGGCACTGAAAGACGGCGAATATGATGTGGTTGAACAAGATATCCGTGCAGTGGTAGACGCGGCGAAAGGTAAGGCACTTGTGAAAGTCATCATTGAAGCGTGTTTACTCACAGACGAAGAGAAAGTGAAAGCTTGTGAGCTTTCTGTGAAAGCTGGCGCTGATTTTGTGAAAACATCAACTGGATTTAGTACAGGCGGTGCAACCGCTGAGGACATCGCATTGATGCGTAAAACAGTAGGACCTGACATCGGTGTGAAAGCATCAGGCGGCGTCAGAACTAAAGAAGATGTTGAGGCATTGCTAGCTGCAGGCGCTACCCGTATTGGTGCAAGTGCAGGCGTTTCCATTATTAAAGGGGATCAATCAGCTCCTTCGAAAGACTATTAATTCATACGATCCTATGGTAGGATAACATTCATGACGATTAAATGATGAAAAAGTCATATGCGGAAGGACCTCATTTTTGGGAATTCCTTCCGCGTTTTGTTTGCGCAATAGGGTTTGTTCTATACAATCGCATTAATGTAAACGAATTCATTCGAGGAGGAAAAACATGAAATACGTGATTGGTATCATCGGTTTGCTGGTGATTCTCGCCATTGCATGGCTGGCTAGTAACGGGAAAAAACGAGTGAAGTTCCGTCCAGTCATTGTCATGATTGTACTGCAATTTATTTTAGGTTATATTCTGCTTAATACAGGTGTTGGAAACTTCCTGGTTGGGGGTTTTGCAAAGGGATTCCAAATGCTTCTAGGCTATGCCGGTGAAGGAATCAACTTCGTATTTGGCGGGTTAATGAATGATAATGCGTCAACTTTCTTCATCAACGTCTTGCTGCCGATTGTCTTTATTTCTGCCTTGATCGGTATCTTGCAGCATTGGCGTATTCTCCCGCTTATCGTACGCGGAATCGGGTATTTGCTTAGTAAAGTAAATGGAATGGGGAAACTAGAATCCTACAACGCAGTAGCGTCTGCGATTTTAGGTCAATCAGAAGTCTTTATTTCCATTAAGAAACAGCTCGGATTATTACCTCAGCAGCGTCTTTATACATTGTGTGCATCTGCGATGTCAACTGTATCGATGTCCATTGTCGGTGCATACATGCAAATGATTAAACCAGAGTATGTTGTCACAGCACTCGTGCTGAACCTATTTGGTGGATTTATAATTGCGTCTATCATCAATCCTTATGAAGTGGCTAAGGACGAAGACATGATTGAAATTGTAGAAGAAGAAAAGCAATCCTTCTTTGAAATGCTTGGCGAATATATTATGGATGGTTTCAAAGTAGCAATTGTTGTCGCTGCGATGCTGATTGGATTCGTTGCGCTAATTGCGATGATTAATGGAATCTTCACAGCGGTCATCGGCGTTTCTTTCCAAGATGTACTTGGATATGTTTTTGCTCCATTTGCGTTCCTAGTCGGTGTACCTTGGAGCGAAGCGGTACAAGCAGGAAGTATTATGGCAACCAAAATGGTGTCCAACGAATTTGTGGCGATGCTAGCACTATCTGGAGACGGCCTACATTTCACTGCTCGTACAGAAGCCATCATCTCTGTATTCCTTGTGTCATTTGCGAACTTCTCCTCTATCGGTATCATTGCTGGAGCAGTTAAAGGCTTAAACGAAAAACAAGGAAACGTTGTCGCACGCTTTGGATTAAAGCTGTTATTCGGTGCAACACTCGTCAGCTTCTTAACAGCAGGCGTTGTCGGTTTGATTTACTAATTTTAAAAAAGGAATGGTGAGAACAATGAGAATGGTAGATATCATTGCGAAAAAACGCGACGGAAAAGAATTATCTTCAGAGGAAATTTCTTTCTTTGTCAAAGGATATACGGACGGAGCAATTCCTGACTACCAAGCAAGTGCCTTGGCTATGGCAATTTTCTTCCAAGATATGACGGATCAAGAACGTGCAGACTTAACCCTCGCTATGGCGAACTCAGGGGATACGATTGACCTGTCTGCCATTGACGGCATTAAAGTCGATAAGCACTCAACAGGCGGCGTAGGCGATACAACAACTCTTGTACTCGCTCCGCTTGTTGCAGCACTTGATGTACCTGTTGCGAAAATGTCAGGGCGCGGCCTTGGGCATACAGGTGGAACAGTGGACAAGCTTGAAGCTGTGAAAGGCTTCCACGTAGAAATTACAAAAGACGAGTTCATTGAGCTGGTGAACCGTCATAAAGTAGCGGTCATTGGGCAATCTGGCAACCTCACGCCGGCTGATAAAAAACTTTATGCCCTTCGTGATGTGACAGGAACCGTTAACTCGATTCCACTCATTGCAAGCTCAATTATGAGTAAGAAAATCGCTGCTGGTGCAGATGCAATCGTACTAGACGTGAAAACAGGTGCAGGTGCTTTCATGAAAACACCTGAAGACTCTGAGAAGCTTGCAAAAGCAATGGTTCGCATCGGGAACAACGTTGGAAGACAAACAATGGCTGTCATCTCTGACATGTCTCAGCCGCTAGGATTAGCGATTGGAAATGCTTTAGAAGTGAAAGAAGCCATCGACACACTTCGAGGCGAAGGTCCTGAAGACTTAAACGAGCTTGTGCTCACACTAGGAAGTCAAATGGTCGTTCTTGCGAAAAAAGCAAACACACTTGATGAAGCAAGAGAAAAGCTGATTGAAGTGATGAAAAACGGCAAAGCACTAGAGAAATTCAAGGAATTCTTAGAAAACCAAGGTGGAGACAGCTCAATTGTGGATCAGCCTGAAAAACTTCCACAAGCACCTTACCAAATCGAAGTACCTGCCAAAGAATCCGGTGTGGTCGCTGAAATCGTCGCAGACGAAATCGGTGTTGCAGCGATGATCCTAGGTGCAGGACGTGCAACAAAAGAGGACGATATCGACCTATCTGTCGGCATCATGTTGAACAAAAAAGTGGGCGATCGTGTAGAAAAGGGTGATTCACTCGTGACACTGCATGCGAATCGTGAAGATGTTTCGAATGTCATGGAGAAAATTTATGACAACATCCGCATTGCAGATCATGCCGATGCACCAACTTTAATTCACACTGTAATTACAGAATAAAGATAAAGGACAAAAGTGATTGATCGCTTTTGTCTTTTTTTATGTAAAATTTAGGGGGTGAATCCCCGATATATGGTAAGTTAGAAAGGTGGGAGGGGATAATCCATGAGAATGCTCAAACTGATTCTCTTCATTTTTGCTGTATTGATGATCATTGGAATCATTAGTTACTATGCAGGGCCAACATCGACAACATGAACATAAGGCGGGCGTGTGCAGCTCGTCTTTTTCTATTGAGATAAAAAATTTCACTTTATGAAACAAACCTCTTGCAATCATCAAACAACGGGTGTATATTAGTTGATGAGTCAATGATTGATATATCAACTAATTGATCTGAATAGAAATGAGGGGATGGCATTGACTGCATTTTGCTCTGAAGAAGCAGAGATATTATATCGTTTGCAGTGCGTGAACCGTATGATGGGTGTGAAGTTCGAAGCATGCACGGGCATCAGCCAATCAAGACTGGAGTTGCTATCACTGTTATTTCAAGCCGATGAAATCAGCCAATCAGATTTACAGAAAAAAGTAAATATTGATAGTGCGGCTGTGACGCGTCACTTAAAACAGCTAGAAGCAAAAGGAATGGTCACGCGCAGAAGAAAGCCGGAAGATAATCGAGTCACGCTTGTCCGTCTGACAGAGGAAGGCAGAACAAGAATCGAAGCTTCTAAAAAAGAAAAAGAACGATTTATCTCAGAAATGCTTGAAAACGTAAGTGATGAAGAACGAAAGCTTCTCACTGATGTGCTCATCCGTATACAACAAAACATCGAAAAGATTCAAACAACCTAAAGGAGTGTTACACATGGCTACAACATTAAAAACAAACGATTTTATGGAAATTATGAAAGGGCGCCGCTCTATT
The DNA here is from genome assembly GCF_002993125.1 of Bacillus sp. LLTC93. Classification (NCBI taxonomy): domain Bacteria; kingdom Bacillati; phylum Bacillota; class Bacilli; order Caryophanales; family Bacillaceae; genus Bacillus; species Bacillus sp. LLTC93. Next base: position 23,205 of record NZ_PVME01000008.1, on the reverse strand, counting down.
CGTAACTATGATCCAGCTGTGAAAATTAGCAAAGAAGAAATGACAGAGATTTTAGAAGAGGCAACAACTGCACCATCATCAGTGAATGCACAGCCTTGGCGCTTCATGGTCATTGACAGCCCAGAAGGAAAAGAAAAGCTGGCACCACTAGCAAAATTCAACCAAACACAAGTGTCAACATCAGCAGCTGTTATTGCTGTATTTGCAGATATGAAAAACAATGAATACTTAGAAGAAATTTATTCAAAAGCGGTAGAGAATGGCTACATGCCACAAGAAGTGAAAGAAAGACAAGTTGCTGCATTAACTGCACATTTTGACGCTCTTCCAGAGCAAGTGAATCGTGAAACGATCTTAATTGACGGTGGAATTGTGTCTATGCAGCTCATGCTTGCTGCACGTGCGCACGGTTATGACACAAACCCAATTGGCGGATATGACAAAGACGTCATCGCTGAAACGTTTGGCTGGGATAAAGAACGTTATGTACCAGTGATGCTTCTATCCATTGGGAAAGCGGTTGACGAAGGCTATGCATCTTACCGCTTACCGATCGATCGTATTGCAGAGTGGAAATAATATCTTTTAAAAAGGAGACGATCACATGATTATTATTCATGCAGGGATGACCATTCATCCAGAAAAAGAAAACGTATTTTTAGAAGAAATCAACGGATTAATGAAAGCTTCACAGGCTGAAGAAGGCAACGTATCCTACAAACTGTTCAAGGATACGGAAAAAGAAAATACCTTTTTAATGGTGGAAGTGTGGAAAGATGAAGCAGCGGTTCAGAGCCATAATGCAAGTGCACATTTCCAAGCTTTCGTAGCGAAGGCAAAAGAATTTTTAGCCGCTCCACTTGATGTAGTTGCATTTCATGGTGAGCAGCTTTCATAGAATAACAATAAACACCCTAGGCGTTCAGGACTGGACCCTATAAAGTGAGACAAATAAAAAACACCTTTAAGTTGAAAATTAGGTATAGAGTACCTGAAATCAATTTGAAGGTGTTTTTCTATGGGTTCAAGAGTTAGTTATTCAATTGAAGTGAAGATGAAATCAATTTAGGAGGTGAAATAATCAAGGCAAAATATTTCATCTAATCATTCAGAGTGCTCCCATCTAAAATGAGAACACACTGAATGGTCAATCATATTAATGATATCACGGCCACTGTTGTTCGCCTTTCATGACTTTAGCACTCAATTCTAAGTCTCCAGTGTTCGTAAAGTTCGGATACTCTTTCTTCATTTCAGCAATCAATTGAGCGGAATTGTCTGCCTTCTTAGCTGCTGCTTCAAATTTTGCAATATAATCACGGGTAAACACAACTGCTGATGTATCTTCAGCACTCTTACCTAGATAATGACCTGGAATCACACGTTCTGGCTTCAGATCAAGAATATGATTTAGAATTTCACGCCATTGATCACGACTTTTTTGAGATTGATTGTCTGCTGTCCAAACATATTCATTCTCATAAACAGGTACTCCACCTAGAACTGTCTTTTTTGATGGAACCCATAGAAAAGTGTGAGATGGATCTGGTCCGTCAAGTCCAATGATGTTGATGTTTTTTCCATCAACTGTCAGTTTATCTCCCTTTAAAACATCTGGAATAATCTGTGCTGTTGGTGCATTTTTCTTCAATATTGGATTCCAGTAATCATTTTTGGCCTGAATCGTTTTTTTAATCCCCTTCACAGTTTCAGGCGTTGCCACAATTTTCACATCAGGGAATGCTTCACGAATAGCAGAGAGACCAAAGTAATAATCTGGGTCTTTATGACTGACATAAACAGTTGTCAGTTTCTTTCCTGTATCGCGAATCATTTTTACTAACTTCTCTGCATTATCCTTTTCAAATTGGGCATCGACAAGAATGACTTCTTTCGGTCCTTCAATCAAGCTAGAAGTGACAGCAAAAACTCCTTTATCACCAGGGTTGAACGGTGTGATTTTAAGATTTACAGCTTGTTTGTCCGCTGTGTTTTTGTTATCGGTTGCTGTATTTTTTGTATCTTCATTGCTAGCACATGCGCTTAGCAATAACACGAAACAAAGACCTAAAGTAAATCCTATGACTGATTTTAATTTAAACATTAGATGATTCTCCTTTTTCATTTTTTACGAAGACCCTATATGTTATTAATGACTAAAAACACAGGTCTTATGTATGAGTGTAGCCAATACATAAATAAATATTTCTTTAGCGAATTCATTGGATATTGTTCAATCATTAACCTCCCCGAAACAAAGTGAATAGTTGAATCATGCTGGATAGCCTAAAAAAAGATGTAACGAACCCGGTTACACATAGATGAGATGTAACCATTATAGTTACACCTTTTGGTTGATGTCAATAGAAATAAATATGAGAGTTTCAACACAATTCACCCTAATATGCCTTTTTAACGATCCGTTTTACATGCAGAAAATCAATTGAAACGGGATTCTTCTACGACAAAGCCATTAAAATGAGTGACTGATATTACGTATTTGTTATTTGGTCAAAAAATGCTTTATCTACCCACCATAAAAGGTTTAGTCACTTAAACGATTGTTGATAAACAAGACGTTTCTCCTGTTCTAGATACTTTGAATCAGCTATACAGGCAATTGTCAGGAGGCTGCATCCTTCATAGTGTTCAAGGAGCAATCTCACTTCATATGCTGATCAAAACGATATTAAGGAAAAAGGCATGATCATAAGCATGTCCCATAAGGGTATGCCCGCTGATAATGCCTCGATTGAAACCTTCGACTCCAGTTTGAAATTAGAAAGTCACCGAAAGAGTTTTGGCAACGGGCTGTTTCATTAAGGTGTTTTGATCCCTGTATCAAAAACGGGTGTCAGACCCCCGTTCATCGCCCTGGATTCTTTTATTTTCGACACCTGGTTTCGGCCATTTCATTCCCGTATTGTGCATTTTCCACAAAATTTCTGAAAATAAAATGTTTTTCGACTTAAGTATATTGGAATATGCTAGAATTAGATATTATTTATTACCAAATTAGGGAGGAACCAATATGAAAAAAGGGAAATGGACGAGCATAGCACTAACAGCTGTCCTCGGTTTAGGCACATTGACAGCTTTCAGCACCCCTCTATCTGCCCACAACACAGAAAAGTCAACGTCCTCAGACGGCGGTCATTATTCAGGTATTCCATTCGATGCAAGTGTTGTGAATGAAGACCGTCTCATCAAAGCCTTGAAAAAACAAGGAAAGATCAAAAAGAATGCCAATGAAGCAGAAACCCAAAAAGCATTAAAGAACTATTTAAAGAAAAAAGAAGAAGCTGCCATGAAACAAAGTGCCAGCACCTTAACAGAAGAGCCTGAATTCCTAAAAGAATACAAACAAGAAGTACATAACAAACTAGCCAAAAAGAAAAAGTTGAAGCAGCATAAAGGAAAAGAAGGCAATCAAGTAAAGCCAGTCACAAAGGAAAAGTATAAAGGCGACGTTCGCAATGATAAAGTGTTGGTTTTATTAGTAGATTTTAAAGATTATAAGCATAATAGTATTAAAAAAGAAGAGACTGATATGTACTATGACAAGTACGATCAACAGCACTATCAAGATATGCTTTTCGGAAAAAATGGCTACATCGGTCCAGATGGTAAACGCAAAGTATCCATGAAACAATATTATGAAAAGCAGTCCGGCGGTAGTTACACAATCAGTGGAACAGTTGCAGGATGGTATACAGCTAAGCATGAAGCAGCTTATTACGGTGGAAACGTACCAGACGAATCAGGCAGTGACGGTAAACCGCGTGAATTGGTGAAAGAAGCCCTTGAAGCAGCCGCAAAAGATCCGAATATTGACCTCGGTGAATATGATCAATGGGACCGCTATGATATTGATGGAGACGGCGTTTATAACGAGCCAGACGGCATCATTGACCATCTCATGGTCGTTCACGCTGGCGTAGGTGAAGAAGCAGGCGGCGGACAGCTAGGCTCTGACGCCATTTGGTCGCACCGCTGGTCACTTGGTGATGTATTTGAAATTCCGAATACTGAATCTGAAGCGGGTCAAGACGGAAAATTAGGCGCATTAGATTACACCATTGAGCCTGAAGATGGCGCAGCAGGCGTTTTCACACATGAATTCGGGCATGATCTTGGTCTTCCTGATGAGTACGATACACAATACACAGGTAAAGGAGAGCCCGTTTCTTACTGGTCTATCATGTCAAGTGGGAGCTGGGCAGGTAAAGTACCTGGTACGGAACCAACAGGCTTTAGTCCATATGCAAAAGAAATGCTTCAAAACCTGCATGGTGGCAACTGGCTTTCAGGACAAACCATTGATGGTAAAGCATTAAAGAAAAGCAAAACAGTATTAATTGATGAAGCAGCAACAAAAGGAACCAACCATGATGCTGTTCGAGTCGATTTACCAGATAAAGAGATTGTGGTCACAAAGCCTGCTCAAGGAAAATACGCGTACTTCAGTGGGACGGGTGACAATTTGAATGCAACCATGACGACAACAGGTATTGATTTGTCAAAAGGAAGCAAAGCAGAGCTTACATTTAAAACATGGTACGATATCGAAGAAGATTATGATTATGCGTATGTAGAAGTTCGTGAGACTGGGACCGATCAATGGAAAACCATTGCTGGTAACATCACGAATGATCGAAATGAAGCAGGTGCTAACGAAGGCAATGGCATCGACGGAAAATCAGACGGCTGGGTAGATGCAACCTTTGATCTTTCTGATTATGCAGGGAAGAAAATCGATCTGCAATTCCGATACACAACCGATGCAGGCTATTCGCTACCAGGCTTGTTCGTAGATGATCTAAACGTAACAGCAGATGGAACGAAGGTATGGTCTGATGATGCTGAGGGAACGTCCACTTTTACCTTCAATGGATTCTCTCAATCTAACGGAAAACAATATGCAGCGCAATACTATTTACTAGAGTGGCGCTCTTATGCTGATGTCGATAAAGGCTTAAAGCATATCAAACGTGGGGCAAGTCTGATGAGCTATAATAACGGTTTGGTCGTGTGGTATGTCGATCAATCTTATAGTGATAACTGGGTAGGGAAGCACCCAGGAAACGGCTTCCTTGGTGTCGTAGATGCGGATCAGCAAGTATTAAAATGGAGTGACGGCTCTGTTGCGGCCACAGGATTCCAAGTACATGATGCAGCATTTTCTTTGAATCCAAGTACGAAGCTGAATATTGATTATACAGCGACAACAGGCTTAACCTTGGAAGATCGCTATATTCGTCCGACTCGTACATTTAGTGATCAAAAGAATTATGTGAATCCAAATAACCCAGACGCAGGACGCGATGTGCCGACATATGGTCTATCCTTTAAAGTCGTTGGACAAAGTAAGGATCGTTCTGTTGGAAAGGTATTAATTTCTAAAAGTAACTAAACAGAAAGCCGGATTCTACCATTGAATCCGGCTTTTTGATGTGTTGAGACAAGGATTTTTATCATATGATCGTTTTTTGATCGAATGTCTGTTCTTTTTTATTTTGATATCCGAATGAAACCATTATATAATAGAGACTGGAAGGTTTTTCTTTCATTCACGGTTCTTTTTAGCTGTTAAAAAACAGGAAAGGATGAGCGTTACCAATGAGTTGTGTCACTGACAAGCAATTAAAGGTGATTCGAGGGACGATGCAGACTTTTTGCAGCCATTTGGAGTATGATGGCCACGGTAAGCTTCATATCAATACCATCATGGCTTTTATTAAAAAGGAATTCGGTGTAAGGAAAATGAGAGACATTCCACAAAGTCGGTTTACTGAAGCGCTAGAATTAATACAAGACTTTGATTTATACACGGACAAAATAGAGATTCGTGATCGTCTATCAGAAAGGAATTAACTAAATTGAATATTTTAGCAATGATTTTAGTAGGAATTGTCGCGTTAGAACACATTGTCATCATGTTATTAGAAATGTTTTTTATGGAATCAAAGATGGCTAAAAGATCTTTCCGACTGCCTGAACACTTACAAAAAGATCCAAATGTGAAAGTGATGTTTGCCAATCAAGGGCTTTATAACGGGTTTCTAGCTGCAGGTCTCGTTTGGGGGCTCATTCTCGGATCAAATACCGTTGGTTATATGATTCAGCTATTTTTCATTCTTTGTGTGATCATCGCAGCAGTATTTGGCGGTGTGACATCCAATAAATCCATTATCATCAAACAAGGAATACCAGCCTTGCTCGCATTAATTGCGCTTATGCTGGCTATGTAATCTTAAATAAAGCTGCCCCGATAAAAGGGCAGCTTTTATCTTTTTCGAAGACCCATCAAACGAATAATGGATGTCAAACAAAGAGCAACGGCAACAGCCAAAATGATTTTTCCGTACATGACCCCTGTTAGGTTCATCAAGAAGACCGCCAATATGATACAGAGCGTGATGATGATCATCACAATCGAATAGGTTTTCATCTCTTTTCCACTCCTTTAAAAAGTCCCCTCCAGCACGAGAGGTCTGTCAATCTTTCCTCATATTATATCACTCAATGACAATTTTACATGAAATTCCCTACCGATAGAATGTGACATAATGATTAGATTTGAAGTGATGCCATATTTTTTAGAAAATCGGGTATACCATAAAGAGTTGCATTGAAGTCTAATTGCTTGATATTTAATTGTGCAAAATATAAAATGACCACATGAAGAATCGAAAGGATGATCAAATTGAGTAAGAAAGTTTTATTAGTATCGACAAGTAGCCCGGAAATGAACGGACACCCAACAGGCCTATGGCTAGAAGAATTGGCGGAGCCTTTTCACATCTTTAAAGAAAATGAACTAGATGTACAAATTGTCTCCATTCAAGGTGGAACTGTACCAATAGATAAAAATTCAATTCCTGAAGGTGTTCCAGCGCAATATCAGGATGTGTATGAATTACTTCAAGATACAAAGGCGCTAACAGATGTGAATCCAGCTGACTATGATGGGATCTTCTTTGCGGGAGGACATGGCCCAATGATCGACTTTGCATCCAATCAACTGGTAGCCGATGCGATCTTAGCAATTTCAGAAAAAAATGGTGCTGTCGGAGCTGTTTGCCACGGCGTTTCAGCATTTGTTGATGTGAATGATCGAGATGGAAAATCATTTATCGAAGGCAAAAAAATAACAGGGTTCACGAACGAGGAAGAGGATGCCGTTCAGCTGACATCAAAGGTTCCATTTTTATTGGAAACAAAGCTTCGTGAGCAAGGAGCAGTGTTTGAAAAAGGAGATGCCTTTGCGCCATTTGCTGTTGTAGATGGACAAATCATTACTGGACAAAACCCAGGATCAAGTGCAGAAACAGCACGCTTATTTGTCAAAACCATTGCATAAATCGTCAAAAATCCAGTCGTGACTCATACGGCTGGTTTTTTTGTTATAAAAATTTCCTGAAAAAGACCAAAACAAGTATTGGAAAAATGGTAAAATGATCACAGGGTAAAAAACCCAAATTAGGGAAAAGGGGATGTTCCTGTGAGAGCATTTTACGTAAAAATCACCGTAGCTTTGCTGTCTGTTTTACTAGTGACAGCAGGTTTATTTTCACCAGCATTAAAAGCAGAAGACGCACCAAAGTCAGATGGAAAAGTGTCGCCATTGTCGGAAAAAGCCATCCAGCAAGTGCAAGAGTCATTTTTGAAGCAGGATAAAGGAACCGCTATTCAACAGAAGCAAGTGAAAAAATCATTTAAAGTAGATAAGAAAAATGGAATCAGTATCAAACGAAAAGCAGCTAAAGATGGAAAGCTACGAACGTCTGCTGTCCGTTCCATCGATGGACTAGCAATCAATCAATCGGCTGTCTTATCAGAGGAGGATCCAGTTGATTTATGGTTTTTAAGCACGTCTTCACCTCAGGCACTCATCAGCCGGATTACCTCTCAAAATGCTGATTATTTCGTTCAATTATTTGTTGTTGATTTTGAAGCAGGACAAGCTTATCCAACGGATCTTATTCAACCGGCAGGCAGTCTGCTTGGGGTAAGCAATTTACCAGCGGGTGATTATGCGTTTGGAATCACAAGCGGTGGAGACTTCGGAGACTCATATACATTACAGGTGAATGCAAAAAACCCACCCAATTTCACAGGTGCTGAATCCTTGTCATCAACCTTGCAATACTTTGTCGCTGCGTATGCCAATGGGGATGTTTTCGCAAATGGTACAAAAGTGTATAACAAACAATCGAAGACCGCCGATTATAAATGGGAGCGTGTGTTTTATTTCTCATATGATGGAAAATATGAACAGAGAACCCATTCTGTTGAAAGTGTGAAAGTGAAAAGTATTTCGGCACCAGTATCGTACTCTGCTCCTTATGCGAGTTCATCTGAGGCCATTCTCGTCTACTTAGATGTGGAGACATTGTTTATGTACCATCAATCATCGTATGCAAGCGGACAATACTACCATAGTAGCTTTGTTGATACGCTTGGGAAGACAACACCAAGACGCTTAGACCTTGATGATTTGACAAATTACGGCGATCATATTTTAGCCGTTGATTTAAAAACAGGACAGCCGATTGATTTCTTCAGTGTTCTTAATTTCTACTATGCTGCAGGAATCGAGAAGCTGCCAACGATTAATACATTGAATTAAGAAAGGCGGTTGACATCAAATCGCCACATGTGTACAGTAAAGATAATTAAATGACAAAAGTCCACTAGGGGAGTCATGTATGACTGAGACAAGAGGAAATCTTGGACCCTTTGAACCTGATCTAGTTCGTACTAGCGGAGGGAAGTGGAGCTGGACCTTGTCTTATTCATGATTGAATCGATAAGAAGGCCGCTCCATTTGGGGTGGCTTTTTCATTTATTCAACTGAAGAAGAGGAGGCTTTTTTTATGACATTTTCAACGCAATTAAGGAAAGAAGCAGAACCATTATTTGAAGCCATTTATCAGCATCCGTTTGTCAGAGGGCTGGCAGCAGGAAAGCTTGAAAAGGAACAGATCATCCATTACGTCAAACAAGATGCAGAATACTTAAATGCATTCATTAAAATTTATGCGGCAGCGATTAGTAGATGTACAGATAGAGAGGATATTGCCTTTTTCCATCAGCAGATCGCGTTTGTACTAGATAGTGAGACACATCCTCATCAAAACCTTTGCCGAGTGGCAGGTGTAGCATATGATGAGCTACAAGGTGCTACATTGGCTCCGAGTGCTCACCACTATATTCATCACATGCTGCAAGTCGCACAGGAAGGCACGCTTGGAGAAATTATTGCTGTTTTGCTACCTTGCCCTTGGACATATTGGGAAATAGGCAAACGAATGCTTTCAGATGTGCAGCCTGACCCGGCGCATCCATTTTATGAGTGGATCACATTTTATGGCGGGTTAACTGACTCAGTTACAGTTGAGCTTTGCAAAAGGCTTGATCAGTGGGCGGAAGGAGCAAGTGAGAAAGAAAAAGAAAAAATGAAACAGCACTTCTTCTTAAGCTGTCAGCTTGAGTACAAATTCTGGGAAATGGCGTTCACTTTGGAAGAGTGGCCAGTCAAGCTGGAGGTGCATTCATCATGACGTGGAAGATGAAAGAAGTCGTCCTTGCTGTGATCCTATCTGTAGCGTGCGGTGTGATCTATTTAGGGTGGTCCACTCTTTATTTACCGATTACAGCACTTGTTGGTCCAGCAGGAGGCAATATCATGTTTGGGATTTGGGTGATTGCCAGTCCAATCGTCGCTTATATCATCCAAAAGCCCGGAGCTGCCCTCATTGCAGAAACAGCCGCAGCCGCCGTGGAATTACTGACAGGCAGCCACTTCGGTCTTTCAGCTCTGCTGATTGGTGTATGCCAAGGACTTGGGGCAGAAATCGCCTTCGCTCTTTTTGGTTATAAACGATATCGCATGTGGACACTTATGCTGTCTGGTGCCTTTGCAGCTGTAGGAGCGATGGCATATAGCCTGGTTGCCAATGGATTTGGTTATTATACGCCTCAAGTTTTACTCATGACACTTGTGACTCAAATCATCAGCGGTATGATACTTGGGGGATGCTTAGCGAAAGTTGTAGTGGATGCATTATCCAAGACCGGTGTACTGAATCAATATGCCATCATGAAAGAAAAACGAAACAAAGGTGAACAGCATGGATTCATTTCTCGCGTGCAGTAACCTCACTGTCCGTTTTTATGAACAGCCTAAGCCTGTTCTGCATCAAGTATCTCTTTCTATTCAAAAGGGAGAAAAGGTGCTTATTTTAGGACCAAGCGGAAGCGGAAAATCCACGCTCATTTCGGTGCTTTCTGGTATCATTCCAGAACATATGGAAGCTGACGTGCAGGGAGAAGTGATGTTACAAAGACATACAGGTGTTATGTTTCAAGACCCTGATTCCCAGTTTTGTATGCACCGGGTCAATGAAGAAATTGCATTTAGCTTAGAGAACCGTTCTGTCCCTCGTGAAGAGATGGATGACATCATTCAGCATCTCATGCAAAAAGTACAACTGGATGTCGATCCGAATACAGATATTCACACATTATCAGGCGGCATGAAGCAGCGATTGGCGCTTGCTTGCTTACTAGCGTTAGAGCCGGATGTTCTGTTCTTTGATGAACCGACTGCACAGCTTGATCCAGCAGGCAGAATGGAGATATTTCAGCTGCTTCAGCAGCTTGCAGCTGATCAACATCAAACCATGATTTTTGTGGAGCATGTGCTAGACGGTGTCATCGAATGGATGGATCGGGTTATTTTATTAGATGATCAAGGCAGCATCTTAGCAGATGGATCTCCGAAAGAGGTGATGACAGCATATGAGGGAGAAATGAAAGAGGCAGGAATTTGGCGCCCAAAAATATTTCCCGAGAAATGGTCCACTATCATTCAAGATCCATTTCACCCACTGAGTCAAACACTTATGCAAACCTTTGAAGCAAGAAAAGAGCGGCGTGAGAAGGTGTCATCAATCGATCGAGAGACAATCATTCGCACAGATGATCTTCAATTAAGCTACGGAAAAAAAAGGATTATGAATGACCTGCAGTTGGATATAAAAACAGGAGATTGGGTGGCGATCATCGGGGAAAATGGAAGCGGAAAAAGTACATGTCTTAAACATTTGATCCGATTAGAGCCAATCAAAAAAGGCCATATTTTCTTAAAAGAAAAACATCTCAAAAAGTGGTCTGACCGATTACTATATGAAAAAGCAGGCTTTGTTTTTCAAAATCCAGAGCTACAATTTATACAAGACACGGTGTTTGATGAAATCGCATTTGGCGGAAGACAGCGAAATTGGCCAGAATCAGTGGTACAAGAAAAAACGTATCAGCTATTGGAAGAGTTCGGCTTAGAGAAGCATGCGGAAGCGCATCCTTTCACCTTAAGTTTAGGGCAAAAAAGAAGATTAAGTGTCGCCACAATGCTTCTTTTTGATCAGGATGTATTACTGTTAGATGAACCGACTTTTGGACAGGACGAAAAAACGGCGAAGGAATTAATCAGACGTTTGAAAGAGCGGCAACGCCAAGGCACTACCATTATGATGGTCACACATGATATGGAGCTCGTCGATAAATGCGCAGATCAGGTGCTGCTTTTTCACCAAGGGGAGCATGTGTATGATGGCACGCCTTATGATTTATTTTCAAATCAGAAACTCGTTGATTCCTATCAGCTGAGAGTGCCTTTGCATTATCGCTATGTGGCTGAAAGAAAGGACGTGCTGACGATTGCAAAGTAATCACTCCTTTCTATCCACTGTGAATCCAGTCATGAAATTACTCGCTCATCTTCTTGCAATGTGTTGTCTTATGGCGATTCCCGATCCCAAAACAACCTTCATCATCTGGCTGTTTGCTCTTGGTATCGGGCTTGTCCTAGGCGGTTGGAATATCAAGTATCTTATCACAAGATTGGTCCCTTATCTGATCTTTTTTATTCTCGTGTTTTGGATGATGGCGGCCTTCGGCAAGGGGGATCATACTGTTTGGAAGTGGGCGTGGTTTCATGTCACAGAGGAGAGTTTAAGAAATGGCCTCACCATATCTTTCAGAATGCTTGGCTTTGTGACCTTTGGTCTTCTTTTTACCTCTACAACAGATTTGACAGCCTTTATGATGAGCTTAATACATCAATGCCGAATGTCACCTAAATGGGCGTATGGGATGCTTGCCGGCTTCCGATTTATCCCGTTGTTTCAGAGTGAATTAAAGCAAATGAAGGCTGCGCATAAAATCAGGGGCTACAAGCAAAAAAACAGCTGGAAAGCCTTTATACGTTATGCACTTCCCCTTTTCACGCAGGGCGTACGAAAATCTGAACGCCTAGCGATTGCGATGGAAGCAAGAGGCTTCACAGGGACGAGGGAGCGAACGTATTATCATGTCATCAGCACATCTTGGATTGACTACATGTACCTTTTTTTCATAGGTATCAGTGTCTTCGTGTGCATTTTCTTTTTTTAAAAACACCCACATTCTCTTGATAGAATGTGGGTGTTTTATATGTCTTAGGTCATTTGATTGATATTAGTACACATTGCAGGCTGTAATAGATCATATAAAGAACCGATAAAGAGGATGTACTGAGAAAAAGAGAGGATGAACGTGAGCGAATGTCACAGAGAATTGATAACATAATAGACGCTTTACCAATCATTGGACTAGCTATGAGAGAGCAACTAACCTTTTCTGTTTTAGGGAAAGAGAAGGTTCTTTATTATCAGCAACATGGGAACATTGACTTAGGGTTTAAAGCTGGTGATACAGTGGCTAATGGATTTCAAAACTTTGCGATGCTGAAAAATGGGAGAGAGCCATCATTTATTCAAATCCCGAAAGAGGTGTACGGGATTCCAATGGATATCGTAGCCGTCCCGATTACAGATGAGAATGGTCAGGTTGTCGCTGCCTTTTGTGTTGCATATGACCAAACCAATCAACATCGATTAGATCACATCATGACAGAGAGCAACCAAGCATCTGAAAAACTAGTCGCGATGGTACAGCAAGTTGCCGCACATTCAGAGGAACTACAAGCGACAAGTGAACAAATACTGCAAAATACGAAAACCACTGTCGAAAATTCCTCTAAAATCAATCAAGTGTCCAATCTCATCAAAGGTATCTCTGATCAAACGAACTTACTCGGACTCAACGCATCAATAGAAGCTGCAAGAGTAGGTGAAGCGGGTGCAGGCTTTGGAGTGGTCGCAACAGAAGTGAGGAAGCTATCCACTCATGCGAAGCAAGCGACGACTGATATTGAAACAGCGCTAAAAGATGTACAGGGATCTATTAAAGGAATGGAAGAAGAAATTGCACAAATCGTGGCTTCCTCTGAGCATCAAGCAGAGCTTGTAGGCACTTTTACTAAAATTATTGAAGGACTTCACGAAACTAATGAAACGATGAAAGCATTGGCAGACGACTTAGTTAACTATCAAGTGAAATAAAAAATTCTGATCAAAACCTCCAGCTGAATAGGAGGTTTTTTTAACGTTTTAAGGTGAGGAACTTGTTAGGATATTGACCGATTGATCGCTGACAGGCAGGGTACACTTCTGTATGATAGAAAAAGAGAGACTAGCTTGGTCATTAGACCTATTCATAAGGAGGAAGACCATCGTGACACAATCAGCGAAGCTGCAAGAAATACTCGCACCTTACCGAACATTGTTAGATCAAACTGAAAAACCAATGATTCAATTACAGATGAAACAAGGAAAAACAGGACCATACGACAGCAAAATAGCAGGGGACCCTTACTTCCCAAAAAACGACGAATATCCAGTTGACGGTGAAGGACATCCTATGAAGCTTTTGGCACAAGTTAATTTTGGACAGCTGCCGAAGCTGAAAGATTATCCAGAAACAGGACTTCTGCAAATTTTTATTTCTGTTCATGATGATCTTTATGGGATGAATATTGACCATAAAACAGAGCAAAAAGATTTTCGGATTAAATTCATTGAAGAACCTTTTTTAGCAGAAGAAGAGTTATTAACTGATTTTTCTTTTGTGAAAATTCCAGATGATTTTTATTTTCCTGTGACGAAAGAAGGCGCGATAACAGGTGAATTATCAAGCGAAACGATCAGTGTAGGAGATTTTCGATTTGAAAAAGTCACAGGCAAACAAAGCTGGGACCTATTCGAAGGTGTAGAAGGTATTGATGGAGATGAAGCGGATGCCTTGCTAGATGAATTTTATGAGACAGAGAGTGGTTTTGGTCACAAATTGGGTGGGTATCCAGGCTTTACACAAGAGGACCCGCGTACCTACGAAGACCAGGAACATACCGTTCTGTTATTACAAATCGACTCAGATGATGAAGTGGATATGTTGTGGGGAGATTGCGGGATCGCCAACTTTTTTATCAAACCAGAAGACCTCAAACGAAAAAATTTCGAGAATGTCGTCTATAATTGGGATTGCTCCTGATTTTGTAAAAAACACTCTTTAAACACTCTTTATAGAGTGTTTTTGTGTATGTTTTTAGACTTTTTGTCCCTATTTCGTCATGTTTGAGAGGTAATATGTCATTCTTTCTAGTTGACCGTATCAAAAAAAAATGTAAAATCATCTTAAAGTCCTCTTTTTTGATAATAATAATAAAATGACATATCAATCAACAATAAATGCTCGAAAAAGCGGAATGTACTGGGGGGTATCAATTGATCATTTCGAAAGTAATCAATAATAATGTGGTCAGTGCGTATGATGACGAGCAGCATGAGCTGGTCATTATGGGCAGAGGGATCGCGTTTCAAAAGAAAAGCGGAGACCCGATTGACGAAGAACGTATCGAAAAAGTATTTTCCATTCAAAATAAAGATATATCAGAAAAATTTAAAACCCTGCTTTATGATATTCCAATCGAGTATATGCAAGTGTGTGAGGCGATTATTGATCATGCGAGAACGACCCTGAACAAAAATTTAAATGACAGCATCTATGTGACGTTGACGGATCATATCACCTTTGCCATCGAACGTCATCAAAAAGGAATGGACATCAAAAATGCTTTGCTCTGGGAAATTAAACGGTTGTACAAAGATGAGTTCATGTGCGGTGTAGAAGCGGTTCGGATCATACAGGACAAGCTTAACATCCATCTTCCTGAGGATGAAGCCGGTTTTATTGCGATGCACATTGTCAATGCAGAACTCAATGAGGAAATGCCGAACGTGATTCAAATTACCAAACTCATTCAAGATATTTTAAATATCGTCAAGTATCACTTTCAAATTGATTTAGACGAGGAATCATTAAACTATTTCCGTTTTGTCACTCATTTAAAGTTTTTTGGGCAGCGTCTGTTTAACGAAACACAAATGGAAAATCAAAATGAATTTCTGTATGAAGTGGTAAAAGAAAAAAACACAGCAGCTTTCCAATGCGCCGAAAAAATTAATGATTATGTTCAAAAAGAATACAACCGAAGTCTCATAGAAGATGAGATGTTATACTTAACTTTGCATATCGACAGAGTGATAAAAAGAAAATAAATTTAAAAAGAAAGCGTTGACATCACTAAATTAACATGATAATTTATAACTATAAACTAAATAACCCACAATCTTTTAGGATTGTTACTGGTCAAGCAGGCAAAACCTAAATCATTGTCCCTATCTTTGATAAGGCGTGATTTAGGTTTTTTTATATCTAAAGACATATAAAATTAAATAATGATCAATCGCTATGAAGGATTGTTACTGGTCAAGCAGGCAAAACCTAAATATCGATTAATGTCTGAATCGCTATTTTTCGGACATTAATGGATGTTTAGGTTTTTTCTATATCAAGATGTAATCAACGATTGGAGGGTAATACAATGAACCACAAACAAACAGCAAAAGAAGTTCTAGAGCTTGTCGGCGGTGAAAAGAATGTTAAGCAAGTCACGCATTGTATGACAAGACTTCGCTTCAACTTATACGATGAAGGCAAAGCGGATAAAGAGAAGCTGCAATCAACAGACGGGGTCATGGGTGTGAATCAAAGCGGGGGTCAATATCATGTCATTATTGGCAATGATGTTTCAAATGTCTATCAAGCGATGATTGCTGACTCAGGCCTGTCAACAGATGTAAAGTCAGGCGGTACAGAAGAGGCTTCAAAACAAAATGTGATTTCAAAGCTTTTCGATTTTATCTCTGGTGTCTTCACACCGATTCTTCCAGCCATCGCTGGAGCCGGTATGATCAAAGGGATATTGGCACTCATGCTGACGTTCCAGTGGATATCGGATAAAAGCAGCACATATGCAATTTTAACAGCTATCGGCGACGGAGCCTTTTACTTCTTACCGATTCTGCTTGCTGTAAGCGTCGCCAAAAAAATTGGCACAAATCAGTATATCGCCGCTGCCATTGCAGCCGCCGCACTGCACCCGCAGTTAACGGCTTTACTAGGCGCAGGAAATACAGAATTTCTAGGCTTACCAGTGGTGGCCGTTGTGTACTCTTCATCGGTCATTCCAATTTTACTTACTATCTGGCTCGGCTCATATGTTGAAAGATTCGCAGAAAAATACAGCCCGAAATCATTAAAGATCATCCTTGTTCCAACGGTCACACTTCTCGTCGTTGTACCAATTATGCTCATCGCGGTAGGACCGCTTGGTGGGATTATCGGAAATGGCCTTTCAGGTGGAATTGATTTATTGTTCAAACATGCAGGTATTTTGGCTGGATTCTTGATCGGCGGCTTCATGTCACCATTGATCATTACGGGTATGCACTATGCACTACTTCCAATCATGATCAACAATATTACGTTAAACGGTTTTGACTTCATTCTTCCAATGATGTTTGTAGCGAATATGGCACAAGCAGGCGCAGCATTCGGTGTCTTCTTAAGATCAAAAAACAAAACATTCAAATCATTGGCGATGTCTACAAGTATCACTGCATTAATGGGTATTACTGAACCTGCTATGTATGGTGTGAACATGCGATTGAAAAAACCGTTCCTTGCAGCCCTCATTGGTGCAGCAGCAGGCGGCGTGTTCATGTCGATCTTTAAAGTAAAATCATATGTGATATCTGGATCAGCAGGTCTCCCGGGTCTCCCAACATTCATTGGTCCAACATTTGTCTACTCCATCATTGGATTGGTCATCGGTTTTGTTGTAGCAACCATCATGACACTTGTCCTAGGATTCAAAGATGTACCAGTGAAAGATGATACAAAAGCAGACAAACCAGAAGAAAAGAAAGACACAGCAGCACTTCAAAATGAAGTGGTACAAAGCCCGCTTGAAGGACAACTAAAGCCGCTAAATCAAGTAAATGATGCAACATTCTCAAATGAAATCATGGGTAAAGGTACAGCCATTGTCCCAACAGTTGGACGTGTAGTAGCACCATTCAATGGCAAGGTTGAAACCATTTTTCAAACGAAACATGCCATTGGCTTAAAGAGTGACCAAGGCACTGAGCTCCTCATCCATGTTGGAATTGATACGGTGAAGCTCGGCGGAAAGCATTTTACAAGTCATGTAGAGTCAGGTGATCTTGTTCAAGCAGGAGATGTGCTCGTTGAATTTGATATCGAGGGCATTCAGCAAGAAGGCTATGATGTCACCACACCAATTATTGTGACCAACACAAACGATTTTGCACAAGTTGATGCGAAAACAGAAGGCACGATTTCAGTACAAGAGACACTGCTCACAGTCAGTGTAGAAGAAAACGAGGAGGGCATTCAACATGAACAAGTTAGAAAAAACATTTCCTAAAGGTTTCTTATGGGGCGGCGCTGTTGCGGGCAACCAAATTGAAGGTGCTTATAATAAAGATGGAAAAGGCTTATCGACAGCTGATGTATCACCGCACGGTATTATGCATCCATTCGATGAATCAATGAAAGACTTGAACTTATATCATGATGCGATTGACTTCTACCATCGCTATAAAGAAGATATTGCACTCTTTGCAGAAATGGGATTCAAATGCTTCAGACTATCCATTTCTTGGCCGCGTATTTTCCCAAATGGCGATGATGCTGAACCAAATGAAGCAGGTCTTGCTTTTTATGACAGAGTATTTGATGAACTCCATAAGCATGGAATTGAACCAGTTGTCACGATTTCTCATTATGAAATGCCGCTTGCACTTGTGAAAAACTACGGCGGTTGGAGAAACCGTAAGCTTGTCGATCTGTATGAAACATATGCGAAAACGTTGTTTACTCGCTATAAAGACAAAGTGAAATATTGGATGACCTTTAATGAAATCAACGTCGTGTTACATGCACCTTTCACTGGCGGCGGACTTGTATTTGAAGAGGGTGATGACGAGAAAAGCATTCAATATCAAGCAGCGCATCACCAATTTGTTGCAAGTGCTTTAGCTGTCAAAGCAGGACACGAAATCATTCCTGATGCGAAAATCGGCTGTATGATTGCAGCGATGACCACATATCCGTATAGCTCAAGACCAGAAGATATGTTTGCTGCGATTGATCAGGACCGTAAAACATTGTTCTTCTCAGATGTACAGGCAAGAGGCTACTACCCAGGTTACATGAAACGATACTTCCGCGAAAATGGAATTCATATTGAGATCCAAGATGGTGATGAAGACATCCTAAGAAACCATACAGTGGACTATATTGGCTTCAGTTATTATATGAGCTTTGTGACAAGTACAGATCCAGAGGTTCTTGGACAAGTTACTGGTGGTAACCTATTCGAAGGCGTGAAAAACCCTTATCTAGAAGCAAGTGATTGGGGCTGGCAAATTGATCCAAAAGGACTTCGTACAACACTAAACCAGCTATATGACCGCTACCAAAAACCATTGTTTATCGTAGAAAATGGACTGGGAGCTGTCGATCAAGTAGAAGAAGACGGGTCCATTCAAGACGATTACCGAATTGATTACCTCAGAAGCCATTTGCTAGAGGCGAGAGAAGCCATCGCAGACGGAGTAGATCTGATGGGTTATACAAGCTGGGGTCCAATTGACCTTATTAGTGCATCAACTGCTGAAATGAAAAAGCGCTACGGTTTCATTTATGTCGACCGTGATAATGAAGGAAACGGTACATTAGATAGAAAGAAAAAGAAAAGCTTCGATTGGTATAAACAAGTGATTGCCACGAATGGTGAGCATTTAGACGCATAAAAAATTAAGGTCAAAAAAACCACTCAATGCCATGAGTGGTTTTTTTGCAATATAACAAATACATATCAATTATATTAAATACTTTTGAGAATTGTCGTAATGTGTCGATCGATAGTAGTTGATATAAATTTGGTAATATAGGATAATTATCCCGATTGCGGAATAACTGTATCGAGAAATCGGGGGAAAATATGTCTAAATTCAAATTTTTATATCTAGCTATTATTTTTGTAGTTGCATCATCATTATTTTATGTTCAAGATGCTCAAGCTTATAGAGCAGTAAAAACAATTTCTAAGGTAACGGCTAAAGCGGATTTACCATATTGGTCTGATCTTAAAGGTTGCGGCAAATTTAAAGCTCAAAGTCAAACAACACGTACAGGCTTTAAGAAACTTCACCACGATGTCAGTTTCTACACTGTTGGTGGAAGTGTTTCTGCTCCAGGAACGGGAGCTACAGGAAGTGCTTCAAGTAAGTCTTATAGTAAGTCAACGAAAGGTAAAATTTACACTACTTCAGGTAACGTTTGTGCAGGTGGATTAGCTATTTATCTTGGTATGTATACGACAACTGAAGTAGATCAAAATAGCAGCAGAACTTACACAGCTACAGCTAAAATCTAAAAGTCTATTGATTCAGTTATTCCGCACTTATTTCAATTAATATTAGGAGAATACATCATGTATAGAATACTAATATTTATAGTCTCAATGATCTTGATTGTAACGGGATGTAGTCAAAATGAAAAAATATCTATGCAACGAAAGATTTATAACAAAGATTTTTTACGTACTATCCACTCTTATATGAAGAGT
Organism: Bacillus sp. LLTC93; assembly: GCF_002993125.1. Lineage (NCBI taxonomy): Bacteria > Bacillati > Bacillota > Bacilli > Caryophanales > Bacillaceae > Bacillus > Bacillus sp. LLTC93. The sequence goes on along the minus strand of NZ_PVME01000008.1, from coordinate 3,260 downwards.
GAGTCAGGAGGTCAAGTCTTTGAGGTCAACAGCCAACAAGAGCAACCATCCGAATTAATTCAAAACACGCTAGCACTTTACCAAAAAAATCGTGGTCACGATCGTAAACAAGTAGAATGTAGGGAAGAAAAAAATCAATTTTTCTGTAAGGTGGCACTTTCTCACAGTGTGAATAAAAATCAATTTTCAAAGAAAGATATCACCGGTATGGATTCCTATTTAAACCTTTTCTTATTATATGATGTATTTATTAAAATAAAGGATTCTAACGGTGTTAAACTAGTCAATGAAACTTTCTCCAAATTGGAAAAGCCGTCTCCGCAAGATAAAATAGAGTACCATTATTATCTGATATTGACATCATATTTTCATCATAAGGTACCTACCTTTTTAGAAAAAGAGATTCAATCTAACTTGGAACAATATACAAGTTTATCTCTTTTTGATTATGACGAGCCTATTATTCTTTACGCATCACTTATATTGGCGAATATGTTAGAGATAGAACCAAATGTGAAACATTTAACGAAGATTTATTTTAATGAAGATAACCAAAAAACCATTTTGTTTAGAGATGAAATTACATATTGGTTCCACTTTCAAATCATTCAGTTATTACAGGATATGAATCATCAAAAAGAGAGCGGGCTTACTTTTAACATTCCTTCAAATTATATGCCTTTTCCTTCATTATTTTACTCATTAGATTCTTTAAGGAATCTTTATTTAATGTCAAACATTTTTTCTAGTGCTGATCTTGACCAAGCAGAAGAATATAGACAGATTTTAACTAATCGATACGAAGGTTTACTTGAAGACGAACATCAATTAAGCAGTTATCAAAATCAGTTTTTCGCAAAGCAAATCACGAGTGAATTAGGTTTGCCGTTTGACGAAACATCGATTCCTGATGGCACATGTCAAAACATAGAGAACAGTAGTGAAATGTACTATTGTTTTAAACTTAAAGGGGAAAAAGCCGATAAGAGTATTGTGAAGTGGAGCGATTCGGATGATTTATTAACAACACTTATGAAATATGATATTGTAGACATAAATCAAGAAGATAAGAATAAATTGGTAGATATGTTTAATGAAGTTATTTCATATCATGGAGATAATCATTACATTATTCTCAATTTATATACGGATCTTTTATTACGCTATAACCTTGATGTGCCAAAAAATCAAATTAAGAAAAAAATTAAAGCCTCTCATTGTGGCTTAGGTTATTGCACATCTAAAGGAAGTTACGATTTCGAATTAGGTGTTTATGGTAATCACACACTTAATTTGTTAGAGGGGATTGAGATGGCTAGTGAACTTAGATAATAAAGGAGATACGTCGATTCTAAAGATCGACAACCTTGGCTTTCGATATGGGAATGAAACCATATTAAAAGATTTGTCTTTACATATTCAAGGCTCTGGCCTTTATGCCCTTCATGGGGAAAGTGGTAGTGGAAAGACGACATTTATTAACATTATTGCATTGATTCAAAAACCGAGTACTGGGAAAATGACGTTGTTCAATCAGTCCATTGATTTTACAAATCAAGAACAGATTGATGAATACCGCAAAAAAATCGCCTATTTCTTTCAAGATTTGAACTTGATTGAGTCTTTAACTGTGAGAGAGAATTTGGATGTCATCTCGTTAATTAATGAACAAGAAATCTCAAATGAAAGATTAGCAGAACAGGCTAAGAAGCTCAAAATGAGCGAGAAACTTGATGTAACAGTTAGTAACCTTTCAGGTGGAGAAAGGCAGCGCGCGGCTTTTTTGAAAATCATGCTGTTTAATTATTCACTGATTCTATTAGACGAACCAACAAATAACCTTGATAAAGATAACATTCAGATGATGCTTGGTATGTTATCTGATTTGAAGAAAACGAAGACAATTTTAGTCGTTACACACTCTGATACCGTTGTGCAACAAGCTGATGTCGTTCTTCGTTTTGAAGACTTGAATAAAAGGAACCAATCCATATGAAAACATTATTCGTCTTTGACTATTTAAAAAAGAAACATCGATCGACCCTGAGAAAATTGGCTGTTTTGAATTTTGTTTTGCTGATGTTGATCTTTTTCTCTATATTTACTATCCTGATTTCTGCTGATAATATTTACAAAAACGTATTGACTAACGAGCGCCTTTCAATGGTTTTAATTAATGGGTATTCGAAAACCGGTGAGTACGAGTACGATACAGATAAAATTAAGCGTATGCCGAATGTCAAAGACATTGTCTACGAATATGACGTCTCGTTATCTATTGAAGCAGATGGAGAAACGGATATATTATCAGCTCTATCATTCAATCCGACAACAAAAGAGGCTGTGAGTTATGAGGGTGATCTAAAAGAAAACACCATCTTGCTTCCAGAAAGGTTCAAAGGTAAAAAAATCAAAGCATATGATGGTGAAGTGGAACCATTAGAAGCGAATATTGAGTACTATAAAGGTGAAGGGAACTATTTCTTAAAAGATTACAGTTACCTATCACCAGATCTGTACAAAAAAATGAGTAGTCAAATTAAGATTGGTGAGAACTACGATGGCGTTAGAACACTCATTGTTAATTTAAATAAAACCGAAGATATTTATGAGTTTGTGAACCAGTTTGATCGGATGTTTGATGAAGAGGATGTTTTTGTATACTACCAAGCGCAAGGGCTAGAGAAATTAGTCGCTAATTCAAAATTGTCATTTTTGTTGCTTGTCGTATTTCAGATCATTTTATTTGTGGTGATTGCTTTTATTTATCGAGGTCAGATGCATACACTGATTAGCATTTTGAACCGTGATTTGTTGTCCCTGTATTTAAATGGGATGTCACCAAAGGATATGATCAAGCAATTCTACCGCAGTATAGATAAGATGAACCTAAAAGTGTATATTGTAGCGTTACTATTCATTGCCGTCTTGGGTGCTTTCTTGCTCGGTCAATTACCAGGAGAGATCATTTTATGGATTGGCGGTACAGCAGTTGGACTTCTTCTTGTCTTGGTTCTACTGAATAAATGGTTTGTGCGCTACATTATCACAAAACGCATGAAGAAAGAACTGTCACAAGAGAATATCGTATCAAGATTGCGAAACTAAAAAAAGAACTGCCATTAGGCAGTTCTCAGACCGTAGACAAACCCCACCTTTACTTCAAGTAAAAGTGGGGTTTTCACTTATTTCGATAAAATCTATCTGGTGTCTTACGCTGGACATGGTTCTTTCCATGTCCAGTTTGCTAATTTTTTAAG
>NZ_PVME01000007.1:0-107323 GCF_002993125.1 Bacillus sp. LLTC93 | reverse complement strand
CTGTGGCTCCCGTATCTCCTGTGGCTCCCGTTGGACCTATAGCTCCTGTGGCTCCCGTATCTCCTGTTGGACCCGTTGGACCTATAGCTCCTGTGGCTCCCGTATCTCCTGTGGCTCCCGTTGGACCTATAGCTCCTGTGGCTCCCGTATCTCCTGTTGGACCCGTTGGACCTATAGCTCCTGTGGCTCCCGTATCTCCTGTGGCTCCCGTTGGACCAGTCGCTCCTGCGGCTCCTGCAGCCCCCGTTGCTCCCGTTGGACCGGTCACTCCTGCACCCGTGCCTGTGGCTCCTGTTGCACCGGTCGCTCCTGTGGCTCCTCGAACCCCTCGTAATCCCCGTAATCCTCGTCGTCCTACAATTACTTTTGTTTCACAAATGATGCAGCAGTTTGATTTTGATAGTTTCTGTTTACATTTAGGGCACTTTTTATACTTATCACAACCCATCCTTTGTTCATCTCCTTTATCATTATAGATATGTTACAGCTATAAATAAGTGCAGATAAATTAAATAGCCAAAGAATAAAGATAAGTGTAAAACAAACATAATTTTTCATACTCGCCTTTTGGTTGTGAAAACTTGATTGAATTTTGCGCTAAATTTGTATATTTTTTCATGATAACTAGCAAGTCTCAAGAAACTGTTCAAATCCATATTATCTATCATAAAAAAATCCCCTAGAATTCTAGAGGATTTTTGTTCCATGTTTCTCTCAAGTATGATCTTTTATTTTTCCATCAAATCACTAATCAATTGCTCTGTTGTCATGACAGTAGCAAATTCATCATGCAATGTAGCGAGTGAGAGACGATGAATTGTGCCCGGGTCATAGTATGTATCGTTTTGATCTGTTAGTCCAAAGGCAGCGGTTGCGTCTGAGATGAGATACGTGTTAAAGCCTAGATTCCCGCTCATTCTTGTTGTCGTTGACACGCAGTGAGGTGTTGTCAAACCTGTGATCACGACAGTGTCAATACGGTTCGATCTTAAATGTTCCTCTAAATTGGTGCCAATAAAGCTGCTATTTACTTTCTTTTTTATCACAGTTTCTTCATCTAGCGGCTTTACCATGTCTTTGAACTGATGACCTTCGTGCGTAGGATGAAATAAGGAATGTGGCTGATCAGATGTATGCTGGATATGAATCACTGTCCAGCCTTTCTCTCTCCAAAACGTCAATAAACGACTGATATTCTTCTCTGCATCAAGGTTATTTCGTTCTCCCCATTTTTCATGCTCGAACGCCTTCTGGACATCCACAATGATTAAAGCCTTTTGATTCTTCTGCACAAACGCCCACCTCCGAAAATTCTTATCCACTACATGTAGTGTAAGGAATGGTGATCCATTTGTACATGCTTTTATTTCTCTTCATGATGTTTTGCTTGTTTTTGCATCAACAAGACAAACCATACACTAGCAAAAATGTAATAGATACCGATGATCGAGGTACAGTTAGACATCACCTCTCCCATTTGAACTGATTTGACGATATTCATCCAGATGAAATAGATGATGAGAAATGAGCACGGAAAATAGAGAAAATAGCCTAAGAAATATAGCTTGAGCTTTTGCGTCATCGTCTGCCTCCTTTTGCTTTCACGTTCCTCCCTCCCTCTCTCATGATCTATTCGTCACACACTCTCTAATAACATGAAAAAAGACAGCACATGTCGCTGTCTTTTTTCATTTTTCCTTTAATTCGTATTCTGTCCTCCGCCGTTTAGCCCTTCTTTAATATAGCCATTGACTTGGCTTGAGGCTAATAGACCGATATGTCCAACTCCGTGGATGAGGACATTTCTTGCGCCTATTAAGCGAGAGAGACTGTTGACGACGATGAGATCGGCTGAGCTATAGACAGATGTGTAAAGAATTTTTTGATTTGGATCGGTGCCTGGTAATGCTCTGAGTGAAACGAGTCCATTCGCACCACCTAGTGTGACGACGTTTTCAATTTTATCTCCGCCGTCTAGATTTTTAATATAGTATAACGTATTGGCTCCGCCCATACTATGCGCCACAATATCTACTTTTTTGGCGCCCGTTTTGGCTAGTACATCTTTGACGTATCTAGATAGACGCGGTCCATTATTGAGGTTATTGCCTGTTTTGTCTATGAAATCAATTGCATATAATTGGTTTCGATCCCAGCCTTGTGACACCAAGTATCTTTTGATCGCCGCGAAGTTATAAGAGGCACCTCCCATGCCATGTACCATCACGACCGGATTATGCTCAGCCGCCTTGACCTCTTTCGGCTGGATAAAAGCCATTGATCCGACCACTAATGCAAACGCAACGAGAATTTGCAAACTCCTTTTCTTAAAAAGAATCACTTTCATTCCCCCTTATTCATCTTATACGACTCTATTTTATACAAGAAAAATATGTCAGAAAAGTGAACAAGGTAATATTTATCAAATGATTTTACAGCAATATAAATAATCAAAAAGCACCTTGGCCTTTTTTAAATCAAACCAAATAGACTACGAGACCTTCTTTCTTTCATATATAATATGAATAGACAAAAGGAGGTACTACTAGATGCTTTTTACGCAAACACCTGCACCACCCTACTATGCGGTGATTTTTACATCAAAACGAACAAATTGTGAGCAGAAAGAATACGCTGCTACTGCTCAAAAAATGGAACAATTAGCGAAAGACCTAGACGGGTTTCTTGGAATAGAAAGTGTACGAGATGAACATGGTATTGGGATCACTGTATCTTATTGGGATTCATTAGCAGCAATCAAAGAATGGAAAGAACATACAGCACATCAGCGTGTTCAAAAAAAGTGGAAAGCAGATTGGTACGAATCCTATACAACCCGAATTTGTAAGGTAGAACATGCTTATACAAACGAAGATTCACTCCTTGAACAAGAAGCAAACGGTTGAGAGAATACGGCCCTGTAACATGGTGAGTCTCTTTTTTAAAAAGATGCTTGCTCTGATGAATAGCATTAAAAAAGAAAAGCACCCCTATGTGTACTAACATTTGAGGTGCACTTCAATGATACTTGCTATTTCAATCAGGTTTATTGATATGTCACAAGGAAGTATTTCTTTTTCCCTCTTCTTAAAACCGTAAATTGGTTTTCAATTCGGTCTTCAGCTGAAAGGATATAATCTTTATCGGTTTGTCTCTCTCCGTTGATGTAGACTGCACCATTTGTAATATCTTCACGTGCTTGACGCTTTGATGGAGACAGCTTTGATTCAACTAGTATATCGACTAGTGTTAATTCTTCTGTGCTGCTTTTCTCAATTGATGGAACATCCTTAAAGCCTACTTTGACTTCTTCGGCTGAAAGTGATTTGATCTCGCCCTTGAATAGCGCATTTGATATGTTCACAGCCTGTTCTAGTGATTCACGGCCATGTACAAGTGTTGTGACTTCCTCTGCTAGACGGCGCTGTGCTTCACGCTTTTCAGGTGCTGTTTGTACTTTTTCTTCATACGATGCGATCTCTTCTTTTGATAAGAACGTAAAGTATTTTAAGTATTTCACGACGTCACGGTCATCTGTGTTGATCCAGAATTGGTAGAATTCATATGGGGACGTTTTTTCTTTATCTAACCAGATTGCGCCGCCTTCTGTTTTACCGAACTTTGTGCCATCTGCTTTTGTGACAAGCGGCATCGTGAGACCGAATGCTTTTGCCCCTTCTGCTTCAGACTTACGGATCAACTCAAGTCCAGACGTGATATTTCCCCACTGATCGCTTCCGCCGATTTGCAGCTTACAGTTTTCATTTCTGTAAAGGTTTAAGAAGTCTAAAGATTGCAGAATGACGTAGCTGAATTCTGTGTACGAAATCCCTGTTTCGATACGTGAGCTGACGATATCTTTTGCCAGCATGAAGTTCACACCGAAGTTCTTTCCAATATCACGAAGGAACGTGATGACATTCATTTGGCTGATCCAGTCGTAGTTATTCACGATGACGGCTGGGTTCTCGCCTGCTTCAAAATCAAGAAATTGAGAGAGCTGTCCTTTGATTTTCTCTGACCACTGTTCCACGATTTCTGCTGGGTTTAGTGAACGTTCTGCCTTTTTGAAGCTTGGGTCTCCGATTAGTCCAGTCGCGCCGCCAACAAGTGCAATTGGGTGATGGCCTGCTTCTTGGAACCTGCGTAATGTTAAAATCGGCAATAAATGACCAATGTGCAAGCTGTCAGCTGTTGGATCGAAGCCGGAGTATAGTTTGATTTTTTCTTCTGCTAATAATTTTGTTAAACCTTCTTCATCTGTTTGCTGCTGAATTAATCCTCTGAACGATAAATCTTCCATCAATTGACTCATATCCAAATCTCCTTTTTTTACAATTCAACATAAAAAACGCCCCTTCGAATGAACGAAGGGACGATATATATCGCGGTACCACCCTGCTTAAAAGACAAAATATCACGTCTTTTCACTTACACTGATAACGGACAGATCCGTTCTTTCACTAATCAGGCAGCCTTCATGCTCCTTTTCGTAAAAGCGGTTCGTGAGGGTAATTCGAATATCTCTTTGTACTGACTCGCACCAACCGTCAGCTCTCTTGGACAGGGAAAGATCATTCTACTGAATCTCAGTCAAAACCTTTTCATATTCAACTAATGTCATTTTTAACATACTTTTGATATCAAGTCAACTGACGAAAAAAATTAATCTTCCATCGTCGAAAGGTCGCCAGCCGGTAAATTCAGCTCCCACGCCTTTAGCACACGTCTCATAATTTTTCCACTTCGCGTTTTTGGCAGCTTGTCTTTAAACTCAATTTCTCTTGGTGCCGCGTGTGCAGCAAGTCCTTTTTTCACAAACGTACGAATCTCTTCTTTCAGCTCATCCGTCGGCTCGTATCCGCTCCTGAGAGCAATGAATGCTTTAATAATTTCACCACGTACCGGATCTGGCTTTCCAATAACACCAGCCTCTGCAATAGCCGGATGTTCTACCAGTTTACTTTCCACCTCAAATGGACCGACCCGCTCTCCTGACGTCATGATGACATCATCGACACGTCCCTGGAACCAAAAGTATCCGTCTTCGTCCATATATGCTGAATCTCCTGAAACATACCAATCTCCCGGCATAAAGTAAGATTCATATTTTTCAGGATTGTTCCAGATCGTATACATCATGGACGGCCAGCCCTTTTTGATTGCAAGGTTGCCCATCCGGTATGGCGGAAGTTCATTTCCCGCATTATCCACAATCGCGGCTTCTACGCCTGGAATTGGTTTCCCCATCGAGCCTGGTTTGATGTCCATGCATGGATAATTACAAATCAGCTGTGCACCAGTTTCCGTCATCCACCAAGTGTCGTGAATTCGTTTGCCAAATACAGCGTCTCCCCAGCGGATCACTTCAGGATTGAGAGGCTCTCCTACACTTAAGACATGTCGAAGCGAGCTGAGGTCATATTTTTGAATGAGGTCGTCGCCTGCCCCCATCAGCATTCTGAAGGCTGTGGGTGCACTGTACCAAACGGACACACCAAGTGATTCAATGGTTTCATACCACGTATCAGGATTAAACCGGCCTCCTAAAATGACATTCGTCGCCCCATTTAACCACGGTGAAAAAATACCGTACACTGTCCCTGTTACCCATCCTGGATCAGCTGTGCACCAGTAGACGTCTTCTTCTTTCAGGTCAAGCACCCATTTACCGGTCTGATCTTGCTGCACCATCGCTCCATGGACGTGCAGCACACCTTTTGGCGTACCAGTTGACCCTGACGTGTAATGGAGCAGGAAACCGTCTTTTTCATCCATCCATTCAATGTCAAGTTCCTTTGCTGCCTCCTCAAATGCCTCTTTGTAGTGAATTGTCCGCACGTCATCGATGTCTTCCTTTTCTCCACCGACAATGACGACTGATTCAAGCTTTGGAAGCTCTGCAAATGGAATGCGCTCAAGCAGGTCAGGCGTCGTCACAATGACTTTTGCCTCACTATTTTCTAAACGATCTTTGACGGCACCTTCCATAAATGCCTCAAATAACGGGCCAACGATCGCACCAATTTTGACAGCACCAAGCAAAAGAAAATAGAGCTCAGGTGATCTTGGCATAAAGATAAAGACACGATCCCCTTTTTGCACATGCGCCTTTTCTCTGAATAGATTTCCCGCTTTGTTTGTGTTGATTTTCATATCCCTGAACGTATACTTTTCATCCCGCTGTGAATCTTTGTAATGAAGCGCCACCTTGTTCTTACGAAACGAGTCCGCATGTCTGTCAATTGCTTCATAGGCTGCATTTATTTTTCCTGTTTCATACCAGGAGAAGTTTTTTCTCGCTTCCTCCCATGAAAATTCTTTGTATGCCTGCTCATAATCATTTAAATGATAGTCCCCTTTTACTGATGGTAGCGTTTCCACTTTCATCAAACAGTCCCCCTTTGCATACGTTTACAATGACCATTATAGTATAGATGACTTTTTTTCTCAATTTTTAAAAAACTTATTGTGAAACCGTTTTAATTTTTGCAAGATTTAAGCTAAAATAGAGACGACTCACTAGAATTTGAGGCGGTGGATACGTGGAGCATCCTAAAACTTATTATTCAAAAACAATTGAACGAGAAACAGGTTCTATCCTGATTGAAGGACCAGTACCTGCATCAGAGCTTGCGAACTATACGTTTCATGAAGGACTAACGGCATTTCGCACGCCTGAGGAGCAAAAACAAGCACTTGTTGAAATAGCAGATCTTCCAGAAGGGCGTATTATCATTGCAAGAGTGGATGAGCTTGTCGTAGGCTATGTCACGTATTTGTATCCTGATCCGCTTGAGCGCTGGTCAGAAGGCAACATGGACAATTTAATTGAGCTTGGTGCCATTGAAGTCGCTCCTCCATTTAGAGGATGCTCGCTCGGCAAGCATTTACTTGATGTGAGCATGATGGATGAGCAAATGGAGAACTACATCATTATTACAACTGAATATTACTGGCATTGGGATTTAAAGGGGACAAAGAAAAACGTTTGGGAGTACCGTAAAATGATGGAGAAAATGATGAACGCAGGTGGTCTTGTTTGGTTTGCAACAGACGAGCCTGAGATCAGCTCACATCCGGCCAATTGTTTAATGGCGAGAATCGGAAAAAACGTGAGTCCTGATTCGATCGAGCGTTTTGATCGCCTTCGTTTCCATCAACGCTTTATGTATTAACGTTCAATTCGTTTTTTTGGCAAAGGGGTTTGGTAAACAATGATGATTGAACAAATTATGGAGCGTGATGTGATCACGCTGCGAAAAACCGATACGATCGAAGAAGCCATTCAAAAAATGAGTGCACATCACATTCGGCATATTCCCATCGTATCTGATCAAGATTCTGTCATTGGGATGGTGACAGATCGGGATATTAAAAATGCCAGTCCAAGTATTTTCGAAACAGAAAAAAGGCAGCTTTTTATTCAGCGGCCAGTAGAAGAGATCATGGTGTTAGAGACGATTACCGCCCATCCGCTTGATTTCGTTGAGGAGATTTCAAGTGTCTTTTTTGAGCATGGAATTGGCTGCCTTCCAGTAGTGAGACGCGGTAAGCTTGTAGGCATTATCACGAAGACAGATTTACTTCGTACGTTTGTCAGACTGACAGGTGCAGATCAGCCTGGGTCACACTTAGAGGTTGAAGTGGAGCAGATGACAGAAGGGCTCGCAGACATTACGACTATTTTAAAGGAGCAGCATATTCAAATGCTGAGTGTGCTTGTGTACCCGCATGCAAATGAAGCCTCTAAGGTGCTCGTATTCCGCCTTCAAACCATTCATGCAGATCATGTGACGAAGCTGATTCGTGCAAAAGGCTACAAAGTGATCTGGCCTATGGAGCAGACGGTTAAATGAAGGAAGCGACCTTTGTTTTTTCACCATCTTTTCAAACGTACCAGTTTCATCAAGATCATCCCTTCAATCAGCTTCGTGTCTACTTAACATATGATCTTCTTCAAAAAATGAAGGCGTTAACGGATGATGAGATCGTCGCACCGCGTATGGCTACGCTGGAGGAATTAAAGCTCGTCCATACGATAGATTATATTCAAGCTGTGCAGCGGGCAAGTGAAGGAAAGCTGTCTACAGCAGAAGGTGAACGTTATGGCCTTGGCACTGAGGATACACCGATGTTTGCAGGGATGCATGAGGCGGCTTCTCTTCTTGTTGGCGGAACATTAACAGCGGTTGATCAAGTGATGATGGGCCATTCGCAGCATGCACTCAACCTTGGCGGCGGGCTTCACCACGGATTTAAAGGACGTGCATCTGGCTTTTGTATTTATAATGACAGCTCTGTAGCCATTCAATATATTCAAAAGACATATGGCGCAAGGATTTTATATATTGATACGGATGCTCATCACGGAGATGGTGTACAGTTTAGCTTCTATGACGATCCAGAGGTATGTACTGTCTCCATTCATGAAACGGGGCGCTACTTGTTCCCTGGAACTGGACAAGTACAGGAAAGAGGACATGATAAAGGCTATGGCTATGCGTATAATATACCGCTCGATGCATTTACAGAAGACGAATCGTTCCTCGAAGCATACCGAACAGCAGTGACTGAGATTGCTGCTTTTTTTAAACCAGACGTGATTTTGACGCAAAATGGGGCGGATGCACACTACTATGATCCGTTAACCCATTTATCCGCCACCATGAAAATATATGAGGAAATTCCTAGACTTGCCCATGAGCTTGCGCATCAATATTGTGACGGCAAATGGATCGCTGTTGGCGGAGGTGGATATGATATTTGGCGCGTTGTCCCAAGAGCGTGGAGCCGCATTTGGCTTGAGATGAAAGGCATCACACCGCCAGCTGACCTTCCTCAGGACTGGATTCGGGCATGGAATAAGCAATCACCTGTCACCCTCCCATCCACATGGTTCGACCCTGACGATTTATATCCACCGATCCCAAGAAAAGTAGAAATCACAGAAAAAAATGCACAAACAGTAGAAAAAGCACTCATGCCTGTTAGAAGAGAAAAGAAAAATGCACAAAAAAAGACCTGATGATGGTCTTTTTTGTTTATGAACAACATGAGACGGCCTGTTCAACAGCATCTTCTGGAATATAAAGGACTCCATCTCTCACTCGGTAAGGGATCTCATGCTGCTCTAGCAATTTGATTGTGCCACTACCACCCAATACCTCACCGTACTCAATATATTCTCCGCTAAATGGCTTTTGACATGAAGTGAGACAGGATATCATGATCAAACAAGTGTAGCCAACAACAAAAGGTTTCAACAAAGCACCTCCATATAAAGAAAGCAGGCATTCACTGATGACGTGAGCCTGCTTTCTTTTTATCTTATGATTTTGTTGATTGTCTTTCTTCAATTCTGTGTGGCAGTTCCACAATTTGATCGTCCACTTGTTCTTTGTTCATTAGCTTTGTCAGCAGTCTCATAGCAACAGCGCCAATATCATATGTCGGCTGAACAACCGTTGTCAGCTGAGGACGTACCATGAGGGAAAGTCTTGTGTTATCAAAGCCAATAACCTCTAAGTCTTCAGGGATTGATACACCTCTGTCCTGTGCGCCGTGAATGACACCTAGAGCCATCTCGTCTGTTGCTGCAATGACAGCCGTCGGCTTGTCTGATTGCTCAAGCAGATTGGCAAGGGCTTCAATTCCTGAGTCATAGGAGTAATCACCTTCAGCAACGAGAACATCATCAAAAGCAATACCCGCTTCTTCTAGTGCACGCTTATAACCAGCAAGCTTTCTCACAGAGTTAATTGGTTCTGACATTGGACCAGATACGAACGCAATTCGTTTATGGCCTTTTTCAATTAATAATTGGACTGAATCATAAATGGCCTGCTCATAGTTAATGTTCACAGATGGTGTTTGTGCCTGCTCTTCAACTGATGCTGCAAGAACAATTGGTACAGGAGAGCGCTTAAATTCTTCGACAAGCACATCTGTGATGTTGCCGCCCATAAAGACAATCCCATCCACTTGTTTGCCTAGCATCGTATTTAACAAGTGCAGCTCTTTATCTGTATTTTGATCTGAGTTGCTCAAAATGATGTTGTACTTGTACATCGTAGCGATATCTTCAATCCCGCGTGCAAGCTCTGAATAGAAGATACTAGAAATATCAGGGATGATAACCCCAACCGTCGTTGTTTTTTTACTTGCAAGGCCTCGTGCCACTGCGTTTGGACGGTAGCCAAGACGATCAATCGCTTCAAGCACCTTTTTTCTTGTTGTTGGTTTTACGTTCGGATTTCCATTCACCACGCGTGATACCGTTGCCATACTTACATTTGCTTCTCTTGCTACATCATATATTGTAACATTATTCACATAAATCACTCCTTCAAATACACTTCATATCTATAGCATTCACCAATTAGGTAGAGACATATCAGATACGAGGAAAAATAATATCCTATTTGTCATTAAAACGATGAAAAGAGACACATAATTTTTCAATCTACATCAAAATGACATTCTTTTATGAAATTATACACGTTTTTTCTTCATATGAAAACGTTCCCTTTCTTTTTATAACTAAATTAAACAAACTTTAATGAGCTTGTTACCTGTAAATTGAATCATATTTCATCAAAAGTCATCGTGAACGTCAGTTATGACAATGATCTTAGCAGATTCTATTGAATTTTAAAAATGAAAACATTGTGAACAAGCCCTTTTTAAGCTTGCAATGTGTCCCCTACCTTTCATTTCCAATTCTATTGTGTTTTTTCCATAAAAAAGCCGCCGGGCTGTTATCCGGCGGCTTTTCTGCCTATTGTGTTATGCGTGAATGTTTACAAGTGGTCTTAAGGCTTCTAACCATTTTTCGAATTGAGGAATGTCCATTTGCTGCGCTGAATCAGATAACGCAACAGATGGGTCTGGATGCACTTCTGCCATAACACCGTCCGCTCCAATGGCAAGAGCTGCTTTAGCTGTCGGAAGAAGAAGATCTCTACGTCCAGTTGAGTGCGTCACATCAACGAATACTGGTAAATGAGTCTCTTGTTTTAAGATTGGCACAGCAGAGATATCTAATGTGTTTCTTGTCGCTGTTTCGTATGTGCGGATCCCGCGCTCGCAAAGGATGATTTGGTCATTTCCTTGTGCGATGATGTATTCAGCTGCATTGATGAATTCGGAAATGGTCGCTGCTAGACCGCGTTTTAAAAGAACTGGTTTCTTCACAGATCCGGCTTCTTTTAAGAGCTCGAAGTTTTGCATGTTACGTGCACCAATTTGAATCACATCAATATGCTCGATCGCTTCTTCAATATGAGCAGGGTTTACGATTTCACTAATGACAGCAAGACCGTATTCGTCAGCTACACGCTTTAGAATCTTTAGACCGTCTACGCCAAGTCCTTGGAAGTCGTAAGGACTTGTGCGAGGCTTAAATGCCCCACCACGAAGAAGTTTAATCCCTTGCTGTTTCGCTGCTGCTGCTACTTCTGCTACTTGCTCGTAGCTTTCAACGGCACATGGTCCAACGATGAAACGCTGTTTTCCATCACCGATTGCTTCTCCATTGATATTCACGATTGTATTTTCAGGTTTTTTCTTACGAGAAACTAGAAGTGCTTTGCTGTGGTCATCTTCTTGAAGCTCTAGACCTGCTTTGAAAATTTCTTTGAAAATATGTTGAACCGTTGAATTTTCAAATGGGCCATCATTTTCTTCAAGAATTTGGTTTAGCATTGTGCGCTCTCTGACAGGATCATAACGGTTGACACCTTGCGCTTCTTTTGCCTTACCAATTTCTTTTACAATGTTTCCTCTTTCATTGATCAGTTTTAAGATTTGAAGATTTAGTTCATCTGCTTGCTGTCTCAATTGTTCTAGTTCATTGTTGCTCATTTTTGTCATCCTTCCTCTGCCTGCTCTCGCTTTTTATTTTTTCATTCTCTCAGGATAGGGTTTATTATAAACAAAGATTTCGGAATTGTCACGAAAAAATTCTTTATTACCCAAACGCTTTTAAGCGATAAAGTATTGTATGTAAGATTATAGCATACTTTTGGTTCGAGTAAACCTTTTTTTATAAAAAAAACGCCAGCAGTTGCTGACGCTTTTTCTACATATTATGTTCAAGCGCTTCTTTTGTAATGCTTGAGTGAGATGCATGCCATTTTACTTTTCCACCGCTAAAGACGAATGCCTGGGGACTTTCGTGCTTTACTTCCGACTTTTCAGCCACATAGGATGAAAGCTCTCTTGTGTTTTGAATTTGCAAGAAATAAGTAGGCACGTCTTTATGTGCAGACGCAAATGCTTCAAACTCTTGAAAAGCAGCTTGGCTGATTGGACATGTCAAACTGTGCTTAAAAAAGACAAAGGTTCCGTCTTGATTCATTAGTTGATCAAACTGTTCTTCTGTTTCGATGAGTTGCTTTGACATGATGTGCTCCTTCCTAACTTAAGCAGCGATTTAGCCTTTAGTAGATTGTTCTACTTTTTCTTTGACATCTTTGATGCCGTCTTCAATTTCTGATTTTGCTTCTTGTGCTCTTACTTTTGCTTCGTCTGCTACATCTGACGCTTCGCTCGCAAGATCAGCTGCAGCATCTTTTGCTTCACTTTTCACTTGATTAGCTTTTCCAGCTGCACGCTCTTTTATGTCTTTGACTTTGTCTAAAATCTGGTTTGACTGCTCTGCCACCAGCTGAGACAATTCAGACGTTTTATCTTTCGCAATCGTTACATATTCAGTGCCTTTTTCCTTTGCATCTGTTGTGAGTCGATCTGTTTTGTCTTTTAAAGCATTCGCTTGGTTGTTCAAATCATCGCGAAGCTCTTTCCCTGACTTCGGTGCTAAGAATAAAGCTGTTGTTGCACCAACTATGCCACCAATAAGTGTTCCGATCAAAAAGTCTTTGCTATTGATTCCGTCTTTGCTCATGATTATTCCTCCTATGCGAAAATGGTTTATTTTTGGTGTTTACGTTGTTTCCATTTTTTATAAATTTCAAGTGCTGCATTACTCCAGCTTACAACATCCGTGACTTTTTCTTGGTTTCTTTCAACGGAAGAAGAAACTGCTCCAGCTGCCTGCTTTATGCTTGTATTAAATTGGTTGATCGAGCCGCCAATTCCCTGCACCGCATCCACAACTGTGTTGAGTTTTGCCGATTTGTCTTGAATATCTTCAGCAAGCTGATTCGTCTTATGTAGCAACTGTGCTGTCTCTGTGGTAATACCTTGCATCTGTCCTTCAAGACCTTCTAAAGTTGATGCGACATTCTTTAATGTCAGCTGTAAGGATTTTAATGTTTTAGACAAATAGATGACAAGAATGAGGAAAGCAATTGCGATTAGTGCAACGCTTAGATATAGAATAATAATCATCTGATACCTCCTTTGTTGCGGGCATATTCAATTCAATACCCTCTCGTTGTATCATTCAAACATCGCTAGAATGACCGATTGATTAATAATTCTACACTTATTGGCTAATTCCTGTCCACAGCGAATGAAAAAAAGCAGCAGTTCTTGACACATTTAGCCCCTTTGTCACATTTTATTCAACATAAAAAAGTGCCGATTGAAAACGGCACTTTTACGATCTTTACATTTATACAGCAACTTTCTCATAAGCACGTAAATATTTTTGAATGTCTCCGGCTCCCATAAAGATCAAAATTGCATCCTCGTGCGCTTTCAACACAGATGTCTCTTCTTCATCAATCAACTGGGCTTGCGGAATTTTTCCGCGTAAATCTTCGATGCTTAATTTTCCAATGTTTTCACGAGCTGAACCAAAGATATCACAAAGATACACATAATCAGCTTTCTTGAGACTATCAGCGAATTCAGTTAAGAATTGCTGTGTCCGTGTGAAGGTATGCGGCTGGAAAACAGCGACAATATCACGGTCTGGATATTTTTGACGTGCCGCTTCAATGGTGACCTCAATTTCAGTTGGGTGATGTGCATAATCGTCAATTAAGACTTGTTCACCTACTACTTTTTCATTAAAGCGTCGTTTCACACCGCCAAATGTTGTTAATGCACCTTTGATCAAATCGACATCAATGGCTTCATAATGACATAAAGCAATCACTGCTAACGAGTTGAGGACATTATGATTTCCATATGCAGGAATGTAGAAGGTATCATAAAACGTATTGCGTACAAATACATCAAATGTGGTGCCTTCCGTATTTTTCACAACATTACGTGCTTGGAAATCATTTTCTTCATTGAATCCGTAGTACACAACAGGTACTTTCGCTTGAATCTTGAGCAGATGCTCATCGTCTCCGCAAGCGATAATGGCTTTTTTCACTTGAAGCGCCATGTTTTGAAACGCATCAAACACGTCATCAATGTCCGAGAAATAATCAGGGTGATCAAAATCAATATTGGTCATGATCGCATAGTCTGGATGATAGCTGAGGAAATGTCTACGGTATTCGCATGCTTCAAATACAAAATACTCGCTGTTTTCTTTCCCCATTCCAGATCCATCACCGATTAAGTACGAAGTTGGCTTTGCTGATTGCATCACATGAGCAAGCAGTCCTGTTGTAGATGTTTTACCATGAGCACCAGTAATCGCAACGTTTGTGAATGAATCCATGTATTCTCCAAGGAATTTATGGTAACGAATCACAGGAATCCCTTCAGAAAGAGCACGTTCAATCTCAGGGTGTGTATCAGGAAATGCATTTCCTGCAATGACCGTCATCCCCGGCTGAATATTATCTGGGTCAAATGGAAGAATTTTAATGTTTCGTTCTTCTAATGCTTTTTGTGTAAAGATATGCTTTTCGATATCCGATCCTTGGACAGTATACCCAGTATCATGAAGAATTTGGGCCAGTGGACTCATACCTGTCCCTTTTATTCCAACAAAATGATAAACAGTCATAATTGTACCTCCAACAAACGTCTATCTGACTTACAGTATATGACGCTCATTTCAATTTGCAACTTGTGATTTTCGTCTCTAGCAGATCACAGATCGCAGCTCCAAATAAAGATTTTTTCCGATCTTCCTATTCTAATCAATATTAACTATGATTAGTATCCGACAACTTTCCCATTTCTAACACCTGTTTCAGCTCATTTTACATAAAAAGCGTTCAGACAGGCACGCAAAAAGTGTCCAATTACAAAATTGCACCTATGTGCTATCATACCATGTTTATCAAAAAAATGAAGTGGTTTGTTTAGATCAATTGTTCTAGATCACTGAGTGTCATGAGGACTTCTCTTGGCTTACTGCCTTTCGCCCCAGAGATCATGCCTTCACGTTCCATCATGTCGATCAATCTGGCTGCACGATTGTAGCCAATTCTAAATCTTCTTTGCAGGCTGGATGTACTCGCACTATTTTGCTCGATTGCAAATCGGCAGGCATCCATAAACAATTCGTCTTCGTCTGTAATCGCAGAGCCTTGAAGCATTAATTCCTCCTGTTCGAAAAGAAACACAGGCTTGCGTTGTTTCCTCACATGTGCCACCACTTGATCGATCTCGCGGTCTGATACAAAGTTCCCTTGCAGCCTTGTCGGCTTGCCGGAGCCATTTTCTAAGAAGAGCATGTCTCCTTTTCCGAGAAGCTTTTCTGCACCTGCCATGTCAATAATGGTTCTAGAATCTACCTGACTTGAGACAGAGAAAGCAATTCTTGTTGGGATATTGGCTTTAATGAGACCTGTGATGACATCAACGGATGGTCTTTGAGTCGCAATCAGTAAATGAATACCACACGCTCTTGCTTTTTGTGCAATCCGGCAAATGCTTTCTTCGACTTCATTTGGTGCGACCATCATTAAATCAGCCAGCTCATCGATGACAACGACGAGATACGGAAGTTTTTCACCCATTTGTTTTTCTTTCACAAGTTCATTGAATCGTTTAATTTCTCTCACACCAGAGTGAGCAAACAGTTCATAGCGTCTTTCCATTTCATCGACTACCCATTTCAGGGCAGCTGTCGCTGTCTTGGCATCAGTAATAACAGGACTCACGAGATGTGGAATGTGATTATACGGCGCTAATTCAACCATTTTAGGGTCGATTAAGAGCATTTTCACTTCATCTGGTGAGGCTTTAAACATCAAGCTTACTAAAATGGTATTAATGCAGACACTTTTTCCCGAACCTGTTGCTCCAGCAATTAAGCCGTGCGGCATTTTTTGCAAATCAACCACGACGGGCTGACCTGAGATATCTAATCCGAGCGCTGCCGTTAAAGGAGATGGATTGTCTCTAAATGCACTGCTTCTGATCATTTCTCTTAAGAACACCATTTTACTGTGCAGGTTCGGCACTTCGATTCCGATCGTGTTCTTTCCTGGGATCGGTGCTTCGATTCGAATATCCTTTGCGGACAAACTGAGTTTAATATCATCTGACAGGTTCGTGATTTTGTTCACTTTGACGCCTGGTTCAGGATGTACTTCAAATCTTGTGACAGAAGGGCCCTGCGTGACATGGACCACATTTGCTCTTACATTGAAATTTTTAAGCGTTGCATTGAGCAGGTCTGCCCGCTCTTTCACCCATGCCCCGTCCTCTTCTTTTTGAGCCGGAGGTACATCTAGAAGGGCTAAGCTTGGAAAAACATATCCTTGTGCATCAGACGTTTTCTTCTGTCCTTGCACGCGCTGGTCACTTTTTAACATCATGACGTTAAAAGGAACCGTTGAGGTTTGACCGCTTGAACGCTTTGGCTGCGGAGTTGTCTGTTTTGGTTCTTGTCGCTTCACTTCAAGCGTTTGTTCCCGCTGCTCTTTCTGATCCATGAAGGTTTCTGCTGACTCAGAGACAGTCCGTTCATCTGTTACTGATTCTGCTGGCATGACTTGCTCATCTACGATTTCAGGCTCTTCCGTAGATTGATCGTCTTGTAGGTCATGTTTGATCACTGGCTCAGCTTCTGCTTCTTCAAATTCTGCTGCTAGCACGTCTGCTTGTCTTTCTTCTATGGAATCAGTCTCTGCTTCTTCCCTGGCTTCTGGTGTGATGGCTTCTGTCACCGCCACTTCTTCTACTTGGCTATCTATTTCCATTTCAATTGCTGGTTGTGAGTCTTCAGCTGTTTCGAATGTCAATGTTTCTATTTCCTCAGCATGGTCTTCAAGCTGATCGGTCGGCTCGTCTTTTCTTTCTTCTTGATCGCCTGAGACGACCTGTTCCGGCTCAGGCTCTACCGGCTCGTCTTGGTATGTTGAGGCTTGCTGCTTATGTAAAACAGCTTCGTGATGGTCTTCTGGCTGTGAAAAGGCTTGATCCCTTTCCTCTGCTTGGATAAAAGATTCGTCATTTAAGCGCTCCATCGTCGACTGAACGTGATCCTGATAGGCGAGTTCCTCTTGCAATGTAAGAGGCGTCGCACCTGTTTGCATATCCGCTGTCTCTTCTGCAGGAGCTGAAGCAGCTTCTGCCATGCGATTTTCTTTCCTTATAGACGGGATGTTCATTTGCTGTCTCACATTCCGTTCACGCTCTGCCTCTTCTGATAACAAAGTAACACGCTGTGCTGTTTCTTCTGTGGCCTTCATTTGAACAGAGGGTGCTTCTTCTTTGCCTTCTTTTCGTTTTGGACGCATATCCTGATGATAGCCATAGATCGGCGAAGGGATTTGCTCTGTTTTGAATGGTTTTTTATTTATATCAGGCTGCAACGTTTGTTTTGGCTGATAGGTCGTCTGCTTTGCCTTTGGCTGACTGGGTCTCGTGTGCCTTCTCTCCTGCTGCTTCACTCCGTCACGAGCGGGTTCATCTGGAACAAGAGGAAAGCGGAAGTTGCCTTTCGGATATTCATAATAGACTTTCGTATCTTCCATTTTTTTATATTCTTTATGCTGTTCAAAAGCTGCCTGCTTTGGCGCAGCCGGACCTTCATGCGGTCTCTCAGCTTCTTCTTTCTTTTCATCTCCTAAAAACACACTAAAAAATTTATCTATCCAACTCATCGTTTATCACTCACTTTAACTCCCCTTACGTTTTCTTGGGCGATTTTTAGTATACCACTGCTTTTTCATGCAGAAAAGCGAGAAAAGTGCCGCTTTTGCTGTTCAGGCTGTATGTAGATGAAAAAAAGTCACTAAGTACGTACTTAGTGACTTTTCGTATAACACATTCTTCGCTCATCAGTGCCCGTTTATGGGAGGTTAAGCTTCAAAGGGTTCGCCAGCCTGGTGGCTTCCTTCTAGAACAAGGATCCCTTTTTCAGCAGGCGCATCCGGAAGATCTAATTCTTTTGCTGAACAAATCATTCCGCTTGATGGCACACCTCTTAGTTCAGCATCTTTGATGATCAAACCGCTTGGCATCACTGCACCGACCTTGGCAACAACGACATATTGACCTTGATCGACGTTTGGTGCACCGCACACGATTTGTAATGTTTCTTCGCCAACATCTACTTGGCAAATGTTTAATTTATCTGCATTAGGATGCTTTTCCTTTTCTTTCACATAGCCGACAACAAATTTTGGCGATAGATCGACAGTCAACGTTTCACTGACACCGTTGCGGTTTAAAATTTCATTGATATCTTGAACAAGCGTTTCAGAAAGCGGTACAGATCCGTTTTCTTCAATTTTCATGTAAGTGGATGCGTTGAAGATATTAAAGCCTGTTGTTTCTTTTGTCTCTTGATTGAAGATTCTTACAACATCCCCAAACGTTTCATGACCTACTTCTTCTCTTGTCACATCTTTCAATGAAATAAGAAGTGTGTCTCCTACACCTTCTGCATTATAAAAAGCATTCATTCTTCAAAATTCCCTTCTACTACTGTTTTGGTCTGCTTTTCGCAAGAATAAAGATTGGTTCGAGCTTGCCCTCATCATATAAAAATGACAATGCAGTAATTGGAACCGTCCCGCTAGCGAAGAAGCTCATCGACATTTGCCCTAAAATATCGTAGCCTGAATCATTGCGAATATCTGCAATGATGAATACATCTTGATGGGGAACAGATATGGCCATCTGCCCCTCTATTTTTTGCGCGTATTCTTGTAAAATCGATTCATTTAAAAGTCTGCTTGCATCATATCCGTCGTTCGCACGGAAGAAATAAAAACGATTGCCTGCGACTTCATCCATTTTCACCACGGTTTCAAGTGAGCGGACGTTAAAGCTTGCGGTTTCCCTGATTCGCTCTTTTGTCCAATTTTCCTTTTGAAGCATCTTTTCATCAATTAATCTGTAGGTACTTCCAAGGTCAAGCGCATAGTAGATTCTTGTTTCAGCTGTATGCTCATCAAAAACAAGCGGAATCTCGTCACTTGATGTCTCAGGAAAGGAAGTTGAACGAATGACCGGATAGATTTGCTTTTCTTTACCAGATATGTGCTGCGCTTCGCCTTTCATCGCGCTTAGCGCCTCTTTCACATAGTAAACGATCTCATCCAGTGTTTCATCAGGCTTTACTTCCCACTTCGCAATAATTGGTGGAAGCTCAAGCGTGATGCCCTTACCTGTTTGTTTATCTTCGATACGTAGCGTATCTTTTTCCCGGTCAAACTGGTGTGACCAGCTGTCACTCGTCAGACGGCTTTTGAGTTCGTTCGCAAGCTGTCTTGATGTCATTTTTGCCATGGTTTTAGACTCTCCTTTCGTTATTTAGAAAGAGAATCTGTTAAAAATGCTTCAATCTCTTCCTTCGTCTTACGATCTTTGCTGACAAAGCGGTTGATCTCTTGTCCGTTTTTAAAGACTAAAAAGCTTGGAATGCCGTAAATTTCCCACTCTGCACAAGTGTCAATGAACTGATCTCTATCGACATAGAAGTATTCAAATTCTGGGTAGTTTGCTTCAAGTTCTGGTAAGAATGGTTCAATAAATGTACAGTCAGGGCACCAGTCAGCTGAGAATAGTAATACCGTTAAGTCTTGTTGAATTACTTTTTGTAATTCTTCGTTTGATTCAATTTTTTTCATGTTTCATTCCTCCAGTTTGTATGGTTAAATCTCCGAATTGTATATAGCCTTTCTTTCTCATCCATTCTGATACTACCAAACTAATCACTGCCGGACCAACAATATGCAAGAGAGCAATCGCGAGTAGTACGGATGGATGAAACCCCATGACTGTCAGCGTCATCAGTTGTCCAACAAGACCGCTCGTTCCCATACCCGCCCCTGCCGCATTATTGACCATCCCAAAGCCAATAATACCAATTGGCGCAAGAATAAGGCCCGCAATCGTCGGCGGAATAAGGATGAGGGGGTTTTTCACAATATTCGGCAGCTGCAGTTTTGACGTCCCAATGCCGACAGCCGCAAGACCGCCAAAGCGATTTTCTCTAAAGCCTGCAGCGGCAAAGCCAACCATTTGAGCGCAGCAGCCGATCGTTGCAGCACCCGCCGCTGTCCCGCTTAAATCAAGCATCAGCGCAAGCGCAGCACTAGAGATCGGTGAGCTGAGGGCAAGTCCAACAATGGTCGCCACTAGCATACCCATGATCAGCGGACTTTGGTCTGTTCCCCACATGATGAGCCTGCCTAGACCTGTCATCATACCTTCAATCCCAGGCCCGATCAAAGCGGCGGTGAAAAAGCCCGTCATAATGGTGACAAGCGGCGTTAGGATAATATCAATTCTTGTCTCTCCACTAACAAGTTTAGCTAATTCTACACCAATTAATGCTGCCACAAAGCTTCCAGCAGGTCCTCCAAGCTCTGCTCCTGCGGCACCTGAGACCACACTTGCAAAAATGATCAGAGGAGATGCATTTAAGCGATACGCAACCGCTACGCCGATCGCTGGTCCCATAAGCCCCATGGCGAGTGTTCCCATTTTGATAATGAGTGGAAGTGATAACAGGCCGCCTGCTGTTTTTAAGATAAGCCCTACCACTAATGTTGCAAATAGACCTAAAGCCATATAAGAGAGTGCATCAATGAAATACACCTTTGGCGAAAAGGAAATACCCTTTCTTTTCAAATAAGTCATCAACGTCGTCTTCCCGCTTTCTCATAGGAAAGACGAAGAGGCCTGTCCTTCCCATTATATGTAGTATTCTTACGATGAAAAATAGTCTCTACCATGAATATCATAATCATATTTTTTTTGCTTTATCAA
Source organism: Bacillus sp. LLTC93 (assembly GCF_002993125.1). Lineage (NCBI taxonomy): Bacteria > Bacillati > Bacillota > Bacilli > Caryophanales > Bacillaceae > Bacillus > Bacillus sp. LLTC93. The sequence goes on along the minus strand of NZ_PVME01000007.1, from coordinate 86,272 downwards.
GCACTTCTTGTGTAACATGAAAAGAAACAGGGCAAACCTTTACTAAGTTTGTGCACAAGGAGGAGATCGTTATGCAATTAATCGTCTATTTAGCTGGAGAAATTCATAGCCAGTGGCGTGATGAAATCAAGGAGAAAAGCCAATCTTTGAAGTTACCTGTGACATTTGTTGGTCCAATGGAGAATCATGACCGCTCGGACAACATTGGTGAAGACATTTTAGGCGAGCAACCAAATGCCATTTTAAAAGACGATGCTGCTTCTGATTTGAACAATTTCCGCACTGAGATTTTATTGAATAAAGCAGATGTTGTCATTGCACGCTTCGGAGAGAAATATAAACAGTGGAACACTGCAATGGATGCATCTTCTGCCATCGCCAAAGGAAAACCTCTTATTTTGATCCGTCCAAAGGAACTACACCATCCATTAAAGGAACTATCAAACAAAGCAAATATCACTGTGGAAACAGTGAATCAAGCGATCAAGGCGTTATCTTACGTGTTTGAACAGCAATAAGAAAGAAGGCTGCCTTCATTGAAGAGGCAGCCTTTACACTGTTGACAAAGGGCTAAAATGACCTTTATTTTAGCCCTTTGTCTCCTTTTCAGCGTGATAGAAAACCTTTGCAGTCTAGGAAGGACGAGTACCGGAGCGGAGCGAATTTGACATTCGTGAGCATCGGCACGCAGGACTGACAAAGAATGCGAGGGTTTGTCTACACGCTGAAGGCTGCCCTCATTGAAGAGGCAGCCTTTTCTATGACGTTTACACCTGTTGATAAATAGAATCCACCGTGCTTTGATCACAGCTTTTAACAAGACGAACAATTAGCTCTTTTGCCGCAGCGTAATCATCCACATGTAAGACAGAATGACTTGTATGAATATAGCGCGCACAAACGCCAATAACTGCAGATGGCACACCTTTATTCGAAATATGAACACGTCCAGCATCAGTACCACCTGGTGATACGAAGTATTGGTATGGAATGTTATTTGTTTCAGCCGTATCGAGCACAAAGTCTCTCATGCCACGGTGCGTAATCATCGTTCGATCAAAAATACGAAGAAGTGCACCTTTTCCAAGCTGGCCGAATTGTGTTTTGTCACCCGTTACATCATTTGCAGGACTCGCATCTAAAGCAAAGAATAGGTCCGGCTGAATCATATTGGCTGCTACTTCTGCACCTCTAAGCCCTACTTCTTCCTGAACTGTTGCACCTGAATACAGCTGACATGAAAGGGTTTCGTCTTTTAATTCTTTTAATAATTCAATTGCAAGTCCGCAGCCATAGCGGTTATCCCAAGCCTTTGCTAAGATCTTTTTTGGATTCGCCATTGGGGTAAAGACCGTTGCAGGGACGATTTGCTGTCCTGGGCGAATGCCAAGCTCTTTTGCCTCTTCTTCGCTATCTGCACCAATATCAATCAGCATATCTGACGGCTTCACAGGTTTGCTTTTTTGTTCTGGTGTCAGAAGGTGAGGAGGTGTACTAGACACGACACCAGGAATTGGCCCATGATCGGTATGAACATCCACACGCTGAGCCAGCATGACTTGACTCCACCAGCCACCAAGTGTTTGAAAACGAATCATCCCGTTTTTCGTAATCGATGATACCATGAAGCCCACTTCATCCATATGACCAGCCACCATGATGTTTGGTGCCTTTTCTGGACCCTTACGTACGCCAAACACTCCGCCAAGACGATCCTGAATGAGTTCATCGGAATATTTCTCAAGTTCCTTTTTCATAAAAGCACGCACATGGTGCTCATTACCTGGAGTTCCTTGTAATTCTGTTAAATTTCGGAAAAGCGACAATGTTTCTTCGTTCATTCTACGATTTACCTCGTTTCTATGTAATGACCATATATATTCCTATAAAAATAACACTCACTTTATACTATAAGAATTCTTTCGGTTTTCCAAGTATCTGTCCAGAAATTTTGAATATGCTCTCAAGTATTCGGATTTCTTAACATCAATGGACAAGTTTTGTATAATGGAAAAAACAGCAATACGGAGGTGCAGCACGTTGAAGTTAAAACATGTTCTGATTGGTGCGAGTATTGGCGTAGCCGCTGCAATGATTGCAAAGAAAGTATTTTTCCCTACGTATATCTCGTCTGAAAAAGCGTTAAAAATTGTGAAATCTGCTTTTAAACAGCGCGGTCCGATCGATGGCTCTTGGATCTATACGGTACCAGAGCCGTATACCGTAAATGGTGAAACAGTTGATGTGTACAAATCTGGCATTACACGCTCTGCCTTTGGCGAGCTTGAACAGTACGAAGTCATGATTGATGCAAAAACAGGCATGATCGTTGATGTCATTGATTCTGTTGCTTGATAAAGAAAGCTTCGCAAAGGCGTGTCCTTGCGAAGCTTCTTTTTTATTTTATATGGCTTTGATTTTTTTGTATACAGGGTGCCACATGGCGTCTTGCACAGTCTGTATGAGATCATCTGGCGATTCTTCGGCAATCCCTTCGTCAATCGCCGCTTGCGCCACACGGACAGCCACTGTGGCTGAAACCGTTCGAAGCTGATCGACACTTGGCAGCATCGCCGCACCAGGTTTTCCGACATTGACCATGCTGGCAATGGCTTCAGCACTCGCAACAAACATGCTATTTGTCATCAGACGGGCTTTAGACACAATCGTTCCAAGACCAAGACCTGGAAAAACAAGGGCATTATTTGCCTGCCCAATTTCATATGTGACCCCATTGTATTCCACGGGATCAAATGGACTTCCCGTTGTCACAAGCGCACGTCCTTCTGTCCACTCGATCAGATCCTCCGGCTTTGCTTCTGAAAGAGGTGTCGGATTAGACATCGGTAAAATCGCTGGGCGCTCGACGTGTGACGCCATTTCTTTCACAATTTCCTCTGTAAATGCCCCTCCTACTGTCGAGGTACCAATTAAAATGGTTGGTTTTGCCTGCTTGACGACCTCTAACAAATCAATGGAATGCTTTGGACCATTACGGGCATAATCCTTTACTTCGTCAGAACGTCTTGCATACGGCTTTTGGAATGGCTGAATGTCGGCCGAATCATCTGTCAGTAATCCCGTTTTATCAATACACCAGAAATGATCATAAGATTCCTCTTCTTTGACACCGTCTCTTACGATGGCATCACGGATTTGCTCTGCTATGCCAATACCTGCCGTACCCGCTCCAAAGATGACAATTCGATGATCCTTCAGCGGGACCTTCGATGCTTTTACACATGCCAAAACCGCAGCAAGCGAAACTGCTCCAGTTCCTTGAATATCATCATTAAATGTACAAATACGGTCCTTATATTTTTCTAAAATGGCGCGGGCATTCTTTGTACCAAAGTCTTCCCAGTGAAGGAGCGCATTTGGAAAGGTGGCACGGGCAAGCTCTACATATTGATCAATGAACTGATCGTAGCGTTCGCCTCGAACGCGAGAGTGCTGATTTCCGACATAAAGCGGATCATTCAAGAGACTTTCTTGATTCGTCCCGGCATCAAGCACTACTGCCAGCACGCGGCTTGGGTCAATACCTGCTGCCGCTGTATAGACAGCCAATTTCCCAACTGAAATCGCTATTCCGCCAACGCCCCAGTCTCCGATGCCTAATATGCCCTCTGCATCCGTGGCCACGATTAAATCAATCGATTCATCTACACCGTAGGAAGCGAAAATCTCTTCCATACCTTCTAGGTCATCAATGGATAAATAAAGTCCTCTGGGCTTTCTATACTCATGGCTATAACGCTGAATGGCCGTTCCTACGGTCGGGGTGTATACGATCGGAAGCATTTCAGCCAAATGTTCATTTAATAATTTATAAAAGAGCACTTCGTTTCTGTCATGAAGAGATGTTAAATAGACATTTTTCCCAAGCTCATCTGGCTGTGCTTTGAACTGCTCATATGCACGCTTTGCCTGGTCTTCTAACGTTAAAACCTTAGGCGGGAGAAATCCCTTTAAACCAAGCTCTTCCCGTTCTTCCTTTGTAAATGCAACGCCTTTGTTTAGATAAGGGACAGACATGACTTCCATCCCTCTTAATGGTGTCTCGATGACATCACCCTGTACACGATAAAATTGGTTCACCTGCACTCTTCCTTTCACAAGTTCATTTTGTCGTTATTTTGTGTGAAAGGCGAAAAAAACATACAGATGATCTTTTATCTTCCTGTTTCTCTTTTGACTTCATGTGTGATTTGCCCGTCTTCATCCCACTTCACAGCGCGGTAAATGGCATCATGATAAAACAAGTACCATGCATTTTGTTCTTCTGCGAATGCTTGCCACTTTTGTTTAGCAGGAATCGAGGTCATCGGATAATCGTCATATGCCAGCACCCAGAGTGGATTTTTATGAGCGTGTGTTGGCATGATATCAGCTAAATGAATCGCTGTTTCTCCCTGACTTGTGAGCGTTAAGATGCTGTGTCCATTGCTATGACCGCCTGTGTGATGCAGCTCGATGCCTTTTGTCACTTCGATGCTTTCTTCAAATGTGACCACTTGATCTGCTACAGGCTCCCAGTTTTCTTTCCAATATGTATTTCTTGAGCGAATGTTCGGCGCTCTCATTTCATCCCATTCGATTTTGGATGTGATGATTTTTGCCTGTTGAAAAACAGACACGAGCTGATCGCCCTCACGTTTTGTTAACCCGCTGGCATGATCGAAGTGCAGATGAGTCATTAATACGTAATCAATGTCTGATGGGCGTAGACCGAGAGCCGCAAGCGATTCTTCCATTTTGGTCTCCTCTGTCACGCCGTAATTGCGTTTTTGTTTATCCGTCAGCTTCCCTGATCCGATGCCGGAATCCACTAATAGATGAAGACCATTCCACCGGATAAGCATTGGATCACACCGTAATTCAATTTGATTGCGATCGTTTACTGGATATTTTTTTGACCATAACGGCTTTGGCACCACACCGAACATCGCACCGCCGTCCATGTGAGTATCTCCCCCGTTTAACCAGAACAGTTCCATTTCGCCTATTTTCATTGTCTCCATTGCTGTCATCCCTCCTTTTTCTATCGTAGCAAATACAGCCAAAAATCGCATGCACCAATCTTTTCATTAAAAAAAGCTGACTGCAATGATCCAATGCAGCCAGCTTTATTCATAGGTTATTCTGGGAATTTCACTTCTGATCGATAGATGGGTTGTCCCATAGAAGAGAATTTCTCTTCATATTCGGTCATCACATTTCCTTCTAGATCATCCTCATGTAAATCAAGGCTTACATACGTTAAAAGCAGTCCGTAAGCAGAAAAGCTTTTTAAGGAATATTCAAATAACCCGCGGTTATCTGTTTTGAAATGTAATTCACCGCCTGGACGGAGAATATGTTCATATCGCTCTAAAAAGGCTTTAAAGGTCAATCTGCGCTTTTCGTGTCTTGCTTTAGGCCACGGATCAGAGAAATTTAAATATACTCGATCAATTTCATTTTCCGCAAACACATCTGTCAGTGTCTCAGCGTTGATGTTCAAAAGCTTCACGTTATCAACATCTGTCTCTTTGATTTTATCTACTGCTGTCACAATGACACTTTTAAATAATTCAATGCCAATATAGTTGATATCAGGATGAAGCTTGCCCATTCCAGCAATAAAGCTCCCTTTTCCTGTCCCAACTTCAATATGGATTGGATGATCATTTCCAAACAGCTCATGCCATTTCCCTTTATACTGTTCAGGGTTTGCTAGAGCAATATGAGCATTTTCAGCTAAGTAATCATCCGCCCATGGTTTATGTCGCATTCTCAATTTGATACACCTCTATTTTCTTTACATTTTATCAAGATACCATGAAACATAAAGACCCGCAAGACAGCATCTCATATGCACATATGAAAAAGACCAGCCTCTATTTGAGCTGGTCTGCCGCATGTATAAATTGGGCGCTAGATGCACAGTTTAACCACATAAACGACACGCAAGAAAGGAGCATATGTATGGGATTAAACCGCCAACATCAGCTTCAATTAATCAAAGATATCTTAACCGATCACCAGCTGGATTGCTGTGGTACTGTTGCAGAATATGAACAGGTGGGACGCGTGATTCAATTAATGCTGGCGAAAGAGGATCTTGATGCTGATGTTCGACAGCTGTTAACAGATATTTATGATTACAGCCAAAAGGGCACCTCTGTCAGCTCAATTGATGCACATATCGAGGAGCATCAATCTCATCTGTCTGAGTGGGTCGAAAACATTCCACTGTCTTAATGGATGTTTAACCGTTTTAGCAGTGCGTTTAGCTCCGCTTGCACTTCTTTTTGCGCCTTTTCATTTCCTTTTCTTTTATGCCAAACGACAAACGATACGGTTTCAGCGAGCACGTACCACGCCATGCGTTTCCGCAAATTGTCCGTCAGCGGGGCGCCGTACATAGAGAGCCAGCTTTCCCAGTTCTCTTCATCAACATAATGATATAAAAGCGGTCCAAGATCAATTGCAGGGTCTGCAATCATTGCCCCATCCCAATCGATCAAAAAGAGCTGGTTTTCATCTGTCAGCAGCCAATTATTATGATTGAGGTCACAATGGCATACGACCTTATCCTCAAAATGGACAGCCCCCACATGCTTCTCTAAATACTGGATAGCACGCGAGATGTCATGTGATTCAATCTGCTCTTTTAAGATGGACTGCTTGAGATGCATCAGAATGGATTCTGGGTCAAGCGAGTGCTTTTCTAATCGTTTCAGCATATCGAGCAACTCTTTAGATGTATGAATTTTTCTGAGCTGCTCCGCAACAGGACGATCATTCATGTCCTTTGGCTTCAGCTCCCTGCCGCTCAGCCAGTGCTGCGCAGTAATGACATCCCCATTTTCCATCCGTTTTGTCCAGACAAGCTTCGGCACAATGCCTTCAGCTGACAAAACCGCAAGAAACGGTGACGTATTGCGTTTTAAAAATAACTTTTGGTCATTGTGTGTTGCGAAGTACGCATCTCCCGTAGCGCCTCCAGCGGGAGAGATGTGCCATTCGCTACCTAATATTTGTCCCAACCAGTTCATATCAATTTTCAACCCATCATTTCTTAAAATATTTTAAATCATGCTTTTTTAGTCGACAAAATTCAGCCGATTGAAGGTCAATTGGCTGTTTCTTTTTTTATTTATATGATCATAAAAACAAAAAGGACAGCTATTGAGAATGAGATGCTAAACAATAGCCGTCCTATAGATTTTATCGCTACCTTCTTATACTCGTCAAGCAAAACTAAAAAATCAGGACAAGAACCTTATGAAAAGGAAGGCTTTTTTCATGATTCTTTTGCTGGCGCATACGCCGGCAGTCATTTAAGCACGTAATTTTAAGGTTCGTTCACTAGCCTTCACAAAGACAGGGGTTGCGCCGATCACTTCACCGTCTGCGTGAAATAAGATTTTTTCATCTGCCTCCAAGTATGCTTCCTCATGCTGAAACAGGGTGACTCCCTTCATCGTCAGGTGCTTTCGAAACACCATCGCACTTAGAAACAAGAGGACTTTGAATGGATTCAAATCCGTGACTACGATCGTTTGAAAGCCTGGCTGCCTCGCACTTGCTTCTGGCGCTGCTTCCAGCCCTCCGCCATAATACGGATGATTGCATACGATCACAAACCACACTTGGCGAAAGACTTTCTTCTCCTTTTCAATAAAAAGAGCAAGATCGAACGGCTTAAATGACCATAAAGAATGGAGAAATGACAGCGGGTAGATGATAAACCCAAGTTTGAGTCGCTTCAGCCACTTTTTTCCTCTGAAATGCACCGTTTTCCTCAAGACATGCGCGTCAAACCCAGCACCAATATGATTGAGAAAGAGAACAGATTGCGGGCTTTCTGCATGATCCTGAAAGGAACCGAGAGAAAATGTTTTGGTGAGCATTCTCTTTTGTTTTCTCACTTCTTTTAACACATCATGACGATGGATGCCGAGCCCCTTCGCTGCGTCATTCCAGTGGCCAGCGGGGACAAAACTCAGCTGCACATGATCAATTTCTTTTAAGCCATTCAGTACTTCATGAATGGTGCCGTCACCGCCAATAATGATCAGGCGCTTTAGCCTGTCATCTTGCATAGCGCTAATCTGTCTCGCCAATACTTCTGCATGGCCTTCATGCTGAGTGAGAAACGACCGGTATGAGATCTCTACCTTTTGTAATTCTTTCTCTATGCTCCTCCAAATGCGGAGTCCTTTTCCATGTCCTGCTGCTGGATTGACGATAAAGTACCATTCATTCATATATTAGCTCCACTCAGGTCTCATTTTACGCGACCTTCCATCATGCCTTTAATCGAGCCATTCCTGCCTTCTTCTACTGTCTGATTCACCATGAGCAAGCAATGCCTTTGTCGCCTTAAATTGCTGATGCTTTGTCGGCGCCGTATTTTTCCGCTGCTTTTCAAACCATTCCTCAGCCTTTTTCTTATCGACAACCTCCATCCCGTATGGCACTTCAGGTAAGTCAATATAAGAGGTTCGGCTGATCAGGATCTTTTTCACAGGAAGGTCCACACCACTTTGCTGTAAAATCTTTGACACCACGGTTCCAGAGCGCAGAAGGCTTGAGCAAGGGTTCAAGACGGACTGGACTGCTTTCCCCGTCGCCCGTTTTTCCCAAAAACGTTCCTTTGATCCGATGTATACGCTGTCTGGCTCTGCCTCTAAGAAGGATAAACAGATCACTTCCAGCGGCGTAATGAGCACGGGGCATAATTCCATCTCAGCTTTTTGAATGAGCAGCACCGGCTTGTACATCACAAAATAAGAATCTGGAAGCTGCCTTGCAAGCATACGCAGCTTTTCATCATACCGAATGTGATGGGATACGGTTGAAATGTGAGATAGCGTCGAGCTGGCCCATTTTATTTGAACATCATATAGATGATCCTTAAAAAAGTGAATCAGCTTCGTTTCTTCGGTAGGGACGTTTCTGAAGACACCTTGCTCTATATCAGTTGGCTCGTTAAAAAGACTCAGGTCCCGTTCCTTTTTCATATCGGCTTCTTTTTGCTTTCTCTTTAAGGAGAATTTCTTTCTCTTTTCTTCCACTTGTTCAGGCATTTGTTCAGAGATTTGTGCAAACTGATGTTGCGCCTGCTCTTTAGAAGCCTTTTTCAACTCGTCCCATCTTTGTTTTTTCAATCGAATAAATTGATTGATGTAGTGATGAGGGTCTTGTTCATATCGTGATATATAATCTTGGATTTTGATAATTTGCGCCATCTGCTGCTCACTCCAACTTCTAGAATCATTTATTTATGTAGTGTAAATTGTTTGATTGCGTGATAACGCGGGGTTTCTTTCGGACGTATTTCAAATAAAGCAATACTAGAAACCTCCATCATATAGGGCTCTTTACGTAAAGGCGCTTGTTCTTCATAAGGCTGATCCGCATTCCATTTGCGCGCAATCGTCATATGCGGATGAAAGGGTCTCTTTTCCACAGGATGACCTGCTGACAATACGGATTCTTTCACCTTTTCTCTTACGTGCATGAGCGGCTTGCTTTCACTCGGCTTTGCAAAAAAGACTCTCGGACGCTCCTTCGTACCAAACTGCCCTAACTCATTCAGCTCTAGCGGAAATGCAGGTGCTTCATTTGAAAGGTTTTCAAGCAGCTGAATGATCTTTTCCAAACGCTCTTTTGGAATGGCGCCTAAAAATACAAGGGTTACATGATAATCACTTGGTGCTGTCCATTTTTGAAATGACAGTCCACTCCTTTGATCGATGTCTGTTTTGATTTGATGCGCAAGTTGTTCAGGGATGTGAATCCCGATAAAATAATGACGACTTTCTGACATCATATCACCTTTCCTTTTTTAACAAACTTTACGAATCCCCATTGATGATAGTATAACTAAAGAAATGCGGAATGAGAAGAAAGGGTGTCACATGATGAAGGTTGCACAAAATATTGGAGAACTAATTGGCGATACACCACTTGTAAAATTACAGCGTCTTCAGCCAGACAATGCGGCGGCTGTTTATTTAAAGCTTGAATCATTTAATCCTAGTGGAAGTGTGAAGGATCGTGCTGCTTACAATATGATCGTCGAGGCAGAAAAACAGGGGAAGCTCACAAAAGGGGCGACCATTATTGAACCAACGAGCGGAAATACAGGGATTGGTTTAGCAATGAACGCCGCAGCAAGAGGCTACAAAGCTATACTTGTCATGCCTGATACGATGACAAAGGAAAGAATCAATATTTTAAAGGCATACGGTGCACAGGTCGTCTTAACCCCAGGAGAAGAAAAAATGCCAGGCTGTATTCGCAAGGCAGAAGAACTGGCTGCTCAAATTCCTCAAAGCTTTATTCCCATGCAATTTGACAATGGGGCGAACCCCGATGCTCATAGAGGAACAACAGCTATAGAAATCATGGAAGCTGTGAAGCAACTTGGACATCCTCTTGCTGCCTTTGTCGCAACAGCTGGAACGGGTGGAACCATTACAGGCACTGGTGAGGAATTAAAAAAGGCATTCCCCGGCTTGACCATACGTGTGGCAGAACCGAAGGGATCTCCAGTCTTATCTGGCGGGAAACCTGGCAAACATAAGCTCGTTGGCACAAGTCCAGGATTTATCCCAACTATTTTAAATGAGCATGTCTATGATGAGATTGTGCAAGTGAGCGATGAAGATGCGTACCACATCACACGGCAGCTTGCCTGTCTTGAAGGAATTTTAGTTGGTCCATCATCTGGCGCAGCTTGCTATGCTGCCATTGAAACAGCCAAACAAATGCCTAAGGATTCTATCGTCATCTGTATGACAGCAGATACGGGAGAACGATATTTATCAAGTGATGTTTTTCAAGATTAAAAAAGGAACAGGGGATGAGTCCCTGTTCCTTTTTCTTCGTTTCACGGTCACGTCTATTTGACCGACTTCACCTCAGCCTGCTCACCTGTAACGAGTAAAACCTGTTCATCAGTGAGCGGACATAAAGCGAGCGTATGCTGATACTGCTCGATCATTTGCTGCGCGGCTTCACCTAAATAGGCATGGTGCATATGTGGTACCGGATAATTGCTGATTTCATTGATCCCTTGAAATGCTGGCAGCTCCGGCGCCTTCTCCTGATCATCCATCAGTGAAATATATTCAATGCTTGGTGCCATGATGATACTCCCTGCCGATTCTCCAATGTACAACTTGCCTTTGTTGATTTCTTCCTTCAAGACGTGATCGAGGCGATGCTTTCTTAATTCCTGCAACAAATAAAAAGTATTGCCTCCTGATACGTAGATGACATCATTTCGTTCGATCATATGTGTGATCTCTTGGGCAGTCTGCTCAGCCATCTGAACAGTCTCTATTTGCATCTCTAATTGATGAAAGGCCTCTTTTGCTGCCTCCACATAGTGCGTTACTTCTTCCACAGCACTAGCTGTTGGAATAAACGTCACGCTTTTTCCTTTTAATGATTCACCCGCAAAGTCAGACAAGAGAGAATAGCTGTCTTTGAATGAAGAGCATAAGAACATTTTTTTCACTGTGAATCCCCTCTTCTCTTTCCCTTTTTTATTTTGCCAATTCATACATAGCTTGTGCATATAGAGCTGTTGCTCTTAGTAAGTCATCGATTTCGATATATTCATCCTTTTGATGGGCGCAATCTGGTCTGCCAGGGAATAGAGGGCCAAAGGCAACTCCTGCTTCTAAAGATCTCGCATATGTTCCTCCCCCAATAGCAATCAGAGTTGCTGGGTCTCCAGTTTGTTCCTCATATACCCGCTGCAATGTTTTCACAAGTGGATGATCTTTTGCGACGTGATGCGGAGGGCTGTCATCAAATTTCTCAATGGACGCCCCTTTGATGCTTTCAATCCCTTTTTTGACGTCCTTGCCGTCTGCTGTCACGGGATAACGGACGTTTAAGCCAAGTTTCGCTTCCTCGTTTTGCGTATAGCGGATTGTTCCAACATTCAAGGTTAAGTCGCCGCTAATGTCATCATTACAAGCAATTCCTAGCTTTTGTCCTCGTGTGTCCTGATCAAATAAAGACTTTATTTGTGATGTAAAGGCAAGCCCTTGTTCATCTAATTCATGCTCACATAAGAAATTCGCCATATGAATGCCCGCATTGATGCCATGCGCCGGCTCCATTGCATGGACTGATACACCTTTTAATGTGAAATGCAGTCCATCCGCTGTGTTCTTTGCCACACCGGATAATTGATTTTCAGCGAGATAGGCTTCAAAAGCGGCTTTTAACGCTTCTGCGTCATGTTCCTGTGCAGCTGTCACAGTGGCAATTGCCTCATCTGGCACCATATTGAGCCTCATCCCTGATGTGAATTGCTTGAGTGTATAGCGCTTATTGTCCTCTGTTTGTTGATATGTAAATGACACAATGGCATCAATAATTCCTTTTTCAGCATGAATAATCGGAAAATCGGCATCTGGCGCAAAGCCAATTTGCGGCATCGCTTCGTGCTTGAAATAATGTTCCACACAGCGCCAATCGCTTTCTTCATCTGTTCCAATGATCATTCGAATTTTTTTCGATAATTGAATGCCCGTATCTTTTAAAATCTTAAGCGCATAGAAAGCGGCCATGGTTGGGCCTTTATCATCAATGGCCCCTCTTGCAAAGATTCTATTTTCTCTTATATCCGCTGAAAATGGCGGGGTTGTCCAGCCGTCACCAGCAGGCACAACGTCTACATGGCATAGCACACCTACAATGTCTTCGCCTTGTCCATATTCAATATGACCTGCATAGCCATCGACATTCTTTACTGTGAAGCCTTCGTCTTCCCCTTTTTTCAGCATATACTGAAGGGCCTCATCCACTTTTTCACCGAACGGCTTCCCTTCTTTCCCACCTTCTTCATCAAGGACACTTTCAATTTGCAAAAAAGATTGTGTATCCTTAATCAGATCTTCTTTTTTTCGTATAACTTCAGCTTCCCAGTTCATTTTTCTATTCCTCCTTGAAAAAAGGTTGCAATCCACCCTTAAAACGAATATTATATTAATTGTTTTGTAATAATGTTCGTAAATGGAGGATTTTATGTTTCAGTTAAAAGAAAACCAAACCAACATAAAGAAAGAATTAATCGCTGGTATGACGACATTCTTTACTATGGTATATATTGTAGCCGTCAACCCTGGAATTCTTTCAAAAGCAGGCATTCCTTTTGACCAAGTCTTTACTGCAACAATTATCGCTGCTGTCGTCGGTACGCTCTGGATGGCGCTATTTGCAAACTATCCGATTGCCATTGCACCAGGCATGGGACTGAATGTTTATTTCACCTTTACAGTTGTCGGCGGTGGCGGCATCAGCTATCAAACGGCGTTCAGTGCGGTATTTGTTGCTGGTATACTCTTTATTATTTTATCGTTAACATCCCTTAGAAAACAACTGATTCAAGCGATTCCAGATAATTTAAAGTACGGGATCACAGCAGGAATCGGGCTTTTCATTGCGTTCATCGGTCTCCGGCAGTCTGGCATCATTGCAGCTGACCCGGAGAATCTTGTGAAGCTTGGCAACTTAAACTCACCAGTTGTCATTTTAACGCTCGTTGGTTTAATGATTTCAGTTATTTTAATGGTTCTTCAAGTAAATGGAGCCCTGTTTATTGGCATGTTAGCGACCACACTCATTGCGCTCGCGACAGGTCAGCTTCATTTTCCCAAAATGCTGATGGACGTCCCAGCACTGCCTGAAGGGATGCTGATTACAAATCCAATCGCTGCCTTTGGTGACGTGTTCTCTCACCATTTATATGCAGTTGTCTTCTCATTCTTACTTGTCACGATTTTTGATACAACGGGAACGATGATCGGGGTGGCGGAACAAGCAGGATTAATGAAAAATGGCCAGCTGCCAAAAGTGCGTAGAGCCCTGCTCGCTGACTCTGCTGCAACGACGGTTGGCTCTATGTTTGGAACAAGCCCAACCACCGCTTATATTGAATCATCTTCAGGGGTTGCTGCGGGAGGAAGAACTGGACTGACTTCTTTAACGGTCGCTGCACTATTTATTGCGGCATTGTTTTTTGGCCCACTCGTTCAAGCCATTTCTTCCTTACCTTCCATCACATCACCTGTTTTAATCATTGTCGGCTGTTTGATGATGAACTCAGTGTCACGCATTCGCTGGAACGAGCTTGACGAAGCATTTCCTGCTTTTCTTGTTATTCTCTCCATGCCGCTGACATCTAGTATCTCTACAGGGATATCACTCGGATTTATTTCATATCCACTTGTGAAATTGGCGAAAGGGAAATGGAAAGAAGTGCATGTCCTTGTTCTCATCTTTGCCGTCTTATTTTTCATTCAGCTCTTTTTCTTAGAAGGATAACAGAAACAAAAAAGGCACATTTCAAATGAGAAATGTGTCTTTTTGTAAATATCATTTTTTTATTTTGTAAATTTCCTTTGTTTATTTTTGTTTTTCTAAAGAGACATCCTTCGTCATACCCCATATGTTTATTGGGTTGTAACCGCATTCAATTCATGTTATATAACATATTTTATTTCATGAAGACAAATTAAAAAACACGTAAAGTTGACTTTTTGGTGGAACTAGATGCATAATATCGTGTATAATAGAGTAAAATAATAAGAAACACGAACATTTACCATTGTTGCATGTCCTCATTTCGCAGTTTTAGTGTAGTAAGTTGTGGTTAGTCAAGTCCATCCGATCTTATTGATAGGGAGTGGTTTTTTGAAACCTTCAACAAACCGTATGATGACTCGAATTAAATCAGTCTATATGTTCATTCAAGAGAAAGGTCTTGTGACGACACAAGAGCTGGTTGATGAATTCGGGATCACACCTAGAACCATTCAAAGAGACTTAAACGTGCTTGCCTATAACGATCTTGTTCATAGTCCAAGCAGGGGCAAATGGGAAACAACGAGAAAAAAAGTAAAAATATCATCTTAAGCGTATAATGACTTTCCATATAACAAAAGAACCGGCGATATGCCGGTTCTTTTTCTATTCACGATTCATTAAGCTGTCTAATTCTTCATCCGTCAACTCACGGTACTCCCCGAGGGCTAGATCTTCATCTAATAAGACAGGTCCCATCGACAACCGTTTTAAAAAGATCACTTCATTGCCTACCGCTTGCGCCATCAGCTTCACTTGATGGTATTTCCCTTCAGTAATCGTTAAACGGATGCGTGTATCTTCGTCTTCATTCGCAACTACCTCAACCTTTGCCGGCTTTGTATGATAATCATCTAAAATGACAACTCCCTGCTCGAGACGCTCTATGTCTTGATCTCCTAAAGGGTATTTCAGATGAACTTCATACGTTTTCGGGACATGCTTTTTCGGAGAAAGTAATTGATGAGCAAGCTGCCCATCATTTGTGAGGAGGAGAAGACCGACTGTATCCTTATCAAGTCTCCCCACAGGGAATGGCTCCCTTGCGATATCCTCCGGCTCGAGTAAATCGACAACCGTTTCATCACGCATATCCTCCGTTGCCGAAATGACGCCATCTGGCTTGTTCATCATTAAATAAATAAATTCTTTATACTCTACACGCTCTCCGTGTACGAGCACTTCATCATTTGATGGATCAACATGATCTTTTACCTGCTTCGCCACTTCCCCATTCACTGTGACAGCCCGGGCCTTAACCAGCTTCTTCACATCTTTTCTTGAACCAAAGCCACTATTGGCAAGCAATTTATCAAGCCTCATGAATATCCACCCTTCTTAACTCTTTTTTCTTAAAAATGTCGGCAAACGGTTGCCAAGTATACGCTCTAGTAATCCAACCTTGTAAGATAAGAACATATACACACCGCCGCCAGTGATCATCGAAATCAAAATCACGATACCAGCTTGTACAATTCCGCCTTCATAAGGAATCAATTGATTCACGAGCTGGCTTGTCCCGAAAGCTACAACAGCCATGATCGCTGTTAAAATACTTATGAGAATAAAACGTTTGAAAATCCTACGGAACGAATAGCCTGCATGGCGCTTAATCATGATGAACATATACAAGATCGACGCACTGTAGCCCAGTGCAGTTGCAAGCACAGAACCATTTCCTTGCAGCAAGCTAATCAGCGGGATATTTAGGACCGTTTTAATGATGATCCCTAACAAAAGACTGACAATGGCAAATTTTTGTTTGTTAATCCCCTGCAAAATCGCTGCGTTAATGGTGAATAAAGAAAACAATAACGCAACAGGCGCATACCAGAACAAAATAGAGATCCCAATCTCAGGATGAACAGACGGATAGAAAAACCAATAAACCGGTCCTGCCAAAGCAGAGATTCCAAATGAAGCAGGCAGTACGAAGAATAAAATGACCTGCATCGTTTGATCAATTTGCCGATTGAGCAGTTTGTAATTACGTGCTGTAAATGATTCCGTAATCGTCGGAATCAATGTTAAGCCAAACGCTGTTGCAAGTGACACAGGGATCATGACTAGCTTCGGTAAATATAACGTCACAATGGACAGGACCGCTGTACTAATATCCTGATGTCCTGATGCAATCATGGCTCTATTAATTGTATTTGTATCGATATAAGAATAAATTGGAATCGCAAGTCCAACAAACACATACGGTGCTGCATAACTAAACAGCTCTGTAAACATTTGCTTATAAGTCAACTCAGAGTGAGCACCTATATTAGGCTGCATGGACAGGAGACGGTCTTTCCGCTTCAGCCAATATAAATAAAGCGTAAATAATCCGCCAAATGCGCCGATAAGCGCGGCAAATGTTGCATATCCGACAGCAATAACAAGCCCGCCGTCAAGCACCTTTAAAATAATAAACGTCGCTGTTAATAGGAAGATGATTCTGACAAGTTGTTCGATGACTTGGGAAACAGCTGTCGGTCCCATCATGGAGTGTCCTTGGAAGAACCCTCGCACAAGACTCATAATTGGTACAACCAAAAGACCTAAACTCACCATCCGAATCACATATACCACTTGGTCGACGGTCAAACCGCCTGTTTCATTCGATCCGCCAAGCTGAATCTTGGCAAAAATTGGTGCGCTCAAATATAAAAGAGAAAAGGCGATAATACCGGTGACAAGCATGACCGACATACCCGCCCTGAACATTTTTCTAGTTGTTTCATAATCGCCGATTGAATTATATTTGGAGACAAATTTTGATACCGCTGTTGGAAAACCAAGCGTAGCAATACTTAAAAAGATCGTATACTGATTGTATCCATATTGGAATAGCGCACCACCAGTAGCTCCAACCATTGCGCTAAATGGAATTAAGTAAATCATACCAAGAATACGAGAGAGATACGTCCCAATCGTTAAAACCAACGTACCACGAAGCAGTTTATTAGACATGCGCTTAACCACCATTTTTCTAATGAATATTCAACTCAACTATTTTACCACATCATTTCATCGTACAGGTAACAATTCCAATGCAGAAGTCACAAAACCAATCAATTCATATTTCAGCCTTTCCCGATCTTCGTTATAATAGAGAAATGACTGAAAGTAGAAAGAGGAATGTAACATGAAACATTATGATGTCATTGTCATTGGCGGTGGACCTTCTGGACTGATGGCCGCGATTGCATCAGCAGAGCACGGTGCATCTGTTCTGTTAATTGACAAAGGAAACAAACTTGGCAGAAAGTTGGCCATTTCTGGCGGTGGACGCTGTAACGTCACCAATCGCCTTCCAGTAGAAGAAATCATCAAGCATATTCCCGGAAACGGCCGTTTTCTATATAGTGCATTTTCTGAGTTCAATAACGAGGATATAATTAGATTTTTTGAAAACCTAGGCATTGAACTAAAAGAAGAAGACCATGGACGCATGTTCCCTGTCTCAAACAAAGCGCAATCCGTTGTGGATGCCCTTTTAGACAGACTTCGCGCTCTGAATGTCACCATTCGAACGAATGAAAAGATTAAAACTGTTCTGTATCAAGACGGACAAGTAGCTGGAATTGTTACAAATAATGATGAAAAAATTTCAAGTGAGGCCGTCGTCATCGCCGTTGGCGGGAAAAGTGTGCCGCATACCGGCTCGACTGGCGATGGCTATGCATGGGCAGATGCCGCTGGTCATACCATTACAGAACTCTTCCCAACAGAAGTACCGGTTACATCAGATGAGCCATTTATTAAAGAAAAAGTACTTCAAGGGCTTTCTTTAAGAAGTGTGGCCGTAAGTGTTCTAAATAAAAAAGGAAAACCAGTCGTCACACATGTCATGGATATGATCTTCACTCACTTTGGTTTATCAGGCCCAGCTGTTCTTAGATGCAGCGGATTTGTTGTCAAAGAGCTGAAAAAACAGCCAACAGTCCGCCTGCAAATTGACTTATATCCGAAGCTTCATGACGAGGAACTGTTTCAAAAGCTTCATCGTGACCTAAAGGACGAACCAAAAAAAGCGATTAAAAACGTATTGAAGTCTTGGATGCAGGAACGCTATTTATTGTTCCTTTTAGAACGAAATGGCATTGATCCGCAAGACACATTTTCTGGTCTCGCCAAGGAGAAACTGCGCGCGTTTGCCCATGATTGTAAACATTTCATCGTTCATGCAAATGGTACGTTATCCTTAGACAAAGCGTTTGTCACAGGAGGCGGCGTTTCTGTCAAAGAGATTGAACCGAAAAAAATGGCATCTAAAAAAATGGCCGGTCTTTATTTCTGCGGAGAAATTTTAGACATACACGGTTACACAGGCGGCTACAATATCACGTCAGCACTTGTGACAGGCAGACTTGCTGGCATGAATGCTGCACTAGAAGTAAAGGAGAGAGATCAATGATCAGACGCGCACTTCCAATCGTACTTGCGGTCGTTATTAGTTTGACAGCCGCTGTTTTCATGAAGCTGTCGATTACCCCGTTAAAAGTCGCCATTGTTTTGGCATTTACCATTTTCGCAGTTTGTTTAAAAGAATATGTCTACCGTCTTCGCAAACGAATTGAGGAAAAATCATCTTCACATATCGATGGTTGATAAATGGAAGGAAAACATGTTACGGTAAAATGGAGGACGAGTGAGAAACTCGCCTCTTTTTGTTTGAAAATAGTTGAGAGCGGGGATATTAAACAAAATCCTCTGCTTAAACGTGTAGAACAACAGGAGAGTGAGATGGTGTGAAAAACGTATCAAGTGTATTTTGGATTGTGATTGCGATCACATTTGTTGCCGTTCTATGGGGAGCCTTTTCTCCAGAAACACTGCAAAATGTGACGGATCAAATTCAAACATACATTACAAATGACTTTGGTTGGTATTACTTATTAGTGGTATCACTGCTAGTCGGCTTTTGTCTATTCTTTATTTTTAGCCCAATCGGTAAAATTACACTAGGAAAGCCAGGCGAAGAGCCTGAATTTGGTCTATTTTCTTGGTTTGCTATGCTATTTAGTGCCGGTATGGGAATTGGTCTTGTTTTTTACGGAGCAGCTGAACCGATCAGCCACTATGCCATTCAGTCACCAACAGGTGAGACTGAAACCGCACAGGCCTTCCGCGATTCTCTTCGTTATACTTTTTTCCACTGGGGGCTTCATGCATGGGCTATTTATGCCATTGTTGCACTTTGCATCGCTTACTTTAAATTTAGAAAAGATGCACCCGGCTTAATCAGTGCGACGTTGCAGCCGGTTTTAGGAGATAGAATTCACGGATGGATCGGAAAAACCATCGATTGTATTGCTGTATTTGCAACAGTAGTTGGGGTTGCAACAAGCTTAGGATTAGGCGCAGCACAAATCAATGGTGGATTAAATTACCTATTTCAAATTCCGAATGCTTTTAGCACACAATTGATCATTATTGCGATTGTGACGGTGCTCTTCCTTGCATCTGCACTAAGCGGTATTGGAAAAGGGATTAAATATTTAAGTAATATCAACATGGTATTAGCAGCTGTTCTGATGTTTTTCTTACTTTTGGCAGGTCCAACTGTTTTTATTTTAAATTCATTTACTGACTCGATTGGACAATACTTATCCAACATCGTTCAAATGAGCTTTCGGTTATCTCCAAATGATCCTGAAAAGAGAGAATGGATTAATGGATGGACGATCTTTTATTGGGCATGGTGGATCTCTTGGGCACCATTTGTCGGAATCTTTATCGCAAGAGTGTCACGCGGACGGACAATTCGGGAGTTTTTAGTTGGTGTCTTAGTCGCTCCTTCTATCCTTGTATTCCTTTGGTTCTCCATTTTTGGTGTATCTGCCATGGACTTACAGCAAAAGAATATTGTTGATGTTGCAGGTCTTTCCACTGAAACGATGCTCTTTGGTGTACTAAATGAATATCCACTGGCGATGGTTACATCAATTCTAGCACTCATTTTAATTGCGGTATTCTTTATCACTTCCGCTGATTCAGCCACATTTGTGCTTGGAATGCAGACAACCTACGGATCATTAAACCCTTCTGGCAGTGTCAAAGTCAGCTGGGGCATCATCCAATCAGCTGTTGCTGCAGTGCTTTTATTTTCAGGCGGACTTGAAGCCTTGCAAAATACAGCAAAACTCGCAGCTTTGCCGTTCTCCGTTGTCATCATTTTGATGATCGTATCGCTATATAGATCATTAAATGATGAACGAAGGACAATCAAACAAGCAAACAAAGTGAATAAACCACGAAGTCCAAGAGTAAAAAAAGCATAATCGTAAGAAGAAAAAGCCGTTATTCGAACGGCTTTTTTCTATATAGATCATTTAAGATTGTCATGACCTTGCGGATACCTATAAAATAGTGATGAATCATTCACTTTTCTACATAATGGAGGTTTATATGACGTTACCTACGTTCAAGTACAACCCAGACCCAATTTCATTAAACGTGATCAAAAAAGAGCATAAGACATGTCCTGTTTGTGAAAAAGAAAGCGAATATGTGTATCACGGTCCATTTTATTCCGTTGAAGATATAGAAGGAATCTGCCCTTGGTGCATTAAAGATGGATCAGCCGCTAAAAAATACAATGGATCGTTTCAAGACGATGTGAGTTGTGATGATGTCAATCAACAAGAATATGTAGATGAACTCATCTTCAGAACGCCTGGTTATTGCGGATGGCAGCAGGAATATTGGTTAAGCCATTGCGGTGATTTTTGCGCGATTGTCCAATATGTTGGATGGAAAGAGATTGAGCATTTAGAGGAAGAGCTCTCAGAGGACATCGAAGACATTTGTAGTGGTGGAGGATTAACGAAAGAGAACCTTAAGCAATGGCTCGTTAACGGAGGAGACTTACAAGGCTATCTCTTTCAATGTGTTCACTGCAAGAAGCATCGTTTATATATTGACGCTAGTTAATCAAAAAGGACCCTTCAATCAGGTCCTTTTTTAATGCCGGTTATTTTTTATATAAAATAAGCGCAGAAAAACAGTAGAGCTGTTCTCCTCCTTGCTCACAGATCACTGCTACATTGTACTTGATGTCAATGATTTGGTCGTCATCCATTCCTTTTAAAAATAGATTGATTTCGCTCTGTAAATCTTTTTCGTGTTCTTCATCAAATACAGCTACCTTTAGCACATATGCCACTCTCCCTTCTCTCGCTACTCTATCTTTATGCACATAGAGACGGGCATATGAACAAAAAAAGCCTTCCATCTCATCGATGAAAGGACTCCTTTTTACAGCTTCGGTTTTGTTTCTCCTGTCCATGCAAGCATCCCTCCAACCACATTGGTCGCTTGATAGCCTTGGTCTTCTAGGTAATAGCAGACATTTTCACTACGTTTACCAGAACGACAAATGATATAATATTCCTGCGTTTTATCGAACGCATCTAGTTTCTCAGGGATATCTCCCATTCGAATATGGACTGCTTCTGGGATCATGCCTTCTGCTACCTCTTCATCCTCACGTACGTCGACTAGCTGAATGGCTTCTTCTTGCTCAAGTTTTTGCTTTAATTCTTCTATTGAAATTTCTTTTACTGACACGACTCTCATCTCTCCTTTTGTTCACGGTGACACCATTATAGCAAATCATTCACATCACTGCGTATTCACCCGCTTCGATTGAAGGAAAGATGGCAATCGTTTCTGCACATCTACTGCCTGCTGCTCACTTTCAAACTCTACCTTTTTAAAGACTTGATAGGCTAGCCACATGTGTCCATATGCGAGAATACTCACGCTAAAAAACGGCACGATCCCCGGCAAATAAGCAAATAGGACAAACAGGACGGCCGAGAAAACGAGCATAGAGAGCGTATATTGCAAATACGAGAGACCAAGCAGAAGAGAGAATTTCAGATAGAGACGCTTTTTCCAATCGTAATGAGCAAGCAGCGGAAAAATATAAAACAAGCTGACAATAAACAGAAAACCAAAGATATAAATGGCAAAGCGAAGCATATGTAAAAACCAGCTCGTTGGATAAATATAAGCAAGGTCTACATAAATAATCGTCCCAATCATGAACAGCACCACGCCAATCAGATTAGAGCGTACAAACTCCTCGCGGTATACCTTCCAAAAGGTGCGGAATACTTTGACTTGTTCGTGCCCTTGTATCCACTTTCTCATCACGGAAAATAACGCAGTTGTCGCAGGCATAAATCCAAAGACCCCAAGCCCCAGTAATGTGAACAAAAGCCATAGCAAATTGGTATAGGCGAGCCGCATCACCCACTCACACATCCGCAGCATTCTACTCATTGATCCATCATGATCCATCTCTTTTCCCTCCTCTCTTTCTCGTTACACCGTCTCTTTTTGAAACAATTCTTCTATTTCGATTGGGCGTTTTTCTGCGACAGAGCGCCACATACCTTCCCCAATTGCAATCGAATAAGCACCAGCCTCTGCTCCTGCCGAAATGTCATAGTGGATCAACGGATCTTTTCCTAAAAATAAATCTGCTAGCAGCAACGGATCTCCGCCGCCATGTCCGCCTGGCTGCTTCACGACTTCAATTGTCTCTTTTGCTCCAAACATCGGATAGTAAGAAATCGTTTGTTCCGGGAATTGAAAAGGAATTCTCGATGGTACATGAAACTCATTTGTTTCAATGCGTCCCTTCGTCCCATTAATCGCAAGCCGGTACCCTTCATACGGAGCTGAAAATTGAATCGAATAGCTTAATAGGGCACCTTGGTCATAAGCCACTGACGCCACATACGTATCCTCAATGTCAATTTCCTTATCAAAAATACAGGCATCTGGGCGGTAATTTGAGTACTGTTGCGTTTGCTCCTGACCTGATTCAATATGATCGTCCTCCACCTTCGAGCGCTCTACCCGCGGATTCCACCTTGCTTCATAATGACATGTATCTTTCACATGGCATGTTCCGCAATACCTCTTTTCCTCATCCTGTAAGGGATTCCAAGGACTTTCGCTTCCATAATAGTTGAGCGCCCCATAAGCAAATACTTGCTTCGGCTTTTGATCAATCCACCAGTTGACCAAATCAAAATGATGGGTCGACTTATGAATAGACAGACCTCCAGAGAATTGACGTGTGCGATTCCACCTTTTGAAATAACTGGCTCCATGATACGTATCAATGAGCCAGCTCAGTTCAACAGAGGTGATCCTTCCGATCTTCCCGTCTAAAATGAGCTCTTTCACCTTCCGATGAAATGGATTGTAGCGATAATTAAAGGTGACCGTCACCTTCCCTTTGCTCTCTGCCTCTTTATCCATCACTTTTTTCGCGTCTTTTGCTGTTGTCACCATCGGTTTTTCAGTGATGACATCAAGATCATGGTCAAGTGCCTGCATGATATACGTGACATGCGTATCATCTCGTCCTGCCACAATGACGATGTCTGGCTTTGCTTCCTTCACCATCTGATCAAATGCATCCTCATGAAAAAATGAGATCCCTCTCAGCGATGGAAAACGCTGCTGACAGAGTGTATACCGCTGATCATCTATATCTAGGAGCCCTGTGATTCTGTAATGCTCATTGAAATCCTCTATGAGCGGTTTAATAAACATATTGAAAGCACGATGACTGAGCCCACAAATCACGACCCGTTTCACATTCCCCACCCCTTTTTCTATCGATTTTCACGAAGTTGTTTCATGAGAGACAGCGCCTCTTTGGATTTCTCAGCATACACGGGAATAAAAGCGACCATATCTCGGTGTAATCGGAATGTATAGCCGTTTAGCTTTTTCGTTCCTTTGTTGATTTGAACCGCATAATCGATCGTTTTCCCCGTCTTTGGGTCCTCTATCGTGTATGGTCCCGCCGCTTCATCATTTACTCCCATCTCTTCAAGCAGCTGAAAGCTTTCAGGATCATCATACGTTCTAAACATTTCTTCAGGGACGAACATCACGTCTCCCTCTTTTGCAGTGATTTCAACGAGAAGCTTCTCAGGAATCGCCGGGAAGATGTGGACGTTGTATATCTCTTGATCCGGCTGAAAAGCCTTCTCCATTAATTGATCTTTCATCCCCTTTGACATGTCAGAAAAAATAAGAACATCGATACCGTTTGTTTTCCCCTGACAGGCTGACAAACAAAAGGCAGCGATGAAACTGATAAGCCATGCCGCAGCTCTTTGACGCCTTCTCATGCCTTTTGAAAAACAGACAGCTTCTCTAGCTCAGTTAATGCCATAATAAAAGCGCCTGCCCCGTGCAAATCATTTGTACTCCGCTCTCTTCCAACGTAGTAATCATAAAATCCCGCAGATGTTCCGATACAAATATCGTTCACTGTAAAATCGCCGTTTTCTTTCTCCTCCGTCTTATGCTGGATCAAGCCTTCATATGCTTTGACTACATGATCGACATAACGGAGACTCACATACCCTTCATTCATGGCTTTTGCCATGGCATACATGAATAAACACGATCCGGAGCTTTCAAGCCAATTGTCGCTATGATTTCCTTTATCAATAACTTGATGCCAGAGACCTGTCTCTTCATCCTGATACTTTGCCACACTTTCCAACATGTCTGTCAGTGTTTCCTTCCACACCTTTCGCCCCTCATGCTCTTCTGGCAGATCCTCGATCATATCTGCTAATGCAAGGACATACCATCCAAAGGACCTTGCCCAAAACTCCGGGGAACAGCCAGTCTTTGGGTCTGCCCATGGCATCACTTTTCGTTCATCCCACGCATGATAATAAAGCCCTGTTGTTTCATCTTTTGTATGCTTTCTCATGAGATGCTCTTGATGGATAACCATATCCACAAGTGTCTCTTCTCCTTTAAACTGGGCATACTTTAATGCAAAAGGACCTCCCATATAGAGACCATCCAGCCACATTTGATAAGCATAATTGTCTTTATGCCAAAAGCCACCCTCAGACGTGCGATTGAGCGTGCGATAAAGTCCGCGCAGCTTCTCCGCTGCCAGCATATACCGCTTCTCTCCCGTTCTTTCGTAGAGGGGGAATAAAATGAGTCCCGCTTGTATCGCATCAAGCTCATCCCTGCGAAATAACAGATTTCCGTACTCATCAATGAGCGAGTCCGCATAGCTTTTCACATAATCGAAATATGCCTCGTTCCCCGTTGCCGCGTGCAGCTTCATCACACCGCAAAGAAAAACTCCTTGATGATAATGCCATCTTCCAGCTGGCGGCAGCTCAATTGGTGTATGCGCTTTCATAATACTTTGTGCTAATTTCTCTGCATGCTCAAGTGGTGATACCTTCTCAGTAGATAATGTCATTCTTCTCATCTCCCTTTTTAGTAAATACCTTCTTCCCCAAATTTCTTCGCTAAACGATTCGCCAGCATGACCAAAATGAGTCCAACGGCTGCTTTAAATAAACCAACAGCGGTACTATAACTGAATTGTCCTTGCTTGAGCCCAGCTGTATAGACATACGTATCAAAAATCTCCGCTACTTCCCGGTTTGTTGCGTTGAGTAATAGATAGACGTGCTCAAAGCCAAGCTCTAACGTATCACCGATTTTTAAAATAAGCAGAACCACAATGACACTTTTAATGGCAGGAAGGGTGATATGCCACATCTGTCTCAGTCTGCCGGCACCGTCCATTTTCGCTGCTTCATATAGCTGCGGGTCCACGGCCGTAATCGCCGCAAGGTAAATGATCGTTGACCACCCTGCTTCTCTCCAGATCACCTGTAAAATGTACATCGGTCTAAACCAATCCTGACTAAGGAGGAAGTTAATCTTTTCACCTCCAAAGAAAGCTATCAATTCATTAATTAACCCACCATCTACTGTTAACAAAACAAAAGATAAGGACACAACAATCACCCATGACATGAAGTGAGGGATATAAATCATCGTCTGAACAAATTTCTTAAACAATGCCAATCGAACCTCGTTTAAAAGGAGTGCTAATAAGATTGGAATCGGAAAGAAAATCACGACATTCATGGCAAATAAAATGAGCGTATTTTTTAATAAGATGAAAAATGTTGGTTCTGTAAACAATCGAATAAAGTGCTTGAACCCAACCCACTCACTGCCAAGAATACCGAGAAACGGCTGGTAATCTTGAAAGGCAATAATGAGTCCCCACATAGGCACATATTTAAAGACAATAAAATAAATGAGCCCTGGTAAAATCATTAAATACAAAAACTTTTGACTAAGCAATTGATTAAGTAAGCGCTTTCTCTTTTCTTTTTTTAAAGCTGCCGCAGGCACACCCTTGGCAGTGACATCCTCTGTTTTCATTAATAAAGCCTCCCCTCATGCTGATGCATGTGTTAACTGTATCTTAAGGATGAAAAATCCGTCTACAATCATATCAACAGATCATATTTCCTTAGGGGAAGCTACTCAAAATGTTACATAAAACATAAGAAAATGATCCTAATCTCAGAAAATGATTATTGACAAACCTACCAGATTTTTGGATTAATAAAATAAGGGGAAAAGATTGTTTCGTTTGAAATGGGGGGTTTTATGAAAAGAAGGCAGTATAAATTTTATTACAAGCTTGTAACGTTTTTTTTCATGCTTAGTACGATTCCTGTTATCATTGTCGGTATTTTTTCTTATCAGCATTCGCAAAAAACAGCACTTGAAAATATCTCAAATGAAAAGCTGGACAGCGTCAAACAAACGCAATCCAATATTGAGCATATTTTAAAGACAGTTGATCATTCTCTCACTCACTATGTCAGTTCGCCGCCTCTCCTTCAAACACTGACAGAACCTTTAAATCCAGACCAATTCCAGCTTTATAATCAAGTACAGCAGGAACTGAACTACCTGCAAACCTTTGATACCGATCTC
This sequence comes from Bacillus sp. LLTC93, assembly GCF_002993125.1. Taxonomy (NCBI): domain Bacteria; kingdom Bacillati; phylum Bacillota; class Bacilli; order Caryophanales; family Bacillaceae; genus Bacillus; species Bacillus sp. LLTC93. Next base: position 59,077 of record NZ_PVME01000007.1, on the reverse strand, counting down.
TCCAATATTACACTCGTCAGTAAAATAGAGGATTGGTACATGAACAATTCCGGTCTTTATCATGTCACGAATGGAGACCAAGAAAAAGCGTTAGCCTCTTACCTCAATATTCCGAGTCACTCCAGCTGGGCACTTGAAGAGAATAACCCACTTGTCTCGACAAAAGAAGGAAAAGCGTCCTTTTGCAAGTACAATGTGAACTTAATCAAACAACTGCCTATGAATAGTGTCCAAAAAAAGGGGATCGCCGTCGCCAGTATTCCGAGCTGCGCGATTGCTGACAACATGCCTGACTTCTCTCAACCTGACAGTATGTTTGTCATTGATACAAAAGGAAAAGTGCTGCTACATAATCGCAAAGAACAGATCGGTGAATCCTTGAAAAATCAAGATTTCGTCAAGCATGTACTATCACTTGAAAGTCGATCAGGACAATTTGACATGAAGATTGATGAACTGAACTATCAAATTACGTTTCAAAAATCAGACTATAACGAATGGACGTACCTATCCTTTGTATCTATTCCAGAACTCAAGCAGCAAACGAAATCAATTGGGTGGATCACCTTTATTATTTGCTTTATTTTGTTAGCGCTTTCATTACTATTTTCATGGTTTGGTTCCAGACACTTTTATAAACCAATTCGCTTATTATACGAGTCATTTGCACGCAATGAATCATTTTTGCATAAGCAGCCATTCCAAAATGAGTTCGAGTTGATTGAGTCGAGTATTAAACAAATGAAAGATCAAAACAATGATTTAGAGGAACGCATTGAGCAGCAAGTGACTCACTTACAGCAATACTTTATGGTGCGCCTGCTCCTTGGAAAGCTGACGGAAGAAGAGATTAACAACCGATTCCAAAGTTTAGGATTCCCTCGTGACTGGTCGCATTTATCCATGCTTGTAACCCAAATCGATACGCTGAAAGGAACACCGTATGAAAAAAAGGATGCTGACTTGCTTTTGTTTGCCATCAATGGACTGATCGAGCAGATTATTCCACAAGATGAGCACCTTCAGCCAACCGTTGTCAATCAGCATCAAACGACGATTGTCCTGAACCAATCGAAGTCAGATGAAGAATTCACTGAATATTTAAATCAATTAGCTGAAACCATTCAACTGCGTATCGAGGAAGAGCTTGGTTTGTCTATCAGTATCGGCATTAGCCGCCAGTTTAAGGACCTCACCATGGCCAAACATGCTTATATTGAAGGAAAAGAAGCCTTAAAATACAGACTCAAAGCAGAGAAAAAGTCCATTATCTTATATGAGCATATCCAGCAAGGAAGAACATTTAAAACCCATTTCCCTAAACAGCTGCAGCATGATTTATTTGATGCCATTAAAGCAGGAGATCAAGGAAAGGCTGATCATTATTTACATGTGCTCCTGCAATCTATTTTTTCTAAAAATGCGGGACCGCACGAATACCATATCGCCCTTGCCCGTTTCTTAAACAACTTGATTGAGCTAATGCACTTGTTGGGCATTGAATTATTTGAGGTCGAAGATAACAAAATGCTCTATGATACGATCTTTGAGTTTAAAACCTTTGAAGATACAGAGGCATGGCTAAAACATGAGATCATTCGGCCAATTATTGACCAGCTTGGTGCACGTGAGGACTCACAATACAAAAATATCTCAGAGAAAATCATTCATATCATTCATCAAGAATTTGACTCAGATCTCACATTGGATGAAATCGCTTCACGCCTGCATTACAACCCAAATTATTTAAGCAGTATTTTCAGAAAGGAAATGGATATCTCCTTTAGTGAATATCTCTCGTCGTACAGGCATCATGTCGCCAAAAACTGGCTTGTGGAAACCGATATGTCCGTGAAAGAAATTTCGGAAAAGCTAAAATATAAAAACCCGCAAAATTTCATCCGTTCCTTTAAAAAGCTAGAAGGCACGACCCCTGGGAAATACCGTGACCAGAAAAAAGGAACATAATGCAAAAAAGTCCCGCTCTCACAAGAAGCGGGACTTTTTTATTTAAACTGCTCATTTAAGATGCTGTCTTCCAGGACTGAAAGCGGCTCTCCATACACACGTTCAATATGAGCTGCTCCCCAATCACATAACGCATTCAAAATTCTTTCGAGCGACTGTCCGTATTCACTTAATTCATATTCCACTTTAGGCGGCACCTGTTCGTACACAATCCGGTTAATCACCCCGTCACTTTCAAGCTCTCTCAGCTGCTGTGTGAGCATTTTTTGAGTGATATTAGGCATGAGTCGCTTTAATTCACTCGTGCGTTTTTTCCCATGTGTCAAATGGCATAAAATGACGCACTTCCACTTTCCGCCAATGACGTCAAGCGTCGCCTCCACAGAGATATTATACTTTTTCTTTTCCATTGAATCTCACTCCTATTTGTTCTGAATGGGCACTTTTTAGTACCTATATTACAAAAAAGTACGTACTTTTTTTTTCGTCATCTATGTTAGATAATAACTCTTGCCGATCGGATTCGTCTATCAAAATGTCATCAAAGAAGGATGTGAACCTATTTATGAAGAAACAACAAAACTACTTTGCCCTTCTCGCACTAGCTATTAGTGCTTTTGCTATAGGAACAACTGAGTTCATTAGTGTTGGTCTTTTGCCGATGATCTCAGAAGACTTTGGAGTGAGCGTCAGTCAAGCGGGCTGGACCGTCTCTTTATACGCGCTCGGAGTAACCTTTGGCGCACCTATTCTGACCTCACTTACTTCAACCATGAAAAGAAAGACATTGCTTTTGCTCATTATGCTCGTCTTTTTAATTGGCAATACACTCGCCACCATTGCCCCGACTTTTTCAGTACTGTTAATCGGACGAGTGATTTCAGCCTTATCCCATGGGGTCTTTATGTCCATTGGCTCTACCATTGCTGCAAGCCTTGTGGTGAAAGAAAAGCGGGCAAGCGCCATTGCATTTATGTTCACTGGTTTAACAGTAGCTACTGTGACCGGGGTGCCATTCGGTACATTTCTTGGTCATGAGCTCGGCTGGCGGACATCATTTGGTGTAATTGTCATCATTGGTTTGATCGCATTCGTTGCCAATTATTTTCTCGTTCCATCTCAATTAAAGCAGGGCATGAAAACATCATTTAAGGATCAAGCGACCTTATTAAAGACAAAAAGAATGTTGCTTCTATTTGTCATTACAGCGACAGGATACGGAGGAACCTTTGTTGTCTTCACGTATTTATCTCCTCTTCTTCAGTATGTGACAGGTCTTGCACCTGGAACTGTTGCCTTGATGCTGCTTTTATACGGGATGACCATCGCAGCTGGAAATGTGATTGGCGGAAAAGCTGCGAATAAACAACCAATGAAAGCACTGATCTATATGTTTATCATCCAAAGCATCATCTTGTTTATCCTTAGCTTCACTGCCAAATTCACGGTGTTAGGGATTGGAACCGTGATGCTAATGGGGCTGTTTGCTTTCATGAATGTCCCTGGTTTGCAAGTCGCCGTCGTTGATTTCGCAGAAAGATACACACCTGGAGCAGTCGATGTCGCTTCCGCTATGAATATCGCTGCCTTTAATGCCGGTATCGCCATCGGCTCATTTTTAGGCGGCATCGTGACAGATACACTTGGACTTGTGCATACAGGCTGGGTTGGCGGCATCATGGTGCTCATGGCAGCCATTCTCACAATGATCAGTTTTCGAATGGAACAAACAGAACACAATCAAACGATAAAGGAGTTTTCAATATGAACCATTTACAAAGTACAAAAACATTAAACAATGGGGTCAACATGCCAGGTTTCGGTCTTGGTGTATTCAAAGTTGAAGATGGAGCTGAATTAATCGAAGCTGTCAAAACAGCCATTCAATTAGGCTATCGCAGTATTGATACAGCGGCTATTTATGGCAATGAGGAAGGCGTTGGGCGAGGTATACAACTTGGCCTATCAGAAACTGGACTTCGCCGCGAAGACATCTTTGTGACGTCAAAAGTGTGGAATGCCGATTTAGGATATGAATCCACACTTCAAGCATACGAAGAAAGCTTGAAAAAACTTCAGCTTGACTACCTTGATCTGTATCTAATCCATTGGCCGGTTGAAGGAAAATATAAGGAAGCTTGGCGTGCGCTAGAAACCTTATATCGTGAAGGAAAGGTGAGAGCCATCGGTGTGAGCAACTTCCAGCCGCATCATCTAGACGAACTGTTAAAAGATGCGCACATCATACCAGCTATCAATCAAGTGGAATTTCATCCAAAACTCACGCAGGAAACACTTTATACGTATTTGAACACACGCGGTATACAAATGGAAGCCTGGTCACCGCTTATGCAGGGAGAGCTACTGCATCACCCGCTCATTACGGAGCTTGCAGACACTTACAGCAAAACACCTGCACAAATTATATTGCGCTGGGATGTGCAAAAGGGTGTCATCACCATCCCAAAATCAACGAAAGCACATCGTTTAAAAGAAAATGCCGATATTTTCGATTTTGCTCTTTCGGATGAGGATATGAAGCGTCTTTCTGATTTAAATGAGAACAAACGTATTGGCCCTGATCCAGATAACTTCGACTTTTAATGAAAACACCCCCGCTTTTTCTGCTAAGCGGGGGTGTTCTGTTTATGATTTTTTAAAGGAAGCTTCATATTCCTCAATGATTTTATTTCCACCATTTGATTTCCACTTCTCTACATCTTTCTTAAATTGCTCTTCGCTTATATCTCCAAGAATGAACTTATAGGTCGCATCATCGATGATTTTCTTCAATTCGTTTCCTCGCTCTGAGGCCGTTTCTGAATACAGACTTTCAGCAGGATTGGCGACAATCATATTCTTATTATCTTCTTCCAGCTCTTCATATTTTGTACGAACCGCATCCCCTTTATTTTTTAAATAGCGTTTATCAATGCCTACAAGACTGACAAGCGGCTGTACATCTGTCTGCCAGCTTTTCACTTGGCTTTCTTCCCGGACAAATGTATTTCCTTCTTCTTTCTTATAATGCTGACCATCTATACCGTAAGTCATTAAACCATACACATCTTCTTCTGCAATGCGATCAAAGAAGGCCAAAATCCGCTTTAACTCCGCCTCAGATTTCACGCTTGTTTTAGGGAATGCGAAGATGCCATTATGACCACCAGATGCCCATACACGTTCTTTGCCATCTGGGCCTTTGATTCGGTTGATAATATCCACTTCCATGTTTTTATCTGTCGCATCATCTCTTAGGTTCACCGCATCTACCATATTTCCAACATAGATGCCTGCTTTTCCTTGTGAGAATAATTCTTGCTGCTGTGTTTTACTTGTGACTGGGAAGTCTTTGTTTATATAGCCATTGTCACGCAGCTTTTTCATGTATTTCATTGTATTCATATACTCATTTGTCATAAAGTCTGGTGTGAATTTGCCATTTTCTTCTTTCCAGTCTGTTGGCATTCCTTCATATGAACCAAGTGTCTTAAATGCCCCATAAATCAAATCATTTCGATCCGTAAAGCCAATCGTATCGTCTTTTCCATTTTGATTCGGATCTTTTTCAGTAAATGCTTTGGCTACTTCATAAAGATCATCCAATGTTTTTGGTGTATCCAAATTTAAATTTTCAAGCCAATCCTTTCGAATGACAATCCCTTGTCTTGAAAGTGGTCTCTCTCTATAAATTCCATAAAGCTTACCGTCTATAGAGGCGTTTTTATTAATCAGTTCGTTCATCTTACTTAAATTTGGATAATCCTTTAAATACGGACCGATTTCCCAAAACATGCCTGATCTGAACGCATTAATAGCAGACGAATTCTTAATGTCTTGGATCGTGACAATTTGCGGGAGATTCCCTGCGGCAAGTGCTGAATTTAAACGGTCTTCTTTCACAGCATCAGGCACCCACGTAATATCAAGCTCTGTATTTGTAAGCTTCTCAATCTCTTTTAATACTGAATCCTTCGGCGGCTGCTGATGATACAAAATGGCCATCCAAGTCAGCTTCACTTTTTTGTCTAAATCAACCTTCTCATCTGATGAGCTGGCTCCTTTACTTGAGCACGCTGACAGAATGCCACTTGCTGCAAACAGCAGAACAAACGCTATCAACCATAATTTCTTTCTCCCCATAAGATCCCTCCGTTGTTCCATCTTTTTAACCCTTTACAGAACCTAGTAATGCCCCTTTGTTGAAATGCTTTTGAATAAATGGATAGACAAGCAGAACCGGAATGGTCGCCACGACAATGACAGCCATTTTAATCGTTTGATCTGGCGGTGGTGTCGATGAGCCCATATCCGACATATCTCCCTGCATTCCGCTCGATACAATCACAATCTGCCTCAGTAGTACCTGAATCGGCCATTTCACCGAATCATTTAAATACAGGATGGCGGTCATGTACGTATTCCAATACGTCACGGCATAAAAAAGTGAAATGGTCGCAATGGCTGGTAAAGAAAGAGGAAGCACAATTTTAAAAAAGATCCCTAAATCGTTACAGCCATCCATTTTAGCTGATTCCTCAAGGCTTGCCGGAATGTTTTGAAAGAAGTTTTTCAAAATGATCAAATTGAATGCATTGATGGCGACCGGCAGAATGAGTGACCAATAGGTATCAAGCAGCCCAAGTGTTTTCACCACAATAAACGTCGGGATCATCCCTCCGCTAAACAGCATCGTGAAGACGACGAGAAACATGAGTGTTCTCCGGCCTTTTAACTCCCGGCGAGACAGCCCATATGCCATCAGTGAGGACAAAAACATGCTGACAGCTGTTCCAACGAGCGTCACGAGAATGGATACAATGAGGCTGCGATACACAATATCTGTAGAAAAAATATAGCGATAAGCCTCGAGAGAAAACGTCGTCGGAAACAAAATAAACTTCTTTGAGATGACCTCTTCTACCGTTGCAAAAGAGGCGGCAATGACATGGATGAACGGGAGCACACATATTAATGCGAACATGAGTAGAAAAGAGTAATTAAATAAATTGAACAATCGGCCTTTCATAGAACGATCTATGTTCATCACGCCCTTTCTTTTGTAAGCGTTATCATTTCGTCTGAAAATAAGCTGCAGCCTGTGACGATATCGTGATTAAAATGTAACAAACGGGGGAAGAAAGCGTCTATAATCATCTTGACAGACCAAACAGATCTTCATGCCGGTCGTGCTTTTATGCTCATGAAACAAAAGAATAAGATCATGAGCTAATGACATGATTATGCCCTATGCCTGATCATTTTCTTCAAGAATTTCCGTCGTATTGACATCTGGTCTATAGCCTAACTCCTGCTTCGTTTTCTCAGTGGACCAAGGCTTTTCTTCGTTTTCTGATACGGCATAATATGTCCCAAAGGGAACTTCCGTTTCAATCGCCGCTTTTGTGATCCCAACAAGATCTTCATGTGAAAGCAGCGTTCTTTTCGTTCTTTTTTTCTTGTGTAATTCCTCCATTTCATCTGTCACAACGGTTCCAATGCGCAAATTGATAACAGACATCCTCGTTTGATCGTGGAATAAACGTCCTAGCTGTTCGGAGGCAAATTTTAAAATGCCATACACATTTTTTGTCGCAGGCACATCGTCAGTCGTAATATTTCGCCTTAGTAAAGAATGACCATCCTTTTCATAACGATCGGTCACATGGTTGCTGCTTGCAAAAATGACTTTTCGTATGCTTAACCGAGCCGCTGAACGAAACATATGATAAGTGCTCCGCCAAAAAACATCATTCATTTTTGCGAATTCCTCTGCATTCATCACATCATGCGTCATGTCCATGTTCAGAAGGTGAATGATGACATCTGTATCTCGCGGAATCGCCTGATATAATTCCTGTTCATTCGTTGCATCTGCTAAAATGACTTTTTCTACACAGCTTGTTTGATCAATGATGTTGATGTTGTACTCTGAAGAGAGCCCTTTTGTTAAAAGACGGCCGATCACACCGCACCCGCCAATGATGGTGATTTTTTTCATATGTCTCCTCCTTCCTTTTGGCGTAGTATGTCCAAGCCTTTTATTGATTAGAGCCACTTTTTCAAAAATCGTGTTGCTTCGTGACGCATCGCGGCTGTTTCAAAATGACCTGCATGAAGACCAACAAGCTGATACCGTTCTTTCAATGAAGCAGCTTGATAGGTTTGACTCAATACCTTTTGAATTCGTCCAACACCTTCAGCGGGAGTCAGTTGATCGAGTTTTCCAACCAAGCTTAAATGGGGTCTTGGAAAAATCATTTCCTGGATATCCGCTGCTGTAAAATGCTTGGCTAGGCTCGGTACATAGTAGTAAAAGCCATGCCGGTCTAAATTGTTCGTTTCAATCAATGTATGATGATCTACCTGTGCGCAAAGATCGATACACACACTGACCCGTTCATCAAGCGCAGCCGTCCACCATGAAAGAAGACCACCCATTGACATCCCAAAAACGGCTAACCGGTCTGGCAGCACATCGGATCGAGACACCAAATAATCGATCGCACACATGCTTTCATACAGCATCATGCCCCACATCACTTTTCCTGTTAAAAGCATTTCCTTGAAAATTTCACTTTCCGTTCTCCCTCTTCTTTCACCAAAACCTGCATGGTCAATGGCCAGCACACTATATCCTTTTGACGTGAACTCTTTTGCATATGAAGGCGCTTGCAAATAATGAGCACCCTTTAACAATTCTTCCTTCCCATCTACGTAATTCCCGCCATGAGAATGTTGGAACAACACAACCGGTCTTTTTTTCACTGTGTCCTTCGGCTTCACAAAATAAGCGGGCACTTCCTCTACACCATGAATAGAGAGAATAAGTGTTTCGACTAAGTAAGATTCACGTTCCTCAATTTTCAACGTATAAGCCTCCACGCGATGACGCTCTGGCATTTCTCCTAATAGACTGAGCAGTTGTTCACGTTTGCTTTCCTTTTCCATTGACGTCACTCCTCATTTTCTTGATCCACTTTTAAAATACGAGATCGATGAGAGAATCACCTTGTTTTCGACAAAATTATGTCCCGGGAAATAACAAACACCCACCGGTTTATACCGATGGGTGTAGTCATTAGTTCGCAACAATATTGACAAGCTTACCAGGAACCGCAATCACTTTACGAATGGTTTTTCCTTCAAGCTGTTCTTTTACTCGTGCATCATTTTTTGCAAGTTCTTCTAACTGTTCCCTTGTTGCATCAGCAGGAACGGTTAATTTTGCTTTCACTTTCCCATTTAGCTGTACGACAATTTCTACTTCATCGTCGACAAGCTTTGCCTCGTCATATTGCGGCCATGCTTCATAAGAAATTGACCCTTCATGACCAAGCTTATTCCAAAGCTCTTCCGCTAAATGCGGTGCAATTGGAGAAAGAAGTTTCACAAAGCCTTCTGCATATTCTTTCGGCAGTGTATCAGCCTTGTAGGCATCATTGATAAACACCATTAATTGTGAAATTCCTGTATTGAAACGTAGACCTTCATAATGATCTGTCACCTTCATCACTGTTTCATGATAGCTGCGTTCTAATGCGCCACCAGATTGCTCCGTCACTTTGTCACTGATTGAGCCATCTTCATTTGTGAATAGGCGCCATACACGATCAAGGAAACGGCGAGCGCCATCAAGTCCTGTTTCAGACCAAGCGATTGACGCATCTAAAGGTCCCATAAACATTTCATAAAGTCTTAATGTATCCGCGCCATGAGATTCTACGATGTCATCTGGGTTGACAACGTTCCCTTTTGATTTACTCATTTTTTCATTATTTTCACCAAGAATCATTCCTTGGTTGAACAATTTCATGAAAGGCTCTTTTGTTGGGACAACGCCGATATCATACAAGAATTTATGCCAGAAGCGTGCATATAAAAGATGCAGTACAGCATGTTCTGCTCCGCCAATATACACATCAACTGGAAGCCATTTTTTAAGCTTTTCAGGAGATGCAAGCTCTTCAGTGTTATGTGGATCAATATAACGTAAGAAGTACCAGCAGCTGCCTGCCCATTGCGGCATTGTATTGGTTTCACGACGTCCTTTTTTACCTGTAACTGGATCTACAACCTCAACCCACTCTTTTATATTGGCTAAAGGTGATTCACCTGTTCCACTTGGCTTAATTTCCGTTGTCTTAGGCAAGATCAGTGGAAGCTCTTCCTCCGAAACAGCTGAAGATGTTCCGTCCTCCCAATGAATAATTGGAATTGGCTCACCCCAGTAACGCTGACGGCTGAATAACCAGTCTCTTAAACGATACGTGACTTTCTTTTCACCTTTTTGATGTTCTTCAAGCCATGCAATGGCTTTTTCAATCGCTTCTTCTTTCCCTAATCCATTTAAGAAGTCAGAGTTAATGTGTTTTCCATCACCTGTGTAAGCTTCTTTTTCAATGTCTCCGCCTGCTACAACTTCTTTAATTGGAAGATCAAATGTCTTAGCGAATTCATAATCGCGCTCATCATGAGCAGGTACCGCCATAATAGCTCCCGTTCCATAAGTAGCTAACACGTAATCTGCAATCCAGATCGGCATCTTTTCACCATTTAATGGATTGATGGCATACGCACCTGTGAAAATACCCGTTTTCGTTTTAGCAAGATCTGTCCGCTCTAAGTCGCTCTTAGATTGAATTTCTTTGATATACGCATCCACTGCTTCTTTTTGAGCAGCTGATGTAATTTTCTCAACAAGCGCATGTTCTGGTGCAAGCACCGCATACGTTGCACCAAATAGTGTATCAGGACGCGTTGTAAAAACGGTAAACTGTTCGTTATGTCCTTCTACTTCAAAGTGAACATGCGCACCTTCAGAACGTCCGATCCAATTACGCTGCATATCTTTGATGCTTTCAGGCCAATCAATGTCTTCTAAATCTTCTAACAGCCTATCCGCATATGCCGTAATTCTCAGCATCCATTGCTTCATCGGACGTCTTTCAACTGGATGTCCTCCGCGTTCACTTTTTCCATCAATGACTTCTTCGTTTGCAAGGACCGTACCGAGCGCTGGGCACCAGTTCACTGGTACTTCATCGATATAAGCCAATCCTTTTTCATACAATTTTAAGAAAATCCATTGTGTCCATTTGTAATAATTCGGATCTGTCGTGTTGATTTCTCGATCCCAGTCGTATGAGAATCCTAAAGATTGAATTTGGCGGCGGAAGTTATTGATGTTCTCTTCTGTAAAGACCGCCGGATCATTCCCTGTATCCAGTGCATACTGCTCCGCTGGAAGACCAAATGCATCCCATCCCATTGGATGAAGAACATCATATCCCTGCATACGTTTCATACGTGATAAAATATCCGTTGCTGTGTAGCCCTCAGGGTGCCCGACATGAAGCCCTGCTCCTGATGGATATGGAAACATATCAAGCGCATAAAACTTTGGTTTATCTTCCGAGTCAGATGTGGCGAATGTTTTATGTGTCAGCCAATGATCCTGCCACTTCTTTTCAATTTCCCGATGCTGAAAACTCAATATGAAAACCTCCTTTAATATGTACGGCTTTATCTGCTCAGATGACCACTGCAAGAATTCAGATTTTTCTAAAATCAACAAAAAACCCTCATCCCTGGAAAGGGACGAGAGATTTTTTGGTTCCCGCGGTACCACCCTTGTTAGCGTAACTTGCTGTTCGTACGCTCACTTAATATCTTTAACGCAGACATGCGACAGAAGCTTTAACGCAACTGCAACTCTGAGGCGAGTTCAGAAGCAGATTTGATTGACTTTCACCAGCCGTCAATTCTCTAAAGACAAATACTGCTTTCCTACTACTCCTCTTCACTGTTCTTATCGTAACCGTCATCTAAGTAGTATTTTATAGAATTATGATCATAAGTGCAAGCAGGTTTGTATACAATGGGAATGTACCCTAGACTAGGGTAAAGTAGAGGATATTATTCGTGTGGAGATCGGTTATGACGGTTGGAGTCTGCATCCTGTGAACGCTGTTCTCTCACAAAATCGAAGCTTCGCAGAACTGCTTCTCCTCCGTAACCTGAAATAATTGATAAGATGACCAAGTGCAGACTAGAATCGGGATTTGAGGATAAGACAAGCAGTGTAGCGGCAATCATCCCAACGAGCCAATCTTCAATAAACCCTAGATAAATAAACTTTTTTGTCATTCTGGGCTTCTCTAGCCTGCCTTTTTTCTTTACGTGACCGAGAATGCCCATGACCCCTCCAATGGCGCAAGCAATAATGACTTGTTGCAGCATTTTCATCACCTTCCTAAAGCCCTTAGAATAGTAAAGCGACTTCAGGCTGTCCAGCCCCCTGTAATGCCATTCTGCTGTTACGTCATAATCCATGTAAAAGGTCTATTCTCTCTAACGAAGAAAAAAAGCTTGTTTCTTCCATTATATGTGAATGACCTAGAAACAATCTTGATGCATTGGAATCATTTTTACCTAATCCATATTAACTATTTTTGGTATTTTATGAATGATAAGCAATTGATTCCTTCTTTTTCTAAAGAAAAGTCTCCTTACTTACTCTATTCTAATGGAGGACAAACTATGATGACAAATTTAACAAAGCGTTTGCAATCATTGAAACAGAACATATGTTATGTTACGTTTATAAAGAATTATTTTGCTCGAAAAGAAACCAATTTGAATGTCTATAGTAGCATCAAAGGAGGGTAATATGGTCAGCTCGAACATCTTCGGCTTGCAAAAACAGCTTGAACTCATAAAAAAAGCGCTAGATCATGCGCGGATTGGTGTTGTGATTACAGACCCTTCTTTAGAGGATAATCCTATCGTTTATGTGAATCATGGCTTTACACAAATGACTGGATACAAACCAGACGAGATTCTTGGGCGTAATTGTCGATTCCTCCAAGGAAAAGACACAGATCAAGATCAGCTTGATTTAATACGTCATGGAATACAAAACAAAACACCTATTACCACACAGCTTAAAAATTATAAAAAAGACGGCACTTTTTTTTGGAATGAACTCAACATAGATCCTCTATACATTGAACAAGATGACAAAACATTTTTCATTGGCTTTCAAAAGGATATTACGAAACAGAAAGAATATGAACAGCTCCTAGAAGATTCCTTAAAGGAAGTCACCTCTCTTTCGACGCCAATCGTCCCAATCAAAAATGGTGTGTCCGCTCTTCCACTCATCGGAAAACTATCTGAAGAACGCTTTGATGCCATTGTCGCTAAGTTAACTTGTATATTAGATGATTCAAAGGATGATTATTTAATCGTCGATCTTTCTGGTTTAATTGATGTAGATGATTCCGTCGCATCACGAATTTTCAAACTGCACCATCTCCTCAGCTTAACTGGAACGGAACTGATCATTACTGGGATCAAACCACAGCTTGCGATGAAAATGAAAGACTTGGATACAGATTTCCAACATACCATCACATATTTGACGGTAAAAGAAGCTATAAAAGGATTGCCATTAGCTGAAAACCCTGTTTGAACAGGGTTTTTTTATTTGAATCACTCCACAAAATGGAAAAATGAGGTATGATAGGGGTAAATAGAGATTTAGGGGGGCTACTAGATGATCTTTTTACTCATCATAGGTCTTTTATGCTTTTGTTTCGCCATAGGATATGCCGCTAATTTCTTCTTATTCAAACACCGGAACCAAAGGATTTTTTCAAAAGGACTCTTTTATCCTTTTTTGATTATTGGTCTCGTTTTTTCCATCATGTCGTTACCGTTTGTTGCCACAGATGCTCCGAAGGCACAAGCAGATCCATCTTCGGAACAGCTGTTAAAGGATCAAAAACAATTAGCATCTGAAATTTCCCATCTGAAGGAAGATAAAGAGTCGCTTACGTCCTCTTTAGAAGACGCGACAAAAGAAAAAGAAAAACTGTCAAAAAAGCTAGAAAACATCACCTCAGAAAAAGAAACGGTCAAACAGCAAAAAGAGACCATTCAAGAGCTTGAAGAGAAAATAGACAAGCTGACCTCTAGCAACGAAACACTCAAAAAAGAAAACAAGAAAAAAAATAAAGAGACTCAGTCCTCAACCGTCCAGCGCTCCGCTCCTAAGGATGAAGGCACGAATACGGGCGGGCATGAGTCACAAAAGGAAACAAAAAAAGAATCGGCCGCCTGTAACATCAAAGGAAGTGTGAATGGCATTTATCACACACCGAGCAGCAGATACTACTCGCGAACAAAAAATGTAACCAAGCTGTTCTGCTCCGTAGAAGAGGCAGAGCGAGCAGGGTACAGGGCACCTAAGCAATAGCTATACTTCACGATAAAAAACCTCCTGTTAGTCCACTAGGGAACAGGAGGTTCTTTTTTAAATTTCTCTTCTTAATGCTGCTAATACATTTGTTTTTGTTGCCTTACGTGCTGGGTTCAGTCCAGAAATAATCGCTACCCCTGCGCTAATCAATGTTGCTGTGATCACAAGACTTAGCGGAATATAGGAGAAAGTAATCGAGAATTGATCGCTTGATCCTCCCTCAGACATGGAAGACAAAATGGCTGGAATGATTAAGTTGACTGCGAAGCTAATGATATACGAGATGATGATACCGATGACCGATCCAATCACCCCAATATAAGCACTTTCCATTAGGAACATTCGCTTGATAATGGAAGGATTAGCACCAATGGCTTTCATAATACCAATCTCTTGTGTTCGTTCTGTTACCGCCATTGTCATCGTATTGAAAATGCCGATCGCCGAAATAATGACCGCAATACATCCGACAAAGATGAGTCCAATTTTAAAGACTGTAAAGAACATATCCATTCCTTCAAGCTGATTCGTCACAGAGATTACTTGATAGCCGTCATCTGTCAGCTTATCCGTGAGCGCACCGACATTGTCGAACTTATCAGCATAGACAGAAGTCATTTTTTCGACATTTCCTGCATCAGGAGACAGATCGAGCACTTGACCAAATTCTTTTTCATAAGCATTTGGAATAAGAATTTTATGATCCTGCTGCCACTCCAAATTCGGTTTCTTTAATACGCCGACTACACGGAAATCGAACGTCTTTTCTTTCACAACTTCATTTTCTTCATTAAGTTTTGGCACCTTGATTTGAATGACTTTGTTTAAAATTTCCTTCGTATAGCCTTTTGGCTCTTCCGGTGTATCTTCACCATTTGATGTCTGATTCATTTCTTTTTCATAGTCTTTTCGTTCTTTTTCCGTCCAAAGTTGTTCTGCCATATGATACCCAACCACAATTTCATTCGCCGATGTTGGGACTTTTCCACGGTCTAGTTCAAGGCCTGCCTCTTTTTCTTCTTTCATATCTGTCAGAGCAGCCTGTGTTTCACTTGAGCGATTATCGAGCTCGACGTTAACCGATGAAATGATTGACGTTCTTGCAACAACAGATTTCGCATGATCATATTTCTTTAAATCGTCAACTTTGACGTCACCTTTTTCTTTGCCTAACACTTTAATTTCTGTGATGATTTGCTGTTTCATGATTTCATCTTGAGCCGATTTTTGCAGACCAAAACCAACTGACGCTAGAACGATTAAGAAAGAGCATGCCATTGTCGTTGCAAGTATGGTCATAAACACACGCAATCTATTTTTCTTCATATTTCTTCTGATGAATTTGACCTGATCTCTAAATTTCAATGGACTGTTCCCCTTTCTTTAACACACCATCATGAAGCTGGAACGTTGTGTCTGCGATGGAAGCGACTTCATCGTCATGTGTAATGATGACAAACGTAATTCCTTTTTCACGATTGAGCTGCTGGATAAAGGCCAGAATTTCTCCTTCGGTTTCTGAATCCAAACTGCCTGTTGGTTCATCCGCTAAAATAATAGATGGATTTAAAATCAAAGCTCTTGCAATACTCACACGCTGCTGCTGTCCACCTGACAGCTCATTCGGATAATGTTCTGCATGATGCTCAAGGCCTACTCGTTTGAGCATTTCTTTTACTTTCGCCTTACGTTCAGACGGCTTCACACCTTTTAAAGTGAGCGGAAGTTCAACATTCTCAAACGTTGTTAAGCTCCCGATCAATTGAAAGCTTTGAAAGATAAAGCCAAAATGATCTAACCGAAAGTCCGCCCATTCTTTTTCATTAAAACCAGTCACATTGGTGCCATCGATGACAATTTGTCCGCTCGTTGGCGTAATATATCCTGAAATTAAGTTTAATAAGGTAGATTTCCCCGAACCACTTCGTCCAACGATACAAGCAATATCGCCTCTTTTGATGGATAGGTCAATGCCTTTGAGCACAGGAATTTCGTTCTCTCTGCCCTTTTTACCAATTTTAAATACATGGTCTAATTCTTGAATCTGAATCATCTTACTCCCCTACTCTCTTTTATCTTTTTCTATAGATTAAGAAATAACTCGTTAGTGCACCTACTCCTCCACCAATTAACATGCCAGCGATATAACCAAACATGGAATTGTCTGACGAAAATCCAACCCAGCCAAATCCTAGAACACCGAAGACAATGACCATAATCTGAATGGGTCTATCCATTTTTGAGTAAAGGAAGAAGCTGCCGTTTCGTTCAATTGGATGCTTAATAAAACTAAACAAACCAATGAGATAAAATACAATTATCATCACAATTGGTACGATGAATTCTTCTCCAGTAAACCAAATTGGATATTCACTTGGATCTCGATATTGAAAACGATCCGTTATATAAGTAATTGGAGCAATGGGCATAATAAAGTAGTCATAACTGACATCGACCCAGTTTCTATTCGTTTTAAAAATAAAGTCTAAATGAAACATCGGAAGCCAAATTAATAAATAAGGCAATATCGCTGTACTGAAGGTAACAATCATTTGACTAGTTGCGTTTCCTGTTAAAGCACCTGCTGCGAGACACAAACTATAAATCATCAAGGATGACACAAGTGCGATGAAGTAACCACTGTTAAACCCAAACGTCTCCTTTGGTTCAATTCCTAATATGAGTAAGTAAGTTAAGGCATATGACAATACATGAACGAGTGCGATAATTCCGGCACCTAGAAAAAACTTTGTGTGATATATGGTACTTCTACTAAATGGCAAAGATAAAGTAAAATCGATCTGTCCTTTATTTCTTTCATATCCCAGCTGGATAATCGCAAAAACCAAACCCATCGTCCATGAGAGGACGATAAAAATGTCAGAACTAAAATTATAATAAAAGTAATTATCCGCTGTTGTACATGTGGGATCGTTTAAACAAGTTTGAAAGGATGAGTATCCCATTAAGAAGGATAATGGCGTCGCAAATACTGCAACAAGCATCACTAAAATGAATGTCAGCTCTGATTGCTTCCACTCCTTATATAATAATTGCCGCTTTACCATCTGCGTTTCCCTCCAAACTTCGCAATGAATACTTCTTCTAAATTCACAGGCAGTTCATGCCATACTTTCGGCTGTAGCGATTTCAGATACTCTTTTGCCTCAACATCTGTTTTGAGCACAAGCGCTGTATAGAAAACACCTGCTTGATCTAAAATGGAGACGCCGTTTTTTCTAATACTTAAATTCATATCTTCTTCAAATGCCATTTGGATTTTGACATAGTCATTCTTTAATTCATCTAAATCCATGACACTTGTGAGTTGATTTCCTTCTAAAAACCCAATTCGATTACACATACGCTCAATATCCTCTAGGCGATGAGAGGTAATGAAAATCGTCGTTTGTCGTTCTGCCACCTCATCAATCATCAGCTGAAGAACGTCGTTTCTTGTGACCGCATCAATTCCATCTGTCGGTTCATCTAACAAAATGACCGCTGGTTTGATCGCAAAGCTTAAAATGAGTGACAGCTGTTTCTTTAAACCTGTCGACAATTCACGATATTTCACTTTTTCCGGAATCTCATAACGGTTCACAAGCTCATTGGCATATGTCACGTCAAACTTCGGATAAATATGCTTTAATAGCTGGACTAGCTGTCCGTAATTGTACCGGTCAAAGTAAGGATTCACGACCGGCATATACACAATATTTTGCTTCACTAAGGGGTGATCTTTCACTAGTACACCTTTAAAATAAATCTCCCCTTCATCCGGAAGAAGAATTTGCTGAATCAATCTGAGAAGTGTTGTTTTTCCTGAGCCATTACGGCCAAGTAGACCGAAGATCTCTCCTTCGCCTATCTCGAAGGAAACGTCACTGAGTACTTCGCGTCCATTTAATTTCTTCGATACATTTCTGACCTCAATCAACTTGTTGTCCTCCTTTTAGACTTGAGCCGATCTCTTCTAGCCATTCTTTGAGTTGATGAATGTCAATACCGGCATAATGAGCTTCTATGATGAGTTGTCTTAATTGCTCCTTCATCTCCAACACCTTCCCTTCATTCAGCTTTAACTGTGCACCTTCTGTTACATACGTTCCACGGCCTCTTAGTGTTTCAATAATCCCTTCCCGTTCAAGCTCTTTATACGCTTTGCTGACGGTGTTTGGGTTGGCGATGATGATGGTGGCGAGCTCTCTTACAGAAGGCAGTTTGTCGCCAGGTTTCATCACACCTTTTAGGCACAAAATTTTTAACTGCTCAATGATTTGTTCATATATTGGCGCAGCGCTTCTTGGATCTATTTGAATCATAATGGCTCCCTCTTTCCTCATTCATGCTTTTGCAGTCCTATTGCTTGATCATGTCCTTGCATTAAAGGGACCGAATTTGGAATCAAATCTTTCTGAACCTCAAAACCAATGAAAACGAGAACGAAAAAAAATGTACATGCTAACGCAACAGCCAGTACCATCCACTTCATATTGATTGGTTTTTTTTCTTTCTTCATGGTTGAACACCTTTCTTCACTTTTAAGTGTCTATAGTGTATTAGTTGACGTAGTACACTTAATACAATAATAACACTCACTCAAAAAGTCAATAGCTTTTCTGAAAATAAAAAAACAGACCCTTAAAAGAAGGATCTGTTTATCATTCGTTATCGTATGAAATACCTAAAATCATTTGATTTTGCAAACTTTGAATTTGAACACGCGCCCTGTCTAAACGCTCTCTTTGTTGGTCATTGGCGACATCTTTTAATTTTTCTAATTCGTTGACCGCATCCTCAAGCATGAGCTGCGCTTTAGAAAACTCTTCTTCGTTATAATGCTCTTGGCGTGAGCTCAAATCAAATTGTTCACTTGCAAACTCAAGAGTCTCAGTGCTTTTTTGCATAAATTCATCGATTGATTTTCTTGTTGCCACCTTGCAATCCCTCCATTTCATCATCGCTCCCACCTATTTTGCCCAGGTGAAGCTTTTTCACTAAAGAAAATGTTGGACAGATTCAATTGTCCTACTCCGTAATTTTTGTTAAACTTTTAGGATGCCTATTATTATGCAAGGAGGTTACTGACTTGGATCAGCATAACCCTTTTTTATATTCAAACAGCGAAAAACGTTATCACACATGGAACTATCATTTGCGTGAGCACTTCGGTCATAAGGTGTTTAAAGTCGCCTTAGATGGTGGCTTTGATTGCCCAAACCGTGATGGTACTGTAGCTCACGGAGGCTGTACATTTTGTAGTGCCGCTGGGTCTGGTGATTTTGCAGGAAACCGGGCTGATGATCTCATCACTCAATTTAATGAAATCAAAGACCGGATGCACACAAAATGGAAAGACGGAAAATACATGGCGTATTTTCAGGCGTATACAAACACACATGCGCCCCTATCTGTCTTAAAAGAAAAATACGAAACCGTCATGAACCTGGATGGAGTGGTTGGTTTATCTATTGCCACAAGACCTGACTGTCTGCCAGATGACGTTGTGGAATATTTAGCTGAATTAAACGAGCGCACTTATCTATGGGTAGAGCTTGGCCTTCAAACCGTACACGAACGGACAGCTATGCTCATCAACCGTGCCCATGATTATGAATGCTACGTAGAAGGTGTAGAAAAACTGCGAAAACACGGAATTCGTGTCTGCTCGCATATCATTAACGGATTGCCTCTTGAAAACCGAGACATGATGATGGAAACAGCAAAAGCTGTCGCTGATTTAGATGTACAAGGAATCAAAATTCATTTGCTTCACCTTTTAAAAGGAACACCAATGGTCAAGCAATACGAAAAAGGCAAGCTTGAGTTTTTAAGCCAGGAGGAATATGTTCAGCTTGTTTGTGATCAGCTGGAGATCCTGCCGCCAGAAATGATTATTCATCGGATTACAGGCGATGGTCCTATTGAATTAATGGTTGGTCCGATGTGGAGCGTAAATAAGTGGGAAGTACTGAATGCCATTAATGCTGAACTTGAAAGACGAAACAGCTATCAAGGCAAACGTTTCGTCAGATTGGAAGAAGCGGCCAAATGATTTTAAAGCGCATGCTCCCTTTTAGTAAAGAGCTGTTAGAACGTGCTTGTAAAAAAGGCGACATCGTCATTGATGCAACGATGGGAAATGGTCACGATACGCTCTATTTAGCCGACCTTGTAGGAAAAGATGGACAAGTTTTTGCATTCGACGTTCAGGAGGAGGCCTTAAAGCAAACAAGCAAAAGGCTTGGTGAGCAATACCCTTACGTTCACCTCATCCACGATGGACATGAAAAGCTGGCTGATCACTTACCAGCGGATGTTTATGGACACATATCTGCTGCGGTGTTTAACCTTGGGTACTTGCCCGGAGGCGATAAAGCCGTCACCACTCAGGCTCATACGACCATTGAAGCGATCAAACAACTCATTGACTGGCTAAAACCCGGAGGTCTGATCGTTCTTGTGATTTACCACGGTCATCCTGAAGGAAAAAGAGAAAAAGAAGTGCTTCTCGACTATTGCAGGTCTCTTCACCATGAAGAAGTACAAGTCTTGTCTTATCAATACATGAATATTCATAACGACCCGCCCTTTGTGGTCGCGATTGAAAAAAAGCTCAAATCCTAATGGATTTGAGCTTTTTTATGAGGATTTCATCCAAGGCATTTTCTGATAGGTCCGATAGGCTCTTCCATTGATATAGAAAAAGAACGACGTTTTCCCGCTTGATTTGATCAGCCGTTTTGCCAGCTTATTCATCTCTTTTTGTTCTGTCACTTTTTCATCGGACAAATAGACCGCTAGTAATCCTCTGTTAATCAGCTTGTGAAAATTTTCGTGAGGGATGCCTTTCAGCTGCTCATCCGCTTTTTCAATAAAATGCTGAAGTCTGTCCATCATCTCTTGATGAGAATCATAGTATGAGCAAAAATTCAGATCGCCCCCAAGCCGATCCTCTTCTTGATCAATTAAGTAATCGAGTAAAATGTGCAGACCTTGGATATAAGGAAAATAGCTTTCGTAAATTTGCTTCGCCTGCTTCTCTGTAAAATCAGGCTGCAGTGCATAAGCCACAAGACAGAAAATGCCTAGCGTTGATCCTGCACATGCTGAAAACTCATACCATTCCATCTTCGGCAAATCCTTTTCATATTGGCGGAACCATGACTCTAGTCGAGGCACACGTTCATGAGGGACCACGTGCTTATGTACTTGTAAATCACTATAATAATCACACAGCTTATGTAAATACGGCTGAATGATCGGATAATGCTCAAGGCGTGACAGCACGTCTTGACATGTGCGGACAAGCGCATGTAAATACCCATGATCCTCTTGCTCATCACGGAATTGATAATACGGCTTGAGCTCAGCATGAATATCAAGCGCATCTCTCATCGCTTGATGCAGCATATGAAAATCCTTTGGATCAAGCGACGTGCTGCGGTCACATAGGTTATCTAAGTAATCACTGATCGTTTGGTACGCCACAATGAATTCAATACACGTTTCTTTCGCTTCACCTGCTAGAAGAGATAAGATTCCTCCGCCTTCACAGTGAAAGGTTTTACTGGAAATGCTCGCTAGTGCCTGCGTTCTCAGTTCTTCATTTTCAATCATTTCTGCATGAGCCCGCCACTTTTTTAGCTCCTGATGAACTAGCGGAAAAATATCTTTATACACTTTCGTCATCAGTGCAAAAGGACGCTCTGGTACTGACAAATCAATCCACCCCCAACTTAAGCTCACAATCAAATATATTGATCTGTAAAGGCTCTTGCCGCCTTAAACACATCTTCTCGTTCCGGCTCATTAAATATTTCGTGATACAGTTCTTCCCATTCACGGTATGATTTATTGTACGATTCAATGCCATTGAACCATTTGATCACCCTTGTTTTATCCACGATCTTGTCATCGCCTGCCTGCATTAACAGGAGCGGAATCGAGCGAAAGACATTCGTTGGCTGCATCGCTGCATCGATATTTTTCACCAGCTCTCGATACCAGCGAACCGACACCTTTGTCACATAAAGTGAATCATTTGAATCTGCCTCAATAACGGCCTGATTCCGTGTGGCAAGTTCAATGGACAGTCCAGACTCTACTTTAAAAGACGGAGCCAGCACATTTAGACCTTTTGACGCAAAATCCATCAGCTTCTTCGGTTTAAATTGCAGACCTAAACAAGGTGATGATAAAATAAGGCCATCAATCTTCGTATGGGTATACTGCTTGACCCACTCAATTGAAATGAGTCCACCCATACTGTGCCCAAGTAAAAATGTAGGAAGTCTGAATGACTTCGCATGTTCGATCCATTCATCTACTGTATCAATGTATTCTTGAAAAGAGCGAATGTGGCCGCGCGCACGTGTTGATGTTCCTTGCCCAGGCAAGTCACCCATGACGACGTGATAGCCGGCAGTTCGCCACATTTCGATTAGCCATTTATATCGGCCATGATATTCACTGGCACCATGTACAATCACAATTGTACCAACTGGTCTTTCAGCATGCCAAGTCCACAAAGTAAACACCTCACAAATGTTGTATTTAGAAAGGAAGTCGAAAAAGTGATTTATCCATATCATCAGTTTACACCTGAGATTCATGAATCGGTCTTTGTCGCAGATAACGCCACCATTACTGGCGATGTCACGATTGGAGAATATTCGAGCGTTTGGTTCCAAACCGTCATCAGAGGCGATGTTGCTCCAGTGAGAATTGGAAAAAACGTCAACATTCAAGACTTATCCTGTCTGCATCAAAGTCCTGGAAAAACACTTCTTATTGAAGATGGTGCTACCATTGGACACCAAGTCACATTACATAGCTCAATCATTCGAAAACATGCCCTCATTGGTATGGGGTCCATCATTCTCGATGGTGCGGAAATTGGCGAAGGTGCCTTTATCGGTGCAGGAAGTCTTGTCCCTCAAGGAAAGGTCATCCCAAAAGGCTCCCTCGCTTTTGGCCGTCCAGCCAAAGTGGTTCGACTGTTAACAGATGAGGATATCCAAGACATGGACCGTATCCGCAGAGAATATGTAGAAAAGGGACAATACTATCGTTCCCTTTTATCCCGTTAACATCATACGTGTATCTTCACTTTATCATGTTTTTTTCAGGATATTAAGCAATAACTGTGAACCGCTTGTTATTTTACCCTTTTCCACCACTTTCTATCATGACAAAAAAGGTTTTCAGCACAAAGCTGAAAACCTTTTTTCATTAACTAAAGATGACTTCTTTCGGTTGATGATTCAACTGCTCTGGATCAATACTGCGCTCCACATAAATGCTATGCCAGATCATAAAGATCAGGACTGTCCAAATCTTGCGGCTATGATCTGCTTTGCCAGCACAATGGTCATTTAGTAAATCCAGAACATATTCCTTGTTAATGTATTCATCAGTTTGACTGTTTTTAATGATATCTTTCGCCCAAGCGTTCATCTCATTTTTCAGCCAATGACGAATTGGAACAGGGAAACCTAACTTCTTGCGATTTAACACATGGTCTGGCACAATGCCTTCTGCTGCTTTACGCAATAAATATTTCGTTGTACCATCTTTTGTTTTCAGCTCTTCTGGAATTTTAGAAGCCGCTTCAAATACGACCTTATCAAGGAATGGCACACGAAGCTCAAGAGAATTCGCCATCGTCATCTTGTCTGCTTTAAGCAGGATGTCTCCGCGCATCCACGTATGAATATCAACATATTGCATTTTGTTAATATCACTGTAGCCTGCACTTTCCTCGAAGTATGTCTTCGTCACGTCACGATACGTGATGTTCGGATCATACTGCTTTAAGAGGTTTTTCTTCACTGGCTCTTCGAAGATTTTCGCATTGCCAATATAGCGTTCCTCCAACGGCGTACAGCCGCGAACGATAAAGCTTTTCCCTTTCATTCCTTCTGGCATTAAACGCGCCAGACGAAGAAGAAGCTTTTTCAGCATAGATGGAACAGATTCAAATGGTTTTAGAGAAAGAGGCTCGCGGTAAATATTATATCCACCGAACAGCTCGTCCGCTCCCTCACCAGAAAGAACCACTGTGACTTGTTTTTTCGCTTCTTTTGCCACGAAATACAATGGAATCGCCGCCGGATCAGCTAAAGGATCATCTAAATGCCAAACAATTTTCGGAAGTTCGTTCATATATTCCTCAGGGGAAATGACAGCACTGAAGTTTTGCAAGCCTAGCTTATCAGCTGTTTCCTTTGCCACATCCACTTCACTAAAACCGTCCTGCTGAAAGCCAACCGAGAATGTCTTCAGCTCAGGGTGTAATTCTTTTGCAACAGACACGATGAAAGAAGAATCGATACCGCCAGAAAGGAATGAACCAACAGGTACATCACTTCTCATGTGCACTTTCACAGAATCATAGATTGCATCGCGCACTTCTTCTATTAATTTTTGTTCTTGTGTTTGTTCAGGCTTGAATTGAACCTTCCAGTAAGTCTTAAATTCAATCTCCTTGCCTGGGCGCAGTGTAAACTGATGACCCGGCTCCACTTTATGCACCTTTTGATCAAGTGTATTTGGCTCAGGAACGAACTGGAAAGACATGTATTGCTGCAAAGAGGTTTCATCAAATAAAATGTTTTCATTCACAGCCATTAAGCTTTTGCGTTCAGAAGCAAAGTACACTTGATCATCCATTTGTGTAAAATAAAGCGGTTTGATGCCAAAAGGATCTCTTGCGCCATATAATAACTGCGCTTCTTTATCCCAAATTAAAAATGCAAACATTCCGCGAAGCTTAGAAGCAGCTTCTTCTTTATAGTGACGATATGTGGCAAGAAGTACTTCCGTATCAGAATCTGTGCTGAACGTATAGCCCTTTTTCACAAGCTCTTCCTTCAACTCCACATAGTTATAAATTTCTCCGTTGAAAACAATCCAATATTTTTCATCTTCATAAGAAAGCGGCTGCTTTCCATGTTCAACATCTATAATACTTAAACGTCTAAATCCAAATCCTACATGTTCATCATGGAAGTATCCCTCATCATCCGGACCACGATGAACGATGAGACGATTCATTTGTTTAATTAACTCTTCCTGCTCAGTAGTTTCGGACAATGGACGGTGATTAAATACACCAACAAACCCACACATATTATTGCCTCCACGTTATGTTATTTCTTAAAAGTAGACCTATAATTAGACAGTTATTTGTCCGATTTTGTTTCACATTTTTTTGCTTTTTGTAGAATTTTTTTTAATCAAAAGGAAAACCGCTTAAAATAAGCGGTTTTCTATGTTGTTATTGTCCTAATGCTTCTTTGCGAAGCGTGTCGGCTTTATCCGTTTTTTCCCACGGGAGATCTAAGTCGTGACGGCCAAAATGTCCGTATGCAGCTGTTTGTTTATAGATCGGACGACGCAAATCGAGCATTTTAATAATGCCAGCCGGACGTAGATCAAAGTTCGCACGAACCACTTCAATTAATTTTTCTTCAGAAGCTTTTCCTGTTCCGAATGTATCAATTGAAATCGATACAGGCTGTGCAACACCAATTGCATAAGCAAGTTGTACTTCACAAGAATCTGCAAGGCCAGCTGCTACGATGTTTTTCGCTACGTAACGAGCAGCATATGCCGCAGAACGGTCAACCTTTGTTGCGTCCTTACCAGAGAAAGCACCGCCGCCATGACGAGCGTAGCCGCCATACGTATCAACGATGATTTTACGTCCAGTTAAACCAGCATCCCCTTGAGGTCCACCGATCACGAAACGGCCTGTTGGGTTAATAAAGTATTTTGTCTCTTCATCAATCAGTTCACTTGGAACCACTGGGCGGATGACATGCTCTTTTAAGTCGCTTTGAATTTGTTCAAGCGTCACTTCTGGTGCATGCTGTGTAGAGATAACCACCGTGTCAATACGAACTGGTTTGTTTTGTTCATCATATTCAACTGTTACTTGTGTTTTTCCATCTGGGCGAAGGTATGCAAGTGTTTGATCCTTGCGTACTTCTGTTAAACGACGAGATAATTTATGCGCTAGTGAAATCGGCAGCGGCATCAGCTCTTCTGTTTCGTTGTTTGCAAAACCAAACATAAGCCCTTGGTCACCTGCACCAATCGCATCAATTTCTTCGTCAGTCATTGTTCCTTCACGTGCTTCAAGCGCTTTGTCTACACCTTGCGCAATATCAGCAGACTGTTCATCAATTGATGTTAGCACAGCACATGTTTCCGCATCAAAACCATATTTCGCACGTGTGTAGCCAATTTCCTTAATCGTGTCACGTACCGTTTTTGGAATATCGACATAAGTAGACGTTGTAATTTCACCGCTTACTAATACGAGACCGGTTGTTACAGAAGTTTCACAGGCGACACGTGCATTTGGATCTTTCTTTAAAATTTCATCTAAAATGCTGTCTGAAATTTGATCACAGATTTTATCCGGATGTCCTTCTGTCACTGATTCTGATGTAAATAAACGACGATTTTGACTCATAATGGCTATTTCCTCCTGTACAAGGCCACATCATCCCAAGATGAGGCCTCCAATATGATACGGAACTCGTTCCCTCTTATATGAAAACGTTTATATTAGAGATGTTATTGGCAATTTGTTCATATGATGTCCCAAAAATAAAAAAACCATTTCCTTCATTGCGAGGAAAGGGTCTGAGATCGCATGCCTTTCACTCTTATCGCTCAAGGTGTTCTTGTACCTTGCATCAGGTTAGCACCTTGGTTTCTCAGCATTTTCATGCCTTTTTCGTAAGAAACCGGTTGCTGGGCTTCATCGGGCCTGTCCCTCCACCAACTCGGGATAAGAGTATCCGTTCAATAAGATATCTTATCTTAAACCCTTGCGTCATGTCAATGCTTCATAGGAATTATCTCCCCGCTTTTTTCACCACATCATTAGCATCACCAAAAAGCATATTTTCATAGCAGAAATGAAAAAACACACACAAAAATATTTAAATAGTATAGACTATTATTATCAATGTGTTATACTAATCAAAACAAACAAATTCAACGGTAAAGGAAGGGTTTTTTTATGAACTCAGTGGATTTAAAAGAAGATTTGCAGTCATTGCTCTCATTAGAAAATACGCACCAAAATTTATCTGTTCCGAAACTTGTTGAAAAGATTTTGGCACGTAATGAAGGCGTTTTAACATCAACAGGAGCTGTCCGCGCCACAACTGGTGCTTACACTGGACGTTCGCCTAAAGATAAATTTATCGTCAAAGAAGAAAGCTCTGAGCATAAAATCGATTGGGGTCATGTAAACCAGCCGATCTCTAAAGATGCATTTGATCGTTTATATACAAAGGTTGTCTCATACTTAAAAGAACGTGATGAACTATTTGTCTTTGAAGGGTTTGCCGGCGCTGACGAAAGATACCGTATGCCGATTACAGTGATAAACGAATTTGCATGGCACAATCTCTTTGCAAAGCAGCTATTCATCAGACCTGATGGATCAACGCCATCATCAAACGAAAAACCTTTCACCATCTTATCTGCACCTCACTTTAAAGCAGATCCTGAAACAGATGGAACGAACTCTGAAACGTTCATTATCGTTTCTTTTGAAAAACGGACGATTCTTATCGGTGGAACAGAGTATGCAGGAGAGATGAAGAAATCGATTTTCTCTGTCATGAACTACCTGCTGCCTGAGCAAGATATTTTATCAATGCACTGCTCAGCAAACGTTGGTCAAGAGGGAGATGTCGCGTTATTCTTCGGCCTTTCAGGTACTGGGAAAACAACGCTTTCTGCAAGCGCAAGCCGTAAGCTGATCGGAGACGATGAACACGGGTGGTCTGGCACAGGTGTCTTCAATATCGAGGGCGGATGCTATGCGAAATGTGTGAACTTAAGTGAAGAAAAAGAACCACAAATCTACAAAGCCATCAGCTTCGGATCAGTGCTTGAAAATGTTGTGCTTGATGAGGAAACACGTGAAGCGGATTATGATGACACATTCTTTACTGAAAACACACGTGCTGCTTACCCAATCGAAATGATTGATAACATTGTGAAACCGAGTATTGCAGGTCATCCATCTGCCATTGTCTTCTTAACAGCTGATGCGTTTGGCGTTTTACCTCCAATCAGCCGTTTAACAAAAGAACAGGCAATGTACCATTTCTTGAGTGGTTACACAAGTAAATTAGCAGGAACTGAGCGTGGTGTGACGTCACCAGAAACAACATTCTCTACTTGCTTCGGTTCACCATTCTTGCCACTTCCAGCTCACGTCTATGCTGAAATGCTTGGCAAAAAAATTGATGAGCATGGCGCAAAAGTATTCCTTGTAAATACAGGCTGGACTGGCGGCGGCTATGGTACGGGCAAACGAATGAATCTTGCTCATACAAGAGCGATGGTGCAAGCAGCAATCGAAGGTGACCTTGACAATGCTGAAATGATCACTGACGACATCTTTGGATTACACATTCCACTTCATATCCCAGGTGTACCAGATGAAGTACTTCAACCTGCTAAAACGTGGGAAGACCAAAATGCTTACCAAGAAAAAGCACACTTCCTTGCCAATGAATTTAAAAAGAACTTCAAAAAATTTAGCCATGCGGCAAGTGACATTGAAGCAAAAGGCGGACCACTCGTATAAAAAGACGAAAGCTGAGGGAATATACCCCTCAGCTTTTTTTAGTTTGTTGAATGCAATGACACAAGGCGGTAAGTCACTTTCGTAACATTGTCTGTGAGTTCCAGCTTTTCGACATGTGCTGTCCCTGTTTTTTCTCCGTCTTTCGTTTTGCGCACCTCAAGCGGAATATTTAATGGATAAATGCGGTACCCTTCCTTCATGAGCTCAAACACATTTTCTTCAATTCTTGTCTCATTTCCTTTTGTAACAATCATTGTATTAAATTCAACAGGCATTCCCATAATGAAAATCCCCCTACTTTCTATATTCGTTATACCGTTTATTTTACCACATTTCCGCTTTTTCGGCTGTGCATCCATGTCGTCAGCCTTCTGACAATCTCTCGATTATGCTGAGGCGGGAAATAATGATTGTATCCGTGAAAATACCATGTTTCCACAGACTTCCCGTGTTTGCGAAGCGCTTCTTCTAATAAATACGCATGCTCAATGGATACATTCTGATCCTGCTCTCCATGGATGATTAAAACAGGCGCTTCCATTTGATCTACAACATTCAATGGCGTTCTGACCTCATAAGCCTCAGGTACCTTATGCGGCGGACCGCCAATCACGCGCTTCATCATTCTTCTCATGTCCACACGCTCTTCATAGGTGAGCTTCATATCACTTACGCCTCCCCATGTCACAAAGGAAGCGGCCTCCTGTTTCATTTCAACAGCAGTCCAAATACCCATAATACCGCCGCGTGAAAAACCAAAGATATGTATACGATCCTGCTTCACCTTTTTGTGATGCTTCAACAGCTGAAATGCAGCGAATGCATCTTTACGATCCTCTCCGGCAAAATCCTCGTTTCCTTCGCCTCCTTGATTCCCTCGGTAAAAGGGAGCAAAGACAACAAAGCCTTGTGCTGCAAATTGCACGATTCGGCCAGGTCTCACCATACCCACATTTTTAATGCCGCCTCGTAAATACAAAAAGCCGTCATAGAGACCTTCTCCGGCTGGTTCAGCGAGCAGCCCCTTTATCCGAAGTCCATCTGCCTCATAGGTCACTGTATATAAATGAATATGCGGATGGGGCGACGGGAATCTTCTTTTTTCCACAATCACTTGATTTCTCTCCTTTTCATCCGGTATTACGTCAATTGCTTGCTGATCGCTTCTGCAACAAGCTGGCCTGATTTTGTCACCATCGGGGTGCCGCCGCCTGGATGACTTGTCCCTCCAACAAACCAAAGCCCTTCAATGTCTTTTGACTGATTATTGATACGGAAGAACGCCTGCTTGAACGAGTTTGAAGACATGCCATAAATGGCTCCATGATATGCCCCCGTTTTCTGCTGCAAATCAAGCGGGGTTTGAACCGCTTCATATTCGACAAACTGATCAATATCAAAGAGACCCTTTTCCTTTAAACTGGTTTTGATATGCTGACGATACGTCTCCTTTAGCATGTCCCAATTTTGCTCTTTTGTCACATAAGGAGCATTGGCCAAGACAAAAAGGTTGCTTCTTCCCGGTCCTCCGCTTAAGGCTGGCTCTGAATGGCCCGAATAACATATGTAAAGCGTCGGATCCTGAGGCAATTGCTTTTTCTGAAAAATATCCTTGAATTCTTGTTCATAATGCTCAGGGAAAAATACAGTGTGATGGGACAGCTGTTCATAGACTTTGGGTACTCCTAATAAGAGAACAAAGCCAGATAACGATGGCTCAATGTTTGACAGCCTTTGATTTAAAAAGCTAGGGCGGTCTTTTTCATCAATCAAATGACGGTAGACAGTCAGTGCATCCGCCCCTGCAATCACTTGATCTGCCTCATACATCTGCTGAGCAGTCTCCACTCCTTGGATACGCCGATCTTTCACATGAATCTTGCTTACTTGTTCATTAAGGTGAATTTGAACGCCTAGTTCCTTTGCGAGTGTTTCAAATGCCTCGACTAAACGATAAGTGCCGCCCTTTATCCCATAAATACCTTTTTCCCCTTCTAAATAAGCCATCATATTAAAAATAGCGGGCGCTTCGTAGGGAGAAGAGCCAATGTATGTTGCATACCGACCAAACATCGCCAATGTATGAGGATGACGAAAATATTGACGCAGCAGGCGCTGAACGGATGTAAACGGTTTGACAGCAAGAAGTGCTTTCATCAGCTTTAGATCCACCTTATCCTTCCAGGTCAATAACAAGCGATTTAAAAACTGCTCCTCTGCCTTTTGAAAAAGCGTCTTCGATTCCTGTAAAAATGCACGGTATTGCTTCGCATCCTCAGGACTAAATGCTGCAATTTGTGATTCCATTTGCTCGATATCCGGCGTAAACTCAACCGTATGACCATCTGAGAAAACGTTTTTGGTAAGTGGAGAAATCGGATAAAATGTCACATAATCCTCCATCCGTCTGCTACAAGACGTAAACACTTCTTCAAAATACGCCTTCATTGTTAAGGTGCTTGGCCCGAGATCAAAAGAGTAACCTGCTCCTTGATGACGTTGTAACTTCCCACCTAAAGCAGCTTCTTTCTCAAGTATTGTGACCTGGACCCCGCGTGACTGTAAGCGAATCGCAGCTGATAATCCGCCTAGTCCGCCGCCAATGATGATCACTTTTTTCATTCGTACCTTCTCCCTTTCCATTCATACCCCTCTTTTTTCAGCCCAATTTTCATAGAAGCAAAGCCAATGGCGATGAGGCTCAAAATGCTCATCGGCAATAAAAAGGCCATAGCAGATGTTCTCCCATTCTCGATATCAATTGCCGCTTTGATTGACACACCCAGCCCGTAGCAAAGAATGGCTAAACATAGACTTAACACATCAAGCTGAATGAGTGCGATCATGAAACAAATGACGGGAACCAAATAAAGCATTGTGTATAAACAAAAGACACTGCTTAACAAAGCAATGCTTCGATTCACACCAGGGAACAAATTTTTTCGATAGCCTTCCCAAACTTCTTGTCTACTCTCGTACATTCTCATATAAACAAATGGATGAATACTTGCAAGTGTGAACGGAAAGCCCTTTTCTTTCACTCGTCTAGCCAAGGCCATATCATCAACTAGCGAATCCTTGATTGCTTCATGCCCGCCGATTTCGTGATAACAATTCTTTTCAATTGCAATAAAACCGCCATGCGCTGCGGCAAAAGCAGGGTTTTGGGATTTCCTTATCCATTTCACTGGCAGATGACAGCCAATCGTAAACATCATCATTGGGACTACAAGATGCTCAAAGGGTGTGCCTGTTTTTTGCTCTGGAAAGCCTGATAGCATTCCTGTTTTTTGCATGCATAACTGTTTGTACACCGCTTCAATGGCCCCTCTTTTCAACCTGACATCTGCATCTAAAAATAGCAGCCAATCAGAAGATGCCGCTTCAGCAAGCTGAGAACAAGCATACGATTTCCCAAGCCAGCCGCGCTTCAATGCTTGACCTGATTGCACACGAATCCACGGATAGGTCTCTGCGAAGCGCTCCACAATCTCTCTTGTCTGATCTGTCGAATGATCATCTAGTACAATCAGCTCTTTCGGATAAAGACGCTGATCAACAATCGACTGAAGACATGCTTCTATCCGATTTTCCTCATTTCTTGCTGGAATCAGGATCGATAACGAAATAGGTTCATCGGGAGAAACAGACGCTGGCTGTAGTACAGGAAACTGCTTCATATTCCATACAGTAAAAATAAATTGGCAGAGCAGCAGTACACTGATCACGGTTAAGAAGATCGCCATGTTTTCACCCACTTTTTA
Source organism: Bacillus sp. LLTC93 (assembly GCF_002993125.1). Classification (NCBI taxonomy): domain Bacteria; kingdom Bacillati; phylum Bacillota; class Bacilli; order Caryophanales; family Bacillaceae; genus Bacillus; species Bacillus sp. LLTC93. The sequence continues at coordinate 26,451 of NZ_PVME01000007.1, read as the reverse complement.
AAGGAATCAAACGCATCACTTGTTGACCGGCTTGTCCTTGTCACCTGTCTAAATTCTTCGTTTGTTGAAAAATCAGGATCAGCGATGACCTGCGCTTGATGAGAGTTTAACTGCTTTTCAAGCAGGTCTCCGAGCATGCGTGTTGCTTCCTTGCTTCGAAGTAAGCCGCCAGATACTAAGGCATCTTCTCCGAACACGACTGATACTGTTGGCTTTTGAAATTGATTAAATGTATATTGCAAGGTCACAGGCTTGATCACGACCTGCTCAAATTGCCTCACTAAAAAAGAAGCTCCGCCTTCCAGTTCAAGCGGCCGCATATCCTGATGCATGATTTTCCCCTGCGGAAAAAGCCATACTGCTGCACCAGACTGCATGCTCTCTTTTGCCGTCATTAGTGACTGTTTTACGCTTTTCAGCTTCTCTTTATGAACTGGAAACGCACCAAGCTTGCGGAAAAAAGCATATTGCTTTAACTGCTTCTCTTCCATCATCATGTAGTGATCGAGTTCAGACGCTTTTTCTGTTAAAAGAAAAATGATCAGTCCATCCCACCATGAGCTGTGATTCGCGAGATAAAGAACAGGCAGCTTTTCCTTTGGGTCCACCGTGCCTTTCATCATCACAAAGCGGAAATGTTTATGAAGTAAATACCGTTCAAGATAAAGAGAAAATATTCGTCTAAACGATCGGCTTTTGTCGCTTTCTTTCAAATCGAACCCTTCCTTCACACAAAATGACAATCATAAGTGCTAAATAAAAAATCACATCGAGCCCGCCCTTTAATGCCAAAAGACCAAAAAAGAACACCATGGCCTGATAAATACGACTCGTCCAGCGCAGTGCCTTTTGATCAATTGAGACAAGCGGGAAAAGAAATGAGAGTCCTGCTCCAATGATACCCCAGCTCACAAAATTCTCAAAAGGAATACCAAAAAAACCACCGCCGTCATACCACACCCAAAACTTCCGCTCAGCTGCTACTGGATCTAATATGAGGTCAAGCAGCACAATCCATATCCCCGTTTCAATAGCTCGTTTCCACTTTGACTGTTGACTTGATAAAAAAAGACTATTTAAAAATACGCCAACCCATGCAAAAGCTATCGTTAAAGGCACTCCTGCCACAAGAAAACCTAACGTCGGATAATAATCATAGGCCCCGAATGGAAACCCGGTTGTGATTCCTATCCATTCAACCGTAAACGTAAGAACGCCCACAACGGCTGCTCTTTTGATCATAATGCCCCATGAGCCATAAATATTTCGGCCAATCTCTATGACGCAGCAAGCGTACAGCACAAGAAAAATCCCATTTGCAAACTGAAGCCATGCCGGCACTTCAAAAAAGACCATTAATATGAGGCCTACCATATACCATCCAACAAATACCCAACTCACTCTATACACGAAACCGCCCCTTTATTTCTACCAAATTCAAGAAAGCATTCATGCTTCTAGTATAGAAAAAAAGACACGTTCTATAAATAAACAATGCGCTTCTTATTTCATCTAGGCACTCACCAAAAATCCCTTTTGTCATACTTTAATTAGTGATCTAGAACAAAGGAGGCGAATTACTCTTGAATCGTTCCATCAAAGTCAGACTGGCATTCATATTCGTTGTCCTGCTCTTTATTCCATTTGTCGCCTGTAAACAAGACCAAGAGCAGACCGTACAAGTAGCCGAGGTCACCCATTCGGTTTTTTATGCTCCGCTTTATGTCGCCTTATCAGAGGAATTCTTCAAAGAAGAAGGCTTAGAGGTTGAATTAAAAACCACTTGGGGCGGCGATAAAACGATGACAGCTCTTTTATCCGGCGGTGCCGATATCGCCCTGACCGGATCTGAATCTTCTATCTATGTGGAGGCACAAGACACAAAAGACTCTGTCATCAACTTTGCACAGCTGACACAAACAGACGGCACATTTCTTGTTTCAAGGGAGAAAGTAAACCAATTCTCTTGGGATCAATTGAAAGGAAAAGACTTTCTTGGACAGCGTAAAGGCGGCATGCCGCAAATGGTCGGTGAATATGTCCTGAAAAAGGAAGGCATTGATTTAAAAAAGGATCTTCGCATGATCCAAAATATTGATTTTGCCAACATTTCAGGTGCTTTCTCCTCTGGAACTGGCGATTTTGTGCAGTTATTTGAACCGACCGCTTCCTTAATTGAAAAAGAAGGAAAAGGGTACATTACCGCCTCCTTTGGAGAGGCTTCTGGCAAGGTGCCTTATACCACCTTCATGGCAAAGAAGAGTTACTTAGAGGAAAACAAAGAGACGGCTGAAGCCTTTACTCGTGCCATTTACAAAGCGCAGAAATGGGTAGAAGCCAAGCACCCAGAGGAGATTGCAAAAACGATCCAATCTCATTTTCCTGATACGGACCTTGATGTCTTATCAACTGCCATCAAACGCTACAAGCAGCAACACTCATATGCAACAGATCCCCTTCTGAATGAAGAGGAATGGAACAAGTTACAGGAAATCATGAAGGCGAGCGGTGAATTGCCGGAATTTATCCCGTACAAACAGCTTGTCGATTCATCCATTGCAAAGAAGGTCACAGATCACAAATAGAATAGGAGGTAGCACATGTCTTTCCTTCAAATTGACCATGTGACCCACACGTACTTCTCTTTAAAAGAAAAAACAACGGCCATTCAGCACATCAATATGGAGATTGACCAAGGTGAATTCATCTCATTTATTGGTCCCAGCGGCTGCGGGAAAACAACCCTGCTGTCCATCATCGCAGGAATTACACTGCCCTCTGAAGGTCGAATTTTAATCGAAGGAAAAGAACCGAATCAAAAGGAGCATCAAATTGGCTACATGCTCCAGCAAGATTATTTGTTCCCTTGGAAAACCATCAAGGAAAATGTCATTCTCGGGTTAAAAATTGCGAAACAAGATTCACATGAGGCCATTTCAGCTGCCCTTGGCTTACTGCCAAAGCTTGGACTTGATGATGTGGAGGAAAAATATCCGAAGGAGCTGTCAGGCGGAATGAGGCAGCGGGCAGCACTCGCCCGAACGCTTGCAGTTGATCCCAGCCTGCTTTTACTAGATGAGCCATTTTCAGCTCTAGACTACCAAACCAAACTGACATTAGAAGATCTCGTCTTTCACACCTTAAAAAACTATCAAAAAACAGCGGTCCTTGTGACGCATGACATCGGTGAAGCCATTGCGATGAGTGATCGTATTTTCTTATTCTCAAAGCATCCCGGCTCTATCCAGCGGATCTTTACCGTTCCTGATGAACTGAGGACTCTCTCTCCTTTTGAAGCAAGACAGACACCGAGTTTCCAAGAGCTCTTTCAAACGATATGGAAGGAGCTGAAAACAGTTGAAACACAGTGACCTTTTACATGAAGCCTATCGAAAAAAAGTTCGAATAGAAAAACGCATCACACGTGTCTATCAGCTCATCATTTTCGCCAGCTTCTTTTCTCTTTGGGAGCTTGCCAGTCACTTTAGACTCATAGATCCGTTGATTTTTAGTTCACCATCTGCGGTCTGCCAATTGTTTGTGCAAAAAATATCAGATGGTTCTTTAATGAATCATATGAGTATTACGTTGTTTGAGACGATGCTCGGATTTCTACTTGGTACCTTTTGCGGCATTTTGCTCGCCGCCGCCTTATGGTGGTCCTCCCGTCTCGCGAACGTTCTTGATCCATATTTAGTCATTTTAAATGCCATGCCGAAAGTCGCACTCGCCCCGATTTTAATTGTTGCACTTGGACCTGGCATGATCAGCATTGTTGCCATGGGCGCGATCATTAGTGTGATCATTACAACGATTGTCATTTACACAGCCTTTCAAGAGGTTGATGAGAACTATTTAAAAGTAATGAAAACCTTTGGTGCGAAAAAAAGAGTTGTCTTTCGTGAGGTCATTTTGCCAGCGAGTATTCCAACGATGATCTCTGCCATTAAGGTCAATGTTGGTCTTTCTTGGGTTGGAGTCATTGTAGGGGAATTCCTAGTTTCCTCAAAAGGGCTCGGCTACATGATCATTTATGGCTTTCAAGTCTTCAACTTCACACTCGTGTTTTTAAGTCTTTTCATTATCGCCGTGTTTGCTACAATCATGTATCAGCTCGTTGAGTGGCTTGAACGTCGTTTTCTTCAAAAATAAAAAAAGCACAGGGACTGTCTCCCTGCGCTTTTTTTAACGAATCAAACCGTTCTTTTCTAAATAAGCAAGACTCTTTCTTAAGACATCATCTTTCATAATAAAACTGAAATTTTTATTTTTTGAGATGGATCTTGGTAAGTCTGCGAAAAGAACGGGTCCTTTCGTTTCAAAATACGTGTCTTGCTTAACAAGCCTTTCAATATCGGCGAAATAAATATTCTTCACAATGACCTTTTCTCTGCCAAGCACCTGATATTGACCAATATACGTTAATTCACGAACAACAGCACCCGTCTCTTCTTGAATCTCCCGTATAGCGGCTTGGTCCGCTTCTTCATTTGGCTCTACTTTCCCTCCTGGAAACTCATAGCCCCGATCCTCATGTTCAGTGAGCAGCCATTTCCCCTGGTAGCGGCAGATGGCCCAAACATGCTTAGGATGACTTGAAAAAGGCTTTTTTTCAAAAGAGAGCTTGACCGTATTATGATAATAGTCTTTAAATACATGCATGTGAAATCCCTCATATCCTGTCCTTGCTTCTTGTAAAACATCATACCACAGATCACATTTCTCTGAAGAATTTTTATCAAAAGTGAAACAAACGAGTGGTTCCATCTCGTCTGTATTTAAAATGAGGTATTCTCGCTAAAACCTTTTTATCATCTCCATTTCGGTCCATTTTTAATCATGAAACCTTTTGCCCCTTATGACGTAAATTAATCAGTGTTTGTCCTATAACACGAGGAGGAAAACAGCATGAGCATAACAAATGGGTCAAAACAAGAAAAGAATCAACCGATTCCGCTTAACAAAAACAAAAAAGAAGACGCACCTCATGAGGCGATCAAGAAACACCTCATGAAAGGGCAAAAGCTAGACTTGACGAAAGACAATCCAAATATCGACCAAATTCATATCGGACTCAGCTGGGATTTGTCTGGACAGCCGATTGATTTAGATACGCAAGTTTTTCTCTTAAATGAGGAGGACAAGCTGTTGTCTCCAAAACATCTGATCTATTATCACCAGCAGCAAAGCTTAGACGGAGCTGTTCGTCATCTTGGTGATCATCAGTTTGGCGGAGGGTATCGAGACAATGAGATGATCATTATGCAATTAAGCAGAGTCTCTCCTGATATTCATAAAATTGTCGTAACAGCGACGATACATGATGCACACGAGCGCTCACATCATTTTGGACAAGTCACCAATGCCTACCTGCGCCTTTCTGATCAAATCACACAACAAGAGATTTGTACCTTTCAGTTAACAGAGGATTATTCGTATTGCACATCCATCATTTGTGCTGAACTAACGAGAGATCAGCATGAATGGAAAATCACCGCCACCGGACAAGGTACCACCCTGGATTTAAACGATTTATGCCGCATCTATGGATTCACATCTTGATGGAGGAAAGGAGCCGGCACTAATGGGATTTCATTTTAACACGATAGAAGAACTCACCTTACAAGCAGAGGGTAGTGGGATCTTTTTTGCTAAAAAAGGCGCCATGATTGCAGACCAAGGGACATTTCAATACCGCAAGAGATTACTTGGAACGAATAAAGGAAATATGGTCAGCCAAGTATTTAACCATATCAGCAGGAAATTGACAGGTGAAAACCTTGAGATGATGGAGGTGAGTGGTCCAGGTACTTGCTATTTAGCTGATTCAAGCGAGCACGTGACAGTGATTAATCTAGAGCCGAGCGGCCCTTGGCAGCATGTGAGCGTAGAAAGCGAAGATTTACTCGCCTTTACTGAGGAATGCCACTACGGTGTGACACCAGTAGGCGTTGGTATTTTATCACAGAAAGGACTGTTTACCTCAAAGCTCTCCTATCAAGGTCACGGGGCGCAGGTTGCCATTAAAACGAACGGAAACCCGCTTATTTTAAAAGCACCCTGCCGTGTAGATCCTGACGCTATTGTCGCTTGGACGGGCAAAGCACCGAAAGTCAAATTAGATGTGAACTGGAAAACCTTCATTGGACAAACTTCTGGCGAATCCTATTTATTTGAATTCCAAGAACAAGACCAAATTGTCATTATCCAGCCATTTGAACGCACATCCGGCATGCGGGTCGGTTTGGATGATAACCGCTACAAGCCTCAGAGCCAAGGCTCCTCTCACGAATTAACAAATTCACATCAATCACAGCAGGAAAACAGAGGCGGGATCAGTGATCTGATCGGAGGCATCTTAAATCCGCGAAAATAAAAGCATGTAGAAAATCTCTACATGCCTTTTCAATTCATTAACCCATTTGTCTCAATAAAGTTTTTTGTCTCTTCATTACCCAGCTCATAAATCATCGCATAAATCTCTTTTCTTTTTCTATCCATTTCGTCATTTGGACTATCATAATGATATTCAAGGAATGGAACATGTGCCCGAAAGAAGCCTTTCCAATCTGTCATATACTGCTCGTCAAAATAGTCTCTCAGCTGCAAAATTTGATCATCGTCTGCTTCTATTTGAAATTGCCAAGCAGCCGCATCTCTGTGCTGTGATATCGACCCATCTTGCACGGATACATAGTACGTGTGTCTCGCCATCTGATTCATCCTTTTTTCTTTAGTATGACCAGATATGGACAAATTACGGCTTTTTGCGCAATTTATTTTTAATCATGTCTAACACATCAATAAATAACTGTGGAATGGGAATTCCGAGGGCTTTGGCTGTCGAGACGATTTGGTAGGATTCATAAATGATATAAAAGATAAGCGCTAAATCCTTGATCGTCCCGTTTGTTTTCAGCATACCATCGAAGAAATGTGCCATGGATATTAAGGAGATCGTCACAACCTTTCGAACTAGCCGAGTAAAAAACCGCTTCATTGTGAGCTGTCCAGTCACAGATTCTCTAAGGCTTGAACAAATCAATTCAATGGCCATCAGTGTCACTAATGTCATCAGTAAATATCCTGCTCCACCAAACAGAAAGCCCATTGCCGACAAACTAACTGTAAACAACGAAAAGATGCCTAAATCTTTGCTCACTTGGCATCAACATCCTTTCATAGTGGAACTCTTTACGTAAATAGTATATGCCAGAACTTATCAATAGCTTGGACGACAAAAAAGAAAGGCGGGGTCATTTTGCTCGAAAACACTGATGAAACCGAAAAAAAAAAGCCGCCTGCAAAAGGCGACTTTCTTCGTTAAACCCTGACATCAATAAATGTAGCATCTGAACCTTTAGGCTGAACAGCTTGGGGCTGCTGCTGAACTTGATCCAGCATCACCATGGCTTGTGCTGTGTTGGTGGCAAGCTGTGAATTCAACAAACTAATATTGAGTGTTTTTTGAATACTTGCCACTTGCTGACTCATCATTCCTGCAATTGAGGACATCTTCTCCCCTCCCTTCTCTTTTCTCTTCGGCTCAAAGCCCTATGATTTGAATGGGCTGTCTGTCACAAATCCATCAAAAAAGAATGCCGATCTAATGATCGGCATTCCTTACACATTCGTATTATCCTAAAAATGCTTTTAGCATCCAGTTGTGTTTTTCAATGGATTGATGAATGGCTAGTAACATATCACCTGTTGTTTCATCACCAACCTCTGCAGCCAGTTCCATTCCTTGCTTTAATTCCTCTGCGATATTGGAGAAATCATCAAATAGATTTTTCACCATTTGCTCAGCTGATTCTTTGCCTTCAGCTTCATGAATGCTAGAGATTTCTAAGCACTCTTTCATTGTCGCAACAGGCTTTCCATTTAATGCAAGCATACGCTCAGCCAAATCATCAATGTATGTGGCTGTTTCTGTATATAATTCCTCAAATTTCTCGTGAAGTGTAAAGAAGTCTTTTCCCTTTACATACCAGTGATAGTTATGTAATTTTACGTAAAGCACAGTCCAATCAGCTACTTGTTTATTGACGACGTCTAATAATTTTTCTGACATGTTAATTCCTCCTTATGTAGTTGCGTTTAGTATGAGAATACCCTTTTTTTATTATACTGAAACCTGCCATCAATTTCTTCTATTTTGACTGCATGAAATATATGTTAATATGGAAATAAGGAGGGAGTTAGATGCTGTTACTTGGGATTATCAGCTTTATCATTATCTCAATCGTTGTCTTTTTATCATTGTGGACGACAGCGAAGGCTTATGAATATAAGCATAAAGTCGATTCACCAAAGGATGCTGAACCAAACCATCGTCCTAATCCAAAATAAAACCGCTTTCAATGATGTGAGGTTTCTTCTTCTTCAGTAGATGAACTTTCTTTTTTCACCTCACCTACGTGGATGTTTGTCTTCGGCATATTATGCTGCTGTTTAGCTGTCACATGGACTTGTATGATATAAAGGCCATCTTTTTTGAAGGCTGTATGCAATTCATATACACCTTTATTCTCTTTCTTTGGCTGAATCATCTTGCTGTTATCCTTGTCACCATCTTTCCACACTTCAAATTGAACATCATCTGCATCATCAACAGGCGTATCACCATATGTGACAGCTGCTTTTACTATAACGCTTTCATTTTTCTCCACTTGATCCGGCCCTGTAAGCTTAACTTCTAATAGCTCAGGCACTTCTCCTTTGTCGTTGCTCGCTGCGGAGTTTCCACATGCACTAAGTAACGCGAGCATCAGAAGGATTCCCATCATTTTTCGCATTCTAGTTTCCCCCTTCTTTTACTGACTGACATGTCCATTTTAACAAATATCCCCTGTTTTTACATCTGATGAGCGATTTCATATAAAAAACCGGACATATGATATGCCCGGTTCATCATCCCATTAACCAAATACTTTTAAAAGCTCTTCTTGATCCTGTGAAAGCCAGAAACGCATTAAACGTTTTGCGCCTTCAAGATCATGAAGCTTCGCTTGACCGCATTGCTCTTCATTTGCAGCAGGAATTTCTGTTACCTCAACTGCATCCTTGAATGTTGTATCAAGCAGTTCAACGATCTCTTTTGGTGTCGGTGCACCACTGACGACTAAATAGTAGCCTGTTTGGCAGCCCATTGGAGAAATATCAATGATATCAAAATGATCATATTTCTCTGAGTGTGTTCTAATATTAAACGCAAGTAAATGCTCTAATGTATGAATCGTATCAGGTTTCATCGCCTGCTTGTTTGGCTGACAGAAACGAATATCAAATTTATTTACTTCACCATCTGATCCCACTTTATGAACGCCGCAATGACGAACGTAAGGCGCTTTTACAGCATTATGGTCAAGTTCAAAGCTTTCAACTGAAGGCATTAATCACCACTCCTATAATTGCGATTTCCTATATTATAACATATTTCTCCGACCAGTTTAGTTTATAAAACTTCCCTTCCTTGTCCTTTTTTCTTATACTGTGAAAGACAGACAAGGAGGAACCTCGATGAAACCAATTTTTATCGGCATCATTCGCTTTTATCAAAAATGTATTTCCCCTCTTACACCGCCTAGCTGCCGGTTTTATCCAACCTGCTCAAACTATGGACTAGAGGCGATCAAAACGCATGGCGCTTTAAAAGGTGGCTGGCTCACAATCAAACGGATTTTAAAATGTCACCCGCTGCACCCCGGCGGCATCGACCCAGTTCCGCCTAAAAAGGAAAAATAAATTACTTTTCTTCATATCCGTTGACAACTAAGTCAAGCTTACCTGTTCCAGGATCAATCACAAGCCCGTGTACAGGCACATCTGATGGAAGAAGCGGATGATTTCTCACAACGGACACACTGTCCTTCACACTCTCTTCAACTGAGCCAAAGCTTTTGAGCCACTGTTTAAAATCGATTCCTGAGTATTCCAGTACTTCAATTCGTTTTTCTGGAATACCACGCTCAATGGCTTTATTTAAAAGTGTTTGGCTATCTATTTTGCTCATACCGCAATCGTGATGCCCGATGACGTAAACCTCGTCAGCATTTAATTCATAGACAGCCACTAAAATGCTTCGCATAATACTTCCAAATGGATGAGAAACAAGAGCACCAGCACTTTTGACAATCTTAATATCTCCATTTTTCATGTTCATTGCACGTGGCAGCAATTCAACAAGTCTTGTATCCATACATGATAGAACGACAGCTTTTTTCTGTGGAAACTTTGTTGTTGTAAACTCTTCGTATTTCTTCTCTTCAATAAATTGTTGATTGTATTCGATGATTTCGTCTAAAAGTTTCATATGTTTGTCCATTCCTTTATCGTTTTTTAAAAATAAATATAGCACAATGTTTGAAATTTCGTCACGTTTTGCATCGTTTTTTTTAGAGGAAACATCTGCTTGATGAGAAATTTTTATTTTCCTCTTTTCAAATCGTAATTATTACGATACAATAACTCAGGACATTAAATCGTAATCATTTCTATCTAATAGTTCGAGAGGAGACATTTTCTACATGAAAAAAATCTTTTTTATTTTAACAGCTGCTTTATTCGCGATCGGTCTTGCCGCTTGCTCAAGCAGTGCGGGGACAAATGCTTCAAAAGGAAAGGCAGACGGGAAATTAACCATTTACACCACGATCTTCCCAATTCAAGATTTCACTGAAAAAATTGGCGGCTCTCACGTTCATGCTCAAAGTGTGTACCCTGCCAATGCAGATGCACACAGCTTTGAACCAAGTTCAAAAACGATGGTTGAAATGGCTGAAGGTGACGCCTTTATTTACAGCGGCACAGGTGCTGAAGCATTCGCCGACAAAACAGCTGCTACGTTAAAAGACCAAGGCGTGAAAACCGTCAAAGCTGCTGAAGGCATCAAACTGTTATCGACAAAAGAAGAACATGCACATGAAGAAGGCGAAGACGATCATGACCATGAAGGTGAAGATCACGACCATGATGGACACGATCACGGGGATAAAGATCCACATGCATGGTTAGACCCTGTGTACGCCCAGCAAATGGCGAAAAACATTAAAGATACACTCGTTTCATTAGATCCTGATCATAAAGATGAATACACAAAAAACTATGATAAACTAAAAAAAGAATTACAATCGTTAGATCAGGAATTCAAAACAACATTATCTAAAGCAAAACATAAAGAAATTCTTGTTTCTCATGCAGCTTACGGTTATTGGGAAAAGCGCTATGGCATTGAGCAGATCAGTGTATTAGGACTCTCCGCTTCTGAAGAGCCTTCACAAAAGCAACTCGAAAGAATTGTACAACAAGCTGAAAAGCATCACATTCAATATGTGATTTTTGAAAATAACGTCAGCAGTAAAGTCTCAGATACGATCCGCAGTGAAATTGGGGCAAAAAGCCTCACACTCAAAAATCTAGAATCCATTACTGAAGATGATGCCAAAAATGGTGAAAGCTACGTCAGCTTAATGAAACAAAATTTAAACACCTTAAAAACCGCTTTAAATGATTAATTCCTCGAACCCCGTGCGACCAGCTGGGGTTTTTTGCTGCATAAAAAAGCACACCTTTATAGGGTGTGCTTCTTTTTTTACATTTGGTATTTTTTCTTAAATAGTTCGGCTCTGCCGCCTCTTTCTCCGAATTTCTGACGTCCTGTATAAAATGGATGCGTATCAGAGCTTGTTTCTATCTTAATGACAGGATACGTTTTCCCATCATCCCACTCTACAGTTTCGTTTGATGTCTTTGTTGATCTACTCAAGAAGCGATAACCGCTGTTTACGTCCATAAATACAACTTCATGTGAGGTTGGATGAATATCTCTTTTCAATGTCAAAAACTCCTTTCATAACAAAACGTAATGATTACGCTTTATGATTATATTCTACTCCCTCTTTTACAACTTGTCAAAAAACAAGCTTTCTTAGTCAGGAAGAATAATCTAAAAATGGTGGAGAATAATAAGCATCATGAAAAAGAGAAGTGATAAGAAAGGCGGAGAAAAAATTGACTGATCTCGTTTTAGCTAGAAGCCTGTTCGGCACAACAATGGGCTTTCATATTATTTATGCCTCGCTTGGTGTCGGCATCCCGCTAATGATTTTATTAGCTGAACTCATCTTTCAAAAAACGAAAGACCCGCATTATGCCGTCATGGCCAAGCGATGGACAAAGGCACAGGCTGTCCTATTAGGCGTTGCCATTCCAACAGGTACCATTGCCGGTACGCAGCTTGCCCTACTATGGCCAGGTTTTATGGAGGTTATCGGAAAGGTCATGTCACTTCCATTTCAGATTGAAATCTATGCTTTCTTTATTGAAGCATTATTTATGTCTATTTATGTGTACGCAGCGGATCGCCTCTCACCTGCTATGCGCATCATTACCGTAATTTTTGTCGTGATTGGCGCAGCCGCTTCAGCGATTCTGATTACAAACGTACATGCTTTTGAAGGAACACCTGCTGGCTTTCAGATGGTCAATGGAGAAATCACGAATATCGAGCCCTGGAAGGCCTTTTTCAATCCAAGTTTTGTTGTGACCGCTACACATGTCGTGCTGTCTGCTTTTACAACAGGTGCTTTTGTGATTGCTTCAGTGGCTGCTTTTAAAATGCTCAAAACAAGAAAAAACGAGAAGCTCTATTCGTTTCATCGAAAAGCCCTTTTTCTTGGACTCATTGTAGGTGGACTTTTCTCTTTTCTTACAGCCTTAAACGGTCACGAATCCGCTCAGCTCCTGTATGAATATCAGCCTGAAAAGTTAGCGGGTGCAGAAGGTTTATTTGAAACGCAATCACATGCGCCTCTTGCAATAGGTGGTTTTACTGATGCCGATTCGCAGGAAATTAAAGGTGCGATTGAAATCCCATGGGCCCTTAGTTTTCTGGCAGGAAATAGTTTTGATACGGTGGTCAAAGGCTTAAATGATTTTCCTCGTGACGAGTGGCCGCCTTTATTTATTCACACGTTATTTAACGGGTCATTATTGGATCAGTGCTCATTCTATTTGCTGTGTTAGCACTGTTCTATCGTAAAATTTTAAAACGTGAACATTATCCCAAGTGGCTCCTTTTTCTTTACTTATTCGGCGGACCACTAAGTCTCTTGGCCATTGAATTCGGCTGGATTTTTGCATGTACAGGCCGCCAGCCATGGGTCATTTATCGAATGCTTAAAACTTCAGAGGTTGTCACGTCATCAGGCTCTATTGGGACACTCTTCATTCTTTTTGCCATTGTCTATCTCATTTTAGGCATAGCAACCGTTATTGTACTGACGTACTACTTTAGAAAACATTCAATTGAAGAAGACCTACGGTTAACAGAATCTTAAAAAGGGAGCGATCTTGATGCAAATGGATGTTACAACTGATGCGCTCATTGCAATCACCATCTTATGGGGATTCGTTTTTATCTACGCAGTGATGGCATCAATGGATTTCGGCGCAGGATTTTGGTCGATGATTTATATGAATAGAGAGCAAACAAAGGCTGCTAATATCGCAAATAAGTACCTCTCTCCAACATGGGAAGTGACAAACGTATTCATTGTGGCCATCGTCGTCGCTTTGTTTAGCCTGTTTCCAGGTGCGACCTTTGTACTTGGCACCGTTTTATTAATACCAGGCAGCATCATTTTATTGCTTCTTGCACTGCGAAGCGGGTTTCTCGTATTTTCTCATTCACTGCCTAAAAAATACCGGAAAGCCGTCACATACATTTCAGGGATTAGCGGCTTTATCATTCCGTCCATCCTCATCATGGTTCTTCCGATTACCCATGGTGGGTTTATCTTTCAGGAGAACAACATCTACTCGTTAGATTTAGGACTGGTCTTTACAAGTGCAAATGTCTATTCCTTCGTGGGCTTTGCGATTTTCAGCACCCTTTTTCTCTCGTCTTTGCTTTTAGCTGATTTCTCTAATGTGGCAGATGAAGATGAAGCCTACAGCATTTATAGAAGAGGTGCTCTCATTACTGGTCCGCTTTCTCTCATGATGGCCTTCTTTATCATGCTGACTCTTCGAAGCGAGGCCAATTGGCTGTTTTCAAAAATGATGGAGAACATCCCCATTCTGATTGTTTCCCTACTCATGTTTTTGCTTGCAGGATTGGCCCTATTTATACCAAACAGCCGATTTAAGCATCGGAGAGGGAGACCACGTTTAGCCGTCATTGCGATTACCATTCAATATTTCTTAGCAAGCTATGTGTATGGACGTGCACATTTACCCTATATGGCTTATCCAGATATTACAATCATGTCTGGATTTACAGACCCTGTCACATTTAGGGCATTATTTATTACGTATATTGTAGGTTTTATCATCTTATTTCCTGGGTTCTATTTCTTCTGGAAATTGTTTATGAAGGATAAGCGTTATATACGTCAGGAAGATTAACATGAATGGACGACGTTCATTTCGGTTACATTATAAAAGAAAGAAAGACATACTCAAAAGGAGGTCATCTGTATGAGTCAAAAAATCCTTTGTGAAGTAAACAACTGTTCCTATTGGAATGCTGGAAATCGCTGTGGTGCAGATGCAATCTATGTCGTCAGCCATACAGGAAATACGGCTGAGAAAAGTGAAGAAACTGACTGTAAAACGTTTAAACCTCAAGATCTTTAAGTCTCATTAAAGGAGGCGCTTCACTTTGAAACACGATCGGCTGCTTCAAACGTTTTTTGACGATATTCATGACGCGGACGAAGCCACATTTTATCAGGCAGCTCACTCCTTTTTAAACCTTTGGGATGATGAATATGGTCATGTAACAAACATGCCTCATGAGATGCATCAGTATATTGGACAGCTTGCGTACGACAGCGAGCTGGTAGAAGAGTAAGAAAGAGCGGATCACCGCTCTTTCTTTTTTGTTCAGACAGGAAGGAAAAACTTTCCCCCACTATACATATTTTCTATTGGATGTGCAAAAGGTGATAATCTTGTTTTCATTTCACAAAATCATGTTTTGTAAATACGTCAATTTTATCTGAAAAAGAACGGAGCGCTTGATAATCAACTTCCACACCCATTCCTGGAGAACGAGGCACCTCAATAAACCCATTTTCAACTTTGATTTCAGGAAAAATGATATCCTGCTCCCAGTATTTTGACGAAGCTGAAATATCACCTGGGATTATAAATTGCGGAAGCGAAGCAAGTGCCACGTTCTGCGCGCGAGAAATGCCTGTTTCAATCATCCCCCCACACCATAACGGAACTTGATGCTCCTTACAAAACGCATGAATTTTAAGTGCTTCTGTCAGCCCACCAACTCGTGAAGGCTTCACATTAATAATTTGACAGCTGCCTAGTTCTATAGCCTTTCGGGCATCGTCTAAAGAACAAATACTTTCGTCCAAGCAAATAGGTGTTTTTAAATGCTTTTGCAAATGACGATGATCCACAATATCATCAGCAGCTAAAGGCTGTTCAATCATTAATAAACGAATGTCATCAAGCTGCTTCAGTTTGCTAATATCCTTTAATTCATAGGCAGAGTTTGCATCCGCCATTAACGGAAGATCAGGAAAAGACTCTCGTATCTTTTGAAGAAGTCCAATATCTTGTCCCGGCTTAATCTTCACCTTCACACGCTGGTAGCCTTGGTCAACATATTGCTGAATTTGCTGAAGCATTTCATCAATGGGTCCTAAACCCGCCACAACACCAGATGGAATTCTCTCTTTTTTGCCGCCTAATACGTCGCGTAAGGACTTATTCTCACGCTTCGCATAAATATCCCAAACAGCCGCTTCAATTCCCGCTTTGGCCATTCTATTGCCTTTAAAGTGATATAGGCTATCTGGAATTTCTGAAGGATGTGTAAAAGAACGCGTCAGCACATTCGGAATAAAGAAAGCCCTTAGCATGTGATAACAGGTTTCGATTGTTTCTTCTGTATACCACGGGGAAGAGAAGGCAGACACCTCTCCCCACCCAGTCAATCCTGTTTGATCTTTTACCTCGACAATAATAAACTCACGCTCTGAGATTGTTCCTAAACTTGTTGTAAATGGCTGCTTGAGCTTCATCGTGACATGATATAATATCACTCGTTCAATTTGAATCATCTAAAAAACCCCTTTGACTTGAGTCTGTGCCTCTGCAATTTATTCGACGCATTTCTTGGCAGCTCGTCCACAAATTGAAAAACAGCTGGCCATTTATACTTGGCTAAATGCGACTGACATAAAGCATAGAGCTCATTCTCAGGTATCTTATGGTCTGTCACAAGAAAGGCAGCAGGTACCTCTCCCCATCTATCATCATACATACCCGTCACTCCGGCTTCCTTTACATACGGATGTGTTAAGAGAACCGCTTCAATTTCTGCAGGATAAATATTCTCTCCACCAGAAATAATTAAATCTGAACGTCGGTCGAGCACAAATAAAAACCCTTCCTCATCCACATATCCAATATCACCTGTTTTCAGCCAGCCTTGATCAAAGGCAGCAGCGGTTTCTTCTTCACGGTGAAGGTATCCTTTCATTACATTTGCACCTTTAACCATGATTTCACCATGCTCAAAAGGTCGACAAGTGCGTTCACCATCTTGAATCTTCAGTTCACACCCAAATAGAGGTTTTCCCGCCGATCCAAGCTTTTCTACACTAAATTCAGGCGCAAGTGTCACAATTTGTGAGCAGGTTTCCGTCATACCGTACGATTGAAACACAGGAAAGCCCTTCTCTTTGCTCTCTTGAAGCATGGCATAAGGCGCGGGCCCTCCGCCTAATAAAAGACAGCGTAAAGAAGACGGACATTCTTCTAACCTACTTAATAAACGGGATAACATCGTTTGAACAACTGAAATCATCGTCACACGATGCTGTTCAATTGAAGCCTTTACCTCATCGACATCAAATTTTTGTTGAAGCACGACGGTCATGCCGTATATAACAGATTTAAATAGAGCTGATAAGCCGCTTATATGAAAAAGGGGCAGCGCAATAAGCCAGCGGTCGTCCTCTCTGAGGCCTACATTCAGTGCAGAGGAAACAGCACTATGAAAATGATTGCCAAACGTTTGCTCCACCCCTTTTGGACGCCCTGTCGTTCCAGATGTATACATGATGGTCGCTGTTTCATTCAAATCAAAGTCTTTCTCGATTTTCTTTTTATGATCTTGATCAGCTTCAGGCAAAGTTTCAATTGTATAAACAGGTAAATCACCATCATGATCATTTGCATAAACAGGTTCTGTTAATAAAGCCGCTGCTTTTGCATCTTCAAGCTGATAGAGCCTTTCAACTTTTGTTAACTTATTGTTCAATAGCACGATTTTTAATCCTATTAAAAAACAAGCATGAACAAGCATCACCATTTGAGGATGATTGTTCATCAAAAGCGCAACCGTCTCCCCTTTTTTCAGTGATGTACGTGCAAGTCTATTTGAAAGCTCATCTACTTCAAAGGCTAATTCGCGAAATGTCCACTTTTTATCTTGATAAATGAGCGCGACTCGGTCTGGCGTTAAATAGGCACGGTGCAGCAGCCAATTGGGTTGCTTCATCATGACACCTCCTTTTCGTAAAAGAAAACAGCTTAGTCTGATGCACTAAGCTGTTTTCATTCATATCATTGAATCAAGGGAAACGCGGGAACTGACCGAAATCCGGCTTGCGTTTTTCCTTAAAGGAATCGCGTCCTTCTTTTGCTTCATCTGTTGTGTAATAAAGAAGTGTCGCATCCCCTGCAAATTGCTGAATCCCAGCTAATCCATCCGTATCTGCATTAAATGCAGCCTTCAAGAATCGTAAAGCAGTCGGGCTCTTTTCTAGCATTTCCCCACACCACTTCACTGTTTCTTCTTCAAGCTGCTCTAATGGTACAACTGTGTTGACAAGTCCCATATCAAGCGCTTCTTGTGCATTGTATTGACGGCATAAGTACCAGATTTCTCTCGCTTTCTTATGACCAACAATACGTGCAAGATAGCCTGAGCCATAACCAGCATCAAAGCTGCCTACTTTTGGTCCTGTTTGTCCAAAAATGGCATTGTCTGCTGCAATGGTCAGATCACAAACGATATGAAGAACATGTCCCCCGCCAATCGCATAACCTGCAACCATCGCAATGACTGGTTTTGGAATGACACGAATCAAACGCTGTAAGTCTAATACGTTGAGACGCGGAATTTGATCGTCTCCTACATAGCCGCCATGGCCGCGTACTTTTTGGTCTCCACCAGAACAGAATGCTTTACCTCCAGCACCTGCAAGTACGATCACGCCAACATCAGAATTATCACGAGCGCGTGAAAATGCATCAATTAATTCACTGACGGTCTTTGGTGTAAACGCGTTATGTACATGTGGACGGTTAATGGTGATCTTTGCAATCCCATGATACGTTTCATATAAAATTTCGTCATACTGACGCTCAGTTTGCCATTCAATAGCCATCAATATTTCCTCCTTTAATCTTGCGCTAAAATAAACTCACTTACTATTTTACCAAAAAAATGTGGCTGTTCCACATGAACTGTATGCCCAGCATGCTCTGCCAATGTTAATTGACTACCTTCAAGCTCCTGCTGCATACATTTGGCGATATGACAGAACTTTTCATCCAGCGTTCCGCATATGAACAAAACAGGCAGTTTGATATGCTTTAGTGCCTGCCACATAGACGGCTGTGAACCTGTTCCTATGCCTTCTAGGCTGCGAGCTAGCCCAAGGGGATTGGATTTTAGCCTTCCCTCTCTCAGTTGAGCCAGTGTGCCTGCTGATAAGGATTTCTGCGAAGCAAACAACGGAATGTTCTCCCAAAAATCCACAAACTGAGTTAAGCCTTCATGTCTAATCTTTTGAGCCAGCTGATGATCATGCTTTAGCCTTGTCATCCGCTCCTTGAAAGAACGAAGCCCTGGAGACGCACTCTCAAGGATCAGTTTGTTTACACGTTCTGGATAACGGGAGGTAAACGATAAAGCAATACGCCCTCCCATAGAATATCCGAGAATATTCACTTTGTGAAGCTTTAATTGATCTAAAATTTCAGCAAGATCTATCAGCTGCTGCGACATCGCATATCTTCTCACGCTTTTTGGTGAGTCCGTGCGGCCATGCCCAAGCAAGCTGACCTGAATCAATCTTGTATTCTCCGTATAAGCATTCAGAAACTGCCAAGAGGCGGCACTACCTGTAAATCCATGTAAACATAACGTGGCATTCTCAGCCGATCGGTTTTGATCCACCACCTCATACGCAACACCATCACGCATTCGTATTATGAGAGAAGACATTCTTTTTTCACTTCTCCTAAAACCTCATCCATCATCTGGCGGTGCTTGCCTACACGGGAATGCCGGTCTGTTTCAATTTCAATTAAATGAAGCCCAGGCTCATGGATATGCGACATGTACACATCGTGTAATTCTTGCTTCGTTTTTGGCTTCGAATAGGTTCCCCCATACAGCTTCGATGCATACTCAAAATTCAACCCAGTCGGCGTACCGAAGAGTTTCTCATAATACGGCTCATCAGATGC
Source organism: Bacillus sp. LLTC93 (assembly GCF_002993125.1). Taxonomy (NCBI): domain Bacteria; kingdom Bacillati; phylum Bacillota; class Bacilli; order Caryophanales; family Bacillaceae; genus Bacillus; species Bacillus sp. LLTC93. The sequence goes on along the minus strand of NZ_PVME01000007.1, from coordinate 6,939 downwards.
CTGCGGAAGGAAAGAAAAGATTCCTCCACCATCATTGTTTAACAAAACAACCGTCAGTGGAATTTCCATCAACTTAGCGGCAAGAAGCCCGTTCATATCATGGTAAAAAGACAAGTCTCCAATGACCAAGGTAATCGGTTGCTTCAGAGCCGCATACGTTCCGAGTGCTGTGGACACAACGCCATCAATGCCATTTGCCCCGCGATTCGCCAGCATACGAAAAGGTTTCGACTGAGTTTCAAAAAATGTATCCACATCACGAATCGGCATACTATTTCCGATAAAAAGCACACTCTCCTTTGGCAAGAGGTGCTGAAGCTGACGATACACATTTCCCTCGAATGTCAGGTCCTCATCAGAATATTGGGCTGCATGCGTTCTAAAAGAAGAATTGACACTCTGCCAGCAGTTTAAGTAATTTGTATCCTCACGTTGATCCGCTCTATTTAAGACTTCATCTACAAAAGTAGCCACATGACTTTCAATCACGTATGATGCACTTAATCCAGGATCTCGAAAACCTCCGCCAGCATCTACGACAATCTGCTTCACTTCTGCATGCTTTTCCAACCACTTGAATAAAGGCTTAGACACAGGCATCGGTCCAAAACGAATCACCATATCAGGCAATAGATGCTGCTGTAATGCTTGATCTTTCAATAAAGAATCATACGCATCGATAATCAACTCTTCATTTTCATGCCCATTTCGCAAATGAGAAAGCGGGTCAGCTAAAATGGGAACATGCAAGGCTTTCGAAAGACGCAACACTGCCTCTTGCTCTTCCTTCGTATGAAGTTCACCAGCAACAATCAGCCCTCTTGTAGATTGGTTCATGATTGTCACTAATTCAGACATGACATGATCATTTGGGAAAGCGTGACCTGCTGATAATACCTTTTTCGTGTCTGTTGCTTCTCTATGAAAAGGATCAATGGCCAGATCAGGAAGCAACGGCTCTCTCAGTGGCACATTGACCTGAACAGGTCCCTTTGGCTCCTGCTTTGAGATGTGACTTGCTCTAGCGGCAGCAGTCTGTACATACCGCAGCATCGTTTGACTTTCTTCAGGCAATGCTAAGTCTGTGAACCATTTAACAAACTTACCGAATAAGAATTGCTGATCAATCGCTTGAGGTGCCCCAACTTCCCTCAATTCGTGCGGCCGATCAGCAGTTAAAACAATGAGTGGTACCCTTGAATAATGCGCCTCTACAATGGCTGGGTAAAAGTTAGCAGCTGCCGTACCTGATGTACAAATGAGCAGCACTGGTTTTTGACTCGCTTTCGCAAGACCAAGCGCATAAAAAGCAGCAGATCGTTCATCCACTAACACATGGACATTGATGTCTTGATGGGCAAGAGCCAACATCGCAAGCGGGGTTGAACGAGAACCAGGACAGACAACCGCCTCCTTCACATCACCTTGTACAAATTCATCCATCAATCTGCCAATATATGTTGTCATGATTTGATTATTCAATAGGACGACCTCCAAGAGCAGACAGCATTGGTCTTAATTTCACTTGCGTTTCCTCGTACTCCTGCTTTGCAAGGGAATCCTCGACAATTCCGCAGCCTGCGAACAAACGAACATGGTCTTCCTCAATAAGACCTGACCGAATCGCCACAGCAAATTCTCCATTGTCCTGAGAATCAATCCAGCCAACCGGTGCGGCATACCAACCACGTTTCAACGGTTCGATTTCACGGATCACCTCAACCGCTTTTTCCTTCGGATATCCTCCTAATGCCGGCGTTGGATGGAGCTGCTCTATTAATGAAAAGAGGGAACAGCTGCTTTTGATTTCTCCTACAATCGGTGTAAATAAATGCTGAATGTTTTTTGTTTTATAAAGACTTGGTTGATTAGGTTTATGCACGTGATGGCAGTTTGCCTCAAATGCTTGCTCAATCATATTGACGACAATTTGATGTTCAATCAAATTTTTCTCATCGTGAAGCAGTTCCTCACCCAATGCTTGATCTTCGGTTTCATCTTTCCCACGTACAATGGAACCTGCTAAGCAAGATGAAAAGACTTCTTCACCGCTTTTTTTGACTAAACGTTCCGGCGTAGCTCCGACAAACGCTTGTCTTCCCTGTTCTATAGCAAATACGTAACTCGTCGTTTGGTGCTTTAATAATTCTGCTAATAGTGGAGCAAGTTCAACTTGATTTTTATAGTGAAGCAAGACTTCTCTTGCTAAAACAACCTTTTCATATTCGTTCGCACGAATGTGTTCTGTCGCTTCAAGGATTGCCTTCATCCATTCCTTCACATCCAGCTCTTCCATATGAACTAGCTCAGCTTGTCCATCAGTTCGTACCGGTAATGTCTCGAAACGAGAGGCTTTCTGTTCTACCTCTTGAATGAGCTGATGAACATTCCCGTCCACCTGCTTCCATTCATTGATCGTAAGAAACGTGCCTTCTTTGGAGACAGTCAGCATCATAGATGGCACAAAAAAATGAGCCTCGCCAAACGCTTCCCAGTGACGCGCCTTCTCTTCATACGGATCAAATGAAAATCCTCCAAATAAAAGCGGACCAACAGCTGCTTGCTTTAGCTCCTTCTCATCATGAAAATGGAACATGTGCTGTTTTAGCTGTTCCCATTCATGATGAACTGTATCGAATCGTTCCTTGCCTTGCTCAGATGATTTAATGACGGCCGCTCTGCCAAGTCCAGAAAATATCATTTGGCTTTCTGGATCAGACCAAAAAAACCGCTCGCCTAAAAAATCCGCTTCGCCACTTTGGAAAAAGGCAAGAGGATCTAGATCGTCAACTCTTCTGGAGTAGCTTATCAAAACAGCATGGTTGACGTTATTCGCTTCTTCTAATGTCGCAAGCGCTTCCTGCCGGAAAGTACTTTGCACTGTTGTCACCATGATACATTCCTCCAAAATCCATGAAATAACATAAAAAATAAAACCATCATGTAAAAAATACATGAACATTCGAGTATGTCGAATGACCTGTTTTTCTATTATAAACCTTAACAGATGAACTTAGTAAAGAAAACAGCTTTTAAAACCTCGAATCCTTATTATATCACGCTTTCAAGATTTTTTCGCTCCCGCTTATCGAAACGAGAGCATCTAAAGAAAAATGGCAGGACCTGTTCTAAGATCAAGCTTTCTCTCTATATGGAAACGATTAGCAAACATCTTTTTCATGTTTCATCGCATCAATATATTGACACCTTTTTGAACTTTGCTAAACTGGAATTTGGACGTGTACGTATTTTTTTATTTAAAGGAGTATATTTTATGCAGCATCAATCGATAACAGATCAGCTTTCACCGATTAAGCCTGATAAAAACTGGCGAATTTGGTGGAATTTACTACGACCGCATACATTAACAGCGGCATTTATTCCCGTTACTTTAGGAACTGTTCTAGCACTTCCGAGTGGTCAAATACATGTTGGGCTATTTTTAGCTATGCTATTTGCATCTATGTTTATCCAAATCGCAACGAACATGTTTAATGAGTATTTTGACTATGTTCGCGGGTTGGACAATGAGCAATCTGTCGGCATCGGCGGCGCCATTGTTAGAAATGGTGTGAAACCAAAAACAGTTCTCAGCCTCGCCTATGCATTATTCGCGCTTTCTTTATTACTTGGGGTTTATATTTGCATGATGTCTAGCTGGTGGATTGCACTTATAGGACTTATTTGTATGGCAGCAGGTTATTTCTATACCGGTGGACCTGTACCAATTGCTTATACACCATTTGGAGAACTTGTATCAGGTGCTTTTATGGGATTAGGGATTATCCTCATTAGTTTCTATATCCAAACAGGCACATTGACGTCAAAAGCTATTCTCGTGTCATTGCCAATTTCTATTTTAGTTGGAGCCATCTTACTGTCGAACAATATCCGGGATTTAGACGGCGACAAGGAAAATGGACGTAAAACACTTGCTATCCTTGCTGGACGTAAAAATGCAGTGAACATTCTACTTTCCATGTTTTTGGTATCATATGTACTCATTTTTGTTTATATCTTCACAGATATCGTTGGCCTTTGGAGTCTTCTTGTTTTACTCAGTGTGCCAAAAGCATATACAGCCATTAAAGAGTTTAAGCAAAAAGAAAAGCCAATTGAATTAATGAATGCGATGAAATCTACAGCTCAAACCAATACTTTTTTCGGTTTCCTGTTAACGATCGCATTGATACTACAATATTATATTGCGTAATATCCAACGCCTGCAGCCGTAGGCGTTTTTTTATGAGGAATTGCTTCAAATTGGAACTAGTCTTACATGCAAAATTGTTCATACTAACAATATGTTTGATATGAAAGGATGATCGCTTTGTTGTCTAAAGACGAATTACATCATTTGAAGCAGCGACTTCTCGATGAAAAACAAGAAATTGAAGCCAATAGCCATGACGAAGAACAGAAAGTATCATTTCCTTATGATGCAGTCGGAGAACTGTCTGCCTATGACAACCATCCTGGTGACCAAGGAACAGAACTGTTCGAGCGCGGAAAAGATATTGCCTTAAACAGTTTGGCACATGAACATTTGTCAGACATCAATGAAGCACTCCAAGCAATCGCAGACGGATCATATGGTGTGTGTAAGGTATGTAAAGCCCCTATTCCTAAAGAACGATTAGAAGCCTTGCCTACCGCCGTCACATGCCTAGAGCATTCAAAAGAGCAGACCGTTTCACAAAATCGTCCCATTGAAGAGGATTTATTAAATCCGCCATCAGGACAATTTGAAAATGAAGAAAGTGCTGCCTACGATGGAGAAGATGCATATCAAGACGTAGAACGCTACGGCAACTCTGATACCCCGTCCGATATGGAATTTCCTCCGCAAACTTACGATGATGTGTATACACAATCAGAAGATGAAGATTATGTTGAAGACTATGAAGGATTCGCGGCTGCTGATATCGAAGGCAAAGCAAGCAAGGTGTATCCAAATAAAGCACACGAAGCTTATGAAGATGCATTAGATGAAGAAGGCGTCATGACGGTGTTTGGTGACTTGAAGCCGTACGAAGAAGAACCTTATACAGAAAAAAATCAATAGTCCCCTCATATTGGGGGCTTTATGTTTATATCATGTAATAATTGGGAAATCACTTTAAGAGTGAATTTGATTGGAGGAGATTCTTGATGGCTAGAAAAAGTATCATTTGGGCGATTATCGTCTTCTTTATTACATACGCTCTATTCTCTATTGCAGGGTTCTTGTTCCCTATCGACAGAGAATGGTATGATGCATTAAACAAACCGGAATGGACACCTAGTGGGGGCGTGATTGGAGCTGTCTGGGCTGTCTTATTTGCTCTCATCTCGTTGTCTGCAGCGATTATTTATGGGAAGTACGGATTTCAAAAAATCACTTTACCGTTTTGGATTCTTTTTCTTTTAAATTACGTGTTCAATCAAGCCTTTAGCTTTTTTCAATTTACACAAAAAGATTTGTTTGCCGCTACCATTGACTGTCTGCTTGTTGCACTGACAGCACTCGCACTTGTCATCGTCTCACGAAAGCTCAGTAAAGTCGTTTCTATATTAATGATCCCTTATGTCTTATGGGGATTCTTTGCGACATATTTGTCTTATATGATCTATTCCATGAATATGTAAAAAAAGACCGCGATAATGGCGGTCTTTCGTTTTGATAAAAAGAAAAAAGAGATCTATGAAAGATCTCTTTTCAAAATGACCCGTACGGGATTCGAACCCGTGTTACCGCCGTGAAAGGGCGGTGTCTTAACCGCTTGACCAACGGGCCAGATAAATGGCGGAGAAGGAGGGATTTGAACCCTCGCGCCGCTTGCGCGACCTACACCCTTAGCAGGGGCGCCTCTTCAGCCACTTGAGTACTTCTCCATTTTGGCTCCGCAGGTAGGACTCGAACCTACGACCGATCGGTTAACAGCCGATAGCTCTACCACTGAGCTACTGCGGAAGATCATGGTGGGCCTGAGTGGACTCGAACCACCGACCTCACGCTTATCAGGCGTGCGCTCTAACCAGCTGAGCTACAGGCCCATGAACGATATACAAATGGAGCGGGTGATGGGAATCGAACCCACGACATCAGCTTGGAAGGCTGAGGTTTTACCACTAAACTACACCCGCAAAAATATGTATGGGGCGATTGATGGGAATCGAACCCACGAGTGCCAGAGCCACAATCTGGTGCGTTAACCACTTCGCCACAACCGCCATACTGTCAATATTTATTTGTAAAAGTGGCTCGGGACGGAATCGAACCGCCGACACACGGATTTTCAGTCCGTTGCTCTACCAACTGAGCTACCGAGCCATGTATTCATTTAAAAATGGCGGTCCGGACGGGACTCGAACCCGCGACCTCCTGCGTGACAGGCAGGCATTCTAACCAACTGAACTACCGGACCAATATAGAAGAGATACGAAAAAATTTGGTTGCGGGGGCAGGATTTGAACCTGCGACCTTCGGGTTATGAGCCCGACGAGCTACCGAACTGCTCCACCCCGCGATGATATGGTTTTTTAAAAAGATATGGCGGAGGAAGAGGGATTCGAACCCCCGCGGGCTTTGACACCCCTGTCGGTTTTCAAGACCGATCCCTTCAGCCGGACTTGGGTATTCCTCCGTATAGATGGTGGACCTTGTAGGACTCGAACCTACGACCGGACGGTTATGAGCCGTCTGCTCTAACCAACTGAGCTAAAGGTCCTTTATAGCGGCGGAGGGGATCGAACCCCCGACCTCACGGGTATGAACCGTACGCTCTAGCCAGCTGAGCTACACCGCCATGATAAAAATATTCCTTTAGAAAGTGGAGCCTAGCGGGATCGAACCGCTGACCTCCTGCGTGCAAGGCAGGCGCTCTCCCAGCTGAGCTAAGGCCCCATAAAAGATGGTCGGGAAGACAGGATTCGAACCTGCGACCCCTTGGTCCCAAA
>NZ_PVME01000006.1:0-117993 GCF_002993125.1 Bacillus sp. LLTC93 | reverse complement strand
CGGGAGCCACCGGAGCCACAGGCCCAACCGGAGATACGGGAGCAACAGGAGCAACGGGAGCCACCGGAGCCACAGGCCCAACCGGAGCTACGGGAGCAACAGGAGCAACGGGAGCCACCGGAGCCACCGGAGCCACCGGAGCACAGGCCCAACCGGAGATACGGGAGCAACAGGAGCAACGGGAGCACGGAGCACCGGAGCCACCGGAGCCACAGGACCAACCGGAGATACGGGAGCAACAGGAGATACGGGAGCAACAGGAGCAACAGGAGCAACGGGAGCCACCGGAGCCACAGGCCCAACCGGAGATACGGGAGCAACAGGAGCCACCGGAGCCACAGGCCCAACCGGAGATACGGGAGCAACAGGAGCAACAGGAGCAACCGGAGCCACAGGTGCAACTGGATCGAGTGCAATTATTCCGTTTGCATCAGGTTTACCTGTCGCTTTAACAACGATTGCAGGAGGTCTAGTCGGGACATCTAGTTTGGTTGGCTTTGGTAGCTCTGCAACAGGCGTTAGCATATTAGGTGGTATCATCGACTTAACAGGTGCAGCAGGTACTCTTTTAAATATGGCATTCTCTGTACCAAGGGACGGTACTATTACTTCATTTGCCGGATACTTTAGTACCACGGCAGCATTGGCTTTAGTCGGCACGAATATTACAGTAACAGCTAGCTTATTTGCTTCACCAACACCAGATAACAGCTTCACTCAAGTAGCGAGTGTCACGTTGGCACCATCATTAACGGGGATTCTCTCTATTGGTGCTATTTCAAACGGCATCGCTACTGGTCTGAATGTGCCAGTTACAGCAGAAACAAGATTACTGGTTGTTTTCTCTGCGACTGCAACAGGCTTATCTTTAATTAACGCTGTAGCAGGCTATGCGAGTGCTGGTTTATCCATCACGTAATAGACACAAAGGGATGACTCGATTTGAGTCGTCCTTTTTGTTTGAATGAATTTTCTCTCAACTTCGTAAGAAAAAATGATATGATTTTATTAGAGTTTATTCGATGAATCCACTTGAATTAGGGGTTGTGGCGGTGAGGATGGGCAGAAGGAAAGTCGCTTTACAAACGAAAATATTTGGATTAATTATTGGGCTTTTGCTAGTTGTCATTGCTTTATTGACCATTTGTTTTGGTTTTTTGCAAACAGCAGAAAGACAGGGACAAGCTGAACAGCTGGCAGTACAAACCGCTAGAACGATATCATATATGCCGCCAATTAAAACATCGGTGGTCACATCAACGTCTCAAAATGAAGAACAGGCAGTGCTTGAGCAAATGAAGGAGCAAGTAAGAGCGCACGCTATCTTGATCACCAATCAAAAAGGAAAGGTCCTTTTTCATACGAATCATGAGGATGTAGGTAAAACCATCAGTGTATCGGAAGGAAGGAGTACTCTGCTGTTTGGAGGAACCTCCATATCGACTGGTGATTCTGACGGTGAAACGGTTGTCAGAGGCAGTGCGCCGATTATGAAAGAAACTGGACAGCACGAAGAAATTATTGGGACAGTTACCGTCGAATTTTTGAAAAAAGAGATTGATCAAGCAACAGCCCATCAACTATTTAAACTTAGTTATATAGCGCTTCTCGTTTTGCTCCCTGGCCTATTCGGAGCGATTTTCTTAACAAGGAGTATTCGAAAAGATACATTAGGGCTTGAACCACATGAAATTGCATCATTATACCGAGAAAGAGAAGCGATGCTGCTTGCCATTAAAGAGGGGATTATTGCATTTGACCGCAAAGGTGCGATGACGATGATGAATACGTCAGCTGAACACATGCTGCGCGTTTCATCAGAGCGCCCCCTTCATATTGACCAAGTCTTGCCAAATGCCAATCTTCTATCCTATTTAACGGAAGAGACGATTGAGCCTAACATAGAGACAGTCGTCAATAATAAAACCTTTGTGTTAAACGTGAAAAAAGTTAAGCAGGACAATAGAGTATTCGGAGGAATTGTGAGCTTCAGGGAGAAAACAGAGCTGACGAAGCTGCTGGATACATTAACAGAGGTAAGCCAATATTCAGAAGACCTTAGAGCGCAAACACATGAGTTCTCAAATAAGCTGTACGCCATTTTAGGCTTGCTTGAGCTGAAACAAGTGGATGAAGCGATCGACTTAATTAAGGAAGAATATACGCTGCAAAATCGTCAGCATGATTTACTCATGAAGCAAATTCGTTCTCCTAAAATACAAGCTATTTTACTCGGGAAATTAGGAAAGGCATCTGAGAAAAAGGTCCATTTCCACATTGATGAAAATAGTTCATTGGAGCCGCTACCCGCTCATTTGAGTCTATCTCACTTTATCACCATCATTGGCAATCTCGTAGACAATGCCTTTGAGGCCGTATTAAACAAGGAAAAGCGAGAAGTAGGTCTGTTTATCACAGATATTGGATTTGATATTATTATAGAAGTTTCCGATTCAGGTGATGGCATCAATGATAAGGAATTATCACACATTTTTACAAGGGGTCATTCGTCAAAGGGAGAAGGGCGAGGCTATGGACTAGCTAATGTGAAAGAAGTATTGGATGAACTTGGGGGCTGGATTGAAGTCGCGAACCAAAAAGAAGGCGGTGCCATCTTCACTGTATACATACCGAAAGGCACAAAGGGGGAATAAATTGTGATGAAGGTACTCATTGCGGAGGATGATTTTCGAATCGCTGCCATTCATGAATCCTATATACAAAAGATACAGGGCTTTCAAGTCGCCGGAAAGGCAAAAAGTGCAAAAGATATGTGGGAGGCGCTTCAAAAAGAACAGGTAGATCTCATCTTGCTTGATGTGTATATGCCTGATGAGCTCGGCACAAACCTGTTGCCGCTTTTAAGAGAACGCTATCCTGAAGTAGATGTGATCATTATCACCGCTGCAACAGAAACGATGCTTTTAAGAGATGCCCTTCATTATGGAGTGGTTCATTATTTAATCAAACCGGTGACAGCCCAAAAATTTACGCAAGTCTTAACCGAATATAAAGAAAAGAAAGACTTAATCAATTCAAAGGATGAAGTCAATCAAACGATGATCGATCTGTTTTTTGGGCAAATGCAGGAAGAACCAAAACAAAAGGATGACCGGGACCTGCCAACAGGCATCAATTCACTCACCTTGGAAAAAGTGAAAACACTGATGGCATCGGAGAATAACGGAATTACAGCGGAAGAACTCGGAGAAAAAATGGGTGCATCACGCACAACAGCGAGACGTTACGTAGAATATCTCGTGACAACGGGAGAATGCCGGGCAGAGCTTGCATACGGGATCATTGGCAGACCAGAACGAAAATATTATCCTGCCAAAAAGCAAGCGGAGTCTTAAAAGATGAAAAAAGGAATGCTCCTAGTCATCATCATCTTTCTTTCTATGACGCTCACCTTTAATGAAAAAACAGCAGAAGATTCTTTCTTGCAGCATAGCCCATTATATATTGTAGTGTCTGGTGTACCTGACGGTGGATTTGACCAAACGGCCCAGGTAATGAAATCAGTGCTTGAACAAGAGAAGCTGGTGAAACGGCCTGTGAACATCCTTTATCAAAGAGGCGGGACGGTGGATAAGGGATGGACTTATATGATGGAGCGAGATGCCAATTATATTAGTTTGAATTCAAGCTTATTATTGAGCCGTAATTTGCTTGGAAGCAGTAACGTGACAATGAATGATGTCACGCCACTTGCGATTCTTGCGGAAGAGTGGCAGGTCGTCGCAGTCCCAGTGGATTCTCCTTTTGCAAATGGGAAGGAGCTTTTAAACACACTAAAGAAGAAACCGGATTCCTTAAAAATTGGTTTTGCCCCGGACTTCGGAAATGATGATCAAATCTCGTTCGCCCGGGCTGCCGAAATGGCAGGGATTGATCCATACCGCATTCAATTTTTGAAATTTGACAGTGCAGATGATTTATTTAAGGCGCTTATTGACCATGAGGTGGATGCAGCAACAACAACGATTACAGAGGTTCGTCATGATTATGAAAAGAAGAGGCTAAAACTCATAGCGACCACAACCAATCAGCGTTTAGAGGGATTTGAAGATGTGCCTACTTGGAAAGAGCAAGGAATCCCACTCATCTTTTCTCATTGGCGTGGTGTCATGGGACCCAAGCAAATGAATCAGCACGAGATTCGTGAATGGGATCAGCTTCTTCAAAAAATGACACAGACTACGTCCTGGAAAAAGCAATTAAAGCAAAAGGGCTGGACAGGTCGCTATATGAACAGTAAAGAGGCGAAGGTCTTCATGGAAGATCAATTAAGGCGTTATGAGCAATTTATACAAGGAGAACAAGCGGTCAAATGAGACCGCTTTTTTTCATGGAATCGAGGAACAACAACGAATGCACAAAATGAACAAAAAGCATTTATCGACCAAAAAAGAATTAAAATTCATAATATTTACTTCAATTCAGGCGTCAGATATCATGACAGAAAGGGTTGGAAATGGGATACCAACAATTAATGAAAGCGTATACAACATAAGGGGTGAACAAAGTGTTAGCAATTTTAGGATTTCTTATGATGATTGTATTTATGGTTTTGATTATGACGAAACGTATGTCTGTTTTAACGGCATTGGTGTTAACACCGATTGCATTTGCTCTTATTGCAGGTTTTCATTTTACTGAAATTTCAGACATGATTGTCAAAGGTGTGCAGCAAGTCGCTCCGACAGCGGTCATGATCATGTTTGCGATTTTGTACTTTGGCATTATGATAGATGCGGGTTTATTTGATCCGATGGTGGCGAAAATCTTAAAAATCGTCAAAGGCGACCCATTAAAAATTGTTGTCGGAACAGCTGTCTTGACCATGCTTGTCGCACTTGATGGTGATGGGACAACGACGTACATGATTACAACAACAGCGATGCTTCCGTTATTTACACTGCTTGGCATACGGCCGATTATTTTAGCAGGAATTGCCGGAGTTGGCATGGGAATTATGAATACGATTCCATGGGGCGGTGCCACACCTAGAGCGGCGAGTGCACTTGGTGTCGACCCTTCACTTTTATTTGGCCCGATGATTCCAGTCATTGGCGCAGGGGTTTTGAGTATGATTGTTGTGGCATACTTTCTTGGAAAAGCCGAAAGAAAACGCCTTGGTGTCATTGAGCTTGACCAGCCGATCCATGCAAATGAAATGGCAGCGGCACTGCAAGATGACATCAAACGACCGAAACTTTGGTGGTTTAACCTAACACTTACTTTGTTATTGGTACTTTTGCTTGTATCAGGAAAAGTCAGCCTAACCGTTCTATTTGTTCTTGCTTTCTGTGTGGCGATTATCGTGAACTATCCGAACTTAGATCAGCAGCGTGAGCGAATTGCGGCTCATTCAACAAACGTCTTAGCGATTGCTTCGATGATTTTCGCAGCAGGTGTTTTTACAGGCATTTTAACCGGGACGAAAATGGTAGATGAAATGGCGATCTCCATTGTATCTGCGATTCCAGAGCAGCTTGGCGGATTTATTCCAGTCATTGTCGCGTTAACAAGCGGGATATTTACTTTCTTTATGCCGAATGATGCATACTTTTATGGGGTACTGCCGATCCTATCAGAAACAGCGGCAGCATATGGTGTCGATAAAATTGAAATTGCCAGAGCTTCTATTATTGGTCAGCCGATTCATATGTTAAGTCCACTTGTTCCATCGACTCATTTGCTTGTTGGACTTGTTGGGGTATCACTGGATCAGCATCAGAAATTTGGGATGAAATGGGCTGTGCTTGCAGTCGTCGCCATGACCGTTATGGCGATTCTGATTGGAGCCATCTCCATCTGGTAAATAGAAGAGTGTTCTGCTGTCCGAGCAGGCACTCTTTTTTAGGTCATATTGCCGAGCAAGCTTCTTTCATTTGCCCTATAGAAAGAAATGCCTGTTCCTCCTAAAGATTTATTTTTGAAAAATGCTGACACTTTTGCTGTTTTTTTCTTTATAATGCAAATCAACGAAGGGAGAGGATAGCATGTCCAAACGAAAAGGCACGATTCTTTTTGCTGCTGTATGCCTCATATCAGGCAGTTTGTCGATGGTGACCCCAGCTTCAGCTAATGCAGACACCCCTTATTATGGAAAAAGTTATGAACAGCCAGCCTCAGTCAAAAAGCTATACCCTGAGCCTGATGAGACGTTCGACACCCCTGCCTTTCAGAAAAAAGGAGACGCATTTACGACACAAGAAGAGCTTCAACACTTCTTACGTGATATTGTCCGCAAAAGTCCTTACGCCACGCAAAAAAAGATTGGAACATCCATTGAGGGTCGATCCATTCCAGCCCTCTACTTTACAAAGGATCGTCATATCTCTCCACTTTCAAAAAAGCCAACGATCTGGCTACAAGCACAAATACATGGAAATGAACCAGCCTCCGGTGAATCTGCTCTTGTTATCGCGAAACGACTAGCAGGTGATGAAGGAGAGCGTATACTGAGCCATGTCAATATCATCATTGTCCCAAGAATCAATCCTGATGGTTCTTATGCATTTGACCGCAGGCTTGCAAACGGAATGGACGGGAACCGTGATCATATGACATTAGAATCTCCAGAACTGATAGCCTTGCATGAAGAATTTAATCGTTATGCGCCAGAGGTGGTCATTGATGCCCATGAATACGATGTAGGCCAAAAGCAGTTTGAAAATGTTGGCTCATCAGGCGCCCTCAAATATCACGATTTGCTCATATTATCAGGGAAGAATTTGAACATTCCGGAAAGCATTCGTCTGACATCAAATGAGTTGTATGTGAACGGAGTTCGGGAAACGCTGACGAACAAAGGATTTTCTAACGACCTATATTATACAAACATGAGAGGGAAGGATGGAAAGATCGACCTCTATGAAGGCGGAACGGATGCACGAATTGGCCGCAATGCCTTTGCACTCTCGCCAGCTCTATCGTTTCTTGTAGAAAGCAGGGGGATTGGAATTGGAAGAGAAGACTTTACCCGCCGCGTCGCAGCACAAGTCACCACTCATGAAAAAATCATTGAGACAACGGTGAAGCATGCCAAACAAGTGAAGCAGCAAATGGTAACCGAGCGGCTGAAGCTGGTGAAAAAAGGTCTTCAAACAAACGATGACGATCAAGTGGTCATTCAAGATAGTTTCAAAGCGCCTGTGAACGATTCACTGGAAATGGTGGATATTGAGAAAGGACAAACCATTGATGTCCCTGTGCGTTTTCATAGTGCGAGCGATGCAGTTCCCGTATTGACTAGAGAACGACCGACAGCTTATCTCATCCTTCCGGGACATGAAGGGGTAGAAAAGAAGCTCAGAACATTAGGATTAAAAAGTGTCACATTGCCTGTTGGCGTGAAAGTGCCAGTACAAGCCTATCAGGTGACAAAACGAGAGGAAAAGAGCAAAACAGATATTCAGCTTGAAACAACGCTCGTTGACAAGAAACGTCAGCTGCCAAAAGGAACGAAGGTATTTGTCACGGCACAGCCACAAACCAATTTGCTGTCACTTGCCCTTGAACCAGAATCAAAAGATAGCTATATGTCATCAGGGTTTATCGCTTCAAAAGCAGGGGATGAACTGCCAGTTTACCGTTTCTTGCTTCCTCAAAAGACGTTAGGCATTCAATAAAAAAGGACTAAAATTATTTTAGCCCTTTGTCAACCATCTAGAAGCGGCACAGTGCGTGCCGCTTTTTTTATTTTCGTCCAGCTCTTATCTCATCTGTCATGCCTTCATACGGTGCTTCTGCGATAATCGTTTCGTCATTTACACCTGCATGATTCATATACGTAATGTCTGCGAATTCTGGAACAACATATTTCGGATATGTTTCATATTTTTCACGAGATTCTTTCATGAGGTCGATGTAGTCATTTTGATAGCAAACCGTGATATCTGGACGTTCATGCACCCATTTTGGGAAGAAGATCACGCCATGCATGCGTTTTTCTTCAGGCATAAAGTTCAGAGAAACGTCTGTCCCCGTTGGTTCTGTCCAAGAGACTTTGTAGACGCCTTTTGTCAGCTTCACAATATTCACTTCTTGATCACGAACCCAGCGGCCTCCAACCATTCCACTATGAATACGATAATCAATGGTGTGATCATTTTTAATGTAAATCTCATATTCCCAGCCATTTTCATACGTATAAATCATATGAAGTCCAACGAATTGATCCATGTTTATTCCTTCTTTCATTAGAATGATGTTGTTTCAAACATGTCATGATTTACATGTTTATTTTAGTGTGTATGGTATACTATTGTCAAAGAATATGCGTTGGAGGTCCGTCATGAGAGTACTGAAATATGCCATTCTTGGCTTACTAGATCAGCGTGAGCTGACGGGATATGATATCACGAAACACTTTAAGGATTCCCTTGGACAGTTTTGGAGTGCCAAGCACAGCCAAATCTACCCCGAGCTGAAGCGTCTAACGGAAGAAGGGTTTATTGAATTTGATATTCACATACAAGGAAAGAAGCTGGAGAAAAAGGTTTACCAAATCACAGAAGCAGGAAAAACGGAGCTGCATCAGTGGCTAAGGACAAAAGACCCGATTCCAGAAACAACAAAGGATGAATTTATGCTAAAAACATTCTTTATCTCCTCCATGGACAAAAAGGAAGCGGTGGATCTGTTTACACATCAACTACTAGAGCGGACCAAGAAAGTAGACATGCTTGAACAGAAGCTGAATGCTTTAACGGAGGAAGATACTTCCGCTGAATTGCTTCATTCAGCGCAATTCGGGCATTACTTAGTGCTCACAAGAGCAATTGAAAGAGAAAAAGGGTATGTCCGTTGGCTCCAAAAGACCCTTGAGCTCATGGATTCATCTATTGTCTAAGGACAATGGTCGGATGATATGATAAAAAATGGTTTGAAACAAGTGAATTTCTTAATAGAAACCGCTACAATGGATATATTCGTATTAAAGTGAGGCGAGTATGTTTGAGTAACCAAGAAGCGTTGTGGAATGAAGCAGAAGCTTTTATTTCTTTATGCTATGAAGAATTAGACAAATCAAATGAAGAGAAAGCAGCACGTCTGCATGAAATAAAAAAAGACATTGAATCTGAAGGCATCTATACTCATACGCCGGAGGAGTTAGCTCACGGGGCTAAAATGGCGTGGCGGAATAGTAACCGCTGCATTGGCCGTTTGTTTTGGTCGACGCTGCATGTTCATGATTGCCGGCATGTGAGGACAGAAGATGAGGTGAAAGATGCGCTCTTTCATCATATTGAGTATGCGACAAATGGCGGCAAAATCAAACCGTCCATTACGATCTTTCCGCCAGAGCACGAGGGACAGAAGGAAGTTGTCATTTATAATCATCAGCTTGTTCGTTATGCAGGCTATGAAACGGAATATGGCATCATCGGAGACGAGGCATCGCTTGAATTAACAAAGTTATGTGAAGCCCATGGCTGGAAAGGTGAGGGTACGCATTTTGATATTCTGCCTCTCATGTTTCAGCTAAAAGGTCAGCCGCCCGTTCTGTATGATCTTCCGAAAGAGATCATTCAAGAAGTCGAGATTACCCATCCTGAATATGAAGGATTTCGTGATTTAGGATTGAAATGGTACGCTGTTCCGATCATTGCTGATATGAAGTTAGAGATTGGCGGCATCCATTACAACGCTGCACCGTTTAATGGCTGGTATATGGGAACAGAAATTGGCGCACGTAACCTAGCGGATGAAAATCGCTACAACATGTTGAAAAAAGTCGCTTCTATTTTAGGGCTGGACACGACAAAGAATGCGTCACTTTGGAAGGACAAAGCCATTGTGGAATTGAATGTGGCGGTTCTTCATTCTTACCGCGAAGCAGGGGTGACCATTGTCGATCACCATACAGCTGCTCATCAATTCAAACAGTTTGAAAAGCAGGAAGAGAAGGCCGATCGCAAGCTGACTGGAGATTGGACATGGCTGATTCCGCCGGTATCACCAGCTGCTACCCACATCTTCCACCGGCATTATGACAATACCACTCTGAAACCGAATTATTTTTATCAGGAAAAGCCCTATCATGGGACAGAAAAAGCCTAGCGAGAGCTAGGTTTTTTCTGTAAAATGAATCCTTTGAATGATGCCTCTGTTGGGAATTTATGGTTTAATAAAAAGGAATTGAAAAAGGGGGAATGATGATGAAAAAAGTCACATTGATGATGTTAGCGGCTGTATTAAGTATGACAGGATTTTTACCGTTATGTGCTGAAAGAGCAAATGCAATTGATGTAGGTTCAGTGGTTCAAAACTCTGTCGATTTGAAGGTCACAACCGACCGTTCAACTTACTCTTCGCTTCATCCTCAAATCAATGTCAACATGGCGACAACGACAAATGAAACGCTCTATTATACAGCAAGTATACGAAAGCTTACGTTCCCAGTGACACCTGCCTTCACACACCAAGGGTCTATCTCTAGACAAGCAGCTTTCACAGCACCTACTCGTTTGTTTCTTCCTAGCAGTGGATCAGCAAATTATGATGTTCATGTGAGCCTGTACAAAGACACTTCACGTACAACGCTAATCGGTTACTATGTTGCAAACCCATTTACTGTTGTGAAATAAAAAGTACGCATCGTTATACATTATCCTTTTATCCGGAAGTTCTTATAATAGGCTAATTCGGTGAGCGGCTCCATCTGTATATCTGTCACTTTTGAAAAAGGACTTCCTTTCCGGACTGTCTCTAAGAAGTCATGAACTGCTTGCTGCTCACCTTCTACTTTTAACTCGACATGACCTTCATCTGTGTTGCGCACCCAGCCTTTCATCCCGCGATTGACGGCTTCCCCCTGAACAAAATAACGAAATCCGACTCCCTGCACCCGTCCTTTTACAATGGCGTGATAATGAATCAATGTCAACTCTCCTTTTTTCTCATCGTATCATAGCTTTCATCTTACCTTCACGCATCGACTATGATTTGGCTGTCAAACGATGTAAAATAAAAGCAATCAGACAACCGAAGGAGATGGCCATAGTGGGACAGAAAAGGTACGACATAGAAGGAATTCAAGTAGGACAACCGATCACCACTAATGCAAATGGAAAAGAAATCAAAACAGCCATCAACAAAAGACGCATTTACGAGCCTGTCTATTTGAGCAAGCTCAATTTTGAGGGAGATGGTCAGGGTGATTTGGTTCATCACGGAGGCTATGATAAAGCGATATGCGTCTTTCCATATGATCATTATGATTACTTTGAGCAATTTTTAGGGGTACCGTTACAGGAGGCGGCCTTCGGTGAGAATTTGACAGTGCATCAGCTTGTGGAGACAAAGGTGTGTATTGGAGATGTGTTTCAGCTTGGAGAAGCGCTTGTTGAGGTTAGTCAGCCAAGACAGCCTTGTGTGAAGCTATCTCTTAAGCACCGCAACATGAAGCTTGTGAAGGAAGTGCAGCAAACAGGGTATACAGGCTTTTATTTGCGTGTGTTAAAAGAAGGAATGGTGTCGCCTGATGAACCTCTTGTGTTAGTAGAGAAAGCGTCCCATCAGATTACGGTCCATGAAGTCAACGAAGTCAAATACCATCAAGCTGATCCACATAGGCTGAAAGCTGTTCTAGAAGTAGATGCCTTGGCAGATGTAGTGAGGAAGTCATTAGAAAAAAGAATCCGTCATATTTAAAAAAAGCCGTACATCAGCACAAGATGTACGGCTTTCCAGCATTTAAGAGCTTGGTTTCTTTTGCTCAAGAAGATTTGCAAGGAAATAGGTTTTAAAGCTTTGAAGCTTTCTTCCTTCATGCTTGGTCACACCAAGCTTCCTTAATTCTTCGACATACCAGCCTTTGCTACCATAATGCATGATAGAAAACTCCTTTCAATGGAAACTGCCTGCATTGTAACATCTCAAAAAAGGACGTGAAAACTGTGCAGGTGTTCAGAAATGAAAACTGATTCTATCTACCTATGATCCATGTATATGCTGGAAATGATGAATTATGAATTTGGTGGATTGAGGGTGACAATGATCATGCCGATCGTCATAATCATGATGACAACACCAAGATACGTCATCATAGATTGTTTTTTCTTGAGACCCACAACCGTTAAGATAATACTTTCGATGAAAAAGATGACACCGATGATGATGAACCACATATCAAATAAGACCCCTTTCACATATCTTTGCCTATTTTACCACAGGCATTTTTGTTTAGTCATGACAGATTCGTGAAAGGGACACGAAAAAAATCCCCTCCAGTGAAAGGAGAGGATGGATGGACTTACAGCTTCGTTAAAATAATCGGTTCGTCTTTTGTGATCACAATCGTATGTTCAATCTGTGCCACCAGGCTTTTATCTGGCGTTTTAAATGTCCAGCCATCATCGGCCTGATAAACGGATTCAGCATTTGTTGAAATAAAAGGTTCAAAGGCAATAACGGTGCCATTCTTAAACAAAGCATTATCGAAAGGATCATAATAATTCAAAATATGGTTTGGTGCTTCGTGCAGATTTTTCCCAATGCCGTGTCCTGTTAGGTTTTTAATCACTGTAAACCCTTGTTCTTTGGCGGTATTGTAAACCGCACGGCCAATTTGGTTTTGTCTTTTACCGGCTTTTGCATGCTTTAACCCTTCTAGGAATGCATCCTCCGCACACTGGCATAATGCTTCAAGCCGAGCATCACCTGTACCTAGTACGAATGAAATTCCAGTATCGGAATAATATCCGTCAAGCTCTGCTGAGATATCAATATTAATGAGGTCGCCCTCTTGTAAAATGGTTTTTTCACTTGGAATACCATGTGCGACTTCATCGTTCAAACTAATACATGTGGTACCAGGGAAGTCATATTCCTTTTCAGGCGCTGAATTGGCTCCATGCTCTTCTAATATTTTTTTTCCAATCAAATCTAATTCCTTTGTAGACATGCCTGGTTTTGCTTGGCTTTTCATTTCTTCTCTTGCCAAAGCAACAATTCGGCCAACTTTTTTTAAGGCTTCTAACTCATGATCATGTTTGACAATCACTGCTCATTCCCGCTTTCTATAACTTCATTCTATTCAATAGCTTACCACATTTTACGCAAAAAGAGTAAAGGGCGGGACTTCAATTAGATATGGACAAATTGGTATAGATAACTAGATGTGCATATGATATATTTTTTATGAACATCATGAGAAATTTGCTCATGATGATGACGAAGGGGGGAGACATCAGATGGTGTTTCAGTTTTTTCAAAAGTTAGGAAAATCATTTATGCTTCCAATCGCTGTGCTTCCGGCAGCAGGCATTATTTTGGCCATTGGGCGGGAGGATGTATTCAATATCCCGTTTATTCATGCGGCAGGTAATGCAATTTTTGCGAACTTGGCTTTAATTTTTGCAATGGGTGTGGCGATCGGCATTTCAAAGGATGGTAACGGGGCAGCGGCGTTATCAGGTGCCATCTCTTACTTTATTTTGTCAGCCGGTACAACGTCGATTAACTCAACCAACAATATGGGGGTATTGGGTGGTATTTTATGCGGGCTTTTGGCAGGTTACGTTTACAATAAATTTAAGGATACAAAACTGCCGGAATACTTAGGCTTCTTTAGCGGAAGACGACTTGTGCCAATTATGACAGCACTTTTCACCATTTTATTAGCAGCCGTTTTCGGATATGTATGGCCTCCGATTCAAAGTGTGATCAATGATTTAGGGGAATGGATTTTAAGTCTTGGTGCAACGGGTGCGGGGCTGTTTGGTTTCTTTAACCGATTGCTGATTCCACTAGGACTTCATCATGTGCTTAATAACTTATTCTGGTTTCAATTTGGGGACTTTAACGGGGCAACAGGGGACTTAGCGCGATTCTTTAAAGGAGACCCAAGTGCAGGTGTCTTTATGACCGGCTTCTTCCCAGTGATGATGTTTGGTCTGCCAGCGGCATGTTTAGCCATGATTGTAACAGCAAAGCCAGAAAAGCGAAAAGCAACAGCTGGTCTGATGATTGGAATGGCGCTAACGTCATTTATTACAGGGATCACAGAACCAATTGAATTTTCATTTATGTTTTTATCTCCACTTTTATATGGTGTCCATGCTATATTAACTGGTCTGTCGCTCTTTATCGTGAACACCCTCGGAATTCATAGCGGCTTCGCCTTTTCAGCAGGTGCGATTGATTACGTCTTAAGCTTTGGCATTGCTCAAAAACCGATCATGCTGCTTGTGGTTGGGGTGATTTATGGCGTTATTTACTTTGTCGTCTTCTATTTCCTCATTAAATTGTTAAAGCTGAAAACACCAGGCAGAGAAGATGATGACATTGAAGATATCCCAGCAGATGATACAAATACTACCGGAGCGAGTATGCTCGTAGAGGGACTTGGCGGCAAAAACAATATTACCCTCATTGATCATTGTGCTACCCGCCTTCGCTTAACAGTAGAGGATACGAATTTATTGAACGAAGGCACATTGAAAAAAGCAGGTGCCAAAGGGGTACTAACTTCAGGGAAAACATCCGTACAAATTATCATTGGAACGAATGTGGAATTTGTCGCAGATGATCTCCGCAAGGAAGTCGATCGAGATTAAAAAAAGCGTTCAGCCAGGTCAAATGGGCTGAACGTTTTTTTGTTTTCGCTGTTCGATGACTAGAACAATACTGATGACAACAAGTAAAAACCATGAACTGATTTTCCCTAGATGTACGAGAGACCAAGCGTGCTGTTGATTTGGGTATTGCCATGCCCCTAAAAAGGTGGTGACATTTTCAGCAACCCAAATGAAAAAACCAATCAAGAGAAATGAAACAACAAGCGGCATTCGAAAGGCAGATGAACCAACCTGAAAGGAAACCACCGTTTTTCGAAACACCACAACAAGGAGCAATGTCAGCCACCAGCGAAAATCATAGATCCAGTGATGAGTAAAGAAATTTAGATAAATACATAAACTGATTCCAATTGAAAGAAATGGATGAGGCCAAGCGGTCACCTCTACACGAAGTCGTGAAAGTGCCTGATAAATATAGCTTGCCACGCTCGCATACATAAAGCCGCTATAGAGAGGAACCCCAAAGATTTTCGTATAAGCATCCTCAGGATAGGACCAAGAACCCATATGTACTTTATAAATTTCTAAACCTATTCCAATGAGATGAAATAAACAAATGACCTTCAGCTCAGTCAACGTCTCTAGCCGAAGCGTCAGCATGAGGATCTGTGCCATGAGACAAAGCAGAAGAATGAAATCATAGCGATGAAGAAAAGGAATAGACACCGTCTTCGATAGTGCAAGTGCTGCAAAGATCATGACGGGGAATAGACACGAGATGGCCTGTAAATAGGCGAAGCGGAATAATGTTTTCATACATGTTCAAACCCCTTTTATCTGTCTGAAATGATTTAGACGGTTAAAGGAAGGGAAAAGTTTACCTCGATTAGATATTCATGAACAATTTGTGAATATATATGTGAAAAAGATCACAAATTAAATATTACGTAGTATAATAAGATCATAAAGAAAATGTGAAATATTTCACATAAATTAAAAGGAGGCATCATCATGTTTACAAAATTCTTACAAACGAATGTATGGGCAGCCGTTATCCTTTTGGCAGCAAGACTTTATATCGGATGGACTTGGCTGACATCTGGTATTGGAAAACTAACAGGCGGATTCGATGCATCAGGATATTTGCAATTTGCGATATCTGAACCCGTTGTCAAAGATGGCCATCTTGTTTATCCGTTCTATGTATGGTTTTTAGAAAATGTCGCTTTGCCAAATGCCGGACTATTCAGTGCCATGGTCATGTGGGGAGAAATCTTAGTTGGTCTAGGATTAATTGTTGGATTGTTCACAACAACGGCAGCCTTTTTTGGAAGCTTGATGAATGTCTCTTTCTTACTAGCTGGAACCGTCTCTGTTAACCCGCTTCTTCTTCTGATCGCCGTCTTCATCATGGCAGCGAAAGGGAATGCCGGAAAACTTGGCCTTGATTATGTAGCAGGCCCAGTCCTTAAGCGAAAACTGCAAAGAAAGCCGCATCTAGAAGTGGCATCTTAATAAAGGAAAGCATCCTGAGCGAGAACTCAGGATGCTTTTTATTTAGGAACCGGCTTTGATGAGGTTAATATGCACCACAGTCAGCTCGTGCTGGCTGATATCTGGATCATGTCCGACGATAAATTCGAGCTCATAATCACCGGTGTGGTAAACGTATTTCTTCTCTTTTGTTTGTGGGATGGTGCTCACTGAATCGGCCGGTCCAAGCTGTTTTTTTAATAGGGAAGGTGTCATTCCGCCGATATTCGTTTCTTTTTCTACATTTGTACCGAAATAACGAATTTCGTCAATTTTGCCTTTTTTGTCATAGTGAAAAGCAAATCCTGGATTCCCCATTTCAGCATGATACAAATCAAAGCTGCTTTGACCTGTTTCTGGATAAGGCTGTCCTAGTTTATGATGAACGTCTTTTTTTGTTTGAACGCCTATTTTGAGCCCTTCTGCATAGTAGGGCATTTGTCCTTTATGCGCCAGCTCATAAATGCTGTTTAGCGCGGCTTGAGGACCTTGGGGAATGGATTGTTCTGCCGCCGTTTTGGTCATGGCGTGTGCTGAGATCGCTGGGCTGAAACCGAATAGGGCGGAAGAAGCAAGTGAGGCGGATACGACAAAAGATGCTGTTTTTTTCATGAAAAATCCCTCCTTGATCTCCTATACCCGGTGCAATAAGGATCAAACGTCAAAAGAACCAGCTGATCAAGGATCGGCTGGTTCTTTGATGAAGAAAGTTATTTTGAAGAAGAGCTGGATTCATCTTTGGCGGAAGAGGAATCTTCTTCATCCTGTACTTTCTTTGTATAGTCATACTTATTGCGATCAATCGGTGTAAAGCCTTTAGGCTTGTAGAAACGGAGTAAATCTTCAGTGACGATCTTATCAGATGTCTCTAGCATCTTTTTCACCGTTTCATTTTCTTGTGATGCTTTTTCAGTTGGCTCGATTTTCTCGCCTGTTTTGTTGCTGTAATAGCTATTGCCTACTTTCGTGTAGTCCTTTGACACGAAGTCTCCATTTCTAAATGGCACAAGCTCTTTAAAGTTCTTCGATAAGATATCAGAACCAGACATTAAATAGTTCTTCGTATCATCGCCGAGCAGGTGCAGAAGGGTTGGAGCGATATCGACTTCACCAGAGTATTTATGAATCTGTCCGCCTTTCACGCCTGGCACATGAATAAAGAGCGGCACACGCATGAGCTGGGCATTTTCATAATCTCCAATTTTTTGTCCAGTCACTTTTTCCATGGCTTCATTATGGTTTTCTGAAATACCGTAATGGTCGCCATACATAATGACCACTGTATTGTCATATAGACCAGATTTTTTTAAGTCTTTGAAGAACTGTTCAATGGCTTCATCTAAATAATGAGCAGATTGGAAGTAGTTATCGACGACAGAGTCTCCGAAATCACCAGGTTCGAAATCGGTATCACCTTCATCCATGCCAAATGGGAAGTGGTTCGATAACGTAATGAATTTCGAATAAAACGGCTGCTTTAGATTTTCAAGCATTGGCATTGATTCTTTGAAGAACGGTTTGTCTTTCAAACCATAGTTCTTCGTATCTTGCTCGTTCATATCGTAGTACTCAGAATCGTAAAATCTGTCATATCCAAAGGACTTAAACATTTCATTACGGTTCCAGAAGGTTTTCGTATTCCCGTGGAATTCTGCTGACATGTATTGATCCTTCTTCAAAATACCAGGAAGTGCCTGATACGTGTTTTGCGCTTTGTTAATAAAAACAGAGCCTTGTGATAATGGGAATAGCCCAGTATCCATCATAAATTCGGCATCAGACGTCTTTCCTTGTCCTGTTTGATGGAAGAAGTTATCAAAGTAAAACGTTTTGTTGTCATGTGCCAATGAATTAAGGAATGGAGTGACTTCTTTTCCGTTCACTTTGTAATCAATGACAAAGTTTTGCAGAGATTCAAGAGAAATCGTAATCACGTTCATGCCCTTCGCTTTCCCGTAATAAGCCGGGTTTGGATCAGCGCTGTTCGCTTTTAAATAATTCTCTACATCTGTCACATCATTTGAATTTGCCAGTGCACGCTGGCTGTTTGATTTCACATTTTGAATGGCATCAAACACGGTAAAGTTATAAGCACCCAAATATTTGACTAAATAATTGCGGTCGAACGATCTTGATAAGAGTTCTGGACGATCAATCTCTGCAGCGACTAAGTTGACAACAAAGATCACAACAGAGGACGCAAGAACGAGTCTAAACGATTTTGACTTTTGAACAGGTACAGTTGCTGTACTTGTTTGCTGCTGCCTTTTCATGCGGACTGCGAGTACGATCAAGATGATTGTATCGATAAAGTAAAACACATCAGTCCAACGCATGAGTGAAAATGCACTATCACCTAATTGTCCGCCATTCGTTCCTGCCTGCATCACAACAGGCAGCGTGATAAAGTCATTGAAGAATCGATAGTACACGATGTTTGCGTATAGTAAAAAAGACATGAAAAAGTGAATCACAATGATAGCGGCAGGCTGCCATTTTTTCTTGAACAATAAAGCAAAGCCAAGAAAGAACAAGCTGGAGCTAATAGGATTCACGAAAAGCAAAATATGCTGAAGCATATTTGATATACCAAGTTTGAATTCGATTAAATAAGCTGTATACGTTTTGAGCCAGAGTAAGATGGCTGCAATCACAAAGAAGCCGAGGCCTCTTTTTTGAATAAATGTTTTCATATAAACACTCCTTTTCTCCGTTAAACGGAAGAGGCGGAACGAAAGAAAACGAACCATTAGAATATACCACGAAATCCACAAATAGAAAAGTCATAACCGGTGAAGAGCGACAGCAGCCTGTCCGAGCAATAAAAGGAGAGAAATCGAAAATATTCGATCTTCGAAAAACTTTTTATGAAATTTATCCTAATATTAACAGAAAATTCAGTAATTTTCCTGTTGTTATATCAATAAAACAGGTAAAAAGACACAAGTCTAAAGAATTAATTTGATTTCTACAATGGTGCTTTTGAGAGAATTTCCAGTGTTTATTAATGTTTATGCAGGTTAAGTAAAAAAAATGAATAAATGAACAGTGAATTCAGGTGGATAAAAATTCCTGATAAATAATATATCGATATATTTTATTGTTTCACAAACAAAATGGTTTTGATGTGTTTTGTAAGGGTTTTATTTATTTTGATGAGTGAACAAATTATCCGAATATACTTAAGTGAACATTTTGAGACTATAAACTTTTCAATTGAAGTCGATATAGAGATTGACAGGAAATCTTCCATTGAAAGGATTGATAGTATATGACTGTACGAGCAGAGAACCTCGTTCAGAACTGGTTTCCGAGTGAGGACGGAAATGCAGAAGAGCGTAAAGAATTTATCAAATTAATGGAACAGATCATTTCAGGGGTCGATCACCTGAAAGATCCGAACCGTGCTCACCTAAAGGGTGAAAAGAATCGTGGAGAGGATTTTTATCAAAAGCTCACTGAAACAAGTCAAATTCCGGTGAACGGACAAAAAGCGGAACTTGTGAATGAAGAATTACTTGAGCTTTTACATAACCATCCATACCACACAAAGTATTTCTTTACGAACATTTTGCCAATGGCAAGCACACCAGGAATTCTAGGCATGCTGACAGCGATGCTGGTAAATGGAAACAACCTATGGGATGTTTATGGACCAGCAGGTGCGGAAGCTGAGGTCAAAGTGGTCTCAATGATGTCTAAGCTCATCGGATATGATCCAAGTGTGAGCGGGGGATACACAACATGGGGAGGACAGGGAGCCATTTTTTCAGGACTTCGTTTAGCGATTTCAAAAGTTGCGCCGGAGTCACTGCGAAAAGGTGTCCCGCAAAATCTTTATGCGTTTTGTTCTGATGCTGCACATTACAGCTTATTTAAGTCAATGGAAGCAACAGGACTTGGCACTGACAACTTGATCAGAATTAAGACGAATAAAGATCATTCAATGGATATGGAAGATTTGCGTTGTCAAATGGAACGTGTTGCACAAAATGGCGGAATTCCCGTTTATATTGTAGCAACAACCGGAACAACAGATGCCATTGCAATTGATGATGTAAAAGGGGTACGTGAAACAGCAGAAGCTATGGCTGAGAAGTATGGTCTAAAGGTGCCGCATATTCATGCGGATTCAGCGCTCGGCGGATTCTTTGCTTTCTTTAATGAGTATGATGTATCTGAAAACCCGCTGCAATTCTCAGAAGGTGTTCTTCGTATGCTAAAAGAAATCAAAGCGAAATTCCAGCACCTTTCTCTTGCAGATTCGATGTGCTTTGATTTTCAAAAGCTCGGTCAAACACCTTACACATCTAGTTTATTCTTAGTGAAAAACGCTGCTGATTTAAAGCGTTTAGACCTGGAAGAAAAAGAAACACCATATGTTGGACATAGAGGCTACGGGGAATACCATACGGGCTATACACTAGAATGCACAAGAATGGGAAGCTCTATCAGCATGCTGAGTGTACTGTTAACGTTTGGGATTGAAGGCTATCAGCGCTTGCTCGGGCAATTTTTAGAGGTGAACCTTGCATTCAGAGAAGCACTCAGTCAGGAAATTCCGCAAGCAGAAGTCGTAAATGATGACAACGTCGGAATGGCTACATTGTTTAGAATTTACCTAGACGGCTCTCCGCGCTTTAAAGAAGAAATTTCCGGCGAGGCGACTTCAATGGAAATTGAGCGGAACAATCAATTAAACAAAATGCTGTTTGAAAAGCTTGGAGAGAAAAGAGACGAAATGTTCTTTGGCGATACAACGAAGTTTTTACTTGTGAACGCGAAAGAAGGTCAAGAATTCTATCTAAGTGTAAGTAAGTTTTTTGTGATCTCACCTTATACGTTACCGGAGCATATCCCTCATATCGTATCTTATTTAAAAGATGTAATTGCATCTGTTTGTGGACAATTTGAAAGTGTACATGCTTAAATCAATCTGAGAGTGGAGATGTAGAAAAAAATGGCGAAACAAAGGAAATTTGGAGGACTCACGATATCCTCCAAAATCATGTCAGTCGTTGTCGGAACATTACTCGCAACCGTTGCACTATTCGTTCTAACATTTTATCTAGTCAGCCAGGATTTATCATCCCAGTTATTAAAGCAATTTGATTATCGATTAACAACAGATATTGATACAGCAAAAAAAGAAATCGATCATATTGATGGAAACGTCCTGAGCATTAGCGGGAAGGATGATCCGATTTATGTGGAGATCAAAAAGAAATTCACAGAGCTTCAAGAAGATCATACGCTTGAGAACTTATACGTGTTATCAAATAAGGGTGGTAAAGAAAGAATCGTTGTATTAACCGGGGAAGACAATGATTTTGATCAAGATTATGTATTTTCAGATGAGATGAAACAAGCTCTTTCTGAAGATAAAATAGTCAAAAGTGATATTTACAAAGATTCATTTGGAACACATAAATCAGTCTTTTTACCAATCAAAGATTCAGGCGGTGAGCTGACGGGGATTCTAGGAATTGATTTAGATGCGTCTGTTGTACCTGAAACAACGAAGAAGCTGACGATCTATATCACGGTTGCATCTGCCATTGTGCTCATCGGCGGATTACTCTTCTCATTCATCATGGGAAGAAGAATTGCGAAACCAGCACGTTCATTGATGGAATCAGCGAACCGTATTGCAGATGGTGATTTAACTGGAAAGATAGAGGTTGAAAGTAAAGACGAGATCGGTCAATTAGCTGCTTCCTTCCAGAAAATGCAGGGACGGATCAAAGAGCTCATTGGGAAGATTTCCAACTCATCAAGCGAAGTGTCGAAAATGTCTTCACAGCTACGCACCGTGACGAATGAATCAAGCCAAAGTGCGCAGCAAGTGTCAGAAGCGATGACGAATATGAGTGAAGGAATCAATGATTCTGTAGCAAACATTACAGACTGTACGACCTCTGTTGCGGAAATCGATACTCAAATCGAAGGCGTAACGAAAGAAGTAGATGAAATGAAATCTGTGTCATCAGAAGTACAAGAGCAGTCAGAATCTGGTCAAAAACTGGTGCAGCATGTCCTTGAACATCTCAACATGCTCCACGACATGATGACAAGCTCAAAGCAGGCAGCAGAAGAATTACAATCACATTCAACAGAGATTGAAAGTGTCATCTCCATTATTACCGACATTTCAGCGCAAACGAATCTGCTTGCACTGAATGCTTCAATTGAAGCGGCACGTGTTGGAGAAGAAGGAAAAGGATTTGCTGTTGTGGCAGATGAGGTGCGTAAGTTAGCAGAGCAATCAGCTGATGCAGCTAAAACTGTGTCAGACCTCGTTACTGGCACACAGGAAAACAGTCAGCGTGTTCTTGAAAGCGTAGAGGAAAGCAGTAAGGCAGTGGAAGAAGGACGTGAGCAAATGAAAGGCACGTCACAGAACTTCGCTGGTATTTACGATGGAGTGTCTCAATTTGCAAACAGAACGAACAATTTGCTTCAATCCATCAAGCAGGTAGAACGAGCATATCAAACGATTTCTACATCGATTGAACAAATTTCGGTTGTGTCAGAAGAACATGCTGCGAGCTCACAAGAAGTAGCGGCAGCAACAGAACAGCAAAGTGCTGGCATGCAGCAAATTTCAAGTGCGATTGAACAGCTCTCTGATATGTCAGAGGACTTGGCACAGATGGTATCCACTTTTAAAATCGACAATAAATAACGAGAAAGCTGGCTCTTGTGAGAGAGTCAGCTTTTTTGCTATGCTTAATCAAATACATGCGGCCGAAAGGAGAAGCGCCATGGATTTTACGCAGAGAATATCAGAAGAACGGATTAAAAAAGCAATGGACAATGGAGCTTTTGAAGGTTTAGCTGGCTTTGGGAAACCTCTGCCAAAGGATGACGCTGCTCATGTACCTGAAGAGCTGAGAATGGGCTACCGTATCATGAAAAATGCCGGCTTTGCTGGGGAAGAAACGGCACTTAAAAAAGAACTCATGACCGTCAAAGAATTACTCAAAACCAGTATAGATGGAGAGGAAAGAGAAAAACTTTCTCTCATATGTGAAGAAAAACAAAAACGTCTGGATGAACTCACATCAAAGCGCCAAACGTTTGCCCGTCCAGCCTCCTCCTTTTATAAAAATAAGGTCTATGAAAAATTAACAGAGCATAAAAAAAGATGATCACACGCTGCCTCTCTTAGCACATTGAGGGAGCTTTTTTTATGAAAGCGCTACATTTAGTTGTTGACTACATGTATATACAAATATAAAATATGAAATAAACATGTATATACAAGTTTATTGATTCTTTTTTCTTATAAAAAAACGGTCTCGGAGGGGATAGCATGGCTGATTATCAGGCAGCAGCAGATCAGATTGTAAAAGCCATCGGCGGCAAAGAAAACATTGATCAAGCGACACATTGTGTGACAAGACTGCGCTTTGTGCTGAAAGATGAAGGAAAGGTTGATGAGAAAGCACTTGAACAAATTGAAGAAGTGAAGGGATCTTTCTCAGCGAATGGACAATACCAAGTCGTCATTGGCCAAGGGGTTGTCAATCGGGTATATGCTGAAATGGTCAAACAGACAGGGATTGGGGAAGCAACAAAAGAGGACGTCAAGCGTGCCTCTGATCAGAAATTAAATCCATTACAGCGTGCTGTGAAAACGCTTGCGGATATCTTTATTCCGATCCTTCCTGCTATCGTCACAGCCGGTTTATTAATGGGGATTAATAATATTTTAACGGCTCCAGATATTTTCTTCGATCAAAAATCAATTGTGGATGTGTATCCGGCTTGGGCTGATTTAGCGAATATGATCAACCTGATTGCGGGCACTGCCTTTACCTTCTTGCCGGCATTAATTGGCTGGTCGGCTGTGAAGCGATTTGGGGGAAATCCGCTTTTAGGGATGGTCCTTGGACTGATGCTCGTACATCCTGACCTGTTAAATGCGTGGGGCTATGGAGCGGCTGAAAAGTCTGGTGACATTCCTGTATGGAATTTGTTTGGACTTGAAGTGCAGAAGGTAGGATACCAAGGACAGGTTCTTCCGATACTTGTCGCCTCCTATTTACTTGCAAAGCTCGAATTATTTATGACTAAGCGGACACCTGAAAGTATTCAGCTGTTAGTCGTTGCACCGATTACGTTATTACTCATTGGGTTTTTATCGTTTATCGTCATTGGACCCATTACATTTGCGATCGGAAACGTTTTAACATCTGGACTTGTGACTGTATTCCAGCAATTCGCAGCACTTGGCGGTCTTTTATACGGCGGGTTGTATGCAGCATTAGTCATTACAGGTATGCACCATACATTCCTAGCTGTCGATATTCAATTGATTAACTCAAAATTGCATGGCACGTTCCTATGGCCGATGCTTGCACTGTCCAATATCGCACAAGGATCAGCTGCGCTTGCGATGATGTTTGTCTTAAAAGATGAAAAGCAAAAAGGACTCTCTCTGACTTCAAGTATTTCCGCTTACTTAGGGATTACCGAGCCGGCGATGTTTGGGGTCAACCTGCGTTATCGATTCCCGTTTATTTTTGCACTGATTAGCTCAGGGTTAGCTGGTATGTTTATCGCCTCTCAAGGTGTGCTGGCAAGCTCGGTCGGAGTTGGAGGCATTCCAGGAATCTTCTCAATCATTCCAAAATATTGGGGCGCTTTTGCAATAGGAATGGTCATTGTTCTCATCGTTCCATTCATTGGTACCCTATTATATGCAAAACTAAAAAAGAAAAAGGATTTTTCACAAGAACTTAACTAGTGGTGGTGAAGGAAATTGAATCAACAAACAAACGAACCGTGGTGGAAAAAAGCGGTGGTCTATCAAATTTATCCGAAGAGCTTTTTAGACACAACAGGCTCTGGTACAGGTGATATCAATGGCGTGACGAAAAAGCTCGACTATATCAAAGAGCTAGGGGCGGATTGTATTTGGCTAACCCCTATGTATGACTCACCACAGCATGACAATGGCTATGATATTAGTGATTATACAAAAATCCATGTCATGTATGGCACAATGGCTGATTTTGAACACATGCTGAAGGAAGCGCATGAACGGGGAATACGAGTCATCATGGATCTAGCCGTGAACCATACGTCGATTTTCCATGAGTGGTTTCAAGCCTCCCGAGAGTCGAAGGATAACCCGTATCGAGACTATTATATTTGGAAGGAGCCGAAAGCGGATGGCTCCCCTCCGAATGACTGGCAGTCAAAATTTGGCGGGCCAGCGTGGGAGCTAGATGAAGCGACAGGTGATTATTATCTTCATTTATACGATGTTACCCAAGCGGATCTCAATTGGGAACATGATGAAGTGCGCAGGCAAGTATATGACATCATGCACTTTTGGTTTGAAAAAGGAATTGATGGATTCAGGCTGGATGTCATCAATAATATTTCAAAGGATCAACGGTTCCTAGATGATGCCGGGCAATCTGTGCAGGGGGACGGGCGGATGTACTATACAGATGGTCCGAGAATTCACGAGTTCCTGCATGAAATGAACGAGGAGGTTTTTTCGAAATACGATAGCATGACCGTTGGTGAAATGTCTTCAACGAATATCGCAGACTGCATTCGGTATACAAGACCGGATCGGCAGGAGCTGGATATGACGTTTAACTTTCATCATTTAAAAGTAGACTATCCAAGCGGTGAAAAATGGGCCATTGCGCCATTTGATTTTCTAGAGTTGAAATCAATTCTGTCAGAATGGCAGATGAAAATGCATGAGGGCGGCGGCTGGAACGCACTCTTCTGGTGCAATCATGATCAGCCGCGTATCGTCTCCAGATACGGTGATGATGGCACGTATCATCAGCAATCAGCGAAGATGCTGGCGACCACCATCCATTTGATGCAAGGCACTCCGTATATTTATCAAGGTGAAGAAATTGGGATGAAGAATCCTCGTTTTGAGGACATTTCGTCATACCGCGATATCGAATCACTGAATATGTATGAAGCTATGCTTGAAAAAGGGAAAACAAAGGAAGAAGCTTTGGCGATTTTACAGGTCAAATCAAGAGATAACGCAAGGACACCTATGCAATGGACTTCGGAAAAAAATGTGGGGTTCTCAAAAGGTACACCTTGGATTGAACCAGCTCAAAACAATATTTCAGTAGAAGCTGCATTAAAAGACGAGACGTCGGTTTTTTATCATTATCAAGCCCTTTGCAGACTTCGAAAAGAACTTGATGTGATCACCTATGGGAGCTTTACTTTACTGCTTTCAGATGATCCAAAGGTGTTTGCGTATGTGCGAGAAGGCAAAGATGAGAAGATTCTCGTGATCAACCATTTTTATGCAGGCGAGACGGACTTTACACTTCCAGATGAGCTTGCAAAGGATGTCAATGAAATGGAAGGGCAAGTCCTGCTGTCCAATTATGAGGATGTGCCGGCAGATATCAAGGGATTTACGTTGCGCCCATATGAGTCAATCGTTTATCATTTAACCAAACGCTAGTAAATGGGGCGGAGGGAAAATGAAAGAGAATAAATTTCGAGTGATTTATGATCAGCTCGCTAGACGAATTGAACAAGGTGAATGGCAGGATAAAGGCATCCTCCCATCAGAGCATGAGCTGTCCTTGATGTACGATACGTCCCGGGAGACGGTGAGAAAGGCATTAAACATTCTTGTACAAAATGGCTATATCCAAAAAATCCGCGGGAAGGGCTCTGTATTGCTGAATCGGGAGAAAATGCAGTTCCCTGTCTCAGGTCTTGTCAGCTTTAAAGAGCTTTCGCAAACGCTTGGCCGGAAGACGGTCACAACAGTTCATGATTTTGGTTTAATCAAACCGGATCAGTATATTCAGTCTCAGCTGAAAATAGGTGGGCAGGAAGACGTCTGGGAAGTTATTCGTTCTCGCAATATTAGCGGGGAAGAAGTCATTTTAGACAAGGATTACTTTTTGCAAAAGCATGTGCAGACACTGTCTAAGGACATATGTGAAGGATCGATCTACGAGTATATTGAAGGAGAACTCGGTGTATCGATTAGCTATGCCCAAAAGGAATTTGTGGTGGAGCCATGTACAGAAGAGGATGCCAAGTATCTTGATTTGAATGGGTTTGACCATGTAGTAGTGGTGAAGAATTATGTGTTCTTGGAGGATACGAGTCTATTCCAATACACAGAAAGCCGTCACCGATTAGACCGCTTCAGATTCGTCGAGTTTGCAAGAAGAGAAAAGTAGAAAAGTAGACAGGGCCGAGGCTCTGTCTATTTCAGGTTTTAGGGAAACAAGGGGAACAATTAGAGCAACAATCTAGGAGGACAAATGATTAGACTGAATAGACCATTAAAATTAAGAGATTTAGAAATTTTTAGCGTGATGAAAGATCACAGGATTTTATGTTATGTCATCATTGAAGACACGCGAAAACCGTTTACGGAAGAAGATAGAAAATTAGAGCCGTTATGTTATATGGATGAAGAAGACATTCAAGCGATTTTGAATGTGTTTCATATTTCAATTATCAGTGATGAAACATTAAATGAAGTAGATTTAACCCTTGTGAAATCGTACTTTGCTGAATTTGTGAATAACACGAACTTAACGAATTTCATTACAAGAGAATATGTTCAAGAGGATTTATATGCCGTTGATGATGAAGATGATATCACGTTCTTTAATAGAATGCTGCGTCATATAGGGTCAGATGATGTGAAAGAATTTGATGACCGTAATTGGATTTATTTATCCCAAGATTGATAGTGAGATGCAAAAAGGACAGAGCCTAAGCTCTGTCCTTTTCTTTTAAGAAGACATCTTGATTCGTGTATTGAAAGTCATTCAAGATACGTAAAAATCCAATGATATCAAAAGATAATGTGGTTATCAGCGGAAGTCACCGATTTGGAAACCATTTTACCCAGTCTGATACTTATTCCAGAAAATGAATTATTCTAGAACATGAAGACAGTATGCAAAAGAGTTTCTGCTATTAAATTAGTAGAAAAAAAGGTTGCTGGGTCTCAAATTCTGTATATTATTTTGTAATGAAATGATAATATATATATAGGATTTAGGGAGGATGTACTAATAGAAGAAAAATTTGAAAATCGAATAGGTGTATTCTATTTTATAAAAAAGTGCATTAAAAGAAGATCAAGAAATTGAAAGTAAGAACGAGGAAGTAGTGTCCCTCCTAAATATAAAAGAAAATAACATAATGAAAAATTTTGTGGAGAGTGAATGAATGTTTAAGGATGAAAAAACTTTCGATAGTGAAAAGAGTGTAAAGTATGTATTTAGAAAATCTTTCAAAGAAACAGATGCGCTTGTCATTGTCTTTTCTGCATTCCAAAAAATTGGTTCACCACCTAGCTATAACTATGTTCGAACGATAGAAGAGTTTGATTGCAATAAATTGTTCATATTAGATGATTTCGGGGCAAGGGCTTCTTATTATTTGTGTGAAAATAGGGACTTTTCGATTGAACGCTCGGTAATAAAATTGATCAAGAAAATCATCGAAGAAAATGACATAAAGACAGTCATATCTGCTGGATCTAGCAAAGGTGGATACGCTGCAATGTATTATGGAATAAAATACGGATTCGATTATATAATTTCTGCTTCTCCGCAATATTTACTAGGTGACTATTTACTAGAACAAACGAGAACGAACGAAGTTGTAAAATTTATGGCCGGGAATGACTTAGAGGGAGATCATATTTTTTTAAACACGATAATGAAAAATATGATAATCAAAACTCACAACAAGCCAAATATTTTGATACATTTAGGTAAAGGCGAAATGCATTATCAAAAACATGTACTGCCTTTAACGAAAGATCTAGATGATGCTGGATTACAATATAATCTCGACCTAGGAGATTATGATAAACATAGTGATGTAGCAAAGGCTTTTCCACCAATATTAAAGGGGAAAATAAGGGAATATATAGGATACCCAAGTCTGGATATTGAGATTCAAAGAAACAGTGTTGATGGTAGTTATAAATTTATTGCAAAAACAGAGACTGATAATAAAGTTGCTTGGTATGTCTATCAAAACAATAAAAAGATAGATGCAAAAAACTATTCACTAGACAAATTTTATGATTTAAAGACAACAAATCATGGGGAATACAAAGTTAAGGCATTTGCACAAAATGAGAAAGGGCTAAAGGTATCTTTATTTTCCGAGCCAATCATTATTCAAATGGAACAAACTATTCAGTCGTAATTAGTTAAAGGAAGACAAAATCATTGCATCAAAAAAGGACAGAGCCTAGGCTCTGTCCTTTTCTATTAAGATGATACTTTGTTTCGTGTGCGCTTGCGCTGGTAGTAATAAAGGATACCGCCTGAGGCGAGCATGAGCAAGCCAATCAATACAGCCGTATACATCATCGTTGCCGTATTCGGCAGTGTGCCGCCTGGTAGCCCGGTTCCATCTTGGCTTGGATCCGTTCCGCCTGGTGCCGAAGTCCCGTCGTCTTCACCGGTTTGATCTGGGGCCGTTCCAGCGGCTTCACTTTGATTGAGCACGGTGTATTCGCTAAAGTGTTTGGTTTCACCTGATACGACCCCGTTTTCGAACGATCCGTTACTTGTTTTAGCGTAACGATTTTTCTCACGATCCACATAATAAACACCTGGTTTCTTCGCTTTTTCAGGCGCGTCTAATGTAAAGAACAGTGTGACGGGATCTTTAAAGGTAGACACATTTTTCTGATCTTGTTTGATTTGGAAGTCATATGTGTCGGTTAATGCGTTTTTCACCTTATCTGTTTTTGCCATCCGTATATCTGCACTTTTCTCTGACAAATTGGAAAGCGGTAATTCTAGTCCCACTTTGTCATGATAGATGGTGACGTTTGGATCTTGCTCTCTTTTCTTTAGCTCGGCTACTTGCGCTTTTGATAGAGACAATTGAACGTTTTTCGCCTCGCTCGCTTTGTCTAAATAGAGCCATGCTTTATTTGTATGCTGCACATACGTTTGGAATTTCTCATCATCTTGAATGTCATAGGCGCCTTTTCCTTTCACACGAGGAAGGAACACTTCTTTCACTCGATGGTCGATGATCGGAGAAATATGGCCGTCTGCCTTTTCAATTTGCTCTTTGAAAATTTCATAGTCAACATAGCCTAAGTCTTCTCCATGAGAGGCTTCAGTAAAGACGCTGTAGCCGTCACCGCCTGTGCCAACAAATGCGTTTGTTGCCACGCGGTATGTTTTTTTATCATCAATGTCAGTCAGTTTGCCATTTTGATCTTTCAATTTGACATCAATTAGTCTGCTGCCAGCTGGTTTACTGAGTGTAAACGTGTATTCAATGCCAGCTACATGAGGGAATGCGCCTCCACCTTCTTCAATGCCTGACAAACCTTGTTCAAGCGCTTTTTTAATTTGACTGCCTTTTAAATCTGCGACATAAAGTGTATTTCCGAATGGCATCACCGTTAAAATATCACCTAATGTGATATCTCCTTTTTCAATGCTGCCTCGAATACCACCGCCGTTTGTAATGGCAAGGTCAGCTCCAGCAGATTCTTGCGCTTTCTTCAGCATGCCATCTGCAATAAAGTTTCCAAGATTCGTTTCCTTTGCACGGACGTGCTCACGCTGTCCATCTAAAAGGACGTCGGTCGTCCCGACTTTTTCGGTTTTTAAATCTTGGATATCTGCCTTGTACTGATCAAGAATCGCCTTTGCATCTGCATCTTCTTTTACAGAGTCATCGATTGTGATGAGGTCAAAAGAAGATTCTTTTGGCTGTACGACTCCTTTTTGATCAAAGGCGACATCTACTTTACCTAAAAATTGTCCATAGTCTTTTACTTGCGCAACAATTGTTGGTTCTTTTTTATTGACGACCTTTAATTTTTCAACAAGGGTATGCGTGTGACCGCCAATGATGAGATCAATGCCGTCTACTTTTTGAGCCAGCTCAAGATCACGGTTGTAGCCAATGTGTGTTAACGCTATGATTTTATTGATTTTTTCTTCTGTTTGAATGGTGTTGACTGTTTCTTTTGCTTTCTTGTACGCATCTTTAAATTGAATGTTAGGACCGCTGCTGGATGTAATGGCTGTGTCTTCAGTCGTTAAACCGAATACGGCCACCTTTTCACCGTTTACATCGAGCAGGATGTAAGGGTAAATCCCAGCTTCTTTTTTCTCACCAGCTTTAAATAAGGCTGGTTTTTTCATTAAGTCACTCAATTGTTTTTCCTTCGAGACATCCACGTTTGATGACACGACCGGGAATCGAGGCTTTTCAAATTGATGACGGTTTTTCGGATCGACATCTGATGCATCACCTGTCAGGAATTGACGGAGTACAGAAGGACCTTTGTCAAATTCATGATTACCAAACGTCATGGCATCGTATTTCATTAAGTTCATCAATTTCAGATCGGCAAGTCCTTGCCACTTTGTGAAGTACAGGTCACCAGAGAAGACATCTCCAGCGTCTAATAGAATATTGTTCTTGTTTTCAGCACGGACTTCTTTGATCTTTGTTGCGCGTCTTGCCGCATCATCAAGGTGTGCGTGTGTATCGTTCGTATGCATCACTGTTAAATTCCAGTTGTCTGATGTAGGCGGTTCTGTTGTGCCATCGTCTGTAAAGGCTAGCTTGTACACACCAAGACCATCTGTACTTGCGTTACGAATAAAGTTTACGCTGCTTGATTCTTTAGCAAACGGTTTGGCTAAAAGAGAAGATTCAAAAGTGACTGTTGCGCCTTTGATCGGTGCAATAGACCAGTTTTGATCTGCACTTGGGTTGATCGTTTTTTGTTCGATAATATAATCCATCAGTACTTGACGGTTCTCATCTGCTGAGGCAAGCACTACTTTATCTTGCGTCAGGTGAGGGAAGCCTCCGCCGCCAGAAGCACGATAGTTATTTGTTACGACTAAAAATTCTTGATTATCAGAGACGGTTTTCCCGTTGTAAGACAGGTTTTTGATGCGGTTGGCATTGGCGTTGAGAAGTGTGCCTGTTGTGCTGTATTTAGCAGGCTGCGTCACATCGACTTGGTATGTCACGCCATCAATTACATCAAAGTTATACGAGCGGTATTCCTCGTTTAAAATCGGCTGTTCTTTTGCATCGTTCGGTTTGATCTGATTAAACTGACCGGCAGACATTTCTAACCAGTCTTTCACTTCACTGCCTTTCAGTTTCACAATCTGCACAGTGTTATCGTAAAGGTAGAGATCGCCGATATTCTTAATCGCTAAATCTCCTTTTGCGATATTTGTATAATAGTTTACACCGTTTCGGCCGCCGGCTTTAAACGGAGCACCTGCAGATAAAATCGGTAAATTTTTATACGATGTGTCCTTCATTTTTTCTTGTGCATACCATTTTTGGGCATCTGTCACAATTTGAATCGAAGGGTCATCCATCACTTGAGCGAAAAAGCTATTAATGTCTGCTTCTGTTTTGCCAACAGGCTTTCTCACGTAATCAAGTGTGTTTTGATGCGTTGTTTGAATGGCGTCTTTTACGGTACTGTTTTGAGATGATACTCCGGCAACAGATTCGATCTTGCCTGTTCCGTCTGTGACCTTCCAGTTGCTGCCGTCAGGCTCTAGTGTTAAATCAATGACCCCTAGGTAGCTGCCCCAGTTTTTTGACATGACGACTGGGATGCCGTTGATGGTTCCTTTTGAGACATTGAATTTGTCGACGCCGTTATATTCAGCGCTTGGGAATGTGCCATGCTGGTGGCCTGATACAATAGCATCGATGCCTTTTGTTTTCGTGGCAAGGTCAAAGATCATATTTTCTGACCCTTTAGGCGAAGCGGTTTTTTCAATTCCAGTATGGGCAAGAGCGACGATGACATCTGCGCCTTTCGCCTTCATTTCAGGGATGGTTTCATTGGCAGATTCGACGATATCCTGCACTTGAACTTGTCCATCTAAATGTTTCTGATCCCACGTCATAATTTGTGGTGGGACGAATCCTATGTAGCCAACTTTCACAGTTTGAGATGCTCCGTTTGCATCTTTAAAGGTTTTATCTTGGATCACATAAGGCGTAAATCGATGTTCTCCATTTAACTTTTTGACGTTCGCATTAACAATCGGGAAGTTAGCACCGGCAATGGTACCGTCAAGGAAAGATAAGCCGTAGTTAAATTCATGATTGCCAAGAGTTCCTGCGTCGTATTTTAGTTTGTTGAGTGTATGAATAATGGGATGAACATTTGATTGATTGATGATGCTGTCTTTCTCATTTTTGTAAACGTATTCTCCAAGAGGGGTTCCTTGAATCAGGTCTCCGTTATCAACAAGGAGTGTATTAGGATTTTGTGAACGGTGCTTTTCAATGAGCTCGGCTGTTTTTGCCAAACCGAATTCATTTGTTTCTTTGTCGCTGTAGTAATCGTAATTCATCATGTTCGCATGAACATCGGTTGTGGCTAAGATGCTGACTTTTACGGCTTTGCCGTTTTCTGTTTCTGCATGAGTAGGTACTGCTGGGAGAATGAGACTAATCATCATAATGGAAGTGAGCAGAATAGACAGGTTTTTCCTTCGTTTAGACCTATGTGCTTGCTTCTTCACCTGATCTCCGCCTTTCTAATTTTTTTGACCACAATACCTATTGTAGAAATGTTTCGTTAACTTTTGTAGTTATTTTTTGCAGATTATTGTAAAGATAACATAAATCATACGAATTACCTTGTTAAGGGAAAGGGAATGAGTCTAAATACTTATTTTTATCATAAGGGGTTTTCTGATAGGGATAGGATGTTTGATTTCATCGTGCCCGGGTATAGTGTGTAGTGTAAACGATAATCAAGCAGGAGGGTTTCTACATGGGTAAGAAAATTGCAGTTGTATTAACAGATTACTTTGAGGATGTTGAATTCACCGAGCCTGCAAAAGCCTTTAAAGACGCAGGTCATGACATCACAGTGATTGAAAACGAAAAAGGAAAAACAGTTAAAGGGAAGCAAGGAGAAGCTGAAGTGAGAGTGGATGCGTCCATTGATAACGTGAAGCCAGAAGACTTCGATGCACTTCTCATTCCTGGCGGTTTCTCACCAGATATTCTGCGCGCAGATGATCGCTACGTCCAATTTACAAAAGCATTTATGGACGAGAAAAAACCAGTATTCGCGATCTGTCACGGACCGCAATTGCTTATTACAGCGAAGACGCTAGAAGGCAGAGGGGCGACGGGGTATACATCCATTCAAGTGGATATGGAAAACGCAGGCGCTAAATTCAAAGATGAAGAAGTCGTCGTTTGTCAGGATCAGCTTGTGACAAGCCGTACACCAGACGACATTCCAGCATTTAACCGTGAATCATTAAAACTGCTTGCGAAATAAGCAGAAGTAGTTAGAGCATAAATAAGCCAGCACTTATAAAGTGCTGGCTTCAGCGTGTAGACAAACCCTCGCATTCTGTGTCAACACGAGAAAAACTGCTCGAAGACTACAGAGCAGTTCCTTTTACACAATTATTTTCTTAAGCTTTTCAGCTCGCTTGCGATGGCTTGCATTTCACTTGGGCTGAATGAAGATTTTTTCATCACCATTTGGTGAAGAAATTCGATATCTTCGTACTTGTCTGGACTGAAGTCCTCGGCTTTGATGACTCCAATGTTCAGCATATTTAACTTTTGCGAAATGTCTTCAATCAGCTGATTGACTTCAGCCGCTTTTTGCTCTGACAAGGGCGGCACGTCCTTTCCTACATGTGTGTCGAATAATATGTCTATTTTAACAGAAATGCAAAAGAATAAAAGGGCTATTAAGACGATACTGAGATGTTTTTCTCCTTTTTTTCCTGCTTGATCTTATCAATGATTCGTTTAGATTCAAACACCACAACCCCTGATAAACCGATGAGCCCAATTAAGTTTGGAATGGCCATAAGCCCATTTAGCATATCTGCCACACCCCATACGAAGTCATTCTTAAACACGGCTCCGAAAAAGACAGCGATAACAAACACAACGCGATAATACATGACATACGAATCTTTGGCCAAGTATGTAAAGCATTTTTCTCCATAATATGACCAGCCAATGATCGTTGAATAAGCAAACAAAAGTAACCCGATTGCCACAATGGTTGAACCAATTGGACCTAGGAAATGAGCAAAGGATAAAGAGGTCAGGGCATCACTTTTTTCCGTGACATACATATCGGCCATGACAATGGTAATCCCCGTAATCGAACAGACAATCATTGTATCAATAAACACTTGGGTCATCGACACAAGCGCCTGACGAGCTGGCATATCAGTTTTTGCTGCAGCCGCAGCAATTGGTGCAGACCCAAGTCCTGCTTCGTTGGAAAATACCCCTCTCGCCACACCCCAGCGGATCACAGTACCGATAGCGCCGCCTGCGACGGCTTGACCTGTAAAAGCATCAGAGAAAATAAGCCCAACTGCACCTGGGACAAGATCCGCATTCATCACAAGAATGATCAGTCCACAAATGACGTAGAATAAAGCCATGACCGGTACAAAAATAGACGTCACACGGCCAATACTTTTAATGCCGCCTAAAATCACGAGGGCCGTAAAGGCAGTAATGATGATGCCTGTCACCCAAGTTGGAATATGAAAAGTTGAATTCATGACCCCAGAAATTGAATTTGATTGAACGAGATTCCCAATCCCAAAGGCAGCACTGGCGCCAAAAACAGCAAACAGCACCCCAAGCCATTTTTGTTTTAAGCCATGCTCCAAATAGTACATAGGACCACCAGACATTTCGCCTTTTTCATTTTTAATGCGATATTTGACTGCGAGAACGGCTTCAGCATATTTTGTCGCCATTCCAAAGAACGCTGCAAACCACATCCAAAACACGGCGCCTGGTCCGCCGGCAATGACAGCAGAGGCAACCCCTACTATATTTCCCGTTCCAACAGTTGCAGCAAGAGCTGTCATTAATGCTTGGAAGTGAGAAATATCACCTTCTGATGTCTTATCTTGCTTTGAAAATGCAAGCTTGAGCGAATATGGAAGCAGCCTGATTTGAATGAAGAGCACGCGAAAAGTAAGGTAAATCCCTGTCCCCACAATTAAAAGCAAAAGCGGCGGTCCCCATAATACATCATTGATATTGCTGACCAACTGTTCAATCCATCCCATGTGTATCCCCCTTTGTTTGTACAATTCTCCTAAAGTGTCACCTTTTTTTGTATAATGTGTCAATGCCGATGAGAGTTTTTCTTGCAAAGTTTTCAAAAGAAAATGGTCTTGATATGATAGGGAAAAGGTTTTCGAAAGAAACTCTTAGGGAAAAGATAGGAGGAGAATGAAGAATGATTCATGTATTATTTGTGTGTCTTGGCAATATTTGCAGGTCGCCGATGGCAGAGGCCATGTTTCGAAAACGAGTAGAAGATGAAGGGCTTAGCGATCACTTTGTCATTGATTCAGCAGGCATTGGCGGCTGGCATCAAGGCAGTCCTCCGCATGAAGGAACAAGAAAGCTGCTTGATGAAAAAGGCATCAGCTATGAAGGAATGACCGCAAGACAAATCATAGATGAGGATATCACCTCATACGACTATATCATTGCGATGGATGCTGAAAATGTAGGGGCACTCCGCAGTATAGCCGGCTATGGGAAACATCACTTTATTGGCCGTCTTCTCGACTTTGTAGAAGACGACGATCGAGATGATGTGCCAGATCCTTATTACACAGG
The DNA here is from genome assembly GCF_002993125.1 of Bacillus sp. LLTC93. Lineage (NCBI taxonomy): Bacteria > Bacillati > Bacillota > Bacilli > Caryophanales > Bacillaceae > Bacillus > Bacillus sp. LLTC93. The sequence continues at coordinate 81,262 of NZ_PVME01000006.1, read as the reverse complement.
GAACTTTGAGGAAGTACATGATTTAATTGAAACAGGAATTGACCGTTTTTTGACGTATGTAAAGAAAGAGAAACACCTTTAACTGAAAGGAGATCAGATGAGATGGAAGAGAAAAATCAAATCGTGCTTCGAGGGGCTGTCATAGGCGCAGCCTGCGGCGTATTGCTGACATTATTTCATCGGCCAACAAGAATTGCACTAAAAGACAAATGGAATGACTGCCAGCAAAAGCTGGATGAATACCGCCAGGAGCCGGGCAGAGTGTCTGCTTGCATGAAAGAAAAAATGGAAGAAACGAAGCAGTTAATGCGAACGGTCTCAGATGATTTATCATTTTTAAATGAACAAGTGAATCAGTTAAAGGAAACAACCCCAAAAGTATTAGAGATTATTGAAGAAACAAAAGATCACTTTCGATCGAAATAGAAAGATTGATCATTGGAGATGAGGCGTATGGGTTTTGTTAAAGCGTTAATTGGACGCTTTTTGCTGCATGAAGGACCGGCAAAATCTGCTGAGCTTGCGTACTTCTTTTTACTTTCATTATTTCCGTTTCTCATCTTCGTGCTGACGCTCGTTGGATATTTGCCGCTGACGTCGAAGGATGTCCTAAGCGTCATCTCTGGTTATGCGCCAGAGGGGGCGCTTTCGATGATTGAATCCATTGCCGAAGAGACGCTGAATAGCCGGAACGGCGGATTATTGTCATTCGGGATTATTGCCGCCCTTTGGTCTGCATCTAACGGCATTAATGCGGTCGTCAGAGCGTTTAACCACGCTTACGAAGTTGAGGAAAATCGTTCCTTCATTCTCGTACGTTTAACATCGATCATCTTAACCATTGCGATGGTTCTTACGATTATTTTTGCCTTGATGCTGCCTGTCTTTGGCAAAGAGCTTGGTTTATTTGTTGCCAAATTAGTCGGGCAGTCAGATGCCTTCCTCACCATGTGGACAGCCATGAGATGGATCATTAGTCCGCTGATTTTAATGATTGTTTTTACATCCTTATATTATTTTGCCCCAAACATCAGGCTGAAATTGAAATTTGTTCTGCCAGGCGCCATTTTTGCGTCGGTCGGTTGGATTCTGGTTAGCATGCTGTTCTCATTTTACGTAGGCGAGTTTGCCAACTACAGTGCAATGTACGGTAGCATCGGGGGGATCATCATTTTGATGATCTGGTTTTATTTAACCGGCATCATGATTATCCTCGGAGGCGAGCTCAATGCGCTTTTACATAAGCGTAAAATCGTACCAGGCAAGCTCTAAAGAAAACCGGGCATCCTAAAGAAGAACGAACTTGTTCAATCTTATGGATGGGGGAATACCGAATGTCCAAACAATCGAAAAAAGGCGGAAGCAACACAAAACAAAACAAAGGCCATCAGCCAAAGCACAAAACAAGCGGTAGTGCGAACGGGCAAAATGGATATCATTAAATGAAAAAAACTCCTCTGCATAGGCGCAGGGGAGTTTTTTAATTAGTAATGGATTCATTGGGAGTTTCAAGCACTGCCGTTGTTCTCCCAAATCGAACGCAACAAAACACGAATAGAATCACGATGCTGACAAGGTAAAGTAAATTCATCCCCTCAAACGTTTGAACAAAGATTCCTCCTAGAACCGGTCCAAGAATACTGCCTGCACTAAACGCCATCCCGCACATTAAATTACCGGCAGGAAGCAGATGCTTTGGCAATAAGTCGGTCATATAACTGATGCCGAGTGAGAATGTAGAGCCTACAGCCATTCCGGCAATAAAGAAACAGATCGCAACAGCCAAAACGGATTGAATGAAAATTCCTGCCAAAAGGAAAAAGAAGGATCCAGCGAGTGTGACACATAAAATGATTCGGCGTCTGCCAAACCGGTCGCTGAGCATCCCGAGAGGAAGCTGAAATACAATGCTTCCAATGGCAAAAGCAGGTAAAATAAACGCAACAGCATCTACAGTCACCCCGCTTCTTAGTGCATACACAGGGAAGTTACTATTGAGCGTCGTTTCTAAAAAGCCGTAGCAAAAAGGCATCATAAAGGCCACCCAGCCAAATTGAAAGGCTTTTTTGAAGCGCTTCAAACTGTTTGTTTGCTCTGACGTCTGCATTTCGCCTGTATCTGGATATGTATTTTTTAAAACAAACACAAGCAACCAAATACATAAGCTAACAGCACCAGACACGATAAAAGGCAATGATGGATTGATCTCAATGAGTGGCGTTAAAAAAGGCCCAGCGGCAAAGCCGAGTCCAAAGGATAACCCGTACAATGAAATATTCCGTCCGCGATTTTTAGATGACGAAGCGTAGGTCACCCACGTCTGTGTGGAGAAATGCAGCATATGGTCACCAATGCCAATCATAAGCCGCAGGAAGAACCAAACGACATAAGATTCAAAAAAGACAAAGCTGAACAAGCTTAAAAAGACAGCAGCGCCTCCAATTACGATTAACGGCTTAAAACCAAAACGGCGAAGCGGCGCTTCCATAAAAGGAGAGGCAAGCAACACGCCGAGATATAAGCCTGTGGCATGTAGTCCGTTTAACGTAGGAGAAGTGCCAGCATGTTCAAAAATAATGGATATGACAGGAAGTAACGCTCCCTGTGAAAAGCCAGATACGGATACAAGTAAAATTAAAATCATAAAGTGAATTCTCGGCATAAGATGCTCCTTACAAGTTCATGCTTTCATCGTACAATGGAACCATAGGGGTTTCAATAGAAAGGTGGAAAAGGAATGAAGCTGACATACGAAAATGATCGGTGGGTGGCAAATACTGATGATGGACAACTACATATTTCACGAAAAGAAGAAGCTGGATACCGGCCATATCAGTTGTTCACCTCAGCCATTGCAGGTTGTTTTGGAGAAATGCTTACTCATGTATGCGGGAAAAAACGAATATCCTATGAAGGGCTGACCATCACACCTGAAACGACAAGAGAAGGAGCGGCCAACAAAATCTCCCGCATCCACTTACATATAATCTTTGAACGCATCAGTACCTCTGATGAACAAATAAAAAAAGTGATGAAGCTTGCGATGAAGCATTGTTCCATGGTGCAATCCGTTAAAGGAAGTATCGACATCACCATGTCACACGAGCGAATCTAAATGTATACGATGCCGGTCCTCACGAAAGAATAACAGTCAGACATATGTAAAGGAGAATGGCTGTATGAATCGTTTGTTTCTGGTAATTGTCGCAATCGGTGTTCCGCTATCTGTCATTGGCAGTTTTCTTCAATTCCCGCAGGTTGTCATGTTCGCCGTTTATTGTATCGCCATTATTGGTCTTGCTAGTTTTATGGGAAGAGCCACAGAAAGTCTTGCCATCATTGCGGGACCAAGAATTGGTGGACTATTAAACGCCACATTTGGAAATGCAGTGGAGTTAATCATTTCGTTTTTTGCTTTAAAGCAAGGGCTGACTGCCATTGTACTTGCTTCATTAACTGGATCGGTCATCGGGAATTTACTGCTCGTGGCAGGGCTGTCTTTTTTCGTTGGGGGGTTAAAATATAAGCGTCAAGAATTCAATGTCCACGATGCAAGGCACAACTCTGGCTTGCTCATGTTTGCCATCATTGTGGCGTTTGTCATTCCAGAAGTGTTTTCTATGGAGATGGCAGAGGATAGACAATTCGTTTTAAGTATTGGCATTAGCATTGTGATGATTTTGCTTTATGTCGCAGCGCTTTATTTCAAACTGGTCAGCCACCGCGGGGTCTATGTCGCCAAGCAGGAGAGCATGAACGGTAAATCAGAGACGGAAGAAGAGACACCTGAATGGTCCGGGAAGTTTGCCACTGTGATTTTACTGCTTGCGACGGTGGCAGTTGCGTATATTTCAGAGCGGCTCGTTCATACATTTGACACGGTGGGAGCACAATTTGGCTGGAGTGAGCTGTTTATCGGGGTCATTATTGTCGCCATCGTCGGCAATGCAGCAGAACACGCCTCTGCTGTCATCATGGCGTATAAAAACAAAATGGATGTGGCAGTGGAAATTGCCTTCGGCTCAACGCTTCAGGTCGCCATGATGGTGGCGCCGATCCTTGTCATCAGCTCTCTTTTTTTCGAAAAGCAGATGCCGCTGATTTTTTCCTTACCGGAGCTCATTGCCATGGCATCCTCTGTCTTACTGACGGTCATTCTATCAAATGATGGTGATACGAACTGGTTTGAAGGGGCCACATTACTTGCTGCCTATTTCATTATGGCGATTGGATTTTTCCTTTTATAATCTTTTGTGGATAAGGGACGTCTTTGCGGAAAATACTATGGAAAAATGAATGAGAAAGAGTGATGATATGAAAAAGATGCCCCGCATCATGTTTGTTGTTCTCTTATCCTTAAGTTTTCTATACAGCTTTCCAGCAGAGGCGGCTAAGCCGTTTAAGGTTCCATCCTCTGTCGCCAGTATTTCAAAGGAGAATACGTATCCGAATGCGTCACAGGATCAGCCGCTGCTTCAGCCGAGCGAGCTGACAGCCGAATTGTTCAAAACAACGAATGTACCGATTGAGAATACCCATTTGATCAAAATGCTGAATGAATCCAGCATCTCAGGAACACCTTTAGCTGTTGGATACCGGGCGACCATCTTTCTTGGAAGATGGGCACTGAGCTACGATTCAAACGAAACGGTGGCCAACTGGGAATACAAAAAAGTGAATACGAATCACATTGATAACAGAGGCGGCAACAAAACAGCCATTGGCAAATACGTTCAAAAGCAGCAAGTCAAAGTGAGCGGCGGGCTCACAGCAAAGGTACCAAACCCAGAAGATGTGAAAACATTGATGATGCAAAAAGCCATGCAAAAAACAAAGCTACCGCTCGCCTTCGACACGATGATTGGCGCAGGAACAAAACGAGATCAGTCCTACCATGTTTCTCCGAAAAAAGCAGCATCCTTGCATGCCTACGCCCCAGCCATTAACGAAAAAGGGAAGGTCACATACGGGGAAGTGTACCTTGTGCTAAAAGGGAATAAACGCAAACTTGTCGTGAAAAATGTGACTTCACAAGGAATCGGCGCTTGGATTCCTGTTCAGGATCACCTGACGTTTGGGTTTCAAGGGATGAATTAAAAACAGTCATCTCCTCTTACCAAGGGGGAGATGACTGTTTTTTTTGATTAAGATGTCCTATCTTTTTTCTTTTTCATTTCATGAATGTAAAAATCAAAGGCGTTATATAAATACCATACAATGAAAAAAAAGAGAATGACTTTAGTGAATATCGTCAAATTGTTGAAAATAAAGCATAGGCCAATATAAGGGAGGATCATAAAGCCAGAATACGAAAACCACCATGTTTTAAAAATGAAACTCAACCCCTTGGTTATTTGTGGAAGCGACTCTATTTTCATATTACATGGTCTTGAGTAGAACGTAAACCTTACCTAGACAATAAAAAAGCCAACGCAGAAGTTGAATGAATCCAACAACTACGATGGCTTAGCTGATTATTCCCCTAAATCCACATTATGATAAACCTGCTGCACGTCTTCAAGCTCTTCTAATACATCGATGAGTTTTTCAAATTGTGCTTTAGATTCCTCATCTAATGTTACTTCGTTTTGTGGAAGCATTGTGATTTCGGCGACAGTGAATTCTTCGACACCGGCTTGTTTGAATGCTTCTTGTACGTGATGGAATTGATCTGGCTCAGCGTAGACGATGACCGTTTGATCTTCTTCCATGATGTCACGTACATCAACGTCTGCTTCCATTAAAAGCTCAAGCGTTTCTTCTTCACTTTTTCCTTCGACACCGATGACAGCTGTTTGGTCAAACATGTAGGCAACAGAGCCGCTTACGCCCATGTTTCCACCGTTTTTCCCAAATGCCGCACGAACATCTGACGCTGTACGGTTCACGTTATTGGTGAGGGCATCAACGATCACCATTGATCCGTTTGGACCAAATCCTTCGTAGCGCAGCTCATCAAAATTCTCTTCCGCACCGCCTTTGGCTTTTTCAATGGCACGGTCTACAATGTGTTTTGGGACACTATATGTTTTTGCACGTTCTAGGACAAAGCGAAGTGCTTGGTTTGATTCTGGGTTTGGCTCACCTTGTTTGGCAGCCACATAGATTTCACGCCCGAATTTTGCGTAAATACGACTTGTATTGGCATCCTTTGATGCTTTTTTTTCTTTAATGTTGTTCCACTTACGACCCATCTTATTCACTCTCTTTCACTTAGTAAATACACAGTATGAGGGTCCCCATGCTGCATGAAATCATTCTGCTCTCTATTATACATGAATTAGTCAAGTGGATAGAAGTAAGAGGGCTGAAATGAAGAGAATTCCTTACCGGATGTGTCCAAGCTGTTCAAGCGTCTCATGAGGTCTAGTCAGCTCGTCACACTTCATTCATAAACAAAAAATAACCTCACAAGAATGAGGTTATTTTGCAGGCTGAGGATACACGAGATCTTCAAGCAATTTGACATCGTGCTCATGAAGCTGCTTGATGATTTCTTTACGTACAGCGAGGGCGGCTTCGAAGTATTTTTCATCTTCGACCATCCCTTTCACAGTGATTTCTATCCCGCGATTGAGCTTATTGAGGCCCATAATTCCATGAACCTGAAAGGGTTCAATGGCGTTTTGGAATTCATCTTTTTTGAGAAAATCATGATGCATTTGATTCAACTGGTCACAAGCTGATTCGAGCGCTTGAAAGGCGATGTCTGGGTTCTGATTTGCACTAATTAACACCGACTCTGTGATACGCATGTAATGTATGTTGTAATTTTGAATTTGCCGGATGTCTCCGTTAGAAATGGTTAACAGCTTGCCGCTCCATTCTCTAATTTGCAGAGAACGGAGACCAATTTCTTCAATGGTTCCATTAAAAAGATTATTCACCGTCACATAGTCACCTTTATGAATCTGACGTTCATAGATCAGGAAGATGCCTGCTAAAATATCACGAATCAGCGTCTGGGCGCCAAAACCGATGACGATCCCGGCAACACCAGCACCAGCAAGAATTTTTCCAAAGTCATGAAAGAAAAGAGAAATGACATAGAACACAAAGCAAATCGAAGCTGTGTACTTCGTCACAGATTTGACCAAGCTCTCGATCGTTTTCTTCTTCTTATCTTCAATAAACTCCGTTCGTTTAAAGAAAATCTGAAGGGCTTTGTTGATGATAAAGACGGCAAGCCAAAGAACAAGTCCAACAATTAGAATTTCAATGTATTTGTTCTTGACCACTGTCAGAAATGTATCGTCCATTTATCGGTTACCCCCTGGCTGTACGAGAAGTAAAATCAACATCTTGATAATAGCTGTTTTTCACAAGAACATTCGGACCAAGGCATTGCACATTTGGACAATGACAATTCAGCTCTTTCGCTAATTTTGTGTCCATCCAGCGTGTATATGCAGATTGCAATGTATCGGTTTCAATGTTTCCAAGCGGCGGCGTATCGCCAAAGTCTGTCACAATAATATTCCCATCAAAAATATTTACATTCAACCTTGAGCGGCCGTCAGGATCATTTCGTACAGTAACATTTTTCTCCTGGCGCAATCGCTTCAGGAGGCGCTGGTCTTCTTCATTTGTGCTGCATGAATAAAATGGTAAGGTGCCAAACAGCATCCATGTGTTCTCATCACGAATATCAAGCAGCTGATGAATTGCATCACGCATTTGCGGAAGCGTTAATGACTCAAGTGCACTAGCGAAATCGCTTGGGTACATCGGGTGAACTTCGTGGCGCTGACATTTCATCTCCTCCACGATTTGACGATGGATGTGTTCAATATAAGGAAGCGTGCGCTTATTGAGCATGGTTTCAGCAGATACTGTGACACCAGCTTTCACAAGCGCCTGACTATTTTCGATCATTCGATTAAATAATTTTTCACGCTGCTGAAAGGTTGGTTTTCTATCCATCATCGCAAAGCCGACCGTTGCAAACTCTTCGACAGTGCCCCAGTTATGTGAAATGTGAAGAACATCTAAGTACGGAATAATCTCTTCATATCGAGCCAAATCTAGTGTTAAGTTTGAATTGATTTGTGTACGGACGCCGCGTTCATGGGCATACTTTAATAAAGGGACGACATATTCCCGCACAGACTTGAGAGAAAGCATTGGCTCTCCGCCTGTAATACTTAGTGAGCGCAAAAGTGGGACTTCATCTAAACGGCGAAGCAGCAAATCAAGTGGCAGTGCATGTGGGTCCTTTGGCTGCAAAGTATAGCCAACCGCACAGTGCTCACATCTCATGTTACATAAAGTCGTCGTCGTAAATTCAATATTTGTCAGCTTCATTTCTCCGTAATCCTGCACATCGAGATAGGCTTCCCAAGGGTCGTATGCAGGTGTGATCGGACGAAGTGCTGTTTTTTGGTTCATGGTATCTATCTCCTTTTCATTCGGGTAAACGTAGACCCGCCAACAGTTAATTTTAAGCCCCATGACCGTTATACGCAAGGGGGGAGACAATTGATTTATAAGGGAAAGAAAGATAAGCTATAAACAAATGCTAAAGGGAGTGTATCTATGGGCAAGGCAGCTGATAGTAAAGAGCAGCAGGTTGATTATTTAAAGAACCGATTAGATATGTTTATGAATGTGATTGATTCATTAGATCCCGAATCAACAGACGTTGAAGATATAGACAGATTGATCCAGATGATTGACGATCTAGAAGCGAAATATGAACGGTTTAAAAAAGATTGGAAGGAAGAATAGCTCGCACTTGTGCGGGCTTTTTTCTTTAAATTGGCAGGCGAATGGACGTATGAGTCTCGGTCATATTCTGCACAATAAAAGAAAAACCGGGAAGTGACGTAGATGAAAAAATATATGCTGATCTGTTTATGTGTGCTTTTTGTTTCAATGCCTCTGTCAGAAGCAGCAGCTGAGTCTAATAAGCCCATCCATTGGGGATTTGCTAAAAGTAAAGAGCACAAGCCAGCAGATGCTGGGAAGGAACTGACGACACTTTTAAAAAAGTATGATGCTTTCTATTTAGGAAACACGAAAAAGAAAGAGATTTACTTTACATTCGATAATGGTTATGAAAATGGGTACACACCCAAAATTTTAGATGTGCTGAAAAAACACCAAGTACCAGGCACCTTTTTTGTGACAGGGCACTTCGTGAAGGATCAGCCGCAGCTTGTGAAACGTATGGCAGAGGAAGGACATATCATCGGGAACCACTCCTATCACCATCCTGACTTAACGAAAAAAAGTGCGAAAGAAATCAAAGAAGAGCTAGGCAGTGTAAATGAAGCCGTGTACAAAATTACGGGAAAACAAGATAACCTCTATTTACGTCCACCGCGCGGGGTATTTAGCGAAAGAGTATTAAAGGAAACAAAGAGGCTTGGCTACCAAACCGTTTTCTGGTCAGTTGCCTTTGTGGATTGGCATATCCATCATCAAAAAGGAAAACAGTATGCCTACGATCAAATGATGAAACAGGCACATCCAGGTGCGATTTACTTACTCCATACCGTCTCAAGAGACAATGCCGAGGCACTGGATGATGCGATCACATCTCTCAAAAAACAGGGGTATTCCTTTAAAAGTCTAGACGATCTCATGCTTGAAAAAGTATGGCATCTGCCTCAATTATAGAAAAAAGCTTGCAGAGAAACTGCAGGCTTTTTAGTTATTTAAAAATCCGAAACCACCCTTTATGCTTAAACCATAAAAGCATACCCGAGACGAGCAGACCCATGAAAATAAGCACGCCAAAATAGCCGTATTTCCAGTGCAATTCAGGCATGTTATCAAAGTTCATCCCGTAAACCCCAACGATAAAGGTCAGTGGAATAAAAATAGTCGACACAATCGTCAGTGTCATCATAATCGCATTCATCCGATTGGAATTCAGCGTCTGATAGCTGTCTCTTAAATCTGCTGTCATGTCTCTGTTCGACTCGACAATCTCTGTCAATTTCAGAAGGTGATCATAGATATCATTGAAATAGGCTTGCCGGTTTTTGTCGTTTTTCATCATATTAATGTTCACGATACGGTACAAAAGGTCTCTCATCGGAATAATGGTCCTTCTTAGCTTTAACAAGTCTGAGCGAATCCCGAATACTTCGTTCATTAAAGTACCATACGTTTTATGACCTTCTTCATCTTCAATCTCATTCAGCCTGTCTTCAATTTGATAAATAATCGGGAAATAATCATCAACCAGATCATCAATCAGCATGTAGGCAAGATGCTCAGGTCCACTATTTCGCGCGTGATCAGATGTTTTTAGCTTTCGAATCACACGATCAATGTAAGGTGCTTCCTTTAAGTGAAAGGTGACAATAAAACTTTCACCAACAAACAAGTCTACTTCCTCTGAACGAAGTGTTTTTTGATTGAGAGCATGAAGAACAAAAAATAAATACTCTTCATAAAAATCAAGCTTAGGCCGCTGCAAATAATGGAAGCAATCTTCAATTGAAAGCGGATGAAACTGAAAGAATTCCTTCAGTAGCGCTGCTTCTTTTTCCGTTGGCGCATGAAAGTCAATCCAATACCAGGCGATATCGGGGCTTGAAAGCTGCTGCAATGTTGCATGTTCAATCAAGTCTCCGTTTTTTGTCACTGCAAGTTTTTTCAGCATATACACCCCTCCAGACTTGCATTATATCATGAAGCAGCGTGCACAAACTTATTCATCTTATCCACAAAAAAGCCGATCTCATAATCGAGATCGGTCCATGAGCGTGTATGATTGATGAATAAAAGCGAGAATTAAGGACGACGGAAGTTAACGAAACCACCGTTACGGTCAAACCAGCCTCTAAATGCCCAGTTGATGTAGCCGCCGTCACCTTTATTTGTGAAAGATCCATTTTCAAATACCCAAACTCCGTAAGTAATGCTTCCGTATTTCACAGTAGCGAACGTTTTGACACCGCTGAAACGAGTCTCGTAGCCTTGGCTTAAGTTAAATACCATGACATTGTATTTAGCGCCAGCAGCATAGAAAGCAGACTCCATTAAACCTTTGACAAAGCCTTCACGGTTTGTGTTTGCATTTGCAGCATTGATCAGTGCATTTGCAATTCCAAGAACGTCAAAGTTAATGTTTACGTTTGTTGCATTTGTAGATGCTTTACCTTCAGCAGCTTTGTTTAAAACAGTTTGCTGAACAGTTGTTGAAACTGGAGCAGTTTTTTGCTCAGCAGCATCAGCGAATACTGGTAGTGTTGAAGAAACAGCAGTGGCAAGGGCAACAGAAAGAATTGTTTTTTTCATTGGTCGGATCTCCTTTGTTTTTGAATTTTGGGTCTTCTTTTTCGTAAAACGTGAAACTAGGTGAAGCCGGTAATCAATGAGGTAAATATGTTCCTGCAAGATGAAACAAATGATTGCCTAATCCGCTTATTTCTTTGTTCACCTCCTTGATATGTCATAATTATACAAATATTTTTGAAATAGAAGATATCACCCATAGGTTCTATTTCTAATTTAAGGAAAATGATCCTAAAATGTTTAAGATTGCTGTCGAATTTTAGCTAAATTCGACTAAAAATGTTCATCAATCCAAAAGGAGAATGACCATAAATAAGGAAGATATAACTGATAAATTCTTGTACTCTTTATATTTAAAAGTATTCAATATAGAGAATCATTCATGCAAAGTGAAACAATCACATCTGCGTGTGCTGGCAGAAAGGAAGAGGAAAAACATGTGGGAAAAACACCTATTGGTTGAACCGCCCTATCACTTCGATCAAGTGCTAAGACGCTTATCAAGTGATCCATTAAAGGCAGTCAATTTGAATAGAAGAGAAATCAAAGTACCGATGAGGCTGAATCAAAAGCCGTACGTGGTGGTCGTTCAAGCCACAGGAACAAAAGAAGCGCCTACATTCCGGGTGCAAGCAAACGGCCCTGAGGAACCCATCATTTCTGAGGTGAAGCGGATTTTTGGCATGGAGCATCAATTACACGTTGTTCATAACCATTTTTCTCAAACAAATCTTGCGTCGATTTTCGAACGTCATATCGGAACACCGCTCATGCTGGACTTCCATTTATATCATTGTTTGATGAAATGCATCATTCATCAGCAGCTCAATCTTGCGTTTGCTTATGAGCTCACGAAACGGTTTGTTCATTCGTACGGTGAGCAAATAGAAGGCGTTTGGTTTGATCCTTTACCGGAAACCATCGCATCACTTGAAACAGACGATCTGAGAAAGCTCCAATTCAGTCAGCGGAAGGCGGAATACGTCATTGATGTATCTAAGCGAATTGTGAGCGGCTCTCTGGATTTGGAGGAATTACACGACTTAACGGATAATGAAATTGAAGAACGTCTGCTTCCGATTAGAGGGATTGGACCTTGGACAGTTCAAAATGTTCTCATGAATGGGCTTGGAAGACCCAATCTCTTTCCGATGGCAGATATCGGTATTCAAAATGCGATCAAGCGGCACTTTGACCTGCCTGAAAAGCCGACAAAAGAAGAGATGGCAGCATTAAGCAAGGAGTGGACCCCTTATTTAAGCTACGCTTCTTTATATTTATGGAGAAGCATCGAGACAGACAAATAAATGAAACGCATTTTCTCTCTTTGTCCAAGTCATGATATACTAATGAGATGGAATAAAATGAGGACAACCTATAAAGGTTCAGATAGAACGGAGAGAATGAAGTGAACGAAAAACAGCAAGGTGCCCTTTTGCAAAAGGGACAGCAGTTCCCGCTTACCATCAAACGCCTTGGCATTAATGGTGAAGGGGTCGGTTATTTTAAAAAGCAAGTGGTCTTTGTCCCGGGTGCGCTTCCAGGTGAGGAAGTGGTCGTTGAAGCAACAAATGTACAGGCGAAATATGCAGAAGGTACGGTTAGGAAAGTGCGAAAACGCTCGGAGCATCGAGTGAAACCGCCATGTCCAGTATACGAGCAGTGTGGCGGCTGTCAGCTTCAGCATTTGGCGTACGAGCAGCAGCTAAAGGAAAAACGTGATATTGTCATTCAATCAATGGAACGACACACAAAGCTATCGGTCGAAACGCTAGACATTCGACCAACGATCGGCATGGAAGATCCGTGGCACTACCGGAACAAAAGTCAGTTCCAAGTAGGGCGATCTCATAGCGGTGACATCATCGCTGGGCTTTATGGACTGAATTCTCATAAGCTTGTGCCAATCAAGGAATGTATCGTCCAGCATCCGAAAACGAACAAAACAACGGGCGTTGTCCGCAAAATTTTAGAGAAATTCGGCGTATCGGTTTACAATGAACGGACAAGAAAAGGTGACGTGCGATCGATTGTCGTGCGAGTTGGCTTTGAAACAGGTGAAGTACAAGTCGTTCTTGTCACATCAAAACCTGAATTTCCAAAGAAAAAAGAAATTGCCGAAGCCATTCAAAAACGTCTGCCAGAAGTGACATCCATTATGCACAATATCAATGGCGAAAAAACGTCTGTCATTTTTGGACATAAGACATCACACTTAGCAGGCAACATGGTCATCCAAGAATTTTTAGGAGACGTTTCATTTGAACTAAGTGCACGTGCATTCTTCCAATTGAATCCGAAACAGACATTAAAGCTTTACGACGAAGCAAAAAAAGCAGCCAAGCTGACAGGAAAAGAAAAGCTCGTCGATGCGTATTGCGGTGTTGGGACCATTGGTATGTGGCTTTCAGATGGCGCCAAAGAAGTAAGAGGAATGGATGTCATCAAAGAATCAATTGATGATGCCAAGAAAAATGCCAAAAAACACGGCATGAAAAACACAACCTATGTGACAGGAACAGCGGAACACTGGCTGCCAAAATGGGTCAAAGAAGGCTTCCGTCCTGACGTCATCGTCGTGGACCCGCCAAGAACAGGCTGCGAAAGCACCTTCTTAGACACCGTCAAACAAGTCAAACCAAAACGCTTTGTCTACGTCTCTTGCAACCCTTCTACACTAGCAAAAGACCTCGAATACATGTCAAAAGACTACAAAATCGAATACATGCAGCCAGTGGATATGTTTCCTCATACGGCGCATGTGGAGACCGTTGTATCAATGGTAAGAGTGTAAAATGTGAAATGAATAAAGAATGTCCGTGATTTGAATACTGGCTTCTAGCTTGTAGGATGATTACGGATTTTTTTATATACTGATCCATAGGTGTCGATTAAATAAATGAAATAGAGGAGAATAAGAATGAGCCAATTCGAGATGTTGACTAAATACATACCAATGCTTCAGGAGGATCATATAGGAGAATGGGTAATAGATAAAGAAAATGATGGAACAGCGGAACACCCCATTCAGATGCCCTATGTGAATTATTCCGAAACGGTCTGTCGTTTTATCGAGGATGTCTATACCTTTGCAGAACAACATCAAGAAATGGAGCTTACCCGCTACAGTGAGATCCTCAAAGAAAATGGCATTGAGGGTGGAACGAACGATATGGAGAATGTGGACATCTCAAATTTAAATGCGCAGTGTGTACTGGCTCTCATCATGGGGGTTGTGAGAGCTGAGCGATTTTGCGAGGGTGTCATACTCGATTTCTTTAAAATTGGAAACATGTTGAAGTGTCTTGAAAGATTGGATTGTTTAGAGTAAGAGAGGCTAAGTTTTGAATTAGGAAAAAATGAGAGTTTGCAGATTGAGAGAGCTTTAAAAACATGTAATACAGAAAAGGAGTATTTAAAGAAAAAAGAAAAAGAAATATCTAAAATTTCAGAAGAAGACTTTGAAGAGTTAGAAAAATTAATATTTAGTGAAGAAGAAGAAGAAGATCTGAAAATTATTGAAGAAATGAAAGAACAATTGGATTTTGAGCATGAAGATAAAAAAGATAGTCTTATTGATAGCAGTGACGTCATAGTTCAAATAAAAGGGAAAAATGAATCTAATGAAGAATTTGTTTTAGGCTTTGGGTTCGAAATTGGGGACAATGTAATAAATATTTCTTCAGAAACTAATAATGGTAAGTTAACAGAGTATGAAATTAAATTAGATACTCTGTTAGAGGATTCATTTAGTGCAACTATGAAAAACCTAAAAACAAATGAAAAAGTAGATGTTGAATTAAATGATGAGGAATTTAAAACATCTGTTTTTTGGATTCCTGCTTTAGGAGCAGTAGTAACTGTAAGTATGCTTGAAGCTTTAGCTATAAGTGTCGGACTTGCTACACTGATATATTTTGCTGCTCAAGGTTTATTATCACTTAAATCTGGAGCTTTATGGGTAGCTGGAAAGGTAGCTAATAACAATACAAAAAATAAAAGATATGTTCATTATGAAGCCATGAGAACATCAAATTCAATAGGTTTATGGGTGGGACCTGGTAGATCTAAGAAGAAGGCAATTTCTCGTTTGAAACGCCATTTAGATACTTGGAGTATCGGATCAGTAAATGCACGACTTATTGCAAAAGGGGCCTCTCCCACAGGGAGATATAGATATAATAAGGCACATAAAGCTTCTAAAGGAAAACGTACATTCACACATTATCATCCTTATGAATTAAAATCTCATGCATTTTACGGGAGTGGTAAAGTTTGGTGAAAAATGAGGTGATCAAATGAAAAGTAAAACAAATTTAACTGAGGCTTTTCCTCCTATGAAAATAAAAAAAATTGATCATATTTTATTATATGATCTTGATGCAATAAAAATTGAAAAAGAAGATGAACGTATAAAATTCATTTTACAAGATCCCTATTGTCCTGATAAACATCATATTCACAGTGTGTATGTCATTTATAAGAAGTCTATACTCAATTTACTTGAAGGTAGGATTCGTTCTATTCATAGTCATGAATTCATGACTGCTAAGAAAAAGGATCGAACGATTTCTATAGAAGATATAGAATATGTATTAGAGATGGCTACAGTTGTGGTTCTTGCAAGTGAAAATAATGTAATATTGACGAATTATTTTTATAGTGGTGTCGGAGAAAGGTTAGATTGTATTTTTAATCTATGCTTAGGTTATTCAACAGATTTACAAAAGAAAGAGCATAAAGTAAGTTTGCAACGATTTATGGATGATATAAAGATTGTTGAGCAGATGGGATTGTTAGAAAAATTTTAATCGATAATAGTTGTAAATTTACAAAGTAACTCAAATTGTTTACATATAATTAGAATCAAAAAATTAGCAAAACCTAGATTTTAAGACATCTAGGTTTTTTTTGCGTAACAGCAGTTATTTCATGGTGACTGAATGCTTGATAGATGATGAATGCGAAGTCGGAGTCTACATTCTTCAACTTAGTCTAATGATAATACGAATGAATATTAAAATCTCCTGTTGACTTTCCCCTTAACTGAAAGGTTTATACTGTGATCAGATCAACAAAACGGAGGAGATGCAGGATGTTCAAAATCGGTGATTTTTCTATGTTAAGTAAAGTCCCTGTCAAAACGTTAAGATATTATGACCAAATTGATTTATTAAAGCCTAAACAGATCGATCAAGATTCGGGCTACCGATATTACTCAGCGGAGCAGCTGCTTGAGGTGAATCGAATTTTTCTCTACAAGGAATTAGGTTTTACATTAAAGCAAATGGCTCAGCTTCTTCGTGAAGATATTTCTGTGGAGCAGATTCAGGGCATGTTTCTGCTGAAAGAGAGTGAGATTCAGCAATTGATCGGGAGGGAACAACAGAAATTAGCGCGTATTAAGGAACGGATGCACCTCATTAGGCGAGAGGGGTGTGTGGAGAAAGAGCAGGAGGTCATCATCAAATCCGTTGAAAGTAAACGCATTATGTCTTTTCAATCCAACGGGTCTGTTGACGAGATCCCTTCATTCTTTCAAACGTTTCATCATTTGTTACATAAAAATCAGCAAGAATCGATTACGGGGCCACAAATGGTGTTATGGAGGGAATCACTTGCAAAAGAAAGTGAGTTCGAATTTGAAGTTGGGTATTCTGTCAAAGCGTTAAGGGGTTCTCTTCCTAAGGGAATTAAGATACGTTCATTACCAGCCGAAGAAACGATGGCTACGCTATTATTTCATTCACATTCTCCATTTGCTCAAACTGCTTGTATCGACTTGGCCACATGGATTGAAAGTAACGGATATCGCATGAAAGAAGATCAGCCGGGGCGAGAGATTTATTACCCATTGTCTGAAGATCAAGAAGGTAGACTCATTGAAATTCAAATTCCCATTCAAGAATAAATCATCAAGACCTCAAATCGTATATGTTGCCCAAAGGAGAAAAGCGACTATGAAAAATAAAGCCGTTGTCTATTTGCTTGCTTTAGCAGCCTTTTTAATCGGAACGATAGAATATATCATCACAGGAATTATCCAAATGGTCGCAGATGATTTACATGTAACGACGTCTACTGCTGGTTTATTGGTCACTGCCTTAGCGCTTTCAGCAGCAATCGGCGCACCTATTGTCATTGCACTGACCATCAATATAGACCGCAGAAAAATATTATCATGGATGCTCATCATTTTTATATTGAGTAATATCGTCACAAGTTTTAGCCATTCTTTTGAGATGGTTCTGATGACAAGAATTTTACAAGGGGTAAGTGGAGGAACTGCGATTGTGGTGGCGATGGCTGTTGCAACTCGTCTTGTGGAACGTGAAAAAAGAGGAACGGCGATTGGCATCATTTTAATGGGATTAAGCAGTTCCTTGGTTTTAGGTGTGCCAATCGGGACATTTCTAAGCAGCATGATCGGATGGAAAGCATTGTTCGCAGCTATTGGATTGATCACTATCATTCCGCTGATTGTTGTGCATAGGCGCATCCCTTCTATGAAAGAACAAGAACCGGTGACGCTAGGAATGCAATTATCAATATTAAAAGATAAGAGAATTTTGCTTGCGGTAGCAGTGACACTCTTTTATGTAGGTGGATATTCCACTTTATTTACCTATTTAACACCCTTCCTGCAAGAATCAGCAAACCTTAGTATCACAGAAATCAGTGGTATTTTGTTACTGGCGGGAATATGCAGCTTTTTAGGCTCCAGCCTTGGAGGGATTGCAGCAGATAAAAAAGGCCCAACATTCACGATTTTCTCTGGCATCATCTTGCAAATCATTATGCTCATGTTACTAGCATTTGTGACAGGAAACCTTGTGGTCATGGTAGCTGTTATCATGATGTGGATGATCGCTACATGGAGTACATCGCCAGCTCAGCAGCTATATCTTGTGACACTTGTACCAAAATCTCCTGATATCGCATTAAGTGTCAATACATCATTTATTCAATTCGGCTTTGCTTTAGGATCGGGTTTAGGGGGGCTTGTGATAAGCAGGACATCTGTATTGAACCTGAGCTGGATCAGTGCTGGAACGGTTCTTCTCGCTTTACTTATGACCATCCTGATGGTGGCGTTTGACCGAATCTCTCAGCATAAGAGTTTGAAGGTGATGGAGCAAGGAAGGTAACATGATAGATTCACTAGTGATCACACAAATTCAGTTTTGTATTGAGGAACTACTCATTTCGGGTAGTTTTTTTTTGCGATTTGAATAATGCACCAGCTGAGTTGTTTATTTGCTACAATAGGAGTGAATATCCAAAGATTAAAGGCATCAATTTTATATTAGCTTTTAGGGGTCCGAAAATAATGAATGTCAAACAAAAGTACTACTAGACAGGAGAGAATACATCATGCCAATAAGTGAGGAGATCATCAATCGAAAAGGTGCTCGAAAGGGGATTGATATCCCTCATGACGTCTTGATCCTTTTGAATCAGGGAAAAATAGAGAGTGTGAATTTAACTGAATGGCTGGCTGTCAATCATATGACGTTAATACAGCATGTTTTGCCATCCATTGGTTTAGACCATCATTTAGACGATGTATCATCTGAGGTCACTCAACAAAAGGCTGAGTCTGGAATGAAAGCAATTCGTCTCATCGGTCAATTGTTAGATGAAGTGCTACAGAAAGAGAATGGGGAAAAACAAGCGGAAGTGCTACAGGCATTTACTCACCACGTATCTGATAGTGTTCGCTGTTGGGCTGCTTATATGAACAAACAGCGTTCATCATCTTTGGAAGAGAAACTAGCGTACATTCAGCCATTTGCAGCTGATCACCATTTTGGTGTTCGAGAAATTGCTTGGATGTCAGTGAGAGAAAGTCTAAGTCATCAGCTCGACCAAAGTATAGAACATTTAACAGAATGGGCAAAAAGCGAGGATGAACATATTCGTCGATTCGCTGTAGAGGCGATCCGTCCGAGAGGTGTATGGACAAAGCATATTGAGTTATTAAAACAAGAGCCAGAGAGGGCACTGCCTATTCTAGATTACCTCAAATCTGATCCATCGACATATGTTCAAGATTCTGTAGGAAACTGGCTTAATGACGCTAGTAAAACACAGCCGAATTGGGTACAAAACCTGTGCGATAAGTGGTCAAAGGATTCTGATACAAAAGCGACTAGCAGAATTGTTAAGAAAGCCAAGAGAACGATTGTGAAGGGGAATTTGTGAACAACGACATGAACTGAATTTCTTTATTGAGGAGTTATCTATCAATAAATCATTCACAAAAGAAAATCTCTTGCTAGTGAGAGCTGAATATTTTTTGTTCGCCGATTGCTCCATTTCGTGGGGCTTTTCTTTTTTTTCTTTTTCAGTAAAAAGTCTAGAAACATGTGTCTCATCGGTATTCTGATCGAGCATTTTGCAGGTGCCTTCCCGTTATGGCTAGCACCAGTACAAGTACAAATCATACCTGTCTCAAGCGTTCACCTTGATCACTGCTTGGAAGTTCAACAGCAATTAAGAAGTATAGGGATAAGAGTCACAATCGATGAACGGGATGAAAAACTCGGCTATAAAATAAGAGAAGCACAAATGCAAAAAATCCCTTATATCGCTGTGATTGGCGATACAGAAATGAAAGAAAAAACGCTTAATATCAGGCAGCATGGAGAAAAGGCTTCAGAGCAGCTGTCTATGGAGGACTTTAAACGGTTGGTAGCTCAACAAATAAAAGATAGAACGGTTGCTCAAGAAATGATGTGATGCGTGTCAGCATGTAAGATACGAAGGATTGGACGTTCATTGAATGATGGGCGTCTTTTCATTTGTGAAAAAACCGAATATGCGATGCAAAGGGAAAATATTGAAACATTTACTCAATAAAATCGTAATATAGATAGAGCGCTCATCAGAAACATTTGAAACGGAGAGGAGCATTACATGGAACAAGCAATGCTAAAAAAAATGAGAACAAAACAAATAGTCGCCTCTAATTTAATAGCCGGCATCATGATCGTCGCTTTTTTTATCTTGATTCAAATTTTTGAAATTCGATTTGCACATTTCTTTTTTTGTTTAGGAATTTTCATGCTCCTTCAAGGTATTTTAGGTTTTATCAAAAAAGGATCAACGAAGTCTTTCATTCCCATTTTCGAGCAGGTAGCTATATATGAAAAAGAGAAACTGGGGAAAGAGTGGGAGAAAGAACAGAGGATGGAGAATATTTGGAAAGTGGTATTGAGTGGCATTATGTTCTTTCAATCATTTAGCTTCCAAAATGTCACGAATCCATTCTTTGATATAGAACCTATATTTCTAATTTTTTTATTGGTTATTGCTCTAGCCCTTATCAATGTAAGCATGCTTTTTCGCTTTAGAAAAATTGACCGTTCTACTGAAGAGCATGAATTAAAAGGGTATACAAAGGAATCAAATATGATGGCAATGGTTTTAGGGCTCTTGACAGTTATCATTATATTTTTCTTTATCATCGTCTTTGTCCTTCCATAAAAAATCACTTAACATGTTGAGGTGAAACAAATGAATGCAAACATACAACAATTGATAGATCAGACAAGGATGAAATTTGGCTTAGATCATTACCTTTTAAAAAGATACGGTTTTAGCCGTTACGTCAATGTCATCAATGAAACAATTTATAAATTGAATATGGAGTGGTTCCCTCCTCGTCACACTGAACCTGAAGACGATGATTCAAACCCTGAAGGAACAGCAGTCATTGAGGTGAATTTGAACACAGGTCAATTTGAAACGGTTATTTTTGTTATGGACAAGACTTACGCTAAGAATGGTGTGACATTTGACAGTCAGCATCCCGATGACATCTACCAATGGGTGGAACAAGAAACAGGGTTGATCTATGGGGAGCATTTTCATTTGCAAAAAGAAGAAAAGGGAGAACTCCATTTTCATGAAAGCATCGATAGTGTTCCAGTTTCGCCTTCTGGAACGATTGAAGTAACCTGGGATGAAAATGGACAACTCACGTCCTTTATTCATCATGGCCCATTTATAGCGAAAAAAGTGCTGAGAGCGGAAGAATATACGCTTTCTATTGATATGATCGAGAGCTTAGCTAAGCAACAGGTCCAGCGGTTTGAATGGCCTTCCTTCGAGCAGAATCGAATCCGTTCTGTTTATGCGTTAGAAGAGATCTATGTCAAGAACGATGGAACAGGAAATATTCCGTTTGAAATTGGGCGTGAAGAAACTCATTGCATACACTTGAATCAGGTCATGGAGTGGAATGAACCGTTAAACAAATCCTTTGAAAAAAAAGAAATGAATATACATGAAGACATTTCAGCTGAACAAGCCTTCTCATTGGAACCTTCGCCAGATACAATCCCGATATCAAAAGAGGAGCAGGATGAGTGTATAAAAGCGGTACGAACCTTTTTGCGACAGAAATATTCAAAGGATACAGGAAAGTGGGTCCTCACAACACTGCATCGTGATCATGGTTACATCCATGCGATCTTAAAAACGAGACAGCAAGAAGGAAGTGGTTTTTTGGATAAAATCAAGGTCTTCATTGATGCCAGCTCTTTTGAAGCGGTCAATTACATAGATAAGAAAGAGATGTTTCAGGTGTGCGGGATACTCGACCCTTTTCAAGCACCCAGTGAAATCACTCTATCAAAGGAAGAAGCCTTTGAAAAATTGAGAGAGTACTTGGAGCTTACACCCATCTATGTCTATGACGATGCGCAAAAACAATATGTTTTATGCGGGAAGCTTGATTGCCATTATGGCGTGGATGCAGCCAGTGGCAAAGTGGTTCCATTACAGGACATTTGAAGTAATAAAGCCAAACGCTTTACGACTTTTTAAAGAACAGTGAGGAGCTGTTCTTTTTTCTGTCTATTTAACCTATTTTTTGAAGAAAAATGGAATTTTGTAGCAGGAAGTTGTCATTTCATCACGAAAGAAACAGATAAGAATATGATCATAGGTCCATCGTTTGGATTCGTGGTTGAGTCAATGAGAAGATATAATAAACGTCATACAAACTAAACAGTCGGGACAGTACAATTGATCTCTAGAAAAGAGAAATTGTGTCTCTAGTCGTATACGAAAATACGTGGGCTGAGATCATATGATGAGTTGATAACGTTTGTTTTTAGGTGAGCTTGAAGTCATGATAGAAGAAAGTGAGGATATCTACCTTGAGTACATTGGAAGTGTTTCGTCAGTTTTTGGTTGACCATTATCCTGCGTTACAAGATGAGCTTTGGCTGAAAGATGTTGATACCCTTCGAATCTCTCCTATTCTTCATCCTTTTCTGAAAAGCAAGCTGCCAGAGGGGATCGAAAAATTCACTTGTGTGCTATTCACGCAGCAGACAGATCAAACAGCTGCCCCGCTCAAAGTATACCTTCTATTAGATGAATATGAGCAATCACTTTACGCCATTGATTTGATGAATGAACAAATAGCGCTTCATTAATGAATGAAAAAGATGGAAGCTGAAATTGGAAAAAGCTGTTGAGAGGTTCTCAGCAGCTTTTTTATGATGAAGTTTCTACATCAATCAGTCGGTCATATCAACTATTCTTCGGTGCAAGTTGTGTAATTCTTTCTTGGTTGGAAAAGAGCTGATTAACAGAGTAGATCGTCCAAATTGAATAGGAAGCTCAGTATCCGTCACAATGATATCAATTTGAAGTTGAGCCATTGTCGATTCATTTAAAGTATTTTCAGGACTTGTGAAAATGTGAATAAGAGGAGGTACTCTCAATTTAATTAAATCTGCAATAAACAAACTGTGATTATAGCCTAGTGTTGAAATAACAAAAATGTTCAACATGTTTCTTCGCTCCATTTCCAATTGAACAAGTCCTCTCCAATTAGACGTAATGATTCGAATCAATTCTCGCTCGTTCTTGACAAAAGAAGCTAGTATATCATCTGTTTTTGACTCTTGAATGATATGAGAGATTCTTGAATAAAAGTATGGAAGCTGCTTTTTCACCTCTGATATATAGCGCGATTTCTTTTTGAAGAGAAATCCATCTCTTCCGGTAATTTCATTAGAATACACATAATGTTGGAGAAGAAGTAATGTCAGTACCTTTCGATTCGCGATTTCTGTATGGTAAATTAATTCCAATTGATCGATAAATGAATGGATGGCTTCATATAGACGCGGCGTATGTGACTGAAAGAATGTTAATTTTTCTTCGACAGACTCAATTGATTTAAAGTGACCGATAGCTGGTTCGATCAATAGTAAAAAGACAAACTCATGATGGTCTAGCATTATATCAAATTTGTCTTTCATCCTTCGACAAATCTGCTCCTCCCATGCTTTGATTTGATAATAGATACTCTTAGCTGTAGAAGACTGATTTTCTTCGTTCATTGAGTACGTATAGTTGCGTTTTATTGTGAAATTTTTTCTGATTCGGTGAATGGAAACGCCGAGCCACAGGCAGTATTTATCAATGGCGGCATCTGGTACATTGACTTCAATCACCTGAAATAGGTCTTGTAATAGATCAGCTGCATCTTGTTTTTGAATCTCATCAAACGGCCAAAGTCTGCTTCCGTACACTTCAAATAAAAACTCGACAAAGAAATGACGTATTTCCTTCTCATTTCCATAGAACTGCATACTATCTGGACGTAACTCAATGTCATAGGATGTAAGCACGGAATTGATTTTATTGATTGTGTTATACATTGTTGATCTGCTGATATTGAGAATGTCCATCCATTCATAGAAAGACATGTTTTGTTCGAAAAAAATCCCATCGATCAAACGTATTTCGATATTATCTTTTAGAATTTCCTTGGTATAGTAGTCCACTCGTAAGGTCTGCGTAAAACAAATGGAAATGCCCTGTCTTGGTTTTATACGGATTAATGGTTCCCCTTCCTCTGTTTGAAATGATTTCATCTGTTCTAAATCGCTTTGTATCGCACGAACAGAGCCGATCTTCTCATCTGATATTTCTTGAAGAGTCCACCATTTATTTTTGGATACAAGCAGTTTTAAAATATTGATCCATCTCTTTGATTTATTATCAATGAGTTCCATTAAACAAATACTCCTTTCTCTTGTTTGCGTCCCAATAAAGAATATGTAATGACCAGAATAGGCATGAAATGATTGTAATGTTTAGGATATATTGTTTTGTCTTCTCTTTTGATTATAAAAGAGAAAAAAATTAGACGAAATCGAAATTTATTAGCTCATTTACCATTTTTTTCTTATAAAAAGATATGAGCAAGTCATAAATATCATAAAAATGGATCGTTTTAGAAATTTTGTTTATTTTTTTGCTGCTAAAACGGTAAATGTAAGAATAAAAAGCAGAGGATTTTTGATTAACATATGTAGGGGAACAAAGAGGAATGCTGTCTACACGATGCTGCACTGTCTCACCACCATACCATACATACAAGCTTGTGTTCATATGATCGGACCATATGTGAGTACATGCTTATATACGCATGTATTAAATAGTATATTGATCATTCAAGCATAAATAGATACGTAACACTTGTTCAATCAATGATTCCTCTCAACATTCCCCACTTTTCCACGACCACTATTCCACCACATGATTCATTCACATGAGCATCTTTTATACGAAGTATTATTTTTCTCTTTGAATGCATAGGGTCTTAAGGTGTGATTTTATTGGGAAATATTTCATGAATAAGCGGGGTGAGTTTTTACAGCACAATTATGGGTGATTTAACTTGATTTGAAATTGATTTAAGAAAAGGGTGAATGGATTGAAAAGAATTTTGTCACTGACTCTCATCATTGTATTAGTCATACAGTCTAGCATATTAGGAATCTTGCCTTTGGCAAATGCACAAGCTAAGGAATTTCAACAAAAAGACATTTATCGCAACATTGAATTCGCTGACAACGAAGGGAATATTTTATCAGACAATGAAGACCGGAAAATCAGTAAAGCCATTGTGCATTGGTCAATCAAAGGAATCGATATAAAAAAAGGATATCCGTATGTTCTCTCTCTTCCTTCAACAGTTCAGGTAGAGAAGGAACAAAAAGATTCGATCATTGTCAATCAAATACATGTTGGCGATTATACCGTTTCTAAACAAAATGAAGTGACGGTAGTATTGAAAGAAGATGTTGAGCTTGATCCCAATTTAGAAGGATCATTCGTATTTGATATAACCAGTACAGCGGAACAAAAAGAAGAAACAAAGCAAAATCAGTCTAAAGAAAACCTTGCTACAGATGACTCAATAAAAGCGGAGCAAGAAAATACAAGCAAGGTGAAAGAAGACACTCAACCGAAACAAAAACAAAGCAATGAGGATGAGTTGCTAAAAAATAAAGTCGAAGTATCTAAAAGTTTAGGATTACAAAGTGCTACTCAGCAAACGCTTATTAAAGAAAATATTCTCACTGATGCTCATTTAATGTATGAAGATCAGCAAGGGAACCCAGTCGATAGGCCTGATATTAACTCGCTTATTTCGATGAACTATGAGTGGGCACTTCCGAATGGGCATAGCTACAATGGTGGGGATGAATTCCATTTCAAGGTTCCTGATGAATTAGTCATTTACGAAAAAATCAATCGTCTTGAGATGAAATTTAATCAGGCGACCATTGGTTATTTTTCTGTAGATGAAAGTGGAAATGCCTCCATAGAGTTCACTGATTTTATTAAGCAATATTCAAACATCCATGGAACGCTCCAAATTTGGACGAAATTAGATCAACAAACAGTCATCACTGAAGACAAAGAAATCATTATTACCCCGATTGAAGGCAAGGATACCGTCTCTATTCCCATCAATTACCTTCCAAGTGGTCCAAACGTTTCAAAAAAGGGAGAGCCAAATCGATCGTACAATGCTGAAACCATTCAATGGACAGTAGATTTTAACATGGACTTAGATGATATCAAGCAAGCCAAGCTAGTGGATCCGATTCAAAACGGTCAATCTTTGAAAAAAGATTCAATGAAGCTTTATCGCGTTGATACAAAGCTAAATGGTGAAACATCGATTGGCCAACTGGTTGATGAAAGCCACTACACAATAGGTCAAACAGCAGATGGTCAAGATTTCACGATTGAATTTAAAGATGAAGTGCACCTTGCTTATCGTTTAGTATATGAGACTGACATCACAGATCAGGATCAGTCTACGTTTCGTAATAAAGCATCACTAGTCTCCGCTGATAAGGTAATTAGTGCTGCAGAAGGAACAGTAAATGTAACAAGAGGCAGTCCTTTAGAAAAAAGGGCCGCTCACTACGATCCAGTGACCCAGACCATTACATGGGAAATTCGTTATAACTATAACGAAAAGACGATTGCCAAAAAGGATGCTTTTTTAGAGGACTTTTTTAATGGCACACAGGAGCTCATTTCCGGTTCATTTCAAGTGAAGGAAGTAACAATTGATCAGAATGGCGCTGAATCAGGAACAAAGGATTATGAAGATTACACCATTCAAGATCAAAAAAAGGGAGATCAAAACGGATTTGCTTTTCAATTCAATCATGATATTCAATCAGCCTATCTCATCACGTATCAAACAAAAGCCACTGAGCGCATTTTCGAGGCTGAACAAATTGTAAATACCGTGACGACTGGCGATCAGAGCAAACAAGCCAATCAAAGAATTGATCAACAGATCTTGACGAAACATCATGGAACACCGAACTACAAGAACAAAACGATTCCTTGGAGTATCACCTTCAACAAAGATCAACAAACCATGAACAATCTGACAATAAAAGATACTTTCACAAATGAAGGGTTGACGCTGCAAAAGGATAGTTTGAAGGTCATGACAGGGAATACAGTGCTTGAAGAGGGCACTGATTATCAAATCGTCGAGCATGAAAATGGGTTTGATATTCAATTTGCAAAAGAAATTAAGACTGAGCATACCATCACGTATACAACTTCATTTGATTATGAAAAAAGAGCGGATAAAGATCAAAAAAATCTGCGTAATCATGTGAAGCTTGAATGGACCAATGAAGATGGGAAGGACCTGACGAAGGAAAACGATTCTGTTTTCACGCCTGACACATATACACAATCAAATGGCTTTAAAAATGGGTCCTACAATGCGAAAACGAAAGAGATCACATGGAATATTGGTGTGAACTATAACCTGAAACATTTAGATGAGGCGAGAATTGAAGATTTCATCCAAGGGAATCAGCGCTTGATAAAAGATTCAATTACAATTTATTCGCTTGATCTACAAGGTGGAGAAAATGGCACTGAAGAAAAAGAGGTTTTAGCTAAAGAAGATTATGAAATCAAATTCCTTGAAAATGCAAAAGGAGAAACAGGATTCGAAGTTATCTTCAAAAAAGCAATCGATTCACCATACAAGATCACGTATAAGACGAGTCTTGAAGGGATGAATTTAGTAGAGAAAACGTATGAGAATACAGCGACTCTTTATGAAGGAAACACAAAAGAATCTGATGTGAATGCCACGGTTTCTATTCCAAATGGCGGGAAATACACGAGCAAATCCGGAAATCAACAAGGGAAAGTGATTGATTGGAGACTGAATATCAACTTTGGTCAATCAACAGTGCAAGATGCAACGATCATAGATCATCCAAGTGCTAACCAAGCATTAATAGAAAATTCTTTTCATCTCTATACGACGACAATAGATGAAAAGGGGCAAGTGACAAAAAAGGATGAACTGGAAAAAGGAAAGGATTTTGAGTTAAACCTCGAACTCAATCCAGATTCTTTTCAAATCCAATTTAAAGAAGAAATCACCAGACCGTATATCCTAGAATACCAATCTCTTATTTTAGATAAGGTGGGAAGTACACTTCAAAACGAAGTGACGTTTAGAGGTGAAAATGTTCAAGAAATAAAAAAAGAATCTGAAGCCTCAATTGTTGTAAAACGCACCGCTGGTATGGGAGATGGAACGGGAGCTGTTGGTGCTTTAACCATTAAAAAGGTAGATGCGAGTAGTGGAAAAGCGCTAAAAGGAGCGAGCTTCTCCTTGTTAGATACTGCGAGTGGAATCGTCATTGGAACAAAGACGACAGATGAAGAAGGATCTCTCATATTTGATCGTCTATTGTATGGTGACTATACAGTAACAGAAGTGAAAGCACCTGATGGTTATATCAAGAGCAATGAACCGATCCATGTATCAATTGATCAGCCTTACGAATCAGGAGATCAAGCGAAAACAGGAAACGTCATGACCGTGCAGAACCAAGAAATTAAGCAGCATGTCAAATTGACGAAAAAAGACAAAGATACAGGTGCGGCATTAGAGAATGCGGAATTTGAACTCAAGAATGAAGCCGGAGATACAATTCAAACCAATTTGAAAACAGATGAAAATGGAGAAATCCTTTTCAAAGACCTTGAGCCAGGCTCCTATTATTTTGTTGAGACAAAAGCACCGAAAGGCTATCAACTAAATACTCAGAAATGGCCGTTCACAATCAAAGAGAATCAAACAGAAACAACCACAGTAACCGCAGTGAATGACATTGTCAAAGGCTCTGCAGAACTGAGCAAAATGGGTGAAGGCGGGGAAAGACTAGCAGGCGCACAATTCAAGCTTTTAGATAAAGATGGGCATGAATTGGATGGAACGCTTGTGACAGGAAAAGACGGCAAGATCACAATGAACGAACTAAGACCAGGTGCGTATCAGTTGATCGAAACAAAAGCACCTGAAGGTTATGAGTTAGATGATACGCCGCTCAAATTTGAAGTTCCGCTTGATCCAAAAGAGCCGGTCATCATTTCGAAAAAGAATCTTTATCAAACAAGTGCATTAGAAGTGATGAAAGAAGGGGAAGATGGCAAGAAGCTTCAAGGTGTTCGTTTTGAAGTGATTGATCAGAATGGCGAAGTCGTTCGTAAAGATTTGAAAACAGATCAGGATGGAAAGCTATTCATCAACAACCTCAAACCAGGTAAATATCAGCTAGTGGAGACAGAGAGTGTCGAGGGCTATCAAAAGAAGAGTACACCTTATCCTTTTACCATCGAAGTTGCACAAAAAACACCGACAGAGATGAAAGTAATCAATGATTTAAAAACGGGAGCTGTCCAGCTCACGAAGCTCGGCGAAAAGAATGATGTGCTTGAAGGAGCAGAATTCAAGCTCTTAGATGCAAATGGAAAAGAGATTGAAGCTGGCCTCGTCACAGATCGGGATGGGAAGATCACAATCAACGATCTTAAACCAGGAACCTATCAGTTTGTTGAAACGAAAGCCCCATTTGGTCATGAACTTGATGAAACACCTGTCACCTTCGCTATTCCATTTAACCCTCAGAAGATGGTAAGCGTCACAAAAGAAAATAGCCGAACAACAGGCGGGGTCTTGTTACACAAAAAAGGGGAAGATGGGAAATCATTAGAAGGTGTTGTCTTTGATCTATCTGATGCCAACGGAAAAATAGTGGCAGGAGGAGAAGGGATCGCTACCAATCAAGATGGAAAGATCGTGTTCTCAGGTCTAAAACCAGGAACCTACCAATTTGTTGAAAGAAAGAGTATCGAAGGCTATGAATTGAGCGAAACACCACTTGTATTTGAGGTGAAACTAGGCCAAAAAGAGCTGATTCATGTTGAGGCAATCAATCAGTTGAAGAAAGGTTCAGTTGAACTGACAAAAATAGGGGAAGAAAAAGAAAGACTCAAAGGCGCAGAATTTACACTCTTAAATGACGATGGAAAAGAATTGATGTCGGGGTTGAAAACCAACGAGAAAGGCATCATCACTGTGAACGATTTAAGACCAGGTGCCTACCAATTGGTTGAAACGAAGGCACCATTCGGACATGAACTGGATTCAGAGCCAGTAGATTTTAAGATCGATTTCAACCCAAATAAAATGGTCAAAGTCACAAAAGAAAATATCCGGATGACAAGCGCTGTGAAGCTTCAGAAAAAAGGAGAGGATGGTCAGTTACTCACTGGAGCGACCTTCGATCTAATCGATGAGCATGATAAGCGAATCAAGAAAGGATTGAAAACAGACCAAAATGGTCAATTGACTGTTGATCAACTGAAGCCAGGAACCTATCGCTTTGTCGAAACAGCAAGCATTGCTGGCTATGAATTGGATCAGACACCTATCCCATTTACGATTCGTCTAGGTCAAGACAAACCGGCAAAAGTAGAAATGATCAATCAGCTTACACCGGGAGCAGTAGAATTGACCAAAGTCGATGATAAAGGACATAAGCTAGAAAATGCAGAGTTTGCTCTTCTTAATGGAGAAGGAAAAACGTTGAAGAAATCACTTGTAACTGATCAAGCGGGGAAAATCAACATCAATGACCTAAAACCAGGGGATTATCAATTCATTGAAACGAAAGCGCCGCATGGCTATCAATTAGATGACAAACCGATCCTATTTACCATTGAGAAAAATCAGCAGCAGCCACTTCAATTAACAGCGAAGAATCAATTGATCTTAGGAAGTCTGCGTATCATAAAGGTAGACCAGCAAACAGATAGAACCTTAAAAGGAGCAGCCTTTGACATTCGTGAAAAAGCCGGAAAAACCATACAATCTGTGACAACCGGAAAAGACGGAGAAGCCATAGTAAAAGGGCTTAAACCTGGTGATTATATACTCACAGAGACGAGAGCACCAAATGGTTACGTTCCTTTAAAGAAGCCAATCGAGTTTACAATTGAAATGGGTCAAGTGAAGATCAAGACAATGATTGTGAAAAATTCACCAGTGAAGAATGAACAGGATCATTCCAATCCTCCAAGCTCTCATAAAGGTGATCAAAACCCGCCTCATCATACAAACGATGAGCTTCCAAAGACTGGAGAAGAATGGCTGCGCTATTTGATGTATGTAGGTATTTTATTAGTCGCTTCAGGAACTGTTCTTCTTGTTGTCAGAAGAAGAGCCACCCAGTAAAAGGAAGGAACGAGTCTATTGACGAAAACAAGAACCTTACTAGGCTGCTTTTTGGTGTTCATTGGTCTGATGCTCATCTCCGTACCTCTTATATATGAATGGCGAACATCTCAAGAGGCTGCGGCAATGGAACGGGCATTAAAGATGATTAAAGAGAATGACAGTGACAACCTTTCTTCCATTCCACATTTAACTGTGTCAGAAGAAGACCTGCGTGATGTCATGGAACTAGAGATTCCGTCAATTGATTTAAACGAAAAAGTGCTTCCTGTCACCTCAGAAGAAAATTTAGGCATTGCACTGACTCAAATCAAGCCTCACCAATTACCAGGTGAAGGGAACTTTACAATTGCAGGCCATAGAGGCTATAGAGGTGATCGGCTTTTTCGACAGCTGCCAGAGGTGCCTAAAGGAGAAAAAGTCATCTTACATCATCAAGGGGAAACATACGAATATCAAATTGTCAGCTCTGCTACGATTGAGCCGACGGATGTTGATGTATTAAAAGATCGTGAAAAAAATGAACTGACATTGATCACTTGCACACTTGATGGCAAGAAACGCTTTGTCTTAAAAGGTATACGTACAAATGATCAAAAGGGTGAGCGTATTTCGGATGCATAAGAACAAAATAATAGATGCTGAGTACGGTGGAAAAGAAGTAAAGAAGACGTTGACGATAGACATGTTGCACCAATTGTTATCGGAGCATTATCCCACATTAAAAGACGAACATTGGGATGTTGATGTGGATACCATTCGAGCTTCACCCATTCTTCATCCTTTATTAAAAAGAAAGCTTCCGATTGGTGTTGAGAAATTTACCTGTGTTTTGTTCACGCAACAGACAGCATCTTTTGGAGACCCTTTGATTGTGTACTTTTTATTGGATGAGAAAGGCGAGTCGTTTTACGCAATGGATCTCTTTTTTGAGCAGAACTGCGCACATTAAACGAATTTAAAAAAGGAAGGGGTTTTTACGCCCTTCCTTTTTTGTCATGATTGAATCACGCAAATAACTTCAGTCCAACCACACCAATGACAATCAGTAGCAGGCTGAGCATCCGAATCATGTTTTTCGGTTCTTTAAAGAGAATCATATTGAACAAGACAGAGCCCGCAGTTCCAAGTCCAATCCAGACCGTATAAGCGACGGATACTTGAACGGAAGAGAACGAAGCGTATAAAAACAAAAAGGATAAAGCAAAACCGCCGACAAATAGTAGGCCTGTAGTGATTTGCTTTTTCTTACTAAACATACTCAAGCCAATGGTTCCGCCGATTTCACAGACAGAGGCTAACAACACAAAAAACCAGCCCATATTATACCGCTTCTCCTTTCTGCTCATGTGCATCTCCATCAGACACTTTTAATCCAATAATGCCGAGGACCAATATCCCCATAAATAAGAGCTTTTCGAATGAAAACGAACCACCGAACAGCGCATAATCCATCATAGACGTACCGATTGTTCCAACTCCGGCAAATACGGCGTATACCGTTCCTGTCGGCAGCTTCTCACAAGCTTTCATTAAAAAATAAAAATCAATCGGGATGAGGCAGATAATGATCGCCCACTCCCACACAGCATCTGCTTTATTTAAACCAAACACCCAAAGTAACTCAAATAAACAAGTGAGTGCGACATACATCCAGCTTTTCCTCATGTTATTCCTCCTAAAACTGACGATTCGTCATTTTGAAGCCAAAAAAGAACGTACAGCATGTGCTGTACTTTTTAAGGTGTCTCTATGCCAAGTGCGTAAACGAGAAATTGCTTGACCTCTCGTTTTTGAATAAGGACTTCTTCTGTATCTGTTTCTGTAAATAAATACATTTGCTCAGCTGAGGATTCAAGTAAACCGATAATGAATTTCGCGGCGTAATGACAATTCAAGTTCGCGCGGACTCTTTTGTCCTGCTTTGCTTTTTCTAGAAAAGTGGCGATCCATTTGTAAATCGGCTCATAAATATCTTCCCATTCCTTTAAATGCTCGGTGGCAGCTAAACCTGAATAGGTCAGGGCAAGGACATCACGGTATTTTCTTGTAAAAGAGAATATGAATTCAACAAGCGCATCTGCTTGATCGAGGACATCTGCATGCTGAGTTAATTCCTTTTCAATTGCAGGCACCATCTCCGAGATCATATGCTCTGCGATAGCAGGCATGACAGACAGCTTTGAAGGAAAATATAAATAATACGTTCCTTGCGCTACCCCTGCTGCTTTCACAATATCCGAAATGGTCGTCTTTTCAATTCCTTTTTCTTTAAACGCGTCAATGGCAGCAAGCATAATCTTTTCTCGTTTTGACATATCATCACCGACCTTAAATGACTGAATGTCAGTCAGTTTAGCGGAAAACTGACGATTTGTCAATAGCCCTTTTGAAGTGCTAACCTCATATAGACTGTAGTACAATCAGGGATAACCTATGAATAGATGATGGACTGTATGAATAGGCTGTAATATGTCCAAGCAATCTAATAAACAAATAGAAAGGAGCTACACATCTATGAAATTATTATCATCACTTCCAATCGGCTCCTTATTGCTACTTGTTATATTGTTTGTTTACATGCGATTCAGGTATGCAAAGAAGCGCAATCAATCCATGTATTTGTTCACAGAAACTGCCCTTGCATTTCTGTTTTTTTATACGAGCACATTGCTATATTTAACGGTATTACCCAATCAATTTTCCGCAGCAAAGGATCAAGTGAGTGTCAATTTCATTCCACTTCATTCGATCTATCAAAATTTTCATGCACTGCATCATGGTTACCCTGCACTCGTTTACTTAAATATCATAGGGAACATTTTGCTATTTGTACCGATTGGCTTTTTGCTTTTTTGCGGTTTTAAAAAAATGACATGGCAGAAAGCGGTCTTGACAGGTTTTCTGTTATCAACAAGTATTGAAATGTTGCAATGGTTGTTTTCTACATATGGCATCATTACAAGAAGTAGTGATGTTGATGATTTGATCTTAAACACGCTTGGTACAGCGATTGGTTGCATGTTCTACATCTTATATCGAAGCAAAAAGGGGGTGTTAAGGTGAAGCGAATTTGTATCATTCCGTGTGGAGCAAAGAAAATATGGGATGTGTCAAAAGAGGCCGGTAGCCAGCCAGCACATCTTGTGTATTTAAGCCCACTACATCAACGAACAAAAACCTATGCACAAACGTTTTTTGATGATTGGGTGATTCTATCAGGAAAGTACGGATTCTTGCATGAAGACGACATTATTCCTGCAAATTATGATGTGACGTTCGGTACAAATCATATAGAGCTCATTACAGAAGAACAGCTCCGACGGCAATTTTATGAAAAACAGCTAACAGCCTTTGATGAGTTGGTGGTGCTTGGCGGGAAAAAATTTAGAAAAGTCATTGATCCACTTCTGCTAGACCATCAGCATGCGAATTACCCACTTGCACCATATAAAGGAATTGGATATATGTTAAAAGCACTAATAGAAGCAACAGAATCAGGCACAGAACTAACAGCACATGATTGAAGGAAAAATGATTCCTTAATGTCTCTCTATGCAGGGTTTTAAAGAATGAAAAGCGAATTATTTGTAAGCAATACTAAAAAGATCAGCTCACCTTTTCTATCGACGAATGAATGAAAATGGATCCTATATTAAAAGGGGGCAGTACTCATGACAACCATCTATTTAGCTGGTGACTCGACCGTTTGTTCTTACCCAGATCGTCCTGTTCAAGGAGGTTGGGGGGAATTTCTCCACCTCTATACTGCAAATGATGTGTCGGTGATCAATAAGGCAATTGGAGGCAGAAGCTCAAAGACGTTTATTGAAGAAGGGCGGCTCGACGACATATTAGCCAAGATTCAACCAGGCGACTGGCTTTTTATCCAAATGGGGCATAACGATGCGTCCACCAAAAAACCGGAGCGACATACTGACCCTTTTACTACGTATAAGGCCTACTTATCACAATACATTCAAGGGGCTAGAGAAAAAGGGGCAAACCCTTTACTCCTGACACCTGTCGGCCGCTTTCATGAAGAGAATGGGGTATATGTCAATGATTTTCCTGCATATTGTGAGGCGATGAAGGAGCTGGCTGATGAAGAACAAGTGCTGATCGTTGATTTAATGACAGCAAGTCTTGACTTTTATCAGGCATCAGGTCATGAAAAGACAGCATCATATTTTATGCTTTCAACCGGTATTGATGATCGTACACATTTTACAAAAACAGGTGCAGATGCCATCGCAAGACTCGTTTCACTTGAACTAAAAGATCTTGGATTGTCATTTGTTTAAGCTACGTCTAGGACGAGTTTTAGGACTCGTCTTTTTATTTTGTAGAAAGTTATTGCCACCACTTACTCCTGTAGACTACAATGAATATGTATGATAATGAGAATCAATATCACTTATTTAGCATAGATAGCTACAAAACAGGAGGGACACGAATGACAGAGCAACTTGAATTGTTTGACGTGACAATTATCGGTGGTGGGCCTGCTGGCATGTATACCGCCTTTTATAGCGGAATGCGTGATTTAAAAACGAAGGTCCTTGAATACAATGAAACCCTTGGAGGAAAAGTGCTCCTTTACCCGGAAAAAGTCATTTGGGATGTAGGCGGATTAGTGCCGACAAGAGGAGAGCAATTAATTAAACAGCTTGAACAGCAAGCCAAAACATTTGAACCTGTCATTGCATTAAATCAAAAAATAACAGACTTTCATCGCTTAGAAGATGGAAATATATTGATTGCGTCCGAAAATGGTGATCGCCATTTAACCAAAACCTTGATTTTGGCAATGGGGCATGGTATTCCAGTTCAAAGAAAGCTGGAGGTTGAAAATGCAGATCGCTATGAAGTAACAAACCTTTATTATACGGTTCAGGAGCTCAAAACCTTCGCTGGAAAAAGAGTCGTCATCTCTGGGGGCGGCGATTCTGCGGTGGATTGGGCAAATGCCCTTGTGCCAATTGCGAAAAGTGTCACTGTTATACACCGCAGAGATATGTTTGGTGGACATGAAAAAAACGTGGCGAATATGAAAGCGTCAAGTGCACGTATTTTAACCCCACATGAATTAACGGACCTACATGGTAACGGAAAAGAAATCGAAGCTGTCACTGTTCAGCATTTAGAAACAGGTGAAAAAGAACGTATTGAAACAGACGCAGTCATTGTCAACCACGGCATGAAAGGCGATTTAAGTGTTCTTGCAGAATGGGGATTAAAGCAAGGTGAATGGGGACTCATTGAAGTGAATGAGCAGATGGAGACCAATTTACCAGGTGTGTATGCAGTAGGTGATTTATGTACACATAAAAGCAAGGTCCGCTTGATTGCAGGAACTTTTGTAGATGGTGTGAACGCACTAAATAGTGCGAAGTTATATATCGAACCAGATGCGGAGAAAGTGGCGTATGTATCTTCTCATAATGAACGTTTTAAGGAAAAAAACAAAGAATTGCTGGCAGCCGGTGCAGATCGCTAAAAAAACAAAACAAGAAGGGTGGTGCCGCAACGGCATCACCTTTTTTATGGCTGAAAGGAGGTATCTGAAGATGAACGCACAAATGGAAACGATGCTACATGTGAAAAAGAAAATTCAGATGTGTCTGAAAGCAAAACAAACGAACAGATGGCAGACAAAATCTCCAAGCGTTTTAACAGCTGATGGTACCGTTGTCATTCAGCTAGAAGGAATGGAGTACGAGCTTGACGGTGGGGATAGCCTGTTTATACGATCTCACATCCCCGTTGTCATCCGTTCTTTATCTCATCAGCAAGTCACAGTCTTTGCTGTTTCATTTGAACATTACATGCTCACAAATGATGCTGATGATGAATTAATTTATAAAATCAATTATGATACCCTGCCTGATAACGGGCAAGTGGTGATGGGCTCACCGGTATTATTTCATCATATTAAACGTTTAAGTGACCCCTCTTATTCAGAAAGTAGCCAAGTGAAGCTACTAAAACTAGTATTGCAAATATTCCAGCAACAAAATGAAAAAACAACGGATGCAGATCATTATTCAATTCAAATGATCCTTCAATACATTGCAGAACATTACCAACAAGAACTGACCCGTAAGGACTTAGCACATAAAATGGGCTTTAATGAAAGCTATTTCTCAACTTTTTTTAAGAAAAGCGTTGGGATGAGTGTCACAGATTATATTGCACAAATTCGAATGGATGAAGCAAAAAAGCTATTGTTCAAAACCGATGAACAGGTTCAGGCGATTGCACAAAGAGTAGGCTATACTGATAGCCTCTATTTCAGCAGAAAATTTCGTCAAAAAACGGGCAGATCGCCTAGTCAGTATCGACTGAGCCGCGAACCAAAACGAATTGCCGCTTTTCAATTTGTAGGCTCTTTGCTTGCGCTTGGAGTGAAACCAATTTGCATGGAAGAAGATATTGCTCTTTATTCAGATGTGCTTCAAGGGCAACTCAGTGATGTTATCGTCATTCATGAGCATACACCTGACGACGTTTTGAAGGACATGAACTTAGACCTCATTTTAATGCCTGATTATTTCTATACAAATATAGAATGGATGAAACGCATGGAGAAAATCGCTCCTGTGCTTGTTTTTCCATATAGTCGTCTGAGTCCTGTAGAGGAGGTACTTTGTTTAGGTAGCCTCATCGGAAGGAACGAAGAAGCAAAGCAATGGGTGGAGCGTTATGAGAAGCAAGCACAGAAAGAAAGAGCTCGCTTGACGCCATTTTTAAAAGAAAAGGAAACGGTTGCTTTATATGAGATAAGGGGACATGACAAGGTGTATATGTGGTCTTTTCATGCGAGAGGGGCAATCAACCTATATAAAACGTTGGGGGTGATGCCCCCTGAAGCCATTCAAGAGGAGGTGCTGAAACCTGATAAACATGTTGTGATTCCGCTTGAGCGTTTAGCAGATTATGCAGCAGATCATATGTTTTTTATTGTGGCTGTTCGGCATGGATGGTACAGACATATGGACAAACGTATGAAGGAAAGTGATGTCCTGCGTAATTTACCCGCAGTGCAAAATGATACATTCTACCTGTTAAAACTAGAAGAATTTAGATTTGGTGAAGGGGAACGGGCGATAGAAATCATGAAACGATTCTCTCAATTTTTAATAAAAGAATAAGAGTATCTAACAATTGTCCATAAATAAGTTATGACGATTATCCATAGACCGATAGAAAAGCGGTTGATAGAATACGAGAGACAAATAAATGATAATGGTTCTCAGTTATTCATCATGATATGGAGGAGAAAAGCAGTTATGAAAAAACAAGTCATATTTCTTAGTTTAATGGCTTTAGTGTTGTTATTTGCACTAGCAGCCTGCGGTCAAAAGGAAGAAAGTAAAAAAGCCGAAGAAAAAACAAAAACGGTTGACACAGTGAAAGGCAAGGTCGAGATTCCAGCAAATCCAAAGCGTATTCTCGTAGATGGCTATTTGGGTAGTGCTGTTGCACTAGGGGTAAAACCGGTTGGCGCCACAACACAAGATTTAAAAAACATACATCTCAAAGGCAAAGTGGATGGTGTGGCAGACATTAGTGATGAACGCTCTGCCGAAAAGGTGGCAAGCTTAAAACCAGACCTCATCATTTCAGCTGTAGACGATGAAAAGGTACTTGACGTCTACAGAAAGGTTGCCCCAACGATTGTTTATCCGTTCGGTGTATTTAAAGATTCACAAGAAGAGATCACTACATTAGCCGGCATCTTGAATAAAGAAGAAGAAGGAAAAGCGTTTTTGAAAAAATTTAATCAACGTATGGAAGCTGCTAGAAAGAAAGTGAAAACAGTCATCAAAGAAGGCGAAACAGTGTCAATCTTGGGTGCATTTAGAAATGATGTCTATGTGTATGGGAATGGTATCTATCGAGGTGGACAAGCACTTTACGAACAATTGCAGCTTCAGCCGCCAAAAGAGGTTGCAGACACTATTCTAAATGGAAAGTCAGGATTTGAACATATTTCATATGAAGTGCTACCAAAGTATGCAGGTGATTATATATTTGTTGATGAAGCCAACGGAGGTACGTTCGATAAGAACAATTCAATATGGAAAAGCTTAAAAGCAGTGAAAAAGAATCAAGTACATGACTTGGATATTACGTATTTCTGGCCATTCGATCCAATAGCTATCGCCAATCAAGCAGAAAAATACGTTGAGATATTGACAGAATTATCTCAGAAGTAAGGGGGCTGCTTTTTGTTAAAACGATTTTTCTCCTATTATAAGCCATATATGGGGCTGTTTATATTAGATTTTTCCTGTGCCGTCATAGCGGCACTTCTTGAATTATCATTTCCACTCGCGATCAGTATGGTTGTAGACGATCTTCTCCCAAATAGAAACTGGGAAATGATTCTCATCTGGAGTGGAATTTTACTGGCAGTCTATGTTGTCAGCTCAGCAATGAATTATGTGGTGACATATTTTGGACATAAGCTAGGTATCAATATTGAAACAGATATGAGAAGTCAGCTATTCACCCACGTACAAAAAATGTCTTTTCGATTCTTTGATCAAAAGAAAACAGGAAAGCTTGTTTCACGCATGACAAACGATTTAATGGATATTGGTGAAATCGCTCACCACGGGCCTGAAGATTTATTTATTGCAATGATGACTCTTACAGGTGCATTTGCCCTGATGCTATCAATTAATTGGCAGCTTGCCGTCCTCACGTTTCTCATTGTCCCATTCTTAATAGGGCTATCGGTTTATTTTACGAAGAAAATGTCGATTGCCTTTGATCACATGTTTTCAAGCATTGGTCGATTCAATGCTAGGGTTGAGAATAATGTGAGCGGAATTCGAGTAGTGAAGGCATTTGGGAATGAAACGCATGAGATTGATCGCTTTATTGAACACAATGAACAGTTTAAACAAACGAAATTAACCACATACAAAATGATGGCATTACACGCTTCAATTAGTCACCTGCTTATGAAGGGCGTCACCATCTTTGGACTTGTATGCGGGACATGGTTTGTGATGCAAAAGAATATGACCTATGGCGAATTCATTTCATTCGTCCTGCTATCTGGAATCTTTTTAGGACCCATTCAACAAATTAATTCAGTCATTGAGACGTATCCAAAGGGAGTCGCAAGCTTTAAGCGATTTGTTAAGCTCTTAGATCAAGCCCCAGACGAAAAGGACGTCCCTGATGCGATTCATGTCGACGGGCTAAAAGGTGAAATTACATTTCATGATGTCAGCTTTGGTTATGAGAAGGACAGTTTGATCCTTGAGCATATTAATCTGGAGATCAAACAAGGGGAAACGGTTGCCATTGTAGGTCCTTCCGGTGCTGGTAAATCAACGCTATGCAGTTTATTACCAAGGTTTTATGAATGGCAATTTGGAACCATTACGATAGACGGCATTGATAGTAGACAAATGAAGCTGTCTTCACTGCGTCAACAAATTGGAATAGTCCAACAAGACGTCTATTTATTTAATGGGAGCATTCGAGAGAACATTCTTTATGGAAAGCTTGATGCAACTGAGGATGAAATATGGCAGGCGGTGTCAAAAGCAGAGCTAAAAGAACTCGTCGAATCCCTGCCCGAAGGTCTTGATACAATGATTGGTGAAAGAGGCGTCAAGCTGTCAGGTGGACAAAAGCAGCGTGTATCAATCGCACGTATTTTCCTGAAAAATCCACCTATTTTAATACTGGATGAAGCGACCTCATCACTAGATACTGAAACAGAGGCTTCGATCCAACGATCACTAGAAGAGCTTTCAGAAGGTAGAACGACGCTAGTCATTGCGCATCGCCTTGCAACTATTCAACATGCAGATCGAATTGTGGTTGTGACAAAAGGTGGCATTGCAGAGCAAGGAAATCACAAAACATTACTAACGCAAAATGGCTTATATAAGCGCCTTTATGAAACACAATTCGGGGCATAAAAAGTCCATTAGGAGAAATGTGAAAGCCGGCAAAAGTGCGCCGGCTTTTTTCTCATGACAAGTATCGCAATCTTTTGCCCTAGTTTCTAGGGGCAAAGAGCATTATACTCACACCTATTAAACAAATAAGAGCGCCTACCCAATCGTACAAATCAGGTGTTTTTCGATCCACCCACCATCCCCAAAACACAGCGAGAATGACAAAAACTCCACCATAGGCAGCATAAACCCGTCCAAAGGTTGGGAATTGTTGGAAGGTGGGGATGACGCCATAAGCGACCAAAATGAGGCTTCCGGCGATCCCGTAGCTGACGGGTTTTGCTTCACGCAGCCAAAGCCAGACAAGATAGCCGCCGCCAATTTCAGCTAAACCAGCTAATAAAAAAAGGACAATCGTTCCAATCATTGACGGACACTCCAGTTCTCCTATTTACGTTCTATTATGACATCATGAAAGAATGCGTTCCACCCGATTTGAATTGAGAGACTCTCGAGAGTTTGCTAAAATCAACTGAACAGTGAATGGTAACACATGGATTCTTGACTTTTTTGGCATAAGTGATCCAAACGGTCTGTCAATTCGTAAAGTAAGTACATTCTCATGAGGAGCACACTTCCTTTTTTAGCGCTCTTTTTTTCTCTTTAAAAAAAGAGTAAAGTACAAAGTAGGCTTATCACTGTAACCTCGTGATATAAGCAATACGTGAAGGATTTCATGATGAATGCAGCATGCTCTTTCTCATGAAAAGGAAGGAGATGACCATGGACACACTGAAGGATTTTGAGCTGTATCACAAGATCAAATATGATCGTCACAAGCCTTCGCTTGAAATGTTGTACGATCGCTATGAACGTGTGTTATATTCGTTTATTTATAAAATGACTGGAAACCGTGAGCTCGCGGAGGAAGTGCTTCAAGAAGTCTTTATCAAGCTTTGGCGCGGCATAGGAGAATACAATACGGATAAAGGGAAATTCTCCTCGTGGTTATTCATGATCTCACGCAACACAGCCATTGATCTCCTAAGAAAACACCGGAACGAAACAGCACTAGAAGATGAGCATATTGAATACTTGGCAGATCATCAAGAAGATGTGTCAAAAGAAGTGGAATGGAACGAGGAAAAACAAATCATACGTGAAGCAGTATCTACATTGTCAAAAGAACAGCAAAACATTATAGAAGATGTCTATTTTAATGGAATGACACAAAAGAGCATTGCAGAAAAGCTAGGCATCCCCATTGGAACGGTGAAGGGAAGGGTTCGATTGTCATTGAAGCATTTACGAACGAGACTGTCTCGCGGAGGAAAGGAGGAAGAGGCATGACTCAGTGTAAACATCAAGTGATTGATTATTTCAACGGGCATTTACAAGGAGAAGAAAAGGCGCAATTTGAAGAGCACATCAAGCACTGCTCGGCTTGCAAAGAAGAGCTTGAAGAATTGACATCACTCATGTCTGACATTCCGTTTTTAGCAGGTGACCAAACACCTCCGGCGGGGATGAAAGATCGCATTTTATCCCAAGTGTTTGAAGAAGAGACGTCAGAGACAGTCACAGCAAAGACCGACCAGAAAAAAGAGCTCAAGGTCGTACCTGAACGAAACGAGATCAAACCGCCACAAAAGAAGCGAAACCAGTGGCTATTGCCACTCGTTGCGGCACTGTTTCTCATGTCTGCAGCTGGAAACGTGTATTTCCTGACGAATGGAAAAGAACAGGCGGAAGAACCTGTAAGAGTTGTTGCGACAAAGTCACTGGCATCTGCCGCATCACCAAAAACAACGGGTGCTTTTTCAGTGATCGAGCATAACGGCAAAAAAGAGCTTGTTGTGAGTGCAGACGGGTTAAAGGGTCAGCTTGATTCATCTGCTGTTTATCAAGTATGGCTCATTAAAGGAGATCAGCCGATTCCAGCCGGTGCCTTTAAAACAGATAGCAAAGGGGAAGGCACCGTCACCTATGCGTTATCTGAAAAAGAAGCAAGCGAATCATGGGATACCGTGGCTGTCACCCTTGAACCAAAAAAGGATAACCAGCTTCCGCAAGGTCCTGTCGTACTAAGTGCTGCATTTTAAGTTTTATTCATGAAGGATGCCTTTTTCAGGGCATCCTTTTTTGATAGGCGGAGGGAACTTTTAAAAAAATGAGACGTAGTACTTAGGGAGGTGAAACACATGAAAGCATACATAGAAAAAGAACTATTTCTCTTATTTGTTAGACACGCATTTACCGCATTATATTTTTTAGTGTTTCCGTTTGTCATCCAAGTCCTTTACACCCCATCTCCTTTATTGATAGCCATCATCGCTCTTTTTATGACTCATAACTTAGCAGAAAGTATCATTTGGTTTTACAAATCGAGAAAGATCAGGAAGCGCCAGTCCGGCGATATATCCAAACGGGGGTATGTCTTTGTTCAGCTTGTGCAAAGGCTCGAACAGCTCATCATGATCGTTTTTGTGATTTTCTTTATCAGCGAATGGATACGTGGAGGG
Source organism: Bacillus sp. LLTC93 (assembly GCF_002993125.1). Lineage (NCBI taxonomy): Bacteria > Bacillati > Bacillota > Bacilli > Caryophanales > Bacillaceae > Bacillus > Bacillus sp. LLTC93. The sequence goes on along the minus strand of NZ_PVME01000006.1, from coordinate 37,661 downwards.
GCAGATAACTTTACCCTCTCATTCACTATTTTTCTATTGATCATCGTTTTCCTGCAGCACGTTCAGTTTTATTACGTTCAGCTATTCTTTAAATCAAAGAGCTGGTTCACTTATGTTCCTTCTTTGAAAAAGGCTCGTCCTTCTTACATTGCGAGGGAGCGAAAGGCTTTGAAGCGGTCATAAATGTGCCATCGCTCCGTTGATCCACCTATAAACATCAGAAAATTATGATAAAATGTGGAAAAGAAGCATGGAGAAAGGGAGTGCGAGCGAGTGAAGGCAGTTGGACTATTTGAGTACTTGCCGATTGATAATGAGCAAAGCCTGATGGATCAGGAGGTAAAAAAGCCTAAAGCAGCTGGCAGAGATATACTGGTGAAGGTAGAGGCTGTGTCGGTGAATCCAGTGGATACAAAGGTGAGGTCACCGAAGGATCAGAAGGAAGAAGAATTGAAAATTCTTGGCTACGATGCAAGCGGCACGGTTGTTGAAGTAGGCGAAGATTGTACGTTGTTTCAGCCTGGAGACCACGTGTACTATGCAGGAGATATTACGCGTCAGGGCTCAAATAGTGAATACCAGCTTGTGGATGAGAGAATTGTCGCGAAAAAGCCTGCAAATCTTTCTTTTGCAGAAGCAGCTGCGATGCCTCTTACGACCATTACGGCATATGAAGCGTTATTTGACCGGATGCATATGAAGCAGAATGCAGAAGGCTCGACACTGCTGATCATCGGTGGTGCAGGCGGGGTGGGTTCGATTGCCATTCAACTGGCCAAATTAGCGAAGGCAACTGTGATCGCTACCGCATCAAGACCGGAAACAAAGAAGTGGTGTCTGTCATTAGGTGCCGATCATATCATTGACCATCATCAGCCGCTCTTCACGCAGCTTCAGGAAAAAGGGATTGGCGAAGTGGATTTCATTTTATGCTTAAATGATACAGATGGGCATTTTAAAGGAATGGCAGAAGCGATTAAACCCCAAGGTACGATCTGTACGATTGTTGAAAATCAACATCATTTAGACATTCAATTGCTCAAAAATAAAAGTGCTGCATTTGTATGGGAATTCATGTTCACAAGGCCTATGTACGAAACAGCAGATATGATCAAGCAGCACGAGCTTTTAACTGAAGCGAGTGAGTTATTTGAACAGGGGAAATTAACACATACCTTAACAAAGGTTCTCAGCCCGATCAATGCTGTCCATTTGAAGCAGGCACATCAAACGCTTGAGCAAGGGAAGATGATTGGTAAATTTGTGCTAGAAGGGTTTTAGGGGGGAAGCATATGACGTCATTACAATATCCGATTGGCTTATATAAACCAGTTGGAACACAAACGAAAGAACAGCTTGAGGCATGGATTGATCAGTTGGCAGCGATCCCTCAACGGTATGAAGAAGTGACTGCACAGTTGACAGATGCTCAGCTGGATACACCGTATCGGCCGGGAGGGTGGACTGTCCGTCAGCTCATTCATCACGTAGCGGACAGCCATCTGAATGCTTACTTGCGATTCAAACTCGCTCTCACAGAAGATACACCACACATACGTCCATATGATCAGGAGGCATTTGCCTCCCTTCCAGATAGCGAGGCACCCATCAGTCTATCACTGCCCTTGATCAACAGTCTGCATCGCAGGTGGGTCACCTTGCTTCGCGGGATGTCAGAGGAAGACTTTAGCGCTGCATATTATCACTCAGCCGATCAACAAACGGTGTCCTTATATGATGCAACAGGCAAGTATGTCTGGCATTCACAGCACCACCTTGCCCATGTGACGGAATTAATCAAAAGAAATCAGTGGAATTAAAGGAGTAGACACATGTCTGGTAGAAGAATTGTCGGCGCCATGTTTATCTGTATGGCGGCCTTGTTTTATATAGCGAAATACGTTCTGTTTGAGATACGCTATAGTAACAGCTTAGGCTCAGAAAGAACGATTGAGGAACTTGAACATCTGCTGCCTGGCGGGACGTGGATCAGCATCATTTTTCTTATCATCGGTGTAGGTTATCTCTTATGGGATGATAGGGAAGTCATTCGTAAATTTCTCTTCACTCCAGATCGACAAGTACAAGAAGAAACAAAAAAGACGGACCTCAAGTGACCGTCTTTTTCCCTTTTCATTTTTAGCCACGTTCAGGGCGCAGTGCTTTTTCTAAGATGGCTAGCCCTTCATTGACTTTTTCTTTTTCCTCATCATTGAGCCGTTGCAGGGAATTTTTAATTTTTTCGTGTCCTTTTTGATAAATACTTCTGAAAATATTTTTGGCTTCCTCTGTCAGTTCTACGACAATGATTCGCCGGTCACGCTCAGAGTGCTTTCGCTCGACAAAGTTAGACTGTTCTAAACGGTCAAGCAAGCCTGTCATATTGGACAAAGAAGCCCCCATTTTTTCAGCAATTTCGGATACCTTAAGAGAGCCATGGTTATTGAGCAGCATGAGTACCTTCATTTGAGGCATACTCATATCAAGCTTCATCCATTCAGAAACATCTCCAAGACCTGCAGCAGTAAGCACTTTCATATAAAGCACCCATGTCTTTTTTTCCTCTGGAGATAGAATTTCTTCTTTTAATACGGTGGTGTCATGAATATTATATTCCACGCTTGTTCACTTCCTTTAAGCGGCTCTTTTCTTTATATTACTGATTTTTACTTCTAATTGAAAGTATCATCAAGCTTTTGAATGTTAAACTGCATGAATCAAGTGGTATTTGTTGTATAATAATGATCAGTTGAAATAAATGAAGCAACCTAGAAAGTTGGGAAAACATGTGGAACAAAAAAACGGGTATGACGGTCTTGAAAATGCTTTTTCCGATCGTGATTATCCTTGTCTTAATTTTTGTCGCCAAGCAGGAGCTCAGCGGCCTTTCCATTAAAAAGACTTTTTATATTATTGACAGCTTGAATCGAATGGACTTGTTTATTCTTGTCTTTCTTGGACTTGTCGCGGTTTTATCGATGTCCTTATATGATTTTATTTTAAGAAAAAGCCTTAATATGCCAATCAGCGGCTGGAAAACGATTCGTATTTCTTGGATTGCGAACTCCTTTAATAGTGTACTTGGTTTCGGCGGCTTATCGGGAGCAGGGCTCAGAACACTTCTATACAAGGAGTACATAACAGATACGAAAAAACTGCTGAAAGGCATTGCCCTTTTGACATCCTCTGTCCTTTTGGGTCTATCTATTTTCAGTGATTTGATCTTGGTCAGGGTTCTGCCTGTTGAAAGTATTATTAGTCAGGAGCCGTGGCTATGGGCATTTGTCATTATCTTTGCCTGTATTGTACCAATTTACATCATCATGGCCTCGGTTCGAAAAAGTTCGATTGAGAGCGGTGAAAATGGACTGAAGCACCCGATCTACGCTTATATTGGCGCATCGTTTTTAGAATGGCTGGCAGCAGGTCTTGTCATGTACATGGCTGTCGTCTCAATGGGGATGAACGTCGATGTCCGTATTGTATTAGGTGTGTTTGCCATTGCATCAATCGGCGGTTTAATCAGTATGGTTCCAGGCGGGTTTGGTTCATTTGATTTGATCTTTTTACTCAGCATGCAATACATTGGTTTTGACAAAGAGATGGTGCTGACGGCGCTAGTATTGTACCGTTTCGTATACTCGATCTTCCCGTTTATTCTTGGGCTATGTCTTGCTGCATATGATTTAACCGGAACGACGCTTAGACGTCTTGAAGGCAACCCAAGGATGGCACCTGCCATTGAAACAACGAACGTCTTAATTATCTTACACCGCGCCCTATTAATCCGTTTATTGTACGGGTCTATATCCATTTTAACGTTTGGAAGTGGCCTGCTCATTATGGCTTCTGTTGTGCTTCCTGTTGATCGTTTAGGCGTAATTACCAGCATTCCACGCTTTCTGTTATCGGGGTTTAATGGTCTTTCTTTAATGTTCGGAATCATTTTAATGATTTTGTCCATTGAAGTGTATAAAAGAACAAAAAGATCTTACGTGCTGACGATGATTGCCTTAGCTGGCGGTTTTGTGTTTACTTTGTTAAAAGGGTTTAACCTGAGTCTAATCTTTATTTTGCCAGTCATCATGGCGGTGTTTTTCTCTCTTCGAAATCAATTTGTGAAGCAGCAGGCGCCGTATTCCTTATATCAGTTTGTGGCGGCTGCCGCGGGATATTTACTCGTTTTGTTTAACTATAATGTCATTGGCAACTTTATTTGGACGAAAATCGGGCATTTTCTGAGTAAGGACTACTTGGTGCATAATGAACGGCACATCACGATGACAAGTATGATTGCTTTAATTGGTGTACCGCTTTTCTTCTTCATTAGCAAACTGATTTTTAATAAAAAAGCATTTCCAATTGGGGAAGAAGCAGATGAAGAAAAATTAAAAGCGTTTTTAGAAGAAAAGGGAGGAAATGCCCTCAGTCATCTTGGCTTTTTAGGAGACAAAAAGCTGTTTTTCTCAAGTGATGGAGAGGCGATGCTACAGTTTGGCCGAATTGGCCGCTGCGTCATTGTGCTCGGAGATCCTTCTGGACGTAAAGCGTCTTATCCGCTTGTACTTGAAGAGTTTTTGCAGCAGACCGAAAAAGCAGGCTATCGCGTCGCTTTTTACCAAGTAGAACGAGAAGGGATGGCTCTCTATCATGACTTAGGCTTTCACTTTTTTAAGCTTGGGGAAGAAGCCATGGTCGACTTAGAAACGTTTTCTCTATCAGGTAAGAAAAAATCGAATTTACGAGCTGTCGCTAATAAGTTTGAACGAGAAGGCTATACCTTTGAGATGGTGGAACCACCCTTTTCAGATGAATTGATCTCTACCTTAAAACAGATCTCTGACAGCTGGCTTGGAAAGAAAAAAGAAAAAGGATTTTCTCTCGGCTACTTTCATGAAGACTACCTTCAAAAAGCACCGATTGCGCTCTTAAAAGATGAACAAGGGCAGATCATTTCCTTTGTGTCATTAATGCCGATGTACCAAAAAGGAGAGATATCCATCGACTTGATGCGCCATATGCATGATGCTCCGAACGGAATGATGGATGCGCTGTTTATTCACCTTTTTCAATGGGGGAAAGAAAAAGGCTACAAATCCTTTAACATGGGAATGGCACCTTTATCAAATGTAGGCACGTTCCATCAGTCGTTCCTCACAGAACGTTTGGCGAGTGTCATCTTCAATAACGTCAGATATATGTATAGTTTCAGCGGATTACGTTCGTTTAAACAGAAATATAAACCCGAATGGCACGGAAAATATTTAGCGTATAAAAAGAATACGTCACTAGCTGTTACCATGGTGCTTGTCACCAAGCTGATCGGAATGGATCCAAATCGGAAACGGCGTCAATAAGTCATAAAGCCTTTACCTTTCACTAGGTGAAGGTTTTTTTAGACAAAAGAACAGAAAAAGTGGTAAAGTTGAAGGGTAAAGGGGATGTTAAAATGACATTGAATGAATGGTTTACAAAGGGATTAGCTGAACGTACATATGTACACAACATGGAGAAAAACCGTGAAAATCTACTTACGGTGTACAATCAGTACGCAATTCATCAAAAAGAAAAAGAGCTGTTTCAACGGCTGCAAAAGAAAAAGCTCCGAGCGCTTGTCATCACAGCGGATTGGTGCGGGGATGCGATGGTCAATGTACCGATTTTCATGCGTATTGCGAGTGAAGCACTCATTGATGCGCGCTATTTCATTCGGGACGAGCATCTAGACCTGATGGATCAGTATTTAACGAACGGGACCGCAAGATCGATTCCGATTATCGTCATCATTGATCAGGACGGGAATGAAGTGGGGAAATGGGGACCTCGCTCAGCAGAAGCACAGCGCTTTGTCGACGAGAAAAAACCAGACAAAGATGCACCTGATTTTGAAGAAGCTTTTAAGGTATTTGCGAAAGAAGCCGCACATCACTATACGACAGATCGTTTCTTATGGAAAGATATTGAGAAAGAAATAGTAGAAGTTCTGGAAAAAATATAAACCAAAAGACTACTTCGCCGCAATGGGAAGTAGTCTTTTTTTATCTTGTTTTTGCGTTTTACCTACAAAACACCGCATAAAGTTGTAGAAAAACCGCAGATTTCTATCAAATACCGCAGAAAACCGCAAAGCACCACGATTTTCCCAACCACTTTTAGTTGAATAACCTCATATATGCCATAAAATCATCAATTTTGCCCTTATCTAAAGGCTCATATAACGCACGTTGGTTTGCTTTTTCCCAATACAAGAGGCCCAGCAACTATAGTAATCTAATTGTAATCTCCTTTGAACGAACTAAAAAAACAAATGACGGAAAAGGGCTGGCGATCAATCTATGAAAAAAATCATTTATCTCGACCAAGAAAAGAAGAAGCTTGCTGAATCAAAAAAAAGAGAACAGCGTTCCATCAAATCACTCAGGCTGCTTGTGTTTTATGATGGACAAAGTCCTACATGTGCAAAAGCGATTGACCTGCTAAAATCACTCGATTGGAAGAACCGTATTCACTTTGAATCATTTAGACATTCACAGCTGCTTAGGCTCAATAAAATAAGTGAAGAGAAGGCAGAAAAACGAATCGTGTCTATTTCCTTAGCCAAAAATCAGAAAAATTCAGGGATCTATACTTTGCTACGTATTGCTTATAACATCCCAGCATTATGGGGAACGGTCCCATTCATTGTGCTCAGCATTTGGCTAGGATTTGGACAGCATGCGTATGATTATTTTGCGAGAAAACGGTATATTCATTCTGTCGAACAAGTCACCCGTCCAGATACAGATCAACAAAAAACCATTTAATGAAAAGAAAAAGCATGACCTTCGATCGGCAGAAGGTCATGCTTTTTTGTAATAGGGAATATATGACGCTAGGTGATCAAGCAGCTTCCCCGTGTAGGACATATACGCACGTTCGTCAAGCTGAGAAGCTGCATAGGAAAGCAAGGTTCTAAGAGCAAACAAGTACTCACTGTGCAGCTGATTTTGTTCAAAGTAGGGAATGGCTGCTTCGACTAAATAAGTTTTCAAATCATGAGGATTCTCCTCAATCATCAATTTATAGATTTTGATCATATATAAACAGTTTGGCTGAATACGAGGCTGTTTTAACAGCTCGTGTATGTAGGGAAGGGCCTTTTTGCGGTCATATTCAGCATATAATGTTGCAATTTCATATAGCGTTTCACAGTAACGATCTTCTATCTGTTCTTGATTAAAGTAATTGAGTGAATCTAGTAAATAAGGCACAGCAGAAGAGAAATCACCTTCACGTTTTAAGAGCACCCCATAATAAAAATAAGCCGTCATTTTAATATAGGCATCAGGGTGAAGAGAAGTGTGCAAAATCACTTCTTTTAAATATTTTTTAGCGGTTTGAAAGGCTTTTAGTTCCAGTGAGATCACGCCATGAATGAGTGTACAATGAATAATCCGCTTGAAATTGTTCTTTTGTCTATATAAATCCATTGCTTGATGTGTGGCTTCAAGCGCATCACCAAGATGTCCCATGTTGCCAAGCGCTTTTGCATAGTGATAATACAGGTCGCTCTGTTCAACAGAAGCATAAGAAAAGCAGCTTTCAAGCTTTTTCAGTCCTTCTTCGAGCTGACCATTTTTAATTTGATGAATGCCATCTAGATATTCGAAAATTTCTTTTTCCCTTTTAATAAAGGTTTTTTCAAACTTTTTGAGCACGCGGTGTGTTTTTAAGGCAAGCGGCTGTTTTTTCGTTAATAAATAAAATTGAAATAAGGACAAATGATACTGAATCCCTAAATCTAGCGAAAAGAACTGCTCTTCGTGATGAATGATCATTTCTGCATTTTGTTCAGCCTGATCGAGTGCATAGAAATACATGTTCATTTGAAATTCATCTAGCAATGACAGCAGGTGACGCGCCTTTTGCGACAGCGATTCTTGACTGATGCCAAGCTTTTCAAGCAGCAGATTGATCGTATCTTGATTGGCCTCCTTTGAGCCATTTTCAATTTTACTTAAATGAGAGACAGAACAAATCCCTTCTGCCAATTCAGATTGGGTCATATTTTGTTTATAACGATAGAGCTTAATGATTTGCCCAATATTGATTTTCATTCCATCCAGAAGCCTCCCTTCCAATCATGGGTTGAAAGCTGTTTTAAAAAATGGCCGAATCAGATGAAATGGGAATACCTGATATCATTTCATCATCTTGGCTGATTTCTCAAAATTTGTTTAAAACGTAATATGATTGTAACATTACTTGAAAAAGTCAAACAACTTTTTAGCAGATGGGGAGGGATACTCTATTTGCAACAACACGAAATGATGTTTATAATGTGAATGAGAATCAATTTCAATTAAAATTGATTGAAAGGATGACATATATGCCAGAAATGAAACAACAAACAGAAGCGTTAACGGTTCGAGACGCTGTCAGATATAGACGATCGATTCGAAAATTCAAAGAAACGGTAGTGACCATTGAGCAGCTTCAGCCATTATTAGAGGATGCGGTCTATGCACCGAATCATAAAATCACTGAGCCATGGCGCTTTCTATATGCAACGACCGATGAAGCAAAAGCGACATTTGTTGAGCGATTCATTGCTTTCTTTAAACGCAACAACCCAGATGCAAAAGAAGAGAAAATCAATCAATACAGAGACTACTTTTCAAAAGTTCCAGCGCTTTTATTTGTCGTATTAAAGGAAGACGAGAACCCAGTGGTGAGAAATGATGATTTTGCCGCGGTGAGCGCTTTGATTCAAAATTTCCAGCTGCTCGCTTGGGATCAAGGGATCGGTATGGTATGGAAGAGCGGCCGCATTTTATACGACAAAGGCTTTCAACAGGACATGGGATTAAAGGAAAACGAGCGTTTTGCTGCCATCCTTCATATCGGATATCCAGAAGAGGTACCTGAGGAAAAATCACGTCAAAAGGCATCAAGCCTGCTTACTGAAATTAAATAAAAGAAAGCAGACCGTTTAAAAGGGTCTGCTTTTTTACTTATTGTTTTTTGGCGCGCTGATCGGCTGCTTTCATACGTGCCATTGCTTTTACGTCATTTGGATCTGCAAGTTCTTTGGAAAATTCAACATATTCGCCATCTGTCTCTTGAGCCGCAATTTGTTGGACAGATTTCTTGTGTTGGTCTTTATTCAAAGCCTTCTCCTCCTTTACAAGATCACTTTAGTTATGTGCTTGTTGGAGTGGAATATCCGTCTTATTTGCTTCTTTTTTCTGCTGCTCTTTCCGCTTTTTTGAATTCCTGCTGATACAGGACTTCCTGGGTTTTCTTCAGCTTTGAAGTTGGCTGGTGTTCTTTTTTCTTCATCAAAATGGCCCCCTCATATCGTTTCTACATAGGATGGGTGTTTTTGACAAACTTTATTCCTTTGAATGTAAAATTGCTTCTTTTAATTCAGGGTGCAAAAATTCATAAGAAGAAAGCAGGGCCTTTTTCGGTAGGGCACGCTGGCCTTCTAAAACAAGTAATGACATTTCGCCAAGTGCCGTTTTGATAACAAAGGCTGGCACCTTCAACCAGTGGGGGCGGTGAAGGGCGGAGGCGATGGCTTGTCCGAGCTGCTTCATTTGAACAGGATTCGGAGACGTGACATTAAGTGGACCCGATACCGCGTCATGACGGATGGCAAAGGCAATGAGATGTGCCACATCCTCCACATGAACCCATGATACCCATTGTGACCCGGGGCCAATGGTTCCACCGGCAAACAGCTTGTATGGCAAGGTCATGAGTGGAAGTGTTCCTTTTTCTCCTAACACAACCCCAAAGCGTGTATAAACAGTTCGAATGCCGAGAGCCTCAATTTTTTGACCTTCAGCTTCCCAAAGCTTTGACGTATGACTTAAGAAATCTGTATCGGCTGGAGGGGCTTCCTCCGTAAAATCCTCGGTCTTAGAAGTGCCATAAATACCGACAGCACTGGCTTGAATAAGCACAGACGGTTTCGATTCCTGCGCTTCGATGATGCGTCTCACTTCTTGCGTTGATTGTAGACGGCTAGAGAGGATGCCTTCTTTTGCCTTGTCTGTCCAGCGTGTGAAAATAGATTTTCCAGCTAGGTTAATCCATACATCGATAGCAGGCAATTCATGCTCAGGGGCGGCACCTTCTGTCAGCCACTGCACATAATGTAAATGATTTTGTTCGGATTCCTTTGGGTTTCTTGTTAAAATATATAGATGATGTCCTTCAGCTGCGAGCACTTTTGTGACATGCTGGCCGATAAAACCGGTTCCTCCGGTAATGGCGATATTCAATTGACATCTCTCCTCTCATATACATACCTATATCTTTCACAATTTTGAATCAGAAGAAACATCCTGACTGTTTTAGAAAAGGAGTGATTACAGGATGCCTTATATTACAAAAATTTCTGCTCAGAAAAACAATACAGAGCGCGTCAACATCTTCCTTGATGAAAAGTACGCCTTTAGCGTTGATCTAGATGTGCTCGTTCAGCACGATTTGAAAAAAGGGAAAGAGCTGGACGAAGCAGAGATCATTGAGATTCAATTCGGCGATTCCGTCAAAAAGGGATTTCAGCAGGCTGTCGATTATTTATCTTATCGCATGAGATCAGTAAAAGAAGTCACCGATTATTTGACGAAAAAAGAAATACCAGCACCTGCTATTAGTGAAATTATACACAAATTAAAGCATTATAAGTATGTAAATGATCTTGAATTTGCAGAAGCATATGTGAACACCCACCGAAAAACGAACAGCAAAGGGCCTTCCGTCCTGAAAAAAGAGTTAAAGCTAAAAGGCATAGACGATGACACCATTGAACAAGCGCTATCGCAATATCCTGATGACTTACAGCTGGAGGAAGCCGTCAATCAGGTTCTCAAGCTGGTGAGAAAAGAAAAGAATCGTTCTGCAAAAGAGATCGAACAGCGCATCAAGCTTCAGCTTCAGCGAAAGGGATTTTCATTTGCGATCATTGATAAAGCCCTTCAAGAAGCCTATGATGGACAAGAAGAGGAAAAGGAAGAAGAAGCCCTCCTGTATATGCTAGAGAAGGCAAAGCGCAAGGTAGGATATGACGGATCATTTGAAAAGAAGATGAAAGTGAAGCAATTTCTATACCGAAAAGGCTTTGATCTCGATACAATTGATCACGTTTTAAACAAAGGGGAATAACAGATGGAAAAACGCTATAGTGAGATGACAGAATACGAATTAAAGCAGGAGATTGCCGCCCTTTCTGAAAAAGCTAGAAAGGCTGAGCAGCTAGGCATTGTGAATGAATATGCCGTCTTAGAGCGAAAAATTGATATGGCCAAAGCCTATTTATTAGATCCAGCTTTGATTCAGACCAAGACGACCTATCAAATCAAAGACACAGATGAGCAATTTTACGTGGAATATTTAAATGGGGTGTTTGCTTGGGGGTACAGAGTGTCGGCTCCAAATAAAGAAGATGCCCTGCCGATTTCAATGCTTACGCAAAAGGACTGATCCTAGAGATCAGTCCTTTTCTTTACTTCGAACGCTGTTTACGGACGTTGTTCTGAAGTACGATGTCGTGCTGCGTTTGCTGCGTTTCTCCGTTGACCTGAGAGGCAGAATGCTTTGCATTCGCCCATGGTTGAGGGTAAGCGGTTGTCCTTAATTGAACAAAATCATCCATATACGATTTCCCATTTGAACTCATATCTCAAGCACTCCCTTTGGAAAAATTAGCGTTTCCCTGATGCCCTCATACGTTCCTGTGGACGTGTATTCGTCTCACCATTTGGCCTTTTAGATGCATAAGCGTCTGTGGCGCCTGGTTCGCCTTCAAACTTGTGATTCACTTGATTTGGAAAGCCCTTTGCTTTATTGCGCATATCGATTCCCTCCAAACAATACAAATCATTTGCGTCTTTTGAAGACGTAAGGGTAGTATATGAAAAAAGAGGTTTTTTTAAAAAGGCACTTTCTGCTAGATGAAGGAGGAACGAACATGGAACAATACTTTGAGCGATTAACAGAACAACTCATGGAAAAAAACAATATGCTGACCTATGAAGAAGCACGTACATGGGTAGAGCTGCTTTGGAGTGATTTTGAAACGACCTATGCAAAGGCTGGCCGCAAATATAAAGGACAGGAAACAACCGAACGGATTGTCCAAGAATGGATTGAGAGCTACGGCGCTCAGCTGCATTTATTTCAAAATAAACAATCAAAGGCAAACGAGCATCTGCAAAATAACAACAAAGGGCTGCTCCACTAAAGGGATTGCCCTTTTCATTCTTATTCATCTTTTTGAAAAAATAGGAAAATATATAAGTGTTCAAACAATTTTATGAAACAATACCCAGTCTGTGATCAAAATTACAGGCTTTTTACAATGGATAAACTTAAAATTACATTAAATTCATCTTGCTGAAAATCACTGGAAATAAAACTTTGATATAATGAAACGATTAAAGAAGCATGTAATTTATGGATAATAAAAAAGGGTTTCGTTTTCTAACAAAAAAGGAATAATGAACATAACAGACTATATGAAAAAAGTGAAGAGAAGGTGCGATATGGAACGAGAATTGCTCTCTGTTATAATTCCTTCTTACAATGAAGGTGAAAACATCAGACGAATCTTTGAGGCACTCGAGGAAGAGTTTCGCGATTTTCATTATGACTTTGAAATCATCTTTATTAATGATGGAAGCAAAGACAATACGCTTCAATACATGAGAGAGCTCTCTCACAAAAGTGCCAAGGTCAAATACATTTCCTTTTCGCGTAACTTCGGAAAGGAAGCCGCTATTTTGGCAGGTCTTGAACATGCAAAGGGAGCAGCTGCGATCATTATGGACGCCGATCTGCAGCATCCGACCCATTTGATTCAGGATTTTGTCAGAGGGTATGAAGAAGGCTATCATCAAGTCATTGCCAAACGGAACCGTAAGGGAGACAGCAAACTTCGCTCTTACCTATCATCGATGTACTATAAAATCATGAATAAGGTGGTTGAAGTGGACTTGCGTGATGGCGTAGGAGACTTCCGTTTAATTTCACGCCAAGCGATCGACGCATTGCTAGAGCTGAAAGAGGGCAATCGTTTTTCGAAAGGACTTTTTTGCTGGATTGGGTTTGAAGAAAAGGTCATCTATTATGAAAATGTAGAAAGACAGCATGGTGATACAAAGTGGTCTCTGAAGAAATTATTTAACTATGGCATTGATGGTGTCATTTCCTTTAACAACCGCCCACTGCGTATTTGTTTTTATACTGGTATACTGATCTTATTCCTCTCTTTGATTTACATCGTGGCCACCTTTATTCAAATCGTCAGAACGGGCGTGATGGTACCTGGTTATTTCACTTTAATATCGGCTGTGCTATTCCTCGGAGGTGTCCAGCTTTTGAGTCTAGGTGTGATTGGAGAATATATTGGCCGCATTTATTATGAAACGAAAAAGAGGCCGCATTATTTGATCCAAGAATCAAATGTCATGGAGCAAGAGACAAGCTCAAAAGAACAAAACCGAGTGTTAACGCAGTTATTTAAATAACGTGGAGTCAAATAACCGGCAAGCAAGAATCGCTTGCTGGGTTGTTTTGTTTCAAAGAACAGTGGATCTTTTGTGGAAAGGATTTAGATGATGAAACGTAGATGGATAATCATAGGAATGTGCCTCATTCTCGCTTTATTAGGACACTCCTTTTTCTTATATGAATATACGCAAGGCCGGTACATGACAGGAGATGGGGACGGCATCTCACAAATGCTCCCATTTAAAAAGCTGCTTTACGACGAATATGTAAAAGGGAACTTCTTTTATTCCTACCAATTTGGTCTAGGCGGCGGTACATATACGCAATTAGGTTATTATTTTACAACGTCGACTGTCTTTATGGTCACAGTCGCTGTCGTCTGGCTGTTGAATGCGCTTCATCTCATACAGTCAACAGACATTCATTTCTGGGCAAATGCCGTGATTTGGATTAGCGTGATCAAGCTGACGTTGATTCTTTGTATTGCCTATCGCGTTCTTTTTTCGCTGGTTCAAAATAGACTTGGCGCACTGACTGGTGCCGGGATCTATGGGCTGTCTATTGTGTATTTTCGACACGAAACGTTTTGGGAGTTTTTTACCGACAGCATGATGTGGCTCCCGCTGCTTGTGCTTGGGGTTGAACGGATATTCAAAACAGGGAAGCCGGCTTGGTTTATTGCGGGTTGCAGCCTGATGCTGATCAACAACTTTTACTTCGCTTATATTCATTTTATCTTTTTGGCGATGTATCTTGTTTTCAGATATATCATCAAGCTTCGAAGCGAGGAGCACGGGTGGAAGGTGTTTTGGACGCTTGCGATCTCTACGCTGTTATCCTTTGGGATCAGTGCCGCCTTTTTTATCCCATCTGTTTACGGCTTTCTCAATAATATAAGACCGCCTTATGAACAGTCGATTCCTTGGTTTGAATTGCATGATCATCTGCTGTTTACAAGCAGGGTGTATTTATTACCGGTGATCTTTCTCATTTGTTTGTTCCTCGTTCCACTTTATCGGAACAGATGGTTTTTCATGTTCACATCCATCAGTATTCTGCTCATTGTTTTTCACTTTAGCCCAAAGATGGCGAGTGTGTTTAATGGTTTTTCAGCACCGCAGTACAGGTTTGAATACATTCTTGCCTTTACAGTTGGAGCGGTCGTTGCCATCACGATCAAGCATTTCTCACAAATCGAGTGGAAGTGGAAAAAGCGTGCGGTCTTAGGCGCTTGGATCGTGTTCCTTCTCGCTATCGTCCTTTCAGAAAGAGCAAAGGGAAATATGGATGTCGTTGTGTTTACAGGCATAGGACTGGTTGTGATCAGCTTGTTCTTCCTATGGATGCATGCCGAAAAACGCCAGCACCTTCGTCTCTTTTCAGCTGTGCTCATTGTCGTTAGCCTACTGACAGCAGGCGTGTATCAGCAGGGATACTTATCTGAAAGAAGCAATATTAAGAGCGTATCAGATACGTATCTGAATAGTGAGGCATATGCTGGACATGAGCAAATGAAGCTCATTCAGCAGATTCAAAACCGCTCAAAAGAAGACCCCCTTGCTCGTATTGATTGGATGAATGGTGTGCGTAACAACACCCCGTTATTTGAAGGCTTCCAAGGCATGAGTGTATATTCAAGTATATTAAATAAGCATTTACTCAATTTTTACTGGAATGACCTGCAAATCGATATGGGACGAGAAAGTGTCAGCCGTTATGCGACAATGGGGGACAGGGCGAATTTATACAGCCTGACCTACGGAAAGTATTATATGAGAGACAAATTGATGTCTTACTCACCGCCAGCCTATTTCAAGCCAATATTGGAAAGTGAGCATTATGCGGTGTATGAAAATACACGTCCGCTCCCATTTGCAAGAACAACGAGTACCGTCTATTCAGAAGCGTCCCTAGAGCATGCGTCAGCACTTGATAGAGAGCATGCGATGCTGCAAGGCGTGATTTTAGACAAAAAAGGAAACGCTGAAATCGAGCACTCGCCAGATCGAGTAAAGGATACAAATATTCATACCGAACAAGCAGTATACGAAAATAGCGTGCTTGATGTATATGGAGAAACGGGTGGGCTGAATATCACCCTTCCAGATGATATGGCCCGTGCCGGCGATGTGTATGTGAGCTTTTATGTGAAGCGGACAGACCGTAACGAAGGGTTTCAGTTGTCCGTTGACGACTACGTCACCTCACGAAAAAGCAATACATCGATCTACAAAACTGGCGTAAATGAAGTGACGATTCGGGTCCCTGCGGAAAAGATCCTCTCCATTCGAGTACCAAAAGGGACATATGAGCTCAATCAACTGAAGCTGTATCATGAACCTTACCGCGTTCTAGAGAAAGCATATGAAAAAGAAAAACAGGATGATGGCAGCCAGCAAGTAAAGCTTAAAAATAACCGCTTTACGATTTCATATGATAACAAGCGCGGCGATGATTACATGATTCTGCCTGTTCCATATGAAAAAGGCTGGGAGCTCACGGTGAACGGACAGCAAACAGATATTGAACAAGCCAACTACACTTTTATTGGTTTTCCAATAGAAAAAGGCAAAAACGAGATTGTGCTAACCTACTATCCGCCTTATATCAGAATTCTCGCATTGATTTCACTCATCAGTTTGATTGGTGCGATCCTATACGCACGGAGAAAACACAAGAAACACCACTTTTCATCATAAGTGGTGTTTTTTTATCTTTCTCAAAATTGATACAATCAACATAAAAGCATGAGAATGGGGGAAACCATTTGACGTTAAACAAAGAAACGGTGATTGATCATTATGAACACACCCTTGAATGGGTACAGTCACTAGCGGAAGTAACAGAAGAAGAATGGCGTAGCGCCATCGCTGATGGAAAGTGGAGCATTGCTGAGATCATCGCACATTTTGTTCCGTGGGATGAATTTATTTTACACGATCGCCTAAAGGAATTTTGGAACGATCAGGCGTTATGTAAGGCACCTGAAGTGCATGAAATGAATCGACAGTCAGCCGAAAGGGCAAAACACGAAGAGAGAAGCGAGACGATCGGGCGATTTATTGCTGTCAGAACAGAATTGCTTAGAGAAATGAAGAAAATCGAAGCATCTCGCTGGACTACACCCTTTCTGATCGGTCAAACTGAGCTGACGTTATCAAGTTATTTTCAAGGTTTGATTAAGCATGATCTTCATCATATGAAGCAGGTCAAACAAGCGCTCTCTACAGAAAGACGATAGAGTGTCACGAAGCTTCTTTCTCGAATGGAAACGTCGCATAATCAAACAAAAAATGAAATAGCCAAAGACTTATCGCAAAAAGAATTTCTTCAGAAGTAGTCAGCAAAATGCCGTCAACCAATTCGTCTGATACATAGACAGCACCCCAAATAAACAAAAGGTGAAATAAAACGGCATAGAAAACGATGGATCGTTTTTTGGATCGGCACTTGCGAACAAACCGCATGAGCACGTGTTCCAGATGTTCAAAAGAGATCCCGAGTACAACGTAGATGCCCATAAACAGTAGCAGCGATAAAAGCGATTGATAAAAAGCACCCGTCAAATGAAAGAACAGCACACAAAACAACAAAAATATGTAACAGACAGCCGACGCCGCCATCAGCCATTTCAGCCCTTTCCATAAAATGTGAACAGATTGCTGCATAAGTAAACAACACTCCTTTACATGAAGATACCTGCAAAAAGGATAGCCTTTTTGCAGGAAGGTTGGAATTAATCCTCTTTTTTAGGTGCAGCGATGACAGGGTGTTTTTCAGTATCAAGCAATTTCAAGAATTCTTCACCTTGATCTAAATGATCAAGAACAAGCTGTTTAGGTGTGACCGCAAGCCACTGATTGAGTGAGATATCAGCATAATGATCGCTCTTAAAGATTTCTAAAAAATAAAGCGGTTCGTCGCCTGTATTCTCTACATAATGTCCCATCGCAAATGGCACATAGCCAACGTCTCCCGCCTGATAGTTGAAGGTTCTCGCATGTCCATCAGAAGCAAAGACCGTCATTCGAGCTTTTCCAGAAATGAAATATTGCCATTCATCTGTATTTGGATGCCAGTGTAGCTCACGAATGGCGCCTGGATCGACTTTCACAAGAGCAGAGGCAATCGTTTTAGACGCTTTGAAATTGGTAGAATCCGCAATCCACACTTGTCCGCCGCTTGATGTAATCGGCTCTTGTTTTAACAGTTCGTATTTAAAGGAATTCGGGACTTCTCCTTGCTCTGTTTTCACCTTGTCACATTCAAGGGAACCAGGAATTCCTTTTTGGAAAATATACTTCTCTTTCTCTAGCAGCTTGTTAAATTGCTCCTTTGTCATTCCAAAGTTTTGGAGCACAACTTCCTCTGGCGTATGGGCAAGCCAATCGGTCACTTGGAACGTACTATTTTCAGAGAAAGACCCATCATCAAACACAAGCAAGAATTCAGCTCCCGGTTCAAGTGCTTGAATAGAATGCGGCAAGCCTGAAGGGAAGTACCACAAATCCCCCTCGGTCACATCCTCTGTAAAATTACGTCCCTCTGCATCAACTGATGTAATCCGGGCCTCCCCGTAAATCATGTACGCCCATTCCGCTTCCTTATGCCAGTGCAACTCGCGAATCGCACCAGGCTTTAGCCGCATGTTCACAGAGGCAAGACTTTTAGAGATCGGCAATTCGCGAACCGTTACTTCACGGGCATAGCCGCCTTTTTCTAAACGGTTGTGCGTATCAGAAAAAGAATATTTCATGTTGGAGACCGTTCCATGATCGGTTTCCGGCGGCGTGAGCATATCTGGGTTTTGTCTGTCTCGCTCGAGATTACGTGGAATTTTGACTGTTGCTCCTTTTTCTCCTCGGATCGGCTGTGGTACCCCATTTTGCTTTTCACTCATGATAAAATCCCCTTTCAACATCGTATTGTGTGAGGTGACAAAAGGCCTTTCATTTCGCCCTCGTTTTCATAAGGTGAAACGAATCAAGCAGATGTCAATCTGATTCATCATTTTTTTGAGCAGCGACTAATCGTTGGATGAGCTTGCTTAATTCATCAAACTTTCGTTCAAAGCGTGTCAGCAAGTAAACCGTTAAAATGGCAGGGAAGCCCGCCTGACCAAGCTGCTTCAGCCATTCCTCTGAAAAAAAGCTCTCCATGTGTCTCACCTCCCAGCGGATGCTCGTCTTCTTTATAAGTGGTATGAAAGAAGAAATAGGAAATCAAAGGGAGAGAAAATGAACCATTAGACCCGTTTCACAAAGTTTACTTTTTTTAACTTTTGTCCACTTAATGCAAGTAGAGAGAACAAAGGGGAGGATGCACATGGATTATCGGCTGTTATTGAAAGCAAAATGGAAGGAAATCATTGATCACCCGCTCATTCAGCAATTTTTAAGCAATCCTAAAAACCAGCAGCTGCTTCGGCAAGTCATGGAAGAGCCAAACGAAGAAAATGCGAAAAAACTAGATTCTGAGTTCAAACAGTTCTATCAAAAAATCCGCATCATCAAGTATATTTCCACAATGATCCGCATCTTTTCAGTCGACTTTGACAAACGAGTGAAAAAGAAGCAGCAGCGTTTTCCGCTCATACTCGATCATCCTGATACGCAAGAAGTGAAAGACCCTGTTCAAACAGATACGTATGAAGCCATGCTCTTCAACCAGCAAGACTTAGGGGAGCACCTGCAAGATCAAGCGTTGTACAAGGCCTACCAGCAGCTCACAGACAAACAAAAAATGGTCTTAACCCAAATCTATGTCGAAGGACAAACAATGAAGGAAATAGCCGACCGGCTAGGCGAAACGAGACAAAACATCTCAAACATTCACAAAAAAGCACTTAACAAACTAAAAGAAGAAACAGGGGGAGATGTCCGTGAACGAAGAAAAAATGACCAATGGAGAAATGGAAGAACTCATTGAAACCTTCACACCCATGATCAAAAAGAAACTACAAAACACGGCATATCAAGAAAGAGAAGACCTCGAACAAGAACTCTATATCAAACTCATCGAAAAAGTAGACTGGCTGATTTACCAAGAGGGACCTGGCTTTTGGGAGTTTATTGTGGAATATATGACGAAGTTGTAAGGAGAGATTGGAGGTGCGAATAATGGGTATGAAGCCGCCGTGCATTTCACTATGAGTGTTTAAGCGCAAAAAAAGACTCGCTCACACAGAGCCGAGTCTTAATTTTTTTTGCAGTTTTTCTTCACTGAAAATCCAGCCGGTATAGGAATTTTTGATTTGGTGGTCCATGTCGATATGGCAGATCGCGACAAAAGGATAGTGACCTTTGCTGCGGTAGCGCAAATCAATGAACCGCACCTCATAATGATCCTTGTATTTATCTACTTCCCACCGGTAGACAGGGGAGAACGAGAGAAAGGCTGAAATGTTTTCATCTTGCTTGGCAATTTTCATAATTTCAGTATCTGGGACCGGCACACGGTTAAAGGTGTCTAAAATGACGACCTCTCCATTCATGCTGCGCCCAACATGGAAAGAGGATTTACATTTCACGGCAATGCGCCATTGTCTGAACTTCATTGTAGGTGAAATAATAATCTCTTCAATCTCATCGAATCGTGCACGCAGCTGACGTTTAATCTGAAGCTGCATGATGACCCTGACGATATAGTAACAGAAAATCACGGCATATAGCGTAATGAACGTATAGCCGGGATGACCGCCAATCGCCCATACGACAATGGCGACAAGGTGTGTAAAAAAGATGAATGGATCAAACGTGTTAATGATCCCAAGTGCTACCCACTTCTTTGAAAATGGACGAATGGCCTGCGTACCGTATGCATTGAAAATATCGACAAATACATGGAGCACGACGGCTAACAGTGTCCATAACCAAAGATGAAGTAAATTCGCCCCCGGTACAAACGGGAAAAGCACAGCCGGAATCAGCAATGACCAGAACAGTACAGCCGGAATGGAATGAGTAAATCCTCGGTGATTTCTTATATAAACCGCATTATTTTTTAGTTTTAGCACAGTATCAATGTCTGGTGCCTGGGAGCCGGCAATGGTCGCGATCATCACGGCATGTGCCATGTGTGGATCTGCGCTGACGGCTGGATCTAAAAGTGCAAGTCCCCCAAGTGAAATGCCCATTACTACATGAGTACCAGTATCCAATTGATTACCTCCTAGTTGTCATGCTTAGGAACAATCATACAAAGTATACGTCTTCATTCAAGACTATGTGCAAAATCACTTTTGCTTTGTCTTGATTTAATGTAACATGTTAACGTATCTACAAACAGTATACAACAAATAAGGTTCTTTTCAGAACGTTAGCCCTTGGTTCAATGAGAAGGAGTATAAAGATGAAAGACATTCAAGAAAAGCTGGACCGCAAAGATATTGCGGGTTTTCAGCATGATTTAATTGATTGGTATGAAAAAGAACAACGAACACTTCCGTGGCGTGAAAATCAAGATCCATACCGCGTCTGGGTATCAGAAGTGATGCTTCAGCAAACGAGGGTGGATACGGTGATTCCGTACTTCAACCGGTTTATGGAGCAATTCCCGACGGTGAAAGATCTTGCTTTAGCTGATGAAGAAAAGGTCATGAAAGCATGGGAAGGTCTTGGCTACTACTCACGAGTGCGTAATTTACAGGCAGCTGTGAAAGAAGTCTATGAATCCTATGGGGGCGTTGTCCCTGATACGAAAGAACAATTTTCAAAGCTCAAAGGTGTAGGACCGTATACGAGCGGCGCAGTACTGAGTATCGCCTATAACAAGCCGTACCCTGCGGTAGACGGTAACGTCATGAGGGTCATTTCTCGGATCTTATCCATATGGGATGACATTGCAAAACCCAAAACGAGAAACATTTTCGAATTTGCGGTCGATCAGCTCATTTCCCGGGAAAAGCCGTCAGAATTTAATCAAGGGCTGATGGAGTTAGGTGCGCTCATTTGCACCCCAACATCCCCTGCATGTCTCATTTGCCCTGTAAACATGCATTGCTCGGCACTCGAAGAAGGCGTTCAACATGAGCTCCCAGTGAAAAGTAAAAAGAAAAAACCGACTGCAAAATCAATGGCAGCAGCGGTGTTATTTGATGACGCAGGCAACCTCTATATTCATAAGCGGCCAAGTACAGGCCTTCTTGCGAATTTATGGGAATTCCCTAACTTGGAAACGATGAAGGGAAGAAAAACGGAAAAAGAGCAGCTAATGGATTTCTTAAAAGAGGAGGCGGGTGTACAGGCCGAGCTTGGTGATTTAGAAGGCACCATTCAGCATGTATTTACCCACCTCATCTGGAATATTTCTGTTTTCTTTGGACGTGTGACCTCTGTATCTGATGACACGATGCTGAAAAAAGTCACAACAGAAGAATTTGAGGCATATGCTTTGCCAGTCTCACATCAAAAAATATGGAAGATGGCACTTGAACAGCCTAGTCATATTTAACCGTTGTACCGTGGGTATAATCGGCTTCATTTCGGTGCAGACCCCCGCGGTTTTCGATTTCAGAAATGATTTCTCGATACTTAGATTGCCCTTCTTCGTTTAAATAAGGTAAAATTTGTTGGAAAGCATGATGAAAGTAAGCAAGTTCAGTATCTTTCCATTGATCCTTGGACATCATGCCAAGCTGGCTTAAATCGCGTCCGACATACATGAATGTAACCTCCTAATAGGAACTTTCCTATTAGTGTGAAGCGAATGGACGAAAACTATTCAAATCAGGAGATGAACCTTAATGAGTCAACGTAAATGTGCATTAATTACAGGTAGCAGCAGAGGTGTAGGGAAAGAAGTAGCCCTTCGCCTAGCTGAAAAAGGATATGACATTGTCATTAACTATGCGAGAAGCAAAAAAGCCGCACTTGAAACAGCGGAAGAAATTGAAGCGATGGGTGTTAAAACATTGGTTGTCAAAGCCAACGTAGGTCAGCCAGAGAAAATAAAAGATATGTTTCAGCAAATCGACGAAACCTTTGGCCGTTTAGATATATTTGTCAACAATGCGGCATCAGGTGTTCAGCGTCCAATCATGGACCTTGAAGAAAATCATTGGGACTGGACGATGAATATCAATGCGAAAGCCTTGTTATTCTGCGGACAAGAAGCAGCCAAATTAATGGAGAAAAACGGCGGCGGGCATATCGTCAGCATTAGCTCATTAGGTTCCATTCGCTATCTTGAAAATTACACAGTAGTCGGCGTATCAAAAGCAGCATTAGAAGCATTGACGCGTTATCTATCTGTGGAGCTGTCACAAAAAAATATTGTCGTGAACGCAGTATCAGGCGGCGCGATCGACACAGATGCACTCAAACATTTCCCGAACCGGGAAGAACTTTTAGAAGACGCGAAGAAAAACACTCCTGCTGGCCGAATGGTAGAAATTAAAGACATGGTCGACAGCGTGGAATTCCTTGTATCAGGCAAGGCAGACATGATTAGAGGACAAACCATCATTGTAGATGGCGGACGTTCTTTGCTTGTTTAAAAAATCATGAATAGGAAGTACACCTTCTGCACAAATTAATGTGCGTGGAGGTGATAATGATGGATAAACAACAAAACAAAACAAACGCACAACAAGTGAAAAAACAAAACCAAGCTACTGCTCAAGGTCAATATGGTACTGAATTTGCTAGCGAGACTGACGCACAGCAAGTAAAAAAATATAACCAAAAAGCTGAGCAAAACAAACAACAAAACAGCTAATCACTGAAACAGAGGAAGGCACTTCATCTACGAATGAAGTGCTTTTCTTTTTGCCTGTCACCACCATCCGACAAAACCTGTAAAACCTCTACATAAACAGTCAAAGGACTTCTTCATTCTTTCAAGAAATGGTATAGATACAAAAAGTGGATCCGATTGAAAGGGAGGAGTTAGATGTCTGATTTTGATCAGCTTGTGAGAGAACAAATGCAGCTCATGGATCAGCTGCTTGATGTACAAGGGGAGCTCGATATGTGCTTAGAGACAGAGAAACGATTGCTGCAGGATGAAAAAAAGGAAGAGTGGCATAGGCTTCATCATCAAATCAAACAGAAACGGGAAGAACTGAAAAGAGTCCAAACATTATTTACAAAACAGACAGAACAGGTGATTAAGTCATATAAACAGATGGAACAGAGTTCAACCTTGATGTAATGAAGTGTGCCGTTCAATTGGGTTGAATGGCTTTTTCATTTCATTTTTTTACTATGTAACGGTATAATATAATAGAGACATGTTTAGTTGGGAAATTAGGTCTTTGGACTGTTAGGTTTGTTTGTTATAGAAAGTAGGGGAGAAAATATGGGCTATCCCAAGGAAGGAGAAACCATCCAAATTCAAAGCTATAAACATAATGGCTTGATCCACAGGATTTGGAATGAAACCACCATTCTGAAAGCAACGGAATTGTGTATCATTGGTGCAAACGATCGTACAATGGTGACTGAATCCGATGGCCGGACATGGATGACGAGAGAACCGGCTATTTGCTATTTTCATGCAAAACAATGGTTTAATGTAATTGGGATGCTTAGAGATGATGGGGTATATTATTACTGCAACATTAGCTCTCCTTTTGCGACAGACGAAGAGGCAATTAAGTATATTGATTACGATTTAGATGTCAAAGTCTTTCCAGACATGACGTACAATATTTTGGATGAGGATGAATATGCAGACCACAAGAGGCAAATGAATTATCCAAAAGAAATCGATAGTATCTTAAGAGAGCATTTGAATACATTACTGCATTGGATTCACCAGCGGAAAGGTCCGTTTGCTCCTGAATTTGTGGATATGTGGTATGAACGTTTTTTACATTATACAAAATAAGCAAGAGCAGCAAAAACCTGTTTGGCTTTACATAAGCTAACAGGTTTTTGACTGCGTACGGATAAGAGGCGCTGATAGATTGGGAAGGAGATTTACATGGGGGTCATTAAACGCTACATGGCTTTTGTTACACCGTATAAAAAACAGATTGCATTGACAATGGTCATCGGAATGATCAAGTTCTCGATTCCCTTAACCTTGCCTCTGCTTTTAAAGTATGTCATTGATGATGTCATCCAAGGCTCGGGGTCGCCTGAAGAAAAGACATCATCTCTACTCATCATTATGGGCATCATGCTCGTTATATTTTTAGTCATGAGGCCGCCTGTCGAATACTATAGACAATATTATGCACAGTGGACTGGCAGTAAGGTATTGTTTGATATTCGTGAAAAGCTGTTCTCGCATATTCAAAAGCTAAGCCTTCGTTATTATGCCAACACGAGAACAGGCGAAATTATTTCAAGAGTGATCAACGATGTTGAGCAGACGAAGGAATTTGTCATTACAGGATTGATGAACATTTGGCTTGATTTGATGACAGTCCTTATTGTCATTGCCATTATGTGTACACTGGATATCAAGCTCACCATCGTATCTGTCATTATTTTTCCGCTTTATGCGATAGCTGTGAAGTATTTTTATGGACGGCTTCGCAAGCTGACAAAAGAGCGGTCACAGGCACTGGCTGAAGTGCAAGGACATCTCCATGAACGAGTACAAGGAATGCCTGTTATTCGCAGCTTTGCGATTGAAGAGTATGAACAAGAGAATTTTCACGGTGAAAACAAGAATTTCTTAAACAAAGCAATCAATCACACAAATTGGAATGCCAAAACATTTGCAGTCGTCAATACCATCACAGACATTGCACCGCTGCTCATCATTGCTTTTGCAGGTTATACGGTAATTAATGGATCGCTTTCGATTGGGACAATGATTGCCTTTGTCGGCTACATTGACCGGATGTATAATCCAATTCGCCGTCTCATTAACTCATCGACGACTTTAACCCAGTCGGTTGCGTCAATGGATCGTATTTTTGAGTTTATCGATGAGCCTTATGAGGTAACAGATCGGCCAAATGCAAAAGAAGCCAACGATTTAAAAGGAGAGGTAGAATTTAAAAATGTGTCGTTTCGCTATGAACATACACAGGAAGAGATTTTACATAATATCTCCTTAAAAGTAGAAAAAGGACAAACGATTGCGCTTGTAGGAATGAGCGGTGGAGGGAAGTCAACGCTCGTCAGCTTAATTCCAAGATTTTATGATGTCACAAACGGGTCACTTGAAATTGACGGCATTGATATAAAAGAGTACCGAGCGAGAAGCCTTCGAAACCAAGTCGGAATGGTGCTGCAGGATACATTCTTATTCAGCGACACGATTAAAGAAAATATTGCTGTTGGAGACCCGGAAGCGTCTTTTGAAAAAATCGTATCGGCTGCCAAAGCGGCAAATGCCCATGAATTTATCATGTCTCTTCCTGAAGGGTATGACACAAAGGTAGGAGAACGGGGCGTGAAGCTGTCAGGCGGTCAAAAACAAAGGATTTCGATTGCAAGGGTTTTTCTCAAAAATCCGCCGCTCCTCATTTTAGACGAAGCGACGTCTGCACTTGATTTAGAAAGTGAGCATTATATTCAAGAAGCGATGCAAAAGCTAGCTAAGGACCGTACAACCTTTATTGTCGCGCACCGCTTAACGACCATTACCCATGCCGACCAAATTGTCGTCATGGAACAAGGTGAAATTGTGGAAAAAGGAACACACGAAGAATTAATGAACCGAGACAGTCACTATCGCCATCTATTTACCATTCAAACATTAAATTAGTAGAAGCCTATCCGATTCTAGCGGATAGGCTTTTTTATGCTTGTCAAAAACATGACATATTTCCCAGCTTGTCTCAATACAATTTTAAAAAGTATGACGGGGTGGTGAATATGTGAAAGAACAAGACGTATTGCTAGATGTCAAACAGCTATCCATTGCGTTTCAGCAAAAAAAGCAGAGAGTCCCGATCGTCCATCACATATCGTTCTCGATTCAAAAAGGAGAAACCTTAGGCATTGTTGGCGAATCTGGTTGCGGGAAAAGTATCACGTCGATGTCATTAATGGGATTGAATCAGCAAACAGAAACAACGGGTGAGATTCAATTCGAAGGTCAAAACCTGCTGTCACTTTCGGAGAAACAGTGGCGAGAGGTGAGGGGAAATGACATTTCGATGATTTTCCAGGAGCCAATGACCTCTTTGAATCCATTAATGACCATTGGCAAGCAAATGACCGAAGCTCTTTTCACGCATCAAGCAATCGGCCAAAAAGAAGCAAAAGTCAAGGCGGTCAATCTACTTCAGACGGTTGGATTGAAACAAGCAGAATCGTTACTCAAAAAATATCCACATGAATTATCAGGCGGCATGCGCCAGCGTGTGATGATTGCGATGGCCATGCTTTGTCACCCAAAGCTCATGATTGCAGATGAACCGACGACTGCACTTGATGTCACCATCCAAGCACAAATTCTTCGTTTGCTCAAAAAGTTAAACGAAGAGATGGACACCGCTATTTTATTTATT
Source organism: Bacillus sp. LLTC93 (assembly GCF_002993125.1). NCBI lineage: Bacteria > Bacillati > Bacillota > Bacilli > Caryophanales > Bacillaceae > Bacillus > Bacillus sp. LLTC93. The sequence goes on along the minus strand of NZ_PVME01000006.1, from coordinate 10,741 downwards.
ACCCACGATCTAGGTGTCGTGCGACAAATATGCCAGCGTGTCATGATTATGTATGCCGGTCGAATCGTAGAAGAAGGAACCGTTGACCGTATTTTTCAAAAACCTCTGCATCCCTACACAAAAGGCCTTTTCGCCTCTGTTCCATCATTTAAAGAGAAAAAAGAAAAGCTCATTTCTATAGCGGGTCACGTACCTAAGCCCGGGGCCATCCAGTCCGGCTGTCAATTTGCACCACGCTGTCCATATCAAATGCCGCAATGTCTAGAAAAAACCCCAGCCTTACAATCCATTGAACAGAATCATCGCGTGGCATGTTTTCTAATGGAAGGAGGAGAAGACACTGAGTCACCCACTCTTGCAAGTGAATCAGCTGACAAAACGTTATGAGACATCAGCTTTTTTTTCTAAAAATAAACACACGACCTTGGCGTTAAATCAAGTGTCCTTTCATTTGAAGGAAGGGGAAACGCTTGGCATTGTTGGCGAATCTGGCTGCGGAAAATCAACGCTTGGCAAAAGCTTAATGAGATTGACTGAACCGACTTCAGGCTCTATTCAACTGAAAGGGCAAGAAGTGACACTTCTGAAAGAACGAGACATGCGTTCCTTAAGAAAAGACATTCAAATGATCTTTCAAGATCCATACGCTTCCTTAAATCCACGTATGAAAATCAAAGATATTTTAGAGGAACCGCTTCTTGTTCATAAACACGGGACGAAAGCAGAAAGGCAGAAGCGGGTAAAAGAGATGCTGCACATTGTTGGGTTTGATCCATCCTATGGAGACCGTTATGCGCACCAATTCAGCGGCGGCCAGAGGCAGCGTATCGGTATTGCCAGAGCACTCATCACTCATCCAAGCCTTGTGATTGCCGATGAACCAGTCTCGGCTTTAGATGTATCCGTTCAAGCGCAAATTTTGAATTTGATGCTCGAATTGCAAAAGACGCTTTCTCTGACGTATTTGTTTATTTCCCATGATCTTGGCGTTGTCAGGTATATGAGTGACCGGATTGCCGTGATGTATGCCGGCCGAATTGTAGAGATGGGTCCTGCGGAAGCCGTATTTCACAAGCCGCTCCATCCCTATACCTCGCTGCTTCTGAAATCCATTCCACATATGGATCACGTGCTAGAGTCGCAAGATGTGGCAGCTGAAGAGTCCACTATGGCGGTAGAAGGTGGCTGTCCTTTCTACAAAAGGTGTCCGAAAAGATGGGCGCAATGCCTGCAAGCTGTTCCTTCTTTGTATGAGGAGGAAACTGGACACGCAGCTGCCTGCTATTTATATCAAAAGGAGGAACACAATGAAGAAGACAAGGTTATTCAGTAGTTTCATTTTTGTGCTGGCACTTGCGTTATTTTTAGGAGGATGTTCGTCCGCACCAACATCAGAAGAAAAGGCAACAAAAGACACCCTCGTATTTGGTAGAGGAGGAGACTCCACTTCACTTGATCCGATTACAACGACAGAAGGTGAAACTTTCAAGGTCACCGAGAATATGTTTGAAAAGCTGCTGAATTACGGTGAGAAAGACACGACCATCCATCCTGGCCTAGCTACAGAATGGGATGTTGCAAAGGACGGAAAATCGTACACGTTCTACTTAAGAGAAGGTGTGAAATTTCACGATGGCACAAACTTTAACGCAGAAGCAGTCAAATTCAACTTTGACCGCTGGATGAATGGCGATGCAGAGAAATTTCCTTACTACGGCATGTTTGGCGGCTATAAAAAAGATAAGGGACATGTCATTAAAGACATCATCGTCAAAGGTGAGCATGAGATTGAATTTCAACTAAAGCGCCCGCAGGCAACGTTTCTGAAAAACATTGCCATGTCTCCATTCGGGATCGCAAGTCCTGCGGCTGTTGAAAAAAGTGGCGATTCATTTAGAGAAAATCCAGTTGGTACAGGACCATTCAAGTTTAAAGAGTGGAAGCAAAACGACCGCATTGTCTTAGAAAAGAACGAAAATTACTGGCAAAAGGATAAACCAAAACTTAATCAAATCATCTTCCGCTCCATTCCTGAAAACTCAGCCCGTTTAAATGCGCTGAAAACAGGAGAAATCGATTTAATGGATGGCGTGAATCCGTCAGATTTAGATGGCATTAAAACCGACAAAGCGCTCCAGCTCATTGAAAGACCATCGATGAACGTAGGCTATATCGGACTGACAGTGACGAGAAAGCCGCTTGATAACAAGCTGGTTCGTCAGGCGCTCAATTATGCGGTCGATAAAGAATCCATCATTGAGTCATTTTATGGCGGACTTGCTGAATCAGCGAAAAATCCGCTTCCGCCCTCTTTAGAAGGCTACAATGACGACATAGAGCCATATCCATATGATCCAGAAAAAGCGAAAGAGCTATTGAAAGAAGCAGGCTTCCCTGACGGCTTTCGCATCAAGCTTTGGGCAATGCCTGTGCCGCGTCCATATATGCCTGACGGGATGAAGGTAGCAGAAGTCATTCAGTCAAACTTTGAAAAGGTTGGCGTCAAAGCAGAAATTGTGACATATGACTGGGCGACTTATTTAGATAAAGCAAGTAAAGGGGAAGCGGATGTGTTCTTGTTAGGCTGGACAGGAGACAATGGCGATCCTGATAACTTCATCTACACACTACTGGACGAAGACAGCATCGGCGGCAACAACTATACATTCTTTCAAAATGATAAAATGCATGACATTTTAATTGAAGCGCAAACAGACACAGATCAAAAGAAACGAAATGAACTGTATAAAAAAGCTCAAGAGATCATTCATGACGAAGCGCCTTGGATTCCATTGGTGCATTCAATTCCAATGCTCGCAGCAACTAGTGATTTAAAAGGATACCAGCCGCACCCAACTGGTTCAGAAGCTTTGACTGACGTGTATTTCGAATAAGCAAATAAGGGGGAGAATTTTATCCCCCTTATTCAAACAAATCAAAAGGCGGTGAAAGCTGTTTGTTTGCTTATTGTATGAAACGAGCAGGGATGCTCATCCCAGTACTGATCGGAATGACATTGGTCGTGTTTTCGATTATTCGGTTTATACCGGGGAATCCAGCGCAGGTCATCTTAGGGCAGCGGGCAACAAAAGAAGCAGTAGAGCAATTAACGATCCAGCTTGGTTTGAATCAGCCGTGGTACGTTCAATACGGCCATTACATGCTGGGCCTTTTAAAAGGTGATTTAGGGACTTCCATTCGAACAGGAGCGGCTATTGCCCAGGAAATGAAACCTTACTTATTTGCGACGTTAGAACTGACATTTTTTGCAATGGTGCTGGCGATTTTCGTGGGAGTGAATGCTGGAATCATTAGTGCTTGGTTTAAACATTCTTTCTTTGATTATGTCGCGATGTTTATTGCTCTCATTGGGGTGTCCATGCCTATCTTCTGGTTAGGTTTAATGGGGCAGTGGCTGTTCTCGATCGAATTAGGTATTTTGCCGACAACAGGCCGAGAAAACGTCAGGAATCCAGTGGAGTCGATTACGTATATTCATACGCTAGATACGCTTTTGCAAGGCCGGTTTGATCAATTCATTGACAGCATCAAACATTTGATTTTACCAAGTACAGCTCTTGCAACCATTCCTGCTGCGATAATTGCTAGGATTACGAGGGCAAGTATGCTGGAAGTGCTTCATTCCGATTTTATTCGAACGGCAAAAGCAAAAGGTGTCCGTTCGTTTTTCATCATTTATCAGCATGGGCTGAAAAATGCGCTCATTCCAATTTTGACGATTATTGGTCTTCAGACAGGTCTTTTGCTTGGCGGAGCGATTTTAACCGAAACCATTTTTGCTTGGCCGGGAATTGGGCGGTATATATACGATGCGATCAGCTATCGTGATTACCCTGTCATTCAAACTGGCATTCTTGTTGTTGCGCTCATATTTGTGCTCATCAATTTCATTGTGGACATATTGTATGCGGTCATTGATCCAAGAATTAAATACTAGAGAAGGGAGAGTGACAACATGGAAGCGCAAAAAGAGTTTCATGCACCTCAGCTAAAAAAAGAACGCTCTCAATCACTGATTCTTGAATCGACGAAGCAGTTCTTTCAGCACAAACTGGCGGTCATTGGCAGTGTGATTGTCTTTTTATTTCTCATCCTAGCGATCTTCGCACCGCTCATTGCTCCTTATGGAATCAACGAACAATCACTCGGTGAGCGATTTAGTGCACCTTCAGCCGCGCACTGGTTTGGTACGGATGATTTCGGCAGAGATATATTTTCAAGAGTTGTGCATGGAGCACGGATTTCATTATGGGTTGGTTTCTTCTCGGTGCTCGGATCAGTCATTTTAGGCACATTGCTTGGATTGATGGCAGGTTATGGGGGAAGAGTGCTGGATGCTGTAATCTCGAGACTATTTGATATTTTACTCGCCTTTCCTAGCATTCTATTAGCCATTGCTATCGTCTCCATCTTAGGCCCTTCCTTACAAAATGCCCTTATTGCCATAGCGATTATTAACGTCCCGACTTTTGGGCGGCTGGTTCGTTCAAAGGTGCTAAGCATTAAACAAGAAGAATATGTGCTAGCAGCCAAGGCAGTTGGGATGTCCCAACGCCGCATCGTGCTGCGTCACATCCTGCCAAATAGTATGGTGCCGGTCATCGTACAGGCGACGCTTGCGATCGGAACGGCGATTATCGAAGCGGCAGCTTTAGGCTTTTTAGGATTGGGTGCACAGGCGCCAAGTCCCGAGTGGGGGAAAATGCTCGCCGATGCAAGGCCTTATCTCGTTCAAGCCCCATGGACTTTATTCTTCCCAGGGATCGCCATCATGCTGACGGTTCTTGGCTTTAATCTGATGGGAGATGGATTAAGAGACACACTCGATCCTAAAATGAAGAAAATAAAATAAGACCGATTCTAGGGAATCGGTCTCAGCGCGCGGACAAACCCTCGCATTCGTTGTCAGGTCTCTGCTCCGGTGCTCACGAATGTCAAATTCGCTCCGCGCCGGTACTCGCCCTTCCTAGACTGCAAAGGTTTTCTATCACGCTGAAAAGAAGACAAAGGGCTAAAATCAAGATCATTTTAGCCCTTTGTCAACAATCTAAGACCGATTCTAGGAATCGGTCGTTTCTATTTATGCTTCTTTTTCTTCTGTCTCGATTTCACTGTCTTTTGGGTGATACGTCTGGAAGCTTGTAATCAATGTATCTAAATGCTGCAATTCATCACGGTATTCGATGATGCTGGACATCACATTCAGCATATTGTAATCGAGCAAGTCGTTTTCTTGGTTTTGCTGATGCTGAATAAATGATTTCGTTAATGTTTCAAGGCGAAGCGAGCATTCATTTTGAAAGTCATCGTCCTGCGGCTTCATTTTTCCGACAAACTTCATCAAGGTGCGCTCGTGCCAATAGAGTAAATAATCAATTTCATCAGTTAAGCTTTCCCTGAAATGCTCTGGCATCAAATGAATTTCATTTTCTAATTTATGAAGCTTTTTCAGTAAGTACAGAGCTCGATTCGACGTCATAATCGCCTGTCTGAACAAAACCAGCTTTCTTGATTTTACATACGTGGTTTTCTTTAAATAGCTTCGTTCCTCTTTGTATAACAAGTAAATGTGATCTAATTTGATCATACGTTCTTTTATTTGATCGATGTCATCCTTTAAAGTGGAATGATCAGTAGACTGTCTGGAGCTCAGACGGATCCATTTTAAAATCTCCTCCGTATTCTCCATAATGTGATGAACCAACTTTGTTTCATACTTTGGCGGCAGGAAGATTAAATTCACTAAAAATGAAGAAAGAACCCCTAGCACCACAGTAGCTGTTCGAATTAAGGCAAAGGAAAGGAAATGATCCCCCGCACTTTCTAAAATCGCGATGACGGTTACAAGTGCAATCGGAATCGTGTGTTCAATCTTCAGCTTTAAATTAATGGCGATGACCATGACGGCGGTTAAACCGATAATGACGGGTCCTGTGCCGAAAAGCAGACCGAACGTAATGGCAAGTGCTGCTCCAATAATATTCGCTTGCACTTGATCAACAATCGTTAAAAATGATCGATAAATAGATGGCTGGATAGCAAATACAGCTGCAATTCCCGCGAAGACGGGCGTTGGCAACCCAAGCCATGTTGCCAGGTAAAGCGCGAGTACAATGGCAATACCGGTTTTTAAAATACGGGCTCCAAGTTTCATTGGTTTTGTCCCTGCATTCCTTTCTTTTTGATAATAGATGATCACTTGTCATTTATTATAAATATTTTGATGAAACAACTAAGTAATATACAGCGGTCTTCCGAAATATTCAAGTGATTTTTGAAAGTTCATGAAAACATCAAAAGAAGGTATTGAGAAAAAATGTAACAGATTCACTCGCTTTTGACAATCAAGAGCTGATCAATAAAAAAACAGACGCATGGATTTACGTCTGTTTTTGACTCGATTATGATTTTTTCAGCTGTTCAAACGCATGATCTACCGCTTGTAATGTCTCAGAAATATCTTTTTCAGTATGTGAGATGGTTAAGAACCAAGCTTCATATTTAGAAGGGGCAAGGTTAATACCTTGCGTGAGCATCAATTTGAAGAAGCGCGCGAACATCTCGCCATCCGTATTTTCAGCCTGCTCGTAGTTCACAATTGTTTCTTTTGTAAAATAAATCGTGAGCGCACCCTTTAAACGATTCACTGTAATATCTACTTGATGTTTTTTGGCATGGGCTAAAATTCCTTCTTCTAACATAGCGCCAAGCTGATCAAGACGCTCGTAGACTCCGTCTTCTTTTAACAATTCCAAGCATGCAATACCAGAAAGAATGGACGCAGGATTTCCTGCCATCGTGCCAGCTTGATAGGCTGGTCCAAGAGGGGCGACTTGCTCCATAATTTCTTTTTTTCCGCCGTAAGCGCCGATGGGAAGGCCGCCGCCAATAATTTTACCTAAGGCAGTGAGGTCAGGTTTTACTTGAAGCAAGTCCTGTGCACCGCCATACATAAAGCGGAAAGCTGTAATCACTTCATCATAGATCACCAGTGCGCCTTTTTCATGAGTGAGGTCATTGACCTGCTGCAAGAAACCATCCTTAGGCTCCACAATCCCAAAGTTACCGACAATTGGCTCAACAAGGACAGCCGCTACTTCATCGCCCCAGCGATCTAATGCTTCTTTGTAGCTGTCAATATCATTAAATGGAACGGTAATGACTTCGTTGGCGATGCTCTTTGGTACGCCCGCTGAATCAGGCGTTCCTAAAGTGGAAGGACCAGAGCCAGCTGCCACTAGCACAAGATCAGAGTGACCGTGGTAGCACCCGGCAAATTTAATGATCTTTGTTCTGCCTGTATAAGCGCGAGCTACACGAATCGTGGTCATCACAGCTTCCGTACCTGAATTGACAAAACGAACTTTATCCAAAGCAGGCATAGCTTCCTTCAGCATTTTCGCAAATGTGACTTCATGCTTCGTTGGGGTTCCATAAAGGACACCACTTTCAGCCGCTTTCGTGATGGCTTTTGTAATATGAGGATGAGCATGGCCTGTAATAATTGGTCCGTATGCTGCCAGATAGTCGATATATCGATTTCCGTCAACATCCCAAAAATATGCGCCTTCTCCTCTTTCCATTGCAACGGGTGATCCGCCGCCTACTGCCTTATATGAACGAGATGGGCTGTTAACCCCTCCTACAATATGTTCCAGCGCCTCTTGATGTAATTTTTCTGATTCTGTGAATTTCATAAATAGCCTCCTATCTCAACGTATCACGTCGTCTATCATTATTTTAACATGCCGATGCAAGCGTCCTTAGTTGAATATCTTATCGAAATTGGATAGGCTAATTAAAAAATAGGTAGGAGGGATTGTGTCATGACAATCGAAGTGGGGCAGCAAGTACCTGATATTGAATTAACCGGTGACAATGGGGAGAAAATAAAGCTTTCTGATTTTAAAGGAAAACACATTGTCCTTTATTTCTATCCAAAAGATATGACACCAGGCTGTACAACAGAAGCATGCGATTTCCGCGACCGTCATCAAAGCTTTGCAGAATTAGATGCCGTCATAATTGGCGTAAGCCCAGACAGTCAGGACAAGCATCAAAAGTTTAAAGAAAAACATGATTTACCTTTCCTGCTTCTTGTAGACAATGAACAGAAATTGTCTGAAGCCTTCGGGGTATGGAAGTTGAAAAAGAACTTTGGCAAAGAATACATGGGAATCGAACGATCAACGTTTCTTATTAATAAAGAAGGAACGCTTGTGAAAGAATGGCGAAAAGTAAAGGTGAAAGACCACGTAGAAGAAGCGTTAGAGGAATTGAAAGCTCACGCTTAATCACATCACAGGATGAGATCGGCAGACATGCCGATCTTTTTTGTAAAGAAGAATAGGTAAAAAAGAGGATTGTAATTGACAAAGTTTCGGCTCTGGGGGTACACTATTTATAAAGATTATAATATAAGAATATTTTTGAAGAGAGGTGCATGATGAAATGGCTGCTCACGAACTAAAAGACGCTTTAGATGCTCTAAAAGAAACCGGTGTTCGAATTACTCCGCAGCGCCATGCCATCTTGGAGTTTCTCGTAAATTCTATGACTCACCCAACCGCGGACGATATATATAAAGCACTTGAAGGGAAATTTCCAAATATGAGTGTAGCAACGGTTTACAACAATTTACGAGTCTTCAGGGAATCTGGATTAGTAAAGGAATTAACGTATGGTGATTCCTCAAGCCGATTTGATTTTGCGACATCTGACCATTACCATGCGATTTGTGAAAATTGCGGAAAAATCGTTGACTTTCACTATCCTGGCCTTGATGAAGTTGAACAGCTTGCATCCCATGTGACGGGCTTTAAAGTCAGTCATCATCGCTTGGAGATCTATGGAACTTGTCAAGAATGTGCGAAAAAAGAAAATCATTAATGAAAAAGCTGACCATTTGAATGGTCAGCTTATTTTTATGACTTTTTTCGATTGTAGGATTCATCAAACTCTTTACCCTCTAATGCTGGATCGAGAGTAAGCGGCTCTCTGCAATGCATGCACATATCCACTCGTCCGAGCACCTTTGTTTCCTTCTCACAGCTTGGACAAACAACTCGTACCGCCTTCGTAGAAAGCATGCCAATCCAAAAGTAAACGGCTGTACTTAATCCGATCGATAAGACGCCAAGCAGCATAAAAAAAGTCGACAGCCAGATCGATTCCTTAAAGAACACACCGATATACATGATCAGAAAGCCGACAAAAACCAAGCTAAGTGCAAATGTTCTGATTTTATTAATCTTACTGGAGTATTTCGCCATCCCTAGCCCCCCTTATCTCCAATATAGCACATTTTACCTTTCCGTTTGAATTAGTTATAGAGTTTTGTGAATAAATTGCTTATAATGATTCAATGATCTTTTTTCATGTATTGAAGGAATTTTGATTCTATGAGGAGAAATACATAGCATTAGAGAAGAACCCTACACCCGAGTATTGGAGGAATCACTATGGAAAATCTTCTCCGTCCTATTTATCAAGAGAGAGCAAGCCATCCAGATACATTAGCTGTGATTATAGTAGAAAGAAGACATAAAGTATCTTCTGAGACGGATAACTTTGATGCAGCACTTCTTGTCATTGTAAAAGAAGCGGAAGAGCCATTATTTATCAAACACTATGAATCCGATCACCAAACAGCTTCTTTAAATGTTGTCACAGATGATCAGTTGAAGGAATGGATTACCCTCGGCACTAACCGCCGAATCATTGATTGGATTTTGAATGGAAAAGTCCTATTTGATCGTAATGAATATATTTTCAACTTGATTGATGAACTGAGTACATTCCCGTTCTCACACCGTAAGCTCAAAATCGGTTTAGAATATGGTAAGCTCATTCGTAGATATATAGAAGGAAAAGCATTTTTTGAATCAAATCAATTCCTTGATGCATATAATTCCATTGTGCATGCCCTGCATCATCTGGCACGTATTGAAGTGATTGATAAAGGCTTCCACCCAGAAGTGACGGTTTGGAACCAAGTGCGTCATATGGAGCCTGAAGTGTATAAACTTTATTCAGAACTGATTGAAAGCCACGAAAGTCTGCATAAACGTTTAGAACTGTTATTTTTAGCGAATGATTTTTTGATCCATTCAAAAGCAGAAATTGGTGCCGCTCATTTACGTCATGTCATGGAGCAGCAGGATATTTGGCTTTTTGGCGAGCTTCTTGCACATCCTGACCTTAAGCATTTCACGCCTGACCTTAGCGTCATGATTGATTTCTTTGTGGAAAAAGGAATTGTTCAAGTGGAGCCAATTGAGACAAAGGGACAAAAAATCTATCATCGAGGATATTTTGTGAAAAAAGATATTGACGCATGAATATTATGATGGTATATTATTAAACGTCGCTAATGAGCAACCGAGTTGCTTTGAAAGAAAAGCTGACAAAAAGAAATTCTAAAAAACACTTGACGCACAAGGTGCTCAAATGTTATATTAAGAAAGTCGCCTCTGAGCGATAACGAACATGATCTTTGAAAACTAAACAAGACAAAACGTACCTGTTAATTCGAGTTTTTATAAAAAAATCCTATGAAACATCATAGGTAGTCAGTCAAACTGGCGAAAAACAAAACTTCGGTTTTGTACTTTTTCGGAGAGTTTGATCCTGGCTCAGGACGAACGCTGGCGGCGTGCCTAATACATGCAAGTCGAGCGAACAGAAGGGAGCTTGCTCCCGGATGTTAGCGGCGGACGGG
>NZ_PVME01000005.1:0-184714 GCF_002993125.1 Bacillus sp. LLTC93 | reverse complement strand
TCCATCAGGTTTGGTGGCGATAGCGAAGAGGTCACACCCGTTCCCATACCGAACACGGAAGTTAAGCTCTTCAGCGCCGATGGTAGTTGGGGGTTTCCCCCTGTGAGAGTAGGACGCCGCCAAGCTTGTTATCTTTATATCGTCGCGGGGTGGAGCAGTTCGGTAGCTCGTCGGGCTCATAACCCGAAGGTCGCAGGTTCAAATCCTGCCCCCGCAACCAAATTATTTTATATACCAATAGGGAGTACTCATTGAGTGCAACCAAAATGGTCCGGTAGTTCAGTTGGTTAGAATGCCTGCCTGTCACGCAGGAGGTCGCGGGTTCGAGTCCCGTCCGGACCGCCATTTTTATGACTTGTAAACGAAAACGTATAGTTTCGTTTTTTTTTATGTCTTTTTCTTTCAACAAGTAACCATGATGCGATGAAATAGCTTGCGTTTGGCTACACTATATGTGAAAAGAAAAGATAGATCACTTCAGCAAAGCCTGGTTTTTCATACCAGGCTTTCTTTATATCATTTTTAGTTGGAACTGAGACTCATATTCGCTACACTAATACTAACTGTGTCTGACATCATGTCTACTCAATCAATTGATTGCATGAAGGGGCTGTCTTTTTATGGATGAATTTGATCTTATTCACCGAATAACACCAAAAGAAACACATCAGCGTTCTTTGGTCATGGGCATCGGTGATGATGCAAGTGTTTATCAACCTCATTCACATTGTGAAGAGGTCGTTTGTGTTGATACAATGGTAGAGCATGTTCATTTTCGTTTTGACTTTTCTACACCTTTTGAGGTTGGCTTTAAAGCACTGGCGGTCAACATCAGTGATATCGCCGCAATGGGAGGAACCCCAAAGTATTATCTTGTATCGATTGCGATTCCGCCTCATGGTGATGAGACGATCGTCACAGCTCTTTATGAGGGAATGAAAGCGTTGGCTGACACCTATCATATGGATTTGATTGGTGGGGATACGGTAGCCATCCGCAGTGACTTTGTCATTACAGTGACGGTCATTGGTGAGGTTCCAAAGGGAAAAGCTTGTTACCGTCACAGTGCTCAAGCAGGAGATATTGTATTTGTTACTGGTGAACTCGGTTCATCAGCTGCCGGATTATCACTCTTAATGAACGAAGTAGACTCTGCAAAGGCAGTCGATTCTGATTTTTTTCTTGAGCGTCACAAAATGCCTCAGCCTCATATTGCTGCTGGATACATATGCTCAAGCTTCCCACGGGTGACCTTGAATGATGTGAGTGATGGATTAGCAAGTGAGCTGAATGAGATAGCCGAAGCGAGCCGTGTGACGATAGAGATTGAAGCTGACAAGCTCCCAAAACATCCAGCTTTACCGATGTTACGCAAAGACTGGCTTGAATGGGTGTTGTTTGGTGGAGAAGACTTTGTGTTAACTGGCACGATTCCAGAGGCTGATTGGGAAAGCTTTGAAATACAATGTAAAAAAGAAGACATTCAGATCACACGCATTGGACAAGTTAAAGGTGATCAAGCAGCCAGCGTTATTTTAAAAGACAATGATCAACAAACAGTGTTAATGAAAAAAGGATATAATCATTTTAAGAAATGAGGTGACATCAACTGTGAAATTAACATGGACGACAAAAGGTGCGGATGAGACGAAACGAATTGCCGCTGCTTTGGCCAAACTTGTGAAGCCAGGCGATGTATTGACATTAGAAGGAGATTTAGGCGCTGGCAAAACCACTTTTTCAAAAGGTTTTGCGGAAGGCTTAGGTATTACCCGTATCGTCAACAGCCCCACTTTTACCATTATTAAAGAATATACTGATGGCAGACTGCCACTTTATCATATGGACGTGTACCGCATGGAAGATGCAGAGGAAGATATCGGACTCGAAGAATATTTTGAGGGCGAAGGTGTATGCTTGGTTGAATGGGCACATCTCATTGAACCGCAATTGCCTTCATCGTATTTAAAAATTGACATGCTGAGAACAGAACGTGAAGAAGAACGTCATCTCACGTTTGATGCAAAAGGGGAGCACTACGAGGCCCTTTGTAAGGAGATGAAAGAATTTGACCATACTGGCGCTTGATACGTCAAACCATACATTAGGAATTGCTCTTGTAAGAGATAACACAGTAATTGGCGAGAGCATCACGTACTTAAAAAAGAACCATTCCGTCCGAGCGATGCCGACTGTTGAAGCACTGATGAAAGAATGTGGTGTAGCGCCAAGCGAACTAAGCAAAATCGTTGTAGCAAAAGGACCTGGTTCCTACACTGGCGTCAGAATCGGTGTGACCATTGCAAAAACACTGGCGTGGACGCTGTCTATCCCGATATCGGCTGTTTCGAGTTTAGAAACACTCGCGGCAAATGGTCAATATTTTGATGGATGGATCTCGCCACTATTTGATGCGAGAAGAGGACAAGTTTATACTGGGCTATATATGTTTGAAGAAGGAAAGATTAAAGAGATCAAACCAGACCAAAATATCTTGCTCACGGATTGGCTTCAAGAGCTGAAGCAGGCAGAAAAGCCTGTCTTATTTCTTGGACATGATGTGCATCTTCATCAAGAGAGCATTCGCTCCATTTTAGGAGAGACTGCTGCTGTGGCAGAGGGGGCATTTCATAATCCAAGACCTTCAGTGCTTGCGTTTTTAGGAGCAGATCGTCCTGCTGAAGATGTCCACCAGCTTGTCCCTAACTATATTCGTTTGGCAGAAGCGGAAGTGAAATGGCTTGAAGGACAAAAATAATCTCAACACAGTAGAGATTCGAAAAATGACAGTAGAGGACATTCCAGAGGTGTATACGATTGAAGTGCATTCGTTTACAGCACCTTGGAAAAAAGAATCGTTTGTCTATGAGATTCTCCATAACCAATACAGTCATTATTTCCTCATTGAAGAAGCTAAGCAGCCTGTTGGGTATTGCGGGGTCTGGATTGTCATGGACGATGCACAAATTACGAACATTGCGATTCTCCCTGAGCATAGAGGGAAGGGCTACGGGGAAGCATTGCTTCGATATGTCATGGAATTTTGCAAGGAAAAAAAGACAGATCATCTTTCTTTAGAGGTGCGGGTTTCTAATACACCGGCACAATCCCTTTATGAAAAGCTTGGTTTCAGACCAGCTTCTATTCGAAAGAATTATTATACAGATAATGGGGAAGATGCATTAGTCATGTGGGTGAATATAAATGAGTGAACAAACAGATCGATTCATATTAGGTATAGAAACAAGCTGTGACGAAACAGCTGCGTCCATTGTGAAAAATGGGAAAGAAATCGTAGCGAATGTTGTGGCCTCGCAAATAGAAAGTCATAAACGATTTGGCGGTGTTGTACCAGAAATTGCTTCAAGGCATCACGTGGAGCAAGTGACCATCGTATTAGAAGAAGTGATGGCACAGGCCAATATGAGCTTTAAGGATTTAGATGCTATTGCTGTCACAGAAGGACCGGGCTTAGTCGGTGCTCTTCTGATCGGTGTCAATGCAGCAAAGGCACTGAGCTTTGCTCATCAAATTCCTCTCGTTGGTGTTCATCATATTGCTGGACATATTTATGCAAACCAGCTTGTTGATGAATTACAGTTCCCATGTTTAGCTCTTGTTGTCTCTGGCGGACATACTGAGCTTGTTCTAATGAAAGAGCATGGGTCCTTTGAGGTCATCGGTGAAACATTAGATGATGCGGCTGGAGAAGCCTATGACAAAGTGGCTCGGACGATGGGTCTTCCGTATCCAGGTGGACCTCATATTGATCGATTAGCACATGAAGGAGAGCCAACGATCAAGCTTCCTCGCGCATGGCTTGAAGAAGGGTCCTATCATTTTAGTTTCAGTGGTTTAAAATCAGCTGTGATCAACACATTACACAATGCATCCCAAAAGGGAGAAACGATTGCTCCAGAGAATTTGGCGGCAAGTTTTCAAGAAAGCGTCATTGAGGTGCTTGTTGGAAAGACATTAAAAGCGGCTGAGGCGTATGGGGTGAAGCAGGTTGTTCTAGCTGGAGGAGTCGCTGCCAATAAAGGACTGAGAGAAGCCCTAACGTCAGCATTTACGAAGCTGTCAGAAGTAAATGTCACCATTCCGCCATTGTCTCTTTGCACAGACAATGCAGCCATGATTGCTGCTGCGGGTACCATTGCGTTTGAAAAAGGAATAAGAGGCGATATGGCAATGAACGGTCAGCCTGGATTACCGCTTGTCTCATATGAATGAAAACTCCTGTGGATAGACAGGGGTTTTTTTATTTGGAATGAAAGCGATTTATTCACATGTAAACGTTATATATCCACAATTGTTAGAAAATTTCGTTTTAAAATGAAGAGAATGTGTATAAATGTGAGTTTTTCTGTGGATATGTGATTAAAACCTTGTGGATAAAGTGGATAAGTCCGAAGTGTTTAATAATAATAAAGAAGTTATTGTGGATATCATTGTGGGTAATAAAGCTTCACTGAAAGAAAAAGAGCACCCGTTAGGGCACTCTTTAAGATTCTGATAGGTCTTCCCACTCTGCAAAAAGTGATTCAAGCTCTTGATTAAGCGCATCATTTTCTGTTTGAATGGCTTGGACCTTCTCGTGATCTTGGAAAATAGCAGGATCACATAAAAGCTGTTCATTTTCACCGAGCTTCTCTTCGATGACGGCGATCCGCTCTTCAATTTCTTCGATTCTGCGTTGCTTTTGTCTTTCTTTCTTTTTCAGTTCTTTTTCTTCCGCATAAGAAAGCTTGGCTGTTTCTACTGGTTTTTCTGCGTGCTTTTTAGACGGCTCGTGATTTTTGAGCGCTTCAAGCTCTAATTGTTCGTTTTTCTTTTCAAGGTAGTAGTCATAGTCACCAAGATATTCTTTTGTTTCTGCTCGCGACAGCTCGAACACTTTTGTTGCCAGACGGTTGATAAAATAACGATCATGCGAAACAAATAAGATGGTTCCTGGATAATCAATTAGCGCATTCTCTAAAATTTCCTTACTATCTAAGTCCAGATGGTTAGTAGGTTCATCGAGAATGAGGAAATTGGCTTTTTGCAGCATCAGCTTCGCCAGTGCAAGACGCGCTTTTTCTCCACCACTTAGTGCATGAACGGGCTTTAAGACGTCATCACCGGAGAAAAGGAAGTTTCCTAAACATGTCCGGATTTCTTTTTCATTCATATGAGGATAATCATCCCAAAGCTCATTTAGCACTTTCTTGGAGGATGTCAGTTTGGCTTGTTCCTGATCATAGTAGCCGATCGTGACATGAGATCCAAAATTGATGTTGCCTTTTACAGGCTTTATTGTATTCGTTAAGGTTTTTAAGAGCGTTGATTTCCCGATCCCGTTCGGACCAATGAGTGCCACGCTATCCTCACGTTTGATATGAAACGAAAGGGAGGATAGGAGCGGTGTTTTTTCATCATAACTAATATCAAGGTCATGCACCTTCAGCACATCATTTCCGCTCTGTCTCGTAATATCAAAATGAAAGCTTGCGGATTTCTCATCACCTAATGGCTTATCTAAACGATCCATCCGTTCCAGCTGCTTCCGTCTGCTCTGAGCGCGCTTTGTGGTCGAGGCTCTTGCTAGGTTGCGATCCACGAAATCCTGAAGCTTCGAGATTTCTTCTTGCTGCTTTTCATAGAGCTTCATATCTCGCTCTAGCTGCTCTGCTTTCAGCTCAAGATACTTACTATAGTTCCCTGCAAACTTTTTCATCGCTGTTCTTGAGACTTCATAGACATGATTGACGACTTTGTCTAAGAAGTAGCGGTCATGGGAAACGATAAGAATAGCTCCTGTATAATTTTGCAAATACTGCTCAAGCCATGATAAGGTATCAATATCTAAATGGTTGGTCGGCTCATCCAGAATTAAGAGTTCTGGTTTCATTAATAAGAGCTTTCCAAGTGCTAGACGGGTTTTCTGGCCGCCGCTTAATGATTGGACGGTTGCCTCATCTTCAAAATGACTAAAGCCGAGACCATGAAGGATGGAACGGACATCTGCTTCATATTGATAGCCACCTTGATCTTTAAATTCCTGCTGCAGCCTGTCATAGGTTTTCATCAGGGAATCCAGCTCTGAACCTGTGGAAGAAGCCATTTTTTCCTCAATGGTTCTCATCTCTTGTTCCATCCCTTTTAAATGATCAAAAACCGATAATAATTCGTCTTTTAACGTACGTGTAGACGTCACATCGGTGTGCTGTGCTAAATAGCCGATTGATAGGTCTTTCGGTTTGATGATCTCACCTTGCTCGTAAGACATTTGACCGGCAATAATTTTTAAAAGCGTGGATTTGCCTGCGCCGTTACGACCAACAATGGCAATACGATCCTTTGCTTTGACTTCCAATTTTATATTCGTTAAAACGGTATCAGCGCCAAACGATTTGGACAGCTGATTCACTTGTAGAATCATCATGTAACTTCACCTCTGCTATAATATGTTAAGTGTAGCTTATCAGCAGTAAACCGGCAAATCTTACATACAATCACAACGGTCAAATGAAAGACAGATAGGAAAAAATAGTGTATGATTTGAGTGAGGGAGCGTTGAAAGATGAGTCAATTTAGCCACTTTAACGAACAAGGAAGAGCAAAGATGGTCGACATTAGTGACAAATCGTCTACAGTGAGAACCGCCGTTGCTGCTTCAAGCGTTCGTATGATAAAAGAAGTGTTTCATAAAATACAACAACATGAAATTGGAAAAGGGGATGTGCTGTCTGTCGCACAGGTTGCTGGCATTATGGCAGCAAAGCAAACGTCCAACATCATTCCAATGTGTCATCCGCTCGCACTAAAAGGCGTGGATATCTCCTTTGATTGGGAGGAAGACGGAAATGCGCACATTCTGAACATACAAGTACAGGTCAAAACAAAAGGAAGAACGGGTGTGGAGATGGAAGCGCTCACTTCTGCTTCAGTATGTGCACTGACCGTTTACGACATGTGTAAAGCGATCGATAAAGGCATGATCATCGGTCCCACCTATCTAGTTGAAAAGACAGGCGGGAAAAACGGTGATTTTCACAGAGCATCTGATATTTAAGTTGGAGGATCTTATATGAATATAGACCAGTCAAAAATTCCACAAGCGACAGCCAAACGTTTGCCGCTTTACTACCGTTTTTTAAAAAATCTGCATGCATCAGGAAAACAAAGGGTGTCATCGGCAGAGCTTAGTGATGCAGTCAAAGTGGATTCTGCCACCATTCGCCGAGATTTTTCGTATTTTGGTGCACTAGGGAAGAAAGGGTATGGCTATAATGTCGATTACCTCTTGACCTTCTTTAGAAAGACTCTTGACCAAGATGAAATGACCAATGTGATGCTCATCGGTGTCGGGAATTTAGGAACGGCTTTTTTACACTATAATTTCATAAAAAATAATAATACAAAAATTTCAATGGCTTTTGACGTCAATGAGAGTAAAATAGGAAGTGAGATAGGCGGCGTGCCTGTCTATGATTTGGATAAGCTTGAAGAGCATGTTCAAGAGGTAGGAGATATTCCTGTTGCGATTTTGACAGTACCTGCCGTAGCAGCTCAGTCCATTACAGATCGTTTGATTGCCCTTGGCATCAAAGGAATCCTTAACTTTACGCCGGCTCGATTGAATGTGCCGGAACACATTCGAATTCATCATATAGATTTGGCGGTTGAACTTCAGTCTCTTGTGTATTTCTTAAAGCATTACTCTGTTACGCAGGAGGATTGATGAAACGGGGTAAAGGGGGTGGAGCAAATGGGTCCGATCGGTCCTGGAAGTTTGGTTCTGATTGCGATTGTTGCGCTCATTATTTTTGGGCCGAAAAAGCTTCCTGAATTAGGAAGAGCAGCAGGAGATACATTACGTGAATTCAAAAATGCCACAAAAGGTTTAGCTGATGATCAGGAAGAAAAAAAGAAAAAAGAAGATCAGTAGAATAGGATGAGCTTCATGAATGTCAAAGATATGCCGCTTATGGAGCATATTGTGGAACTGCGAAAACGTTTAGTGATCATTGCGATGTTTTTTGTCACCTTTATGGTGGCAGGTTTTTTTCTCGCTAAGCCGGTCATTGTGTATTTGCAAAATACCGATGAAGCGGCAACACTGACACTGAACGCGTTTAAGCTCACAGACCCACTGTACGTGTTTATGCAGTTCGCATTTGTCATTGCTTTGGTTTTGACGTGTCCCGTTATTTTATATCAGCTTTGGGCGTTTGTGAGTCCTGGCTTATATGAAAAAGAAAGAAAGGTGACACTTGCTTACATTCCGATTGCACTGCTTTTATTTTTGAGCGGTGTGGCTTTCTCTTATTTTATTTTGTTTCCGTTTGTCGTCGATTTTATGATACGAATGTCGAATGATTTAAATGTAGAGCAAGTGATTGGGATTCATGAGTATTTTACATTTCTGATGCAGTTAACACTTCCATTTGGATTTTTGTTTCAGATGCCTGTCGTGTTGATGTTTCTCACAAGACTTGGCATCATTACACCAATGTTTTTATCGAAAATACGGAAGTATGCCTATTTTGTCCTCCTTGTCATTGCCGCACTCATTACACCGCCAGAGCTTGTTTCTCACCTCATGGTTACCTTGCCAATGCTCGTTTTGTATGAAGTGAGTATTGTCATTTCAAGAGTAACCTATCGCAAAATGCAGCAAACTGAGGAGAAAGAAAGTCATTATGTCTCATAAAAAAGCATCGTGATCCAATATGTGATCACGATGCTTTTTCTATTGTGAAAGGAATTGATTGATCGCATGAAAGAGGTGCTCATAATAGGCAGGTTCATGCGGGACAAAATCTTGAACATGGACTTCCCTGCTTTCCTCACGTCGTTCTCCGCTTGTATTCATTTCAAAGCCCTCGATTTGAATTCTTTCGCAAGTTCCTGTTAAAAGCTGCTGTGCATCAAGCAGCTTTGCTCTGTACAAACCAGCGACTTCTTCTTTCTGTAGATGAACTTCCATGTGCTCTGTTTGATCCATGTAAAGATACACATGGCAGAACTCACGGTCGATGAACGGAGGCAGATGAATTTCATCTTGTATGAGTCCTGTATAGGTAAGATCCTTAAAAGGGATGGAAAGACCAAGCTCTTCTTCTATCTCTCTCAAGCCATCAGAAGGCAGTTCATCTGCGAGAAGATGGCCCGCTGCTGTGATATCAAGCAGAGAAGGAAAATCCTTCTTTGCAGGACTTCTTAGCTGAAAATAGAGATAGACTGTGCCATGTTCTCGTTTGAGAAGCCAGAAATGAAAGGTTTCATGCCAAAGACCTTGGGCATGGACATCTGAACGGATGGCAACTCCAATCGTTTCATGTTGCTCGTTTAAGATGCGAAGTTTTTCATGTTCCATGAAGATACGACCTCCATAAAAAAACCATTTTCCAAACGCGGAAAATGGTTTTTGATTTATTTTTGCTGCTGTTTTTTGAGTTTGACAGAGAAAGCAAACATTTTAAACGCGATATTGATATTATAGGCCGCAAACACCATCAGCAAAATGCTGTAAAATGACCACATGTCACCTGGGTTTTGGATGGCCATATAGGTGAAAGCCACACCTACGGCAAAATAAATGATGCCCCATACAACAGGGTTTCTCATGAGAAAAAGCCTCCAATAATCATTTGCATTGTTTGAGATTGTTCTTCAATCATTTTTTTCACTGGCTCAATCTGCACAAGAATGACGAGCGAGTTCATGAGCATATGAGCACCGATTGGAACAATGATTCGTTTTGTTTTCGCATATAAAAAGGCAAAGGTAAAGCCCATTGCGGTATAGAGCAAGATATGGGCAAAATCAGTGTGCACAGCAGCAAAAACCACTGAACTGACAAGTGCCCCAATGAAGAAATTTGTCTTTTCATAAATCACACCAAAAATAATTTTTCGGAAAATGATTTCCTCTAAGATCGGTCCAATCAAGGCGATCACGATCACAAGCCAAGGAACGGCATCCATAATGGATAAAATCGCTTGTGTATTTTCTGATTCACGGCCAATGCCAAATGCATATTGTTCAATCACTCCTGCAATCGATTGCGCAAAGAGGGAAAGAAAGAAACCGCCAATGATCCAGGCGATGGCAGAGCCGACTGAAACCGGCGCTTCATTCCGAAGTGAAGCTTTTGGTACGGTTCGAAGAATGAGCAAAATAATGATCAATCCGATACAGAAGCTGATGATTGTCCAAGTTCCTGATAATTGAGAGTACTCTTCTTGTGTCATTGGCGTTTGAATGAGTCCTAACCCTTTCATGACAAGTACAAAAGGGATCACAGAGAAGAGCACCAATATATAAGTTAAGATGATGTACCAATATTGTTTTTTCAAGTAACGAAAACCCCTTTACTAAAAGAACTAGATTTATTGTAACACAAGTCTTCTTTTTCGTTGAAAAGGAAAGAATCTGTGATGGGAAAAGATCGTGAAAGCGTAAAAATTTTTAAGGGTTTTTACTTGAAATTGCAGAAGAGATTCTTTATTATAATAAATGTGTTAGCACTCGTTGGTGATGAGTGCTAAAAAAGACTACATATAAAAATTGAGGAGGTTGTTTCTTATGTTAAAGCCATTAGGCGATCGCGTAATCATTGAACTCGTTGAATCTGAGGAAAAAACCGCTAGCGGTATTGTCTTACCGGATTCTGCAAAAGAAAAACCACAAGAAGGTAAAATTGTTGCAGCAGGTTCAGGTCGTGTACTTGAAAGTGGTGAGCGCGTTGCGTTAGAAGTCAATACAGGCGACCGCATTATCTTCTCAAAATATGCAGGCACTGAAGTGAAATATGAGGGAAAAGAATATTTAATCCTTCGTGAAAGCGACATTTTAGCTGTTATTGGTTAATCACATAAAAAATATTGAGATACATTTCTAAAAAGACTGAGGAGGTTTTGTTATTATGGCAAAAGATATTAAGTTCAGTGAAGAAGCACGCCGTGCGATGTTACGTGGTGTAGATGCACTTGCAGATGCTGTAAAAGTAACTTTAGGACCTAAAGGACGTAACGTGGTTCTTGAGAAAAAATTCGGTTCTCCACTTATCACAAATGACGGTGTAACAATTGCAAAAGAAATCGAATTAGAAGATGCATTTGAAAACATGGGTGCAAAACTTGTGGCAGAAGTTGCAAGCAAAACAAACGATGTAGCTGGTGACGGTACTACTACTGCAACGGTTCTAGCTCAAGCAATGATCCGTGAAGGTCTGAAAAACGTAACAGCTGGTGCAAACCCTGTTGGCGTTCGTAAAGGGATCGAAGAAGCAGTGAAAGTAGCACTTGAAGGCTTGCACGAGATTTCTAAACCAATCGAAGGCAAAGAATCAATTGCTCAAGTTGCGTCAATTTCTGCAGCAGATGAAGAAGTAGGAAGCCTAATCGCTGAAGCAATGGAGCGTGTAGGTAACGACGGTGTTATTACAATTGAAGAATCTAAAGGATTCACGACTGAGCTTGAAGTGGTTGAAGGGATGCAATTTGACCGCGGATATGCTTCACCATACATGGTGACGGATTCTGATAAGATGGAAGCCGTTCTTGAAAATCCTTACATCTTAATCACTGATAAAAAGATCACAAACATTCAAGAAATCCTTCCTGTACTTGAGCAAGTGGTACAACAAGGAAAACCATTGTTGATCATTGCAGAAGATGTAGAAGGCGAAGCACTTGCAACACTTGTTGTAAACAAACTTCGTGGAACATTCAACGCAGTGGCAGTAAAAGCACCTGGATTCGGTGATCGTCGTAAAGCAATGCTTGAAGACATCTCTGTTCTAACTGGCGGAGAGTTAATCACAGAAGACCTAGGACTTGACCTGAAATCAACTGAAATCGGTCAGCTTGGCCGCGCGTCTAAAGTCGTTGTGACAAAAGAAAACACAACTATCGTAGAAGGTTCAGGAGATTCTGCTCAAATTGCAGCACGTGTCAACCAAATCCGTGCGCAAGTTGAAGAAACAACTTCTGAATTCGATAAAGAAAAATTACAAGAACGTCTTGCAAAACTAGCTGGTGGCGTCGCTGTCATCAAAGTTGGTGCTGCAACTGAAACAGAACTAAAAGAGCGTAAGCTACGCATCGAGGATGCACTTAACTCAACTCGTGCAGCAGTTGAAGAAGGTATCGTATCTGGTGGTGGTACAGCACTTGTGAATGTATACAAAAAAGTCGCTTCAATCGAAGCTGATGGTGACGTTCAAACAGGTGTAAACATCGTTCTACGTTCTCTTGAAGAGCCAATCCGTCAAATCGCTCACAACGCAGGTCTTGAAGGATCCGTTATCGTTGAGCGCTTGAAAAACGAAGAAATTGGCGTAGGCTTCAACGCAGCAACAAACGAATGGGTAAACATGATCGAAAAAGGAATCGTTGACCCAACAAAAGTAACTCGCTCTGCACTTCAAAACGCAGCTTCTGTTGCAGCAATGCTTCTAACAACTGAAGCAGTCGTTGCTGACAAACCAGAAGAAGGCGGCTCAGGCGGCGGAATGCCGGATATGGGCGGCATGGGCGGTATGGGTGGAATGATGTAATTACGGATTTAAACCCTTATTAATCAATCAAGGGTTTAACCGTAAGTCACACTCATTTTGATGCCATATAGATAAATTAGAGGCTTTTCATTAGTTCTCCGAACTTTTGAGAAGCTTCTTTTTTTCGGTCTTTTGTTATGTGCAGGTATATTTTAGTTGTTGTTTGATCTTCTGTATGTCCAAGTCTATCCATTATCCTTTGGAGATCCACACCAGCTTCAGCAAGAAGAAAGGTATGTGTATGCCGTAATGAATGAGTTGTTAATTCAACGTTTAAGCCAGCTATTCTAAGCAATCTGCCATTAGATTTTAAACGTTTTTATGGACAATTGGATAACCGTGCTATTGCTCGTTTTTGGCAATAATGATGTCTCTATTGTAATAAGTCGTTCGTTCGATTACTTGATGTTGTGCTTCTTTGTAGCGGTTTTATACCATCGTTTTCAGGGCAAAAAAATATTAAAAAAGAAGTCGCTCTTCAACAATATGAGCGGCTCCTTATTGTTTATATGTGATTTGATAAATCTTTGTATAATTCACACATTCTATTTGTTTAATAATCTTTTTAGCATACTTTTGGGTTTTACAGGATTTGAACTTTCAAGGATAAGAGTAGATAACTTCCCAAGCATTTTAGTTAATTCATTTTCGAATTCTATGGTGTTATCATCAGTATTTGTATGAGCGTGAACCAACTCGTGCACAAGTGTACCTGCGAATGATTGTATATTTTTCAGTTGGCTACGTTTAATAATAATTCGTTTAGTGGACGGCTCCCATAACCCAAGTGCATCATAACCCGTATTATTGTCTGGCCGCATTGAATCGGAAATCACAATATCATTGACGAGATTACTCTTTTTTGGGAACCAACTTACAATGGTATCTTTGTAGTTGAAAATTTCTTTTTCTTTAGCCGTTAATTGGTTGACTTTTACGATATCAAATTGGAATTGTTCGTTCCATTCTAACGCATAAGTTTCCAAGCTTCTGAAGTTATTACCATTCAGATCTTTACTAGTTTCAAGTTTATTCGCTAGTGAATCAGGAACAGTAATGATACGTATTCCTTCCTCCTTTGCGTAACTTAAGTATTTACCACCATCCATTAAATCATAAGCACTTAAAAACATCACTTTTTTGTCCTTGCTACTTAATATTTTACAGGCGTGTAGTTGAACATCAACCCATTGTAATTCATCGTGATAATTTCCTGTTTGAATCCTTTGTAAATCATCCACCAGTTTTCTAGCAAATGTTGGGCTCTTACATTCTAAGAGAATAGACTTTACCCTGTCTGTGTAAGCACTTCTTCCTACATTTGTTCGCTCCCGATTTAAAGATTGACGAAGTTTCTTAGTGGTGGAAGTGATATTGTAAGAAAAGAGTAAATTGTCTTCCTCAGCTATACAAATTCCGTTAACGTAAATTCTTGAACGATTTTTATTGTTTTCAATGAGTTCCCCATACTTCGTTTTTTCAATTGTCTTTTCTCCGGAATAAAGTAAGAAGAAATCCTTGGCTTTTTCGATATCATCATCTTTGAGACCAGTAAACATAAAGTCTGTGCCTACCAAATTAGGATTAGTCGGACTATTGACGATGGCGTGCAAAGTTACCAAATCGTCAAAGTCTCCCTTAGATAACTTCTTTATTGTAATATCACTATATTTTGATTGAATGAGGATTTCTACGTTCCTTCGATCGAATGTCGCCAATGCATCTTTTAAACCTACCCCGAATTTGCCAATGACTTTATCCGGGTTCTCTGTCTTTTCTATATTCTCGTTTTGCGTTAGGTGTTCATACTTTAGACCTCTCCCAAAATCTTTGATATGCCATTTATTATCATCATCTTTAAAAATAAGGGGCTCTTTCGTGTTCGTTAAATTTGATTCATCCAGTGCATTTGCTATGATTTCTCTTAAGGCGTGAGGAATGGTCCAGTGCTCTAATACTTTTTCGATGTTCAAATCGAACTTTCTCATTATTAATGCTTCTCCTTTGTAATTGGTATTTTTTATAAGAAAATTATACCTCATACTTTTGAAACTAGACTATAAATTGATTTTTATTTGTGGTTTTGCACCTCAAAAAAGAACCTGTTAGTATATTCAAGATTGTCTCTTTTTTAATCTGAAATTATGCTCTGTATAAAAAACGTTTTTAAAATAGAAAAATCTATGTTGTGAAATATGATGTTATTTGTCATTGTGATTATAATAAAAAGATTGAAGTGGTTGATATGATAGACTTCAGAGAGTTTTTATGGGAGGCGTTGTCTGAGGAACTGTTAGAGAAGCAAAATGAAAGGCGCTGTAGGCTTTAAGATCATCATTAATGAAGTTCAGGCTGCTTCTAAATTAAGCTAAAATCGCCACGAAAAGGATTGTGCTCGCATCATTGAAAAGCTGATGCAGAGGGTGAAGTGGAAATGGCTGAGGCGATAAAAGAGTGAGTAAACGATGTATGAGAAAAGCACTCTTATGATCAAGAGTGCTTTTTTCTATTGAGAGATATAAGATACCTTGGCTTATAATGTCACATTTTCTTTAAAATTACATAAAAAAATCCACTATTTCCATAAAAAATCAGATCATTTCCTTATAATAAAAGTATCTGAAAATGGGGAGTGAGTCGAGATGGACCAAAACGTGTTGCAAATGAATCAAGAAGCATCAGAGAATGAATTAGCGGTTCTTAATATTTCTTCTAAAGATATTGGTGCTCTATCAAAAGAATTAGCGGAGCGGATTTTACAAACGAAGGATACGGACTATATTCATCAGGTGATGTATGTTCCGATTGAGAAGAAAGAAGATTTGGATTGGTTGATTCAATGTGTTGGAGAGGCGTTAGACGATGAGGATGAAGATGACGTTACACTTGAATTCGCTGATTTGCTCTATTTCTTTGTCATTCCGTTTTATGGGGAGTATATTTTGAGAGATCGTCATTTGTATGAGTATATCGATCATTTGCTGGTACGATTAGCATCAAGGGCTCACTCGGATATCCAAACACTGGTCGATGCTATGAGAGATGATTTGACTGAGGTGAACATTAAAAAAATCTTGTAGAGCGGACCTCTACAAGATTTTTTAGTCGCAAGAAAATCCATAAAGAATGTCCTTGTCCATTTACTGGGCTCTTTCCCAGGTGATTTTTGTTTCATTTGTTGTTTTCTTTCCTTTTGCCAGCACCTTGCCGTTTTCTTGTTTCACGGTGATGTTTAGGTCATAAAAGGAATAGAGGGCGCCAAGGCTGTCATTTTCCGGTTTATGCAGGTTGTTTTCTTTTTCAGTCGCTGCCCCAATGGCTAGCGTTTTGGCAAAGTTTAAACCGATGACTTCAGCGTAATCACTATTTGTATCAGAGGAAGCTGTCACGTTTAAAGAAATGACTTTTTTCTTTTGATCAACGGTGATCGCTGTGTCTTTTACGAGCTTAGACTGCTCCATCACCTCTTTTGTTTCATTTTGAATGCGTTCATTGATCGTTGGAAGTGCCTTCGTTTCTGTTTTTTGTTCTTTTGTCGTATTTGAGCAAGCTGCTAGCATGAAGAGACTTGCAACTAGACTCATGAAAACAAGTAGACTTTTTTTCACGTTCGTTCTCCTTTTTTCTTCGAAGTATGTATGCTTATGTTACCACGAATCCTTGTTTTGATTAAAAGAGAAGTGTTGATAAGCTGTGAACAATAAAAAGCACCCAAACTGGGCGCTTTTTTCTTATTGTGCTGAAAGGCTTGTACTAAGTGGAATAGAAGAATGTACCGTGAATTTAGGAGACGGCGCACCTGATTCTAGATTTTTACGCAACAGCGATGATTTGATGGACCCATCCCATTTTTTATAGACGCTTCCTGATGTATCTGCACGAAGCTGTACATTTGAGAAGCTTGCTTGTGTGTAGCTGTTTGCCCCATTATCCTGAACACCGTGTACCATTTTGACAACATCAAAGTTTTTCAGACGGCTAGGGTTGAAAACAGGCTGCTTGTAGCGCAATTTCCCATTGACATATAGTGACACCGTGCCATCACCATTGTTGATGAGCTTTAAGTTGACACGTGCGCCATCCTTAATGCTCGTATCGTATTCACTGTTCCAGTATTGACTGCCGCCTTGTGAGCCGCTGCCAAGAAAGACCTTATAGCCAGAAGACGTTTTTGAAATACCGCTCTCTACAACGGCAGAGCCAAGACCGAGATACCAGTCAGCATATCCATTTTTAATCGTTGCTGTTTTCGGAAGCACAATATCAGCAGAGATACCTGACCATTTGGCTTCATCCGTTTGTGTCACAATCGCACCGTGACGGGGACCAGCTGCTGAGGCAGGTAGACTTGAAAGCATCAAAACGAAGGCCAAACTCACACTCAAAACAATGAACCACTTTTTCATAAAAATTCCTCCTTATATTGGATTCACTTTTATTATATAAAATGAAAGAGAGGGGCTACTTACATTGTTCTGGCTGATTTTGGTATTTTTTGTGAACAAAATCGGTCATAAAAAAGTGGTCAACTTGTATTCGAATTGTAATGTGACTGTAAAATAACTGGGGGCATCTTCATGTATAATAAGTGCAGAAACCAAATACGGAGGATTTTTTTATGAATAAAAAGCTTATCGCGACAATCGTAACAGTAGCTAGTTTATTTTTAGCGTTTAGTTTCTCACATGGAGCAAGTGCAAAAAAAGTAAGCGGCAATATTACTTGGTATAATGGTGTCGGTAAAAAAGGCGCAGATGGAAAAAAACTCGGTCATTGGGATGCAGCAACTAAAATGGGATTTGACGTACCGAAAAAAGGTACAAAACTAAGAGTGACAACAAAAGCGAAACCACATAAAGTGATTACAGTATATAAATATGATGTTGGTAGAATGCCAAACGCTGTATTAGACGTAAGTCCGAAAGCATTCAAAGCACTTGGGTATAAAACAAGTAAAGGTGTCGTAAAAGGGCATTACACTTATTAATACATAGGCATGCAAAGAAGCGGGAAAAGTTCATTTTCTGGCTTCTTTTCTTGTAGAGAGGGTCTAAAAGACAATGAAAAAATCAACATGGTGGATCATCACGGTCATTGGAGTCGCAGTGATTGCGGCAGTCGTTTTCTTCATGATGAAGCCGGCTCAAGAGGCGAAACATGTGGGAAAAGTCAAAACGAATCAAGATGCAAAAGACGAATTGCTTGTTTCATTTACAGATCAGCAGTTAAACAATACATATTACCTGCACGATCGGGCGCTTCATACGGAAAAGCTGACAGCGTATCCTTCGATTGCTTATGATTCTACGAAACAGCTTTTATATTACACGTATACGGATGAAGACACGCAAAAAGTGAGTATTCGGGAATTGAATGTGAAAAATGATCAAGAAAAAACGCTGTTTACTAGTGACGATTCAATCGACAGTATGAGGCTATCTGGTAACGGAAAGCAGTTATATCTAAGGTATAACAAGGATTCTGGGGAACAGTTTTATGTCGCTTCTTTTGATTTGAAAAAACACAAAGTGAAGATGTTGTATCCAGAGAAAAGCAAGGATGATACGGTGAGTTCTTTTGCCTATGATCCGACTTCAAACCTTTTGGCCGTCCAGCATTATTCATTAAAAGAGGATTATCAGAAGACCGATGAAGCGAATGAAAAAGGGACGGATCCTGAACCAACGACCATGAAGATCACCCTTCAAACAGGTCAGAAGGGGAATCGTATTGCACGTATCTCACAAACGATCAATGATATTTCATTTTCACCAGATCACAAGACATTGATTTATACAGAAGTGAAGGTTCGAAACGAAAAAGAAGTATCTTCTATTAAGATGCTTGATGTAGAAACGGGGAAAACGACGACACTCGTTAAAAACAACCAGAATGTTCATATTTTAAGTGCTGCACAGCCGCAATTTTCTACGGATGGGACATCTGTTTATTTCTTAGGTGTTGCAAAGAACGCAAAGGAATTAAAGGATGACACCGGAAGAAAGGCGAAGGTAAGGACCATTTTTGAATATGATATCAAGAAGAAAACAGTAGAAGCCGCTTGGGAGAAGGATGGCGGAATCATTAACAATTTCACTGTCAATCGATAAACGATGCGTTCAGTTATTTTATATAACTGGACGTTTTTTTATTTTGTCATTTGATATACCGGGGAAATAGGTGAGTTCATGAAATGAAATTCGTTTTTTAGAAAGAAAAAAGAGGAGCATTTTCGTATTTTGCTGGTGTGACAGAGGAGAAGAAAGAGAGTAAAATGAATGGAAATAAAAAAACGAGAGGACAGATGGGCTCTCGTTTGATCTTATTTATTTGGTGTTTTCGTCTAGTAAGTTTTGAAAAATAAATAGGGCATTAATGGAATGAGGAAATCCAGCAATCTTTGTACAGTGCTTAATAATCTCCATGACCTCTATGACAGAGAGACCGATATGTAATGCTTGTTTAAAATGAGCCTTTAGCTCTTCATCACAATCGCCTTTTGTGATGAGGGCAGATAATGTGCTAATTGCCTTCTGTTTATCATCTAATATGAAGTGGTTGAATTCTTTTTGTTCACCGAGTTCAATTGTTAGTTGTTCAATGTTTGTCCGAATGCTCTCATTTTCATGAATTGAAAGCTTCTCCATGTTACCTGCCACTGTTTCTTGTTTGATCTGGCAAGTCTCTTTTTCTTCATTCAAATTGAACTCCTC
Organism: Bacillus sp. LLTC93; assembly: GCF_002993125.1. Taxonomy (NCBI): domain Bacteria; kingdom Bacillati; phylum Bacillota; class Bacilli; order Caryophanales; family Bacillaceae; genus Bacillus; species Bacillus sp. LLTC93. The sequence goes on along the minus strand of NZ_PVME01000005.1, from coordinate 165,451 downwards.
CGTTTTTTATCGCAATTTTCCATTTGTTTGTTTAATGTTCCTTATGTGCCTTTTGATAGATGTAATGGGTATATAGTAGTACTATCGGCTTGCTGCGTCAACTTTTTAAGTGTTGCATGTACAAATAAATGCCAATTCACGCGATACATTGTTCTATTTTCTAATGAATCAATGAAAAGGAAATAAAGGGCTAATGTAACAATGTCCGTTAGCCCTTCGCGATCATCTACTTCATGCATATTTCTACGCATGTGAAGGAAGAATGGTTTCATTTTTACCGAATGATATCCATCGGCCGCATCATGTCATAATCTTCGTGCTCTAAAATATGACAATGCCACACATACCGTCCGCTGTATGGGACAAAGCGTGCGATGATTCGAATGACTTCACCGGCATGCGCCTGAATGGTGTCCTTGTAGCCTTGTTCATGTAAAGGAGGTGCTTCATTTGGTCCTGTATACACGATTTCTCCAGTCGACTGATAGATTTCTGTATCAAATGGTCTTCTGTCTATCACCCTGAATTGAACAAGGTGTAAATGAATGGGGTGTGTACCCCTTGTTGGGTTGACGATGGACCAAATCTCTACACTGCCAAGTCGAGGATTTTCCGTGACGGGATCATTCCAAAATTGATTATCTAGTAATAAAATAGGACGGCCATATTTATCCTGCGTGCCGCTAAGTGTGAGCGTACGCTCTTTATCAGCTCGACTTGGCCGAAGCGGTGGCAGCGGTTTGAAGATTGGACGTAATGATTTAGGTGCTCTCCCTTTTAGCGGACGTGTGACTTTAAACTGCATAATGTTCGCATCTGTTTCTGGATTCACTTCTTGGCCGCAGCCTGCTTTATTTTTTAGAATAATTGTTTTGTTTTCATAAGCTGAAAAGTCGATAATGACATCGAAACGTTCAGCAGGTGCAATGCTAAAGGACTTGTGATGAACAGGTCTTGGCAAAAAGCCGCCATCAGATCCAATTTGCAAGATCGTAGCATCGTTGTCTAGATGCAGCTCGTAAGTTCTTGTATTGGACGCATTTAACATGCGAAAACGGTATTTTCGCGGCTCTACTTCTAAATAAGGCCATACTTTTCCATTAACCAGTATCGTTTCCCCGCAAAAAAAGGGGACGATGGAAGGGTCTGGAATGTCACTGTCTTCCGGCGTGTTGTTTGGTCTGCTTGGATAAAATAGTGCGCCATCCTCCTGAAACGTACGGTCCATGATCATTAAAGGAATATCATACTCATTTTTCGGTAATTCTAACGACTTTTCAAACGCATCTGAGATCAAGTAAAACCCAGCTAAGCCGGCGTATACATTTAATCGCGTCAATGCCATTGCATGATCGTGATACCACAATGTGCAGGCTTGCTGATGATTCGGGTATTCGTAAATCTCCCGTTCAAAGAAGGGACCTGTCGCTTCAAAGTCTCGTGAAAACCAAGCTTCTGGATAACCGTCACTGCTTGCTGGTGTGACCCCGCCATGTAAATGAACGACGGTTTTGACTTCTGGTTCGTCATGATGGCCTTCGTGAATGGTGTGATCGACCGGCAGAAAATGCTTAAGCGGCAATTTATTCATCCATTTTACTTTAACCTTTTCATTTCGATTTGCTTTAATGGTTGGACCAGGCAAACTGCCATTATAGGTCCATAGCTTAGTTGGGGGCAGGTCTCTATGAACTTTTAAGAACACTTCCTCCATAGCGATTTCATAATATGTTTGTCTTGGGTTCTTTTTGACGGGCTCCGCTACTTCTGGAATGGGCAGCTCGTCGACAAATTTTTCTAGGTTCATGTTCACTAATCCTCACTTCAAATTCAATTTGATACATTATAAGTGCGGACATCAAAATAGGTGAATAAAATAAAAAAAACCGCTTTTCAGCGGGAGAATTAAGGGTGTTTATTTTCAAGCGCCGCATTTGCAGGCACTTTTTTATTCGGTTTAAAGATAAAATAAGCGGCTAGCACACCAAAGGTAATGATACTTGTCAAAATGAGCTGTGGTCTCATCGATTCGATAAACAGCATAGAAGCCAAAATTGCGCAAATAACCAAAATGGTAAAGTACGTGAGGTATGGGAACAGCCACATTTTGATTTTGAGTTGTTCTGGATTTTCTTTTTCGATTTTACGACGCATTCTTAATTGCGAAACGGCAATGACCAAGTAGACAAGAAGTGCAATGGCACCAGATGCATTGACTAAGAACAAAAAGATGGTTTCAGGATAAAAGTAGTTCATCATGACGGCAATATAGGAAAAGAAGGTCCCTGCGACTGTAGCCGCTATAGGAACACCACGCTTGCTGATTTTCATAAAGCGTTTCGGCGCTTCGCCTCTTTCCGCTAATGAATAAAGCATTCTGGACGTTGTGTACAAGCCGGAGTTTAAACAAGAAAGAACGGCTGTTAAGACAATGACGTTCATGACCTGAGCGGCTGATGGGACGCCGATGTATTCTAACACAGCAACGAATGGGCTTGTTAAAATACTCGCTGAATCCCATGGAAGCAAGGTGACAACGACAGCGATCGATCCGACATAGAAGATAATAATACGCCATACAACAGAGCGAGTAGCCGTTGTAACAGATTTGACAGGGTCAGCTGATTCGCCGGCCGCAATTGCCACAATTTCAGTTCCCATGAAGGAAAAGATGACGACGACGATCCCGAGTAAAACAGAGCTGAATCCGTTGGGAAGAAAACCGCCGTTCCCCGTTAAATTCGCAAGACCTACAGTATGATGACCGCCAAAACCAAAGATGAATGCAAAACCAATGAGTAGAAAGAGAATAATGCTGACGACTTTAATTAATGAAAACCAATATTCAAATTCGCCAAAAGATTTAACAGAAAAGATATTTGTCAATGTTAAGAGGATTGTGAGGATTAGACTTGTGAGCCAAACAGGTGCATCTCCATACCAGTATTGAATAATGGCAGCACCGGCAATCGCCTCGATGGCGATGACGATCACCCAGAAGAACCAGTAAAGCCAGCCGATTGTAAAGCCAGCCCATGGGCCGATGGCGTCGCTTGCATATTGTGAGAAAGAACCGCTTGTCGGATAGGCACACGCCATTTCTCCAAGCATTCTCATAATAAAGATGACCAGAAGTCCGGCAAATGAATAGGAAAGAATGGATCCAGGCCCTGCAGAATGAATGACAGCGCCGCTACCAACAAATAGCCCTGCCCCAATGACCCCGGCAATGGAGATCATTGAAATATGTCTTGTCTTAAGGTTTTTTTGAAGACCGTTTGTCATGTTGGACATTTCTTTACCTCCAAACACTTCTCTTTCGTAGAGAATTTGTTTTTAGAATATTTTAAATTTTATCACACTGAATTGTCATTCAGCATTGGACAGGTTATCAAACTGACATTTCAAACCTCTTAACATGATGTTAAAAAGTATAAAGGATTTGAGAGATTATGTTCCCTCTTTTCCCTCAGTTCATTCTTAAAAATAGCAGAAGAAAGTGGGGAAAAAAGTTGCGTCTTAAAATAAAAATATTCTGATAATTTTAAAGGGAAGTAATGTTGCTCATATGCAAATTTCGGAACGGAAAAGAAAAATGTTGATGGGAGTAGGTTTTGAGGTCGATTGACCTTATAAAAATAAGTTTACTTAGGTCAACACATTTCTATGTATCCTATTTTGCTGACGCAAGCGAATCATGTTGCTGTAGACCCACATGGGCTTTGCTTTGTAAGATAAATAATAGAAAAGTTATGTGTGAGGAGGCTCTGTTCGACATGGAGCGCTATAACGAATTAAGACAAGGTGAAACAGGAGCTTGGGTCAGCATCATTGCCTATGTGATCTTATCTGCAGTCAAACTCATCATTGGATATGTGTTTCATTCAGAAGCTCTTTCGGCAGATGGATTGAATAATACGACCGATATTATTGCATCTCTTGCCGTGCTTGTTGGGCTGCGTATTTCTCAGAAGCCGCCTGATGAAGATCATCCATACGGGCATTTTAGAGCTGAAAATATTGCGTCACTTGTGGCTTCCTTTATTATGATGCTTGTTGGGCTTCAGGTTCTGCTGAGTGCAGGCCAGTCGCTTTTCTCATCTAAGCATCAAACGCCTGATATGATCGCGGCTTGGACGGCAGCGGGAAGTGCTGTTGTGATGTACGGTGTGTATATATACAACCGCAATCTGTCCAAACGAATCAATAGCCAGGCACTTCATGCGGCAGCTGCTGATAATAAATCAGATGCGTATGTGAGCATCGGGACATTTATAGGGATCATCGCCTCCCAATTTCAGCTGGCATGGATTGATACGCTTGCTGCGTTTGTCATTGGCTTAATTATTTGTAAAACGGCTTGGGAAATTTTCAGAGATGCCTCTCATTCGTTAACTGACGGTTTTCATATAAAAGATATGTCAAAATATAAAGAGACCATTGAAGAGACACCAGGAGTGGGCGATTTGAAAGATATTAAGGCCCGTTATCTTGGAAGCACAGTTCATGTTGACGTAGTAGTTGAGGTAGAGCCGCATTTGAACATTGCAGAAAGTCATGAGATTGCAGATGAAATCGAACGTAGAATGAAAAAAGAACATGATATTTTACATTCTCATGTTCATATGGAGCCAGCAAGTGCGCCTAAAGAAGAGAAGAAGTCTTTTCCATCGTGAGAAGGCTTCTTTTCTTTTTCTGACGTGCTGATGTTTTATGCAAACGCGCGTTGTATGGTAAAGTTAGACTATATGAAAATTGACGGAAACGTGATAGGAGGATCAGGATGGCATTTGATGAACCAATGCATTCAGATTTACAAAAAATCGTAGATAACATCAATAAAGTCATGGTTGGGAAAAAAGACATTGCGATATTAAGCCTTGTTGCGATTTTGGCGAAGGGACATGTGTTATTAGAGGATGTGCCTGGCGTTGGGAAGACGATGATGGTTCGTGCTTTGGCAAAATCAATTGGCTGTGAGTTTAAGCGAATCCAATTCACTCCTGACCTTTTGCCTTCAGATGTGACAGGTGTGTCGATTTATAATAAAAAGACAAATGAATTTGAATTTAGGCAAGGACCGATTATGGGGCAGATTATTTTGGCGGATGAGATCAACCGGACCTCTCCTAAAACACAATCAGCACTGCTTGAAGCGATGGAGGAGGGCAGTGTCACGGTGGACGGAGACACAATGCCGCTTGCGGATCCTTTCTTTGTCATGGCCACGCAAAACCCGGTGGAATATGAAGGAACCTATCCACTGCCAGAAGCGCAAATGGACCGGTTTTTATTCAAGCTGCAGATGGGGTATCCGACCATGCTGGAGGAGCTAGAAGTGCTCAACTTGCAGGAGAAGCAATCTCCGATCGATACGCTCCAGGCTGTGATGGCGAAGGAGCATATCCATGCTTTGCAGCAAGCCGTTCAGAAAGTGCATGTCGATGCATCTATTAAAGAATATATTGTGGAACTTGCCCAAGCGACACGTCATCACCCATCTGTTTATTTAGGCGTTAGTCCAAGGGGATCGATTGCACTTATGAAAGCGGCTCAGGCGTATGCGCTTTTGAATCAGCGGGATTATGTGATTCCAGATGATGTACAGTATTTAGCGCCTTATACATTGCCGCATCGAATGATTTTGACGTCAGAAGCGACGTATGAAGGGAAGAAGGCGGAGACACTGCTGCGACAGCTGCTTGAGCAAATTGGCGTACCAGTTCAAAAGTCGATGACTCAATGAAGCCACAAGACCGTTTAGCTGTTTCATTATGGTTACGCGTGATGATGCTCATCATTCTTACTGCGGCAGCCTTTTGCTATGCCATGTTTCAGGGCGGCTTTGTGAGCTGGTTCCTTTTTTATGCATTTTTACCATATGCTTTGTATGCTTTGATGTTTGCGCTCGTTCCGCTTCGGGCGACAGCCAAAAGGACATTACAGCACACCCGGTTGAAGGCGGGGGATATGCTGTCTGTTGATCTTGAAATCAAGCGGACAAACCCATTTCCATACGTTTACGTCATTATTGAGGATGATCCGCCGGACACCTTCCACTTGCAGGAACAGATTGAAATGAAGCAAATGCTGTTTCCATGGTTTCGGAAGATGTGGCGCTTTTCTTATCAATTGAATGATATTGCGCGGGGTGAGCACCATTTGACAGCGGTCCGAATCAAAACGGGTGATATGTTTGGTTTTGTTGAAAAAGAAGTAATCATTCCGTTAGAAAAAAAGCTCCTTGTTTATCCAAAGATGCTGGATCTCCCAGTTGAGTCTGCTGATTCAGTGAATGAAAACGGAGGCAAAGCGGTTCACTCGTGGTTAAATGAACCGACCAATGTCACAACAGGTGTGCGGGAATACCAGCAAGGAGACCGTTTTGCTTGGGTGGACTGGAAGACGACGGCCAGAAGAGGCCAGCTGATGACGAAGGAGTTTGAACAGAATCAGACAAAGGACCTTGTCGTGTTTGCTGATTTTACAGATGAAGTCGTTTTTGAGACGGTGGTGTCTATTGCAGCATCTGTTCTCCAAACGGCTGTGAAAAAAGGGGTGCCGGCAGGTCTTGTTCCTCTTGGAGATCAGCATGCATTTCGAGTCGATCAAGGAGAACTTCATTTACAGGACATGCTTTATTATTTAACAAGGGTGCAGTATCAGCCTTCTCGCGCACCAGAATATAAGCCGTTAGCAGCGAGTGAGTATCAGCATTCAGGGAAATATGTCATCACGGGTCAGCTGCAGGAGGAGCTTGCTGCCAGTCTTCTTGGGAATCGAAACAAAAAGAACATCACCGTTCTTTTAGTGAAGAGAGCCGTTGACCGATTGACGACAAAAGAAAAACTGCTTGTAGACCGGCTCAAGGCTTCTGGAATACGCACCACCATTTTATTTGAAGAAAAGCTGCACGAAAGAACTGTGAGGTGATAAACATTTATGCTGCATACGCATCAGCGGCAAAGCCGTTTTGAGTTGTTCATCTATTATGCTGTAGCATTTCTGCTGCTATGGGAGTGGCTTCGTCCGCTTCAAGATTTTACAGAGACGAGTCATACGTCTTATTTCATCATTTTTATAGGGCTTACCTGTTTGTTTACATTCTTTCGTCTAAAGTGGTATGTGACGTTTCCGATTTGTGCTGGATTGATCTTGCTTGCCTTATATTTGATCTTTTATCAATCAGAGCCAGGCTATCCGGCTGCTTTGTTTGCCGATATCAAAGACAATATCACGTTAATGAGCACAGGAATGTGGAGTGACATGTATCCGTCTTTCCGCACATTGTTGTTTTATATTTTGCTTTGGCTGCTTGTCTATTTGCTTCATTATTGGGTGGTCTATCAGCAGCGTATCTTTTTCTTTTTACTCATGACGATTGTGTATGTCACGATACTTGATACGTTTACGCCATATGATGCGACCTTTGCGATCGTTCGTATTATGGTGTTTGGCTTTTGTTTGCTTGGGTTGCTGTATTTCGATCGACTTCGTTCGGCTGAAGGTGTGCGGGTGTCACATAAAGCGCGTCTACAGTGGTTTTTGCCGATGATGGTGCTTGTCCTCATATCAGCGTCGCTCGGTGCTTCTTTGCCAAAGTCTGATCCGAAATGGCCTGATCCTGTCCCGTTTTTTAAGGCGGTCACGAATCAAGATGGCACTACCGGGCAGAATAAGGTGGGATATAGTACAGACGATTCAACGCTTGGCGGGCCGTTTAGTGAGGACCGTACACCGGTGTTTAAATGGAGCGGAAAGGAGCCGTCTTATTTTCGTGTAGAAACAAAAAGTATTTACACGGGAAAAGGCTGGGAGGATGCTTCAAATGATACAAAGCCTACTCGGTTAAAGGACGCTGAGGTGCCAAATAGGTGGTTTACCAATCGTGTGAAAACAGAGGAGCATGAGACGAGAGTCGATATGGAATCGGACTATCGATTTAATCATGCCGTCTATCCGATTGGGACGATTTCATTGACACCAATGGAAAACATCCCCCTTCAAATGATGGGGAAAACGGAGAAAATTGTACCGTCTAATCAAAACCCGCCCAAGAATTTAGGGAACTATCAAATCAGCTTCTTATCACCTACATTTATCCTTGAAGATTTACAGAGGATCAAAGTGCCTTCAAAACAACAGGTAAATCAACAAGTGGGACGTGAATATTTACAGCTCCCATCCTCATTGCCAGAGCGTGTGAAAACATTGGCAAACAGCTTAACGGAAACGAAGGATAATATGTATGATAAAGCCAAAGCGATTGAGGATTATTTAGGATCTGCGAAGTTTTCATATGAAACGCAAAATGTCGCAGTCCCTGGGCGTAACGAAGATTATGTGGATCAATTTTTATTTGATACGATGATTGGCTACTGTGATAATTTTTCATCCTCTATGATTGTGATGCTTCGTTCGATCGGTATTCCGGCGAGATGGGTGAAAGGGTATACGTCTGGTCAGTTATATGAAACACAAATGGATGGAAACAATGTGTATGAAGTGACCAATAACAATGCACATTCATGGGTAGAGGTCTATTTTCCAAACAGAGGCTGGGTGACCTTTGAACCGACAAAAGGATTTACGAACCCAGAGACATTTACGAATGAAGCCGTTTCTAGCGATCAAACGGATGATCAAAAGGAAGAAGAAGATCAGTCTAGTGCTGATGCAAGCGAAGATCAGCCGCAAGACCAGCCGCAGTCGCAGGAGACAGAGCAGCCGGCAAAACCAAAGGAACAAACAGCTCAAACAAAGCCAAGTATGGTGCATGTTGGTTCGATCTTGGGGTATGTGGCAGGTGCTGTTGCCCTTCTCGGTTTGATCAGCTGGATGCTTTATCGATTCAGGGCAAGATGGCTACCATTCTTCATTGTACGAAAGGTGAAACGCCTGCCTGACGAGGAAGCATTCTTCTATGCGTATGCCGCCTTATTAAAGCAGCTGAAGCGCAGAGGGATCGAGAAGAAGCCAGGCATGACATTGAGAGAATTCGCTTCTGTCATAGATGGAAAGAATGAAGATCAACAGATGTCAGAGCTGACACAGCTCTATGAGCGGGCACTCTATCGACGAGAGGATGCGTCGACGCTTTGGAAGCAATCCGCAAAGTTATGGGAAAATTTAATAAACAGGAGATAGTCTTGACCGCGTACCTTCCTGTTGTTAGAATAGGTGAATATTAAAACCTTCTAAAATACATGAAATTGAAGCGTTCGGATGTGAGTCTGGGCGCTTCAAAAGCGTGATTTCACACTGAGAGCAGGTTTTCTCCTCTCATTTTTTCTGTGCGTTTATAAAATTAAATTGGACATAGAGGTGACACCATGACAAATTTAGTAAATGAAATGATTTTGGTTCTCGATTTCGGCAGTCAGTACAACCAGCTGATCACACGTCGTATTCGTGAATTTGGTGTGTACAGTGAGCTTCATCCGCACACTTTAACTGCTGAAGAAATTAAAGAAATAGCGCCTAAAGGAATCATCCTTTCTGGTGGACCAAACAGTGTATACGATGAAGGATCTTTCCGCTGTGACGAAAAGATTTTTGATCTAGGCATCCCGGTTCTAGGCATTTGCTACGGCATGCAGCTCATGACTCACTATTTAGGCGGGAAAGTAGAAGCAGCAAGCCAGCGTGAATATGGGAAAGCGGATATCCACATTAACGGAACACCTGCTTTATTCAAAGACCTTCCAAATGAGCAAGTCGTTTGGATGAGCCATGGTGACCTTGTTGTCGAAGTGCCAGAAGGCTTTACAGTCGATGCAACAAGTGCACATTGTCCAAACTCAGCGATGAGCTTTGCTGAGAAGAATTTCTATGGCGTTCAATTCCACCCAGAGGTTCGTCACTCTGAGTACGGCAACGACCTATTGAAAAACTTTGTCTTTGGTGTGTGTGATTGTGAAGGCAAATGGTCAATGGAGAACTTCATTGAAATCGAAATGCAGAAAATCCGTCAAACAGTAGGCGACAAACAAGTATTGTGCGCACTAAGCGGCGGTGTTGATTCATCTGTTGTGGCGGTGTTAATCCACAAAGCGATCGGTGATCAGCTAACATGTATTTTCGTTGACCACGGTCTTCTTCGCAAAGGCGAAGCAGAAGGGGTTATGAAAACATTTAGCGAAGGTTTCAACATGAACGTCATTAAAGTAGATGCGAAAGATCGTTTCTTAAACAAGCTAAAAGGTGTGTCTGATCCTGAGCAAAAACGTAAAATCATCGGTAACGAATTCATTTATGTATTCGATGATGAATCGGACAAGCTAAAAGGAATTGACTACTTAGCACAAGGAACACTTTACACAGATATCATTGAGAGCGGAACAGCAACGGCACAAACAATCAAATCTCACCACAATGTAGGCGGTCTTCCAGAAGACATGCAATTTGAATTGATTGAGCCGCTCAATACACTATTCAAGGATGAAGTCCGTGCCCTAGGTTCAGAGCTAGGCATTCCTGACGACATCGTCTGGAGACAGCCATTCCCAGGTCCAGGACTAGGTATCCGTGTATTAGGCGAAATTTCTGAAGAAAAACTAGAAATCGTCCGTGAATCTGACGCCATTCTTCGCGAAGAAATTGCGAATTTCGGCCTCGAGCGCGACATCTGGCAATACTTCACCGTTCTCCCAGACATCCGCAGCGTTGGTGTCATGGGTGACGCAAGAACATATGACTACACAATCGGCATCCGTGCCGTTACTTCAATTGATGGAATGACGAGTGACTGGGCAAGAATCCCTTGGGACGTGCTTGAAAAGATCTCAACTCGTATCGTGAATGAAGTGAAGCATATTAACCGTGTTGTGTATGATATTACGAGTAAGCCGCCTGCTACGATTGAGTGGGAGTAGACTTGCACTATTGAGATACGAGATAGGTCGAGAACTTTGATACTTTAATGTTAATGGTGACGTTTCGAAAGAATTATTAATCTCCGTGCGGAGCAATTAACATAGAATAATTACTCTCTTTTATTTACGTTAATTCGTGAATAAAAGGGGGTTTTTTATATTCTAAATTATTGAGGTGATTAATGACTTCTTATTCATTAAATATTAGGTGAGGATGCAAAGTGTTTCTTTAGTAACTTGTTGAGAAGGGAATTTTTGATGAGCTAGAAAATATGGTGGATTTAGAGTTACGTTAAATTCAATGATGAAGTAAACAGAAAGCTATTGTATATGTAAAAAAATTATAAACAGATGAGAGCTAGTGAACCAATAACAATTGTTGTGTAGGGATTAAACCACAAAGAAATTTTAATGGTATGATAATAATATGAATTTAATGGTTATATTTACAAATGTGAGGGGTGTGTTTTATGGTATGTACTTATTGTAAAGAGAAAAGACAACTTACAGGAGAACACTTGATACCTATGTCACTTCTCAATTTGTTCCCAGAATGTGATATTAATTATGTACATGATAAATGTTTTAAAGGTGATAGAATTGTAATAAATGATGTATGTAATATTTGCAATAACGAGACTTTATCAGAATTAGACACATATGGGGCAAAGATGGTTAAGGAGTATTTTGTGAAAACTTATGAAGCAACCGATTACCTATCAATTCAATATGATTTTCTAACGCTTTCTAAATGGTTATTGAAGATACTTTACAATGTTGCTAGAAGTAATAAAATTGATACAACATGGTTTGAAAAGAATTTAGACTATATTCTTGGTAAAACTGAAATACCACTATTGCACTTTTCTATCTTTTCTGGACTTTCAATTGATATGAACCCTCTTCCAGAATTTTTCTTTGATAATTTGAAATTAGGAGTATATTTCAACCCTTTTATTGTAAAGGATAGTGTATTTGAAATCATAGAATCAAAGAAGTTAACTTTTAAAGTCCGAGACAATTTAGAAAAAATATCATTTTCTAAGTTAAGTCAGTCAGGTATTCTGAGGTTTGGATCGGGGATGTTTTTAGTGTTCCTGTGGGACCCCGATATAGAAAATCAAGAAATTCAGAATAACGAAGAGATTATGCTCTCAAACTATCCATATACATTACTTAAATCTAATTCGAAAATAGCTGAATTAAAGCGAGTTACACATGCTTTTAACTATCATAATTATACTATAATCGACACAACTCCTGGCATGTATATAGCTGACCAAACGAATTGTTTTTTACCTTATGATATTAATCCAATTAGTGAACGCGAAAAAGAGAGTAAAGATTGGAATCAGCATGTTAAAAAAATAAGAGAAAATAGAGAAACGAGAAGAAAATTAGAACGTGAAAAAAGAAAAAGAAAAAGGAAAAGGTAAAAAAGGTATATTTAGAATAAACTGAATTTACGGAATGGAATGTTTACCTAATTTTTTATAATAAGTAAATTTTTTAAAAAATAAATCTGCAAAAAACGTAGCTTTATTTTTAGGTTCAGCTATTATAATAAATAATTCTTATAATTTTCATATGGAAAATCCATTATGTGGTGTTTAATATAATAGAGGTGATTTAAGTGAACGAGAATCCTAAAGTTTTTATTAGTTATACACACGATAGTAGAGAGCATGCTGATAAAATATTGTCTTTTTCAAATTCTTTGAGAAATGAAGGAATTGATACTATCCTTGATCAATATGAAACATCTCCACCTGAAGGGTGGCCTAGATGGATGGATAGGCAGGTTAGAAATGCAGACTTTGTTTTAATGGTATGTACGCCTACATATTTTAGGCGTGTTATGGGAGAAGAAAAAGAAGGTGTAGGTTTAGGAGGGATCTGGGAAGGTAATTTAATTTATCAACACCTTTATAACAATGGAATGGTGAATAATAATTTCATTCCTATTTTATTTGATGGATATTCATATAATGATATCCCAACACCACTACAAGGGGCAACGCATTATTATGTAGACGTAGAAGCGAATTTTGATAAGTTATATTGGAGATTAAGAAATATTAATCCTACTGAAAGACCGGCATTAGGCAAACTGCGTCCGTTACCTGAAAAAGAAAGAAAGTCACTCTTTATATCTAGTTTTATTGATATAGAAAAATGGGATAGAGCTAAATGGAGTGGGGTAGCATTTATATTAGATCCTAGCTATACTGAGCCTCCACGATTAGTTTTACTCTTTAAAAGTGAAAAAGAGGCAAAAGAAATTTTTGAAGAATGGATATCTAGAATTGGGAGATGTGATAGTGAAGGAGCTATTAGAATTTCTATTGTTGAAGGTGATGTATCTAATGAAGATGCTGGGTACTATGTACATATAGGTACTAATATTGAAAGTGCTATTGAACGTGCTAAAAAGCAAGAGCTAGATATTCATGATAATTTATTTCTAGTAGTTTCTAGATTTCATAGAATGAATCCTTTACCAGAGTCAAGAAACTTAGAAAATTTTAAACTAATGTATGAAAAGTTTGGTTCTTATTTTATTATGCCAAGTGTAATTGATGAGAGTTTAACAAAGTTTAAATATTTAGGTGATGAATTTAAAATGTTAAAGAAGGGTATCATATTTAGAAATGTAGATGAGATTTTTTCTGAGCATGATGAAGATGCAGTTTTGCTACCTAAGTACAGACAATCGTAGCTTATCATTAGTTCGAGTTTGAAATTATCTTATTCACAATTGACTTAAAAAACAACATAAATAATCTGATAAAACTCAATTAACAATTGGCTAATAAACTCTGATATATCAAAGTTTAAACAAAGTAGAAACACATCTATCGCATAGTGGTGACATTACTTCAAGCTTCCTGCTACAATTGAGTGGCGTAAATTATATAAGTATTTTAAAAACCAATTCCTTTATATAAAAGGAGTTGGTTTTTTAGATAGTCAAATAATAATAGCCTGAAACTTATAAATCATAGTACTTTTTAAACCATTCTTTTATCGAAGTGTACTCCTTCATTTCTTTCCCCCTACTCTACTCATCTACCATTATTAAACATTCAATTTTTTATCCTTAATTTTCTCCACAACACCATAGCAAGAACAAGCAAGATGACACATTGAACCGAAAGTAAAAGCATTTGCATTGCCATAGGCGTTTGCCCATTTGTCATTTGATCCACGATATTATGCACCACATGCCATATAATCACCCATTGCAGGCTGCCAGTGAGCGCCACGATTTGCGCTGCAACAAATCCAAATAAAAAAGCGAATAGGATTTGTGCCACTGTTAAGGTGATGCTTTTTCCGCTTAATAGATTAGCAGAATGACCGAGACCGAATAGTATGGCGGAGCCCCAAATGGCGGTGTTCAGGTTGATTCGTTTTAAATATTGAAACAGAATGCCGCGAAAAATACCTTCTTCAAAAATACCGACACAGACCATGAAGAAGCAAAGCGCCGTAAAGGAAGAAAGGGATAAATCCGTGTTTAATCCAGCAATAAACGGGATGGCCTCAATGAAAAGGATGGGAATGACCCACATACCAAGAGACCCTTTTCGAAAACCTATTTCTTTCAAGTGAAAACGGCTTTTTTGAATAATGAATAGAAGTAAAAGACACCCAGCCAGCATGGCACTGCCATTGATGATATAGATGTTCATTGGATCGGTCACTTCTTTGATGGATATATAAACACCTGCACTTGTTGGAATGATTAAAGAAAACAGCAGTAGAAGCACAGATTTTCGAATGATTGTGATTGGTTTCATGTTTTGATTCCTCCTCTAATCTCAGAGTAGTGGAATCAAACAGAAGCCTCAATCAAATCTTCCTAACATGTCAATTTTTAGCCCTAAGATGCATATTAAGATGTTGTTCGTTTTTTTCGCTGCTGTAAAAGCTCATTGATTTCCGCAGCGGTTGCCTGATCTTTTTTATACAAGAGGTACTTGATCAAAAAGAATAATACAATAACCACAAGGAAATTCACGATGAACGAAAGGAGACTGATTTCACCGCTGACGATGATGATGGTTGTCATAATCATACACATCACAAGGATGATATATATAATCTGTTGAAAAAGAATCCGTTTATGGCTGTACGTTTGTTTGGGGTACAACAAAAAGGTAAGTGCACTTGAAATAAAGGAACTGGCAATGATCGCTTGTACAATGTAGATGGGCATCGATCCAAACGTGAAACAGTAAATCAATACGAGGGTCGTAAAGATTATACAAAATGTGATCAAAAGGTTTATGATGTAACGTCTCATCCTGTTCACTTCCTCCGTAATCCAAGCTTCTCTTTTAATTTTTGAATATAAAAGCGTGAAATCATCACCTTTTCTTCATTCATAAGGCTTGCTTCAAAACGGCCACTCGTTTTAGGAGAAATAGCGGCGATCTGATCAATATTCAGAATCATCGATTTCGAAATCCTGACATAATCATGCGCTTCAAGCAACTCTTCAAGTTCAAATAACTTTTCCTTTATGAGGAATACCCCATCTGACGTATACAAGAACGATCTTTTATCGACGCTTTCTATATATAAAACCTCGTGATAATAGACCTTCTTCACTCTTTCTTTCGTGGGCTCTTGCGCTAGGAAATAGGGTGCTGATTGCTCTACTTGTTGAACTAGCTTTTCAATAGTAGGATTTAGCTCATAAATGTGAAAAGAAACATATTCTGCTTGCGGCTTTTTGATGAAATGAATATCCGTTTTCATTTGTTTCTCCTCTGTCCATTGGGGTTTTATTCGTAATCTCTCTTTAAAATCGAATACATAAACACATCATCAAACCCATTTTGACCAAGATCATACTCTCTCAATAATCCCTCTCGTACAAAATCAAAGTTCTCCAACAATTGAACAGAGGATGTATTTGCTGGATCAATAATCGCTTCAATCCGATTCAGGTTCATTTCCTGAAACCCATATCGTAACACCGCAGCAATCGCTTCCTTCATGATGCCTTTTCTCCAATGATCGTGGTGTAATTCATAACCAATTTCCGTACGGCGGTGCTGTTTTTCTAGATTGAGAAAGCCGCAGCTGCCGATGATGGCAGGGTTGTCTTTTAAAGAAATGCCCCACCGGATACCTGTTTGTTCTTTGAAGATATCGTCATACCACTTGATTTCTCCTTTTGTGTCTTCAATGGAATCATGAGCATCCATTCCCATGTAGCGGCACACGGTTTCATTGGATAAATAGATGTGCATATCCTCAGCGTCTTCGATCGTTGTTTGTTTTAAGATCAATCTTTCAGTATGTATCGTTGGAAATGATTGTGGAAAGGTAATTTTGTTCATTTGGTTATCCTCCATGCGATATCTTACAATAAAAAACCCCTTCATTCCTCAGCCAAGCCTTCACCCCCGTCATCCCTCGTCTCTTTGGAGAGACCAGCTTGACGTACACTTCTTCGTTACCTTCTATCTTTTTCTGACAGCTAGCACACACGGGTTCTTCAAATAGAAACAATTGACATACTCATTTTTGTAGATATTTCTACCATTATATCAAATATTCAACATGATCTTTGTGGACCGTTCTTCACTTTTTCTATTTTCGTCCGACATATGGTAAGGAAAAGAAATTTTCGTTTGTTGAAACCGTTTGAGAGAAAGCTTGCTCTAACAGGTGTAGGAGGTGTGAATGAGATGAAGCAAGTGCGTCTAATTAAAAAAGCACAAAAAGGGAATGTCCCGGCATTTGAGAAATTAATGCTGATGTATCAAGAGCGTTTATATAAAACGGCTTTTCTCTACACAAGAAATAAAGAGGATTCGTTAGATGCCGTTCAAGAGACGGTCATTAAAGCATTTAAGCATCTATCCGGCTTAAAAGAACCAGCTTATTTTTCTACCTGGCTGACGCGGATTTTGATTCATACGATTTTTGCGATGAAGAAAAAGCAGCAAGACATTGTTCCGTTTGAACAGCATCATGAGAGCGTTGAGCGTCATGATTTTTTGGAAGACAAGCTCGATTTAAAAAACGCACTAGATGTGTTAGATGAGCAATATCAGCTCGTGATTCAGCTATTTTATTTTCAAGATTATTCGATTTCAATGATTTCTGAACAGATGGGTGTGCCCGAAGGAACGGTCAAAACTCATTTGTATCGAGCAAGAAAGTTATTAAAGCAAACGTTGGAGAAGGAGGAGAGTGTCGATGGAACGAAAAGAAATGAAAAAGCTCTATGATGAGATTGATGTACCAACAGTTGAAGTGTCCTCTGCGATTCGCCAAGCAATAGGAGAGGTAAAAGCTGAACAGAAAAGACATTGGTTCAAATGGAATTGGAGAACGCCAATATATTCAGTCATCGCCCTTGTTGTCCTTTACTTTTCATCAGGTTTCCTTTTTCCTTCGCTTAATACAGCAATGGCACGTGTACCGATTATTGGACAGTTTTATATGATGTTTCACGATAAAGTAGGAATGTCTCTTTTTCAGAGTGATTTGGTGAAGCATGTCAATGAGGGGGCTGAATCAAGAGGGGTTACTGTGAAAGTGAACAGTGTGTATTATGATGCAGGGCGGCTTGTTTATACGTTTACTGTGGAGAATTTGAATACAAAGGAAGATTCTGTACCATTCATAGTCAACAACTTCGATCATATAAATGACACTTTCCAACCGAGTTACGACAATCAGGGATTGAAAAAAATGAAAGATGGCCGCTATGTTGGGCAGACGGAAGTCTATACAAATGGACAAACGATCAAACAAGGTCAGCAAGTACCGCTTGTTATTTCGAAGATTGGGGATATTGTAGGGAATTGGCGCTTCAAATTACCTGTTGTCAAGCAAAAAACCACCTTATTAGTGGGACAAAAAGACGTGTCTATTTTAAATGGACGTTATCAAATAAGAAATGTAAAGGTAGAAAATGGAGTGAATGGCTCTGCTATTCAATATGCCATTGATTACAATGGTTTTGCCAAAGATGATAGAGTCAGTATTGATGGAATGAAGGATAATTTAGGGAATGAGTATCAGCTTGAGATTGGAACCGTTTTAAGAAAAAAACAAATGTCTTCTGACAAAACTAGAAAAGATCATTTAACGATTTTGAATCAGCCGATCAATCCAAAGGCGGCTGAATTGACATTTGACACATATGTGAATATCGAACGGGAAGAAAGCAAAATCATTCCTCTTCAGACAAAGCTGCCTGTTCAGTTCAAAACAAAACACCATGGCATCGGAATCAAAATCAATAAGATAGAGCAAAAAGACCGTTCTGTGATTGTTGATTATCAATTTACTGGAATAGTTCAAAAAGAATTGGATCAGGATGTGATGGAGAATATAGGTGAATTCATTGGATTAGGCGATGTTGAAAAGATGAAATCATGGCCCGATCCGCAAGCAGACTATGAAAGCGGATATTACTTGAAAGGGAACCATGCGAAGATAACGAATTTAAAGACAGCTTCCATGCAATCCACCTTTGAATTTGATGATAAGGAGTTAGATACTTTATCATTAAACCATTTTTCATTTAAAGAATATGGGCTTTATCTTGATTTATCAGAACTGAATATGTTGGCACCACAGAAGGCGATAACGGTAACCATTCCAGTCAAAAAAGAAACATCAAAAGCTAATCGATAAATAAGAAAGCGAACATGATTACACATGTTCGCTTTTTATCTGTTGATGCATCCGCCGATTGCGATTGAACGAGTACCGAATCAACATCAACGCAACAAAACTGGCTAACCCGCCTATCCAACTTAAATTCGTTACATTTGTATATTGAATAATCAGACCACCCATTGACGAGCCGAACATCATGCCGATATTCATAATCGCTGTATTAAAACTCAGCACGGTTTCCGATGTTTCCGGTTTTAGGGAGATGAGATAAAATTGCTTCGCTGGTGTTGTTGTCCATGTTGCGGTGCCCCAAATGGCGAGCGTGATGAAGACGCCAACTACAGAAAATTGTGTAAAAGATAACGCAAAGAGCATGAGCATCTGAACCGTGATGCTGATGGAGATGGTTCGGTTTGGTCCCCATTGATCGACAGCGTATCCACCAAAGCGTGAGCCAATAAAAGCAGAAACCCCTAAAACGAGTAATGCGATACTTGTCATTTCAAGAGAAAAACCGGCAGTCTGTCGTAATAATGGAGAGATATAAGCGAATACCATCGTGTAGCCTAAAATCCAAAACGCTGTCGTGGCTAAGCCACTTAACACCCTACGGTCTTGAAGAATTTGAATTTGCTGTTTGAATGGCACATGGGAATGTCCCTCCATAGGCGGTAATAATCGATATAGAAGAAACAAGAGACAAGCGGTTCCTATTGCAATGATGAGAAAAATGGCATGCCAATCTACATATCCTGCTAAAAATGTTCCAATCGGTACACCGAGTACTAGTGAAACTGTAAACCCAGTGATCACCGTTGCCATCGCACTTCCCTTTTTTTCTGGCGGTGCGATCTGCGCCGCATAATTCGTTGCAAGCACAATATATAAGCCGCCACTCATGGCCATGATGACCCGCGAAAGCATGAGCAGCATAAAGTGATGGCTAAAAAAGGCAAGCACATTACCTGCTATAAACATGGAAATAGCCGATAAAAGAACCTTTTTTCGATTCAATTTCGATGTGGCCATGACTAAAAAGAGGGCACCCACGGCATAAAAAAGAGAATAGATGGTGATGAGCTGACCCGCAACAGGGATTGAGATGTGCAGATCGTCAGAAATAATGTCCAGTATGCCTGACACGACGAATTCTGACGTGCCTGTGACAAATGAACCGACAGCTAAAAGAACAATCAATAGCTGATGAGATGTGTTTTTCATTTTGAACCCTTCCTTCATGTTGATACGTTGTCTTTAGTTTAAATTCCGTGCTAACATAAGTAAAATTGATGTTTTTCATGAAAGGGATGAGCGAATACTCATGAGCTTTGTTCGATTCGAGACGATGGCTAAGGTGGTCGAGCTTGGCAGTTTTACAGCAGCAGCTGAAGCATTAAATATGACACAGTCTGCCGTGAGTCATGCGGTGGCAAGTTTAGAGACGGAGTGGGGCGTGTCTTTATTCGTGCGTGACCGAAAAAAGGGCATTACGCTGACAGACATCGGCGAAACCCTTCTTCCGCATATAAGAGAAGTGCTAAATAGAGTAGAGAAAATTCAGCAGGAAATTGCGCTCACAAAGAATATTGAATCTGGCTTGATTCGAATTGGAACATTTGCCAGTGCATCCGCTTGTTTATTGCCAAAGCTGCTTGTGAGCTATCAGAAAAAGCATCCAAAGATTGAATTTAAATTCTATGAGGGGACATATGAAGAAATATTGGAGTGGCTCGATTCTGGCATTATTGATGTTGGTTTTGTTGTAAAAGGTAAAGCAGATGAAGCGTTTGATCTATTGCCACTTATGAAAGATAAAATGGTGGTCGCCTATCACGAAAATCATCGTTTTAAGCAGCAGCCAATTGTAGACATGGAAGAATTAGCAGATGAACCATTTATTATGCCAACTGGCATGTATCAATCACATGTAGAGGATATTTTTTCAGAGGCGCAAATCAAGCCGTCTATTTTATTTGAAGTGCATGATTGTACGACCATTGCCCGCATGGTTGGGGAAGGACTTGGTGTGACGATAGGTCCTGAGTTATTCCTGAAAACGCAGCAACTTGTGAAGATCAGTCATCTGAATGTATCGCATCATCGTGAGGTGGCGCTTGCCTGTCCATCGCTCACGCAAGCTTCTCCTGCTGTGAAGGCATTTTTTGATGTAGCTGAAACGGTTTTTACAAGAATTCAGTGATGGGTGTATAAAGAACTAGATGTGATTTTCCAAATTCGTGTAATAAGACGAATGAAGCGGACATTTTTTTGAAAAATGTTCGCTTTTCGTATTGTGTTTTAAAAATGAAGTTGGTACAATAGACACAGAAATCAAATAGATAGAAGTCGTATAATCGCGGGGATATGGCCCGCAAGTTTCTACCGAGCTACCGTAAATGGCTTGACTACGTCAATTCACACTCGTTTGATATAAATCATGCATTGTTCTTGTTTGATGTCACAGTCTGAATTCACAATTGTAGTCAAGCGTCCCAAACTGTTGGGGCGTTTTTTATTTGACTTGTGAATGGGGCAGACTAAAGCAAAAGGACATGAAGGGAGTCAGTTGGCTTTGAAACAGTATTTTCAGTTTGATGAATTAGGAACGAATTATCGCAGAGAGATCATCGGCGGTTTAACGACATTTTTGTCGATGGCTTATATTTTGTTTGTCAATCCGATCACACTTGCTTTAGTGGCAGTACCGGATTTTCCAGATAAATTACGAATTGATCAGGGGGCTGTCTTTACAGCTACAGCGTTAGCCTCTGCGGCAGGGTGTTTCCTGATGGGATTGATCGCCAGGTATCCGATTGCGATTGCACCAGGTATGGGTCTGAATGCGTTCTTCGCCTTCTCGGTTGTTCTTGGCATGGGAATCTCATGGCAGGCAGCACTTTCAGGTGTTTTTGTTTCAGGATTGATTTTCGTTGCACTTTCTTTAACAGGTTTCCGTGAAAAAATCATCAATGCCATTCCGGCTGAGCTGAAGCTGGCGGTTGGTGCTGGTATTGGTTTGTTCATTACGTTTGTCGGTCTGCAAGGCTCTGGCATTATCGCCAATAATGACAATACGCTCGTTTCTATCGGGAACATTCATAGTGGCCCTGTGCTGTTAACTGTGTTTGGTATTGTGGTGACCGTCATTTTAATGGTTCTTCGCGTGAATGCAGGTGTCTTCATTGGGATGCTTGTGACAGCCATTGCAGGGATGATCTTTGGTCTTGTGCCAGTACCATCTCAAATTGTAGGAAGTATTCCAAGTCTGTCTCCAACCTTTGGTCAAGCGTTGATTCACTTGCCAGAGATTTTCTCGATCCAAATGC
The DNA here is from genome assembly GCF_002993125.1 of Bacillus sp. LLTC93. Taxonomy (NCBI): domain Bacteria; kingdom Bacillati; phylum Bacillota; class Bacilli; order Caryophanales; family Bacillaceae; genus Bacillus; species Bacillus sp. LLTC93. The sequence goes on along the minus strand of NZ_PVME01000005.1, from coordinate 143,598 downwards.
TTGTCGTCATTTTAACGTTCCTATTCGTTGGTTTCTTTGATACAGCAGGTACACTTGTGGCTGTAGCAACACAAGCTGGTTTAATGAAAAATAATGAGCTGCCACGTGCAGGAAGAGCCCTGCTAGCGGATTCTTCTTCTATCGTTGTCGGTTCTGTTCTTGGAACATCAACAACGACGTCTTATGTTGAATCTAGCTCAGGTGTTGCAGCTGGTGCTCGTTCTGGTTTTGCAGCGGTCGTCACAGGCATTTTCTTCTTGCTTGCGATGTTCTTCTCACCACTTTTATCCATCGTTACAAAGAATGTGACAGCACCTGCTTTAATCATTGTCGGTGCACTAATGGTCGCTCCGCTGGCGAAGATTGCATGGGATCGTTTTGAAATTGCTGTACCAGCTTTCTTAACGATGATTATGATGCCACTGACATACAGTATTGCAACAGGGATTGCGGTTGGCTTTATTTTCTACCCGATTACGATGATCTTTAAAGGGAAAGCGAAAGAAGTGCATCCAATTATGTACGGATTGTTTGTCATCTTTATACTATATTTTGTTTTCTTAAATCATTAATTGAACATCTGAAACAGCAGCTCATGGAAGCTGCTGTTTTTTTGTTAAAAAAATCAAAACATAGTTGACTTATAGGAATTATGTGTTTATGATAAAAAGACATAATTCGCTGATTGGATCACCAAAGGCGCTTTGATTTCCTTTTTTCAATAGAAGGTTTCAGAGTGCCTTTTTTTCTTGTATTCATGAAAAAGGGGAGGGGATGTCTTGTCACGCTGGCTTAGGCAGGTGATTGAGCGGAAAAAGCAGGTATTGATTGAGAAGCTCCTTTTATCGGGGCATGAAGAAAAACAGGAAGCGCTCATGCATTATACGATTCATGAGCTGGAAAATGAGGTTCTCTATGTAAAAGAGCGAAAGCAAAAATAGTGGGATGGGGGATGAGCGATGGATGAACAAAAACTGAATTTTATTTTATCTGCCTTAAAAGGGATTGAGTATGGATCAGTGGTGATCACCATTCATAATGGACATATTACACAAGTCGATACGACAGAAAAGACCCGTTTCCCTGCTCATCAGGAGAATCTCCGGGTTCAGAAAGCAAAGCGGAGTCACTATCGTTCATGACGAGCTCATATAAGATGATGAAAGCTGATGCAGCCATCAGCTTTTTTTGTTTTGTCTTATTTTCTCACCGTGTTAAAACCTCTGCGGTCTTTTATCCGTCTATTCGTATGACGGTCAAGGAATCTTGACTGAATAGAGAGACTCCGCTACTTTAATAGGAGTCATCCGAACAGGTCATTCACCTGAGCCTGTAAGGATTGGATAGGAGTTGATATGAGATGTTAGAGAAAGATCAAGAGCAGGTCACATCTGAAATGAAAAATGACGAGCCAACAATAGATCAAGAAACAAGGCAATCCCGTCTTAGCCGCAGCACTGCAAAACGAGGAAGAACTTCAAAGGCGGCTGATGATGAGCGTTCAGCCCTTCAGCGCATATTGAGAGGCGTAGGTGGTGCTTTTAAGCGCTATGGCTCATATGGACTTGCGATGTTAAAATCACCTAGTCGTGCCATAAATCAAGCGGAAACATTACGCATGAAGTACGCCTGGATTTCCATTGTGTTATTCAGCGTGTTTTTTGCTTTAGGGAACTATGTTCAATTAAAGGCGTCTAAGACCCGTTTATTAGGTTTTGGCATTCATTATTCTTTTGGTGACGCCTTTTTGAAGGTAGCAGTCTTTACACTCATTCTGTTGACATTGATGATGCTCACGATTTGGGTACTTGGAAAGTACATGCTAAAAGGGAACATATCGCTGAAAGAAGTGATCATGAAGTTTGGTGCCGCGCTTGTCCCGGTTTTGGTTTTATCCATCCTTTGGCTTGTATTTGCCATGCTGAATATTCCATACGTGACTGTTATGTTATCCGTGATGATGTTTTTCGGTCTCCAGTTAATTGCAGTTGTGCTCTTTCGTTCCATTCAATCAGAGCATGAAGCCATGCGCGGAGATTTGATGTATGCTGGCTGGGTATTTTTATTGGTTGAGCTGGTCATTATTGCACTGCTCTGGAGCATTGTTGGAGAGTATTTGATTCCATCACTTGTTCCTGTCCGGTTTGGATAAATATCGTTGAAAACCTCCTTTTTAGAAAAAGGAGGTTTTCATGTTGAGAAGAGAAAAAAACGGGTAAACTCTTGGTAACAAAGACCACCCTTGTTGTCGAAAGATATATGTGTTTTTCTCGCGCAAATTTGATTGTATCAAGGTTTGTTCTCTAGTAGAATATGGGGTGCTTTATTTGATTTTTAGTGCAGGGGGTTCGAATCGTGCTTCAACAACTTTTATCCAATGCGTTCACCATGGTTTTAATCATTTTAGTCATTAATATTGTCTATGTCTCTTTCTCCACCATGCGATTGATTTTAACAATGAAAGGTAGGCGGTACGCAGCAGCTTTTGCTGGTACGGTCGAAATGCTCATTTATGTGATTGGGTTAAGCATTGTGCTAGATAACTTAGACCAGGTACAAAATGTTCTTGCGTATGCACTAGGTTATGGGATTGGGATCATTGTCGGGATGAAAATTGAAGAGAAGCTGGCACTTGGCTACATTACTGTGAACGTGATTACAAAAGAATTGGATCTTGATCTCCCAAGACAACTGAGGGAAAAAGGATATGGTGTCACCACCTGGGCAGCAGGCGGTCTTGAAGGAGACCGGTCAGCAATGCAAATTTTAACACCGAGAAAATATGAACTGCAATTATATGAAACGATTAAAACGCTTGATTCAAAGGCGTTTATCATCTCATATGAGCCCAAATCGATTCACGGCGGCTTCTGGGTGAAGGCTGTGAAGAAAAGGAGAATTAAAGAATGACTGCAAAACCAAAGAAGAAGAAATTCTATGTGGAAGACAACATGACGATCGACCAAGTGTTGTCCCAGATGGCAGAGGAAGGCTATTCGCCTGTCCGTCGAATGGAGGAGCCGATCTTTCAGGAAAAGAAGGAAAATGGGTCGATTCAGATCATTCCGATTGGGAAAAAAATCGTATTTGAAGGAAAAATAGTCTAAACACGAACATTAAAACGACGACTTCATAGATTGTTCGATAAATCCGTTGACATCATGAACATCCGTTGTTAAGATAAAAATGAAATCAAAACACGAGCCTCATATAATCTTGGGAATATGGCCCATAAGTTTCTACCCAGTTACCGTAAATGACTGGACTATGCAGGATAGTGAACAAAACTGACATGGCGTTTTAAAAAAGCGAACAGCGCTTACCATGGCCCGGTTTGTGTTGCTTCCTAACAATGCAATGCAAATCGGGCCTTTTTGTTCGGCGTTTGACAAGCTAACTTAGGTTTGGGGAGCGTGTCAAACGATACAAAATCGAATATCAGCTTAAAGGTGGGAACAAAATGAAGCCGCTTGTAGGTGTCATCATGGGAAGTACATCTGATTGGGAAACAATGAAAAATGCGTGCGATATCTTAGAGGAATTAGACATTCCGTATGAAAAACAGGTTGTATCCGCACATCGGACACCTGATTTGATGTTTGAATATGCGACTGAAGCAAGAGGTAAAGGACTAAAGGTCATTATTGCCGGTGCTGGAGGCGCAGCACATTTACCGGGGATGGTCGCAGCAAAAACGACACTGCCGGTCATTGGTGTGCCCGTTCAATCAAAAGCACTAAATGGGCTGGATTCGTTATTATCCATCGTTCAAATGCCAGGTGGTGTACCAGTTGCCACAGTGGCTATTGGTAAAGCCGGTGCAACAAATGCAGGCCTGCTAGCCGCACAAATGATCTCAGCGTTTGATGAAACAATCGCAGCTCGTCTTGAAGAGAGAAGAGAGCAAACGAAACAGACTGTACTAGAAAGCAGTGATCAGCTTGGCTAAGCAGACCATTTTTCCAAACGCAACCATCGGTATTATCGGCGGAGGACAGCTTGGCAGATACATGGCGGTTAGCGCAAAGCAAATGGGGTACCGGGCAGCTGTTCTAGACCCAGTCACACAATCTCCATGTGGACAGGTTGCTGATACAGAAATCACAGCCGCATATAGTGACCTTGAAGCGATAAGGCAGCTAGCGGAAATCAGCGATGTGGTGACATATGAGTTCGAAAATATTGATTATGATGCACTTAATCAGTTGAAGGAAGAGGCGTATTTACCGCAAGGAAGCGAACTCCTTCTGTTAACTCAAAACCGTGAAACCGAGAAAAAAGGGATTGTAGACGCAGGCTGTGAAGTAGCGCCTTACCGCATCATTCATGATGAAAAGGAGCTAGAAGACGCAGCGGACGTGCTTGGGGTGCCTGCCGTGCTGAAAACATGCAGGGGTGGTTACGATGGAAAAGGACAATACGTGATCAAAGAGAAAGAGCAGCTTCATGAAGCTGCCGCATTGCTCTCGCATGGAACATGTATTTTAGAAAGCTGGGTCCCATTTCAAATGGAGCTATCGGTCATCGTCACGCGGTCTGTTCATGGAGAAATTGCGGTATTTCCAGTCGCTGAGAACATTCATAAGCACAATATTTTATTCCAAAGCATTGTGCCTGCAAGGGTAGATGATCACATTGAGGAGAAGGCAAAAGAACTGGCAACGACACTGGCTGAAAAGCTAGGATTAGTCGGTACACTTGCTGTAGAACTGTTCCTGACAAACGAAGGAAAGCTACTTGTCAATGAACTGGCACCACGCCCGCATAATTCAGGTCATTATACGCTCGACTTATGTGAGACGAGTCAGTTTGAACAGCACGTTCGGGCGATATGTGGTTTGCCCCTAGGTGGTACAGCCCTTTTATCAGAGGGCATGATGGTGAACTTATTAGGCGATGAAGTGGACATTCCAAAAGAGCATCCTGAGCTTTTAAAGGAAGCAAAGCTTTATTTATATGGAAAGCATGAAGTAAAAGCAGGCCGCAAAATGGGGCATATAACGTTTATGAAAAAGCTCGATGATGAATGGATGACAAACATCACAAAGATATGGACTGAAAGAGATGGAGGAAACGGGAAATGATCGAACGTTACGCACGACCAGAAATGTCAGCAATCTGGACAGAAGAAAACAAATTTAATGCATGGCTTGAAGTAGAAATTCTCGCTTGTGAAGCTTGGGCAGAACTTGGCATTATTCCAAAAGAAGACGTTGTGACAATGCGCAAGAATGCAAGCTTTGATATTGGACGTATTTTAGAGATTGAACAAGACACGCGCCACGACGTGGTTGCCTTTACGCGTGCTGTATCTGAATCTCTAGGAGAAGAAAGAAAGTGGGTTCATTACGGGTTAACCTCTACAGACGTAGTGGATACGGCGCTTTCATATCTATTAAAACAGGCGAACGATATCCTGCTCAAGGACATTGAGAGATTTGTTGACATACTAAAAGAAAAGGCAAAAGAGCACAAATATACCGTCATGATGGGCCGTACACATGGTGTACACGCTGAACCGACAACATTTGGCCTGAAGCTTGCTCTTTGGTACGAAGAAATGAAGCGTAACTTAGAACGTTTTAAACAAGCGAAAGCTGGTATCGAATACGGCAAAATCTCTGGTGCTGTTGGCACATATGCGAACATCGACCCGTTTGTTGAGCAATATGTATGTGAGAAACTTGGCATCAAAGCTGCACCAATTTCTACCCAAACCTTGCAGCGTGATCGTCATGCAGATTACATGGCAACCCTTGCTTTAGTTGCAACAAGCATTGAGAAATTTGCTGTTGAAATTCGTGGTCTTCAAAAGAGTGAAACACGCGAAGTAGAAGAGTTCTTCGCAAAGGGACAAAAAGGATCATCGGCTATGCCGCATAAACGGAACCCAATCGGCTCTGAAAATATGACTGGGATTGCCCGAGTCATCCGTGGTTATATGCTGACAGCTTATGAAAATGTACCGCTTTGGCATGAGCGTGATATTTCTCATTCATCTGCTGAGCGCATCATTTTACCAGATGCAACGATAGCACTGAACTATATGCTGAATCGTTTCTCAAACATCGTGAAGAACTTGACGGTCTTCCCTGAGAACATGAAACGCAACATGGATCGCACACTTGGCTTGATTTACTCACAGCGTGTTCTTCTCGCGTTAATCGATACAGGCATGGCACGTGAAGAAGCATATGACACCGTTCAGCCAAAGGCGATGGAAGCTTGGGAAAAGCAAGTGCATTTCCGTTCATTAGTAGAAGCGGAAGAAAAAATCACATCACGCTTAACACCTGAACAAATCGCGGATTGCTTCGATTACAACTATCACTTGAAAAATGTCGATATGATTTTCGAACGTCTAGGTCTTGCGTAAGAAATGGGTCGCCTGCTCGTCAGGCGTCCAATCCTGAAAATTGCCAACATTCAAATTAGGAGGCCAACCTGAATGACTGTGAAACAAGAACTTCTCTACGAAGGCAAAGCGAAAAAAATCTATCAGACCGATGACGAGCATATTTTATTTGTCGAATATAAAGATTCAGCGACAGCATTTAACGGCGAAAAGAAAGCTGAAATTGAAGGCAAAGGCAGACTGAACAACGAAATTTCAAGCTTAATCTTTCAAATGCTGCATGAGAAAGGGATCAACAATCACTTTGTGAAACGCCTCTCTGAAACAGAACAGCTCATTCAAAAGGTGCAGATTGTACCGCTTGAAGTGGTTGTACGAAACGTTGTGGCAGGCAGTATGTCAAAGCGTCTCGGAATTCCAGAGGGAACGAAACTGGATACACCTTTGATCGAGTTTTACTACAAGGATGATGCACTCGGTGATCCGCTCATTACAGAAGATCATATTCGCATTTTACATGCAGCGACACCTGAGCAGGTGGAAGAAATGAAACAGATCACAAGACAAGTGAATGAAGAGTTAAAGCAAATCTTCTCAGATTGCCATGTGAATTTAATTGATTTCAAACTTGAATTCGGAATAGATCACGAGAATCGTATTTTGCTAGCTGATGAGATTTCACCTGATACGTGCAGGCTTTGGGACAAAGACACAAACGAAAAGCTTGATAAAGACGTGTTCAGACGAAACCTGGGCGGCTTAACGAATGCATACGAAGAAATTTTCAAAAGACTTGGAGGCCATAAACATGTATAAAGTGAAAATTTTTGTCAGCTTAAAAGAGAGCGTTCTTGATCCACAAGGAAGTGCCGTGCAGCACGCTTTGCACAGTATGTCTTATCAGGAAGTAAAGGATGTCCGTATCGGGAAATACATGGAGCTTGTCATTGAAAAATCAGATCGTGATTTAGATACAGTGGTAAAAGAAATGTGTGAAAAATTACTTGCCAACACGGTGATTGAAGATTACCGCTATGAGGTGGAGGAGGTTGTCGCACAGTGAAGTTTGCAGTGATCGTCTTGCCTGGCTCTAACTGTGATATCGATATGTACCATGCGATTCAAGATGAGCTAGGTGAACAAGTTGAATATGTATGGCACGACGAAACAAATCTTGACCGATTTGACGGTGTACTCGTACCAGGCGGTTTCTCTTATGGGGATTACTTAAGATGTGGTGCGATTGCTCGCTTCTCTAACATCATGCCGGCGGTGAAAAAAGCAGCTGAGGAAGGAAAACCTGTTCTTGGTGTTTGTAACGGGTTCCAAATTCTTCAGGAGCTTGGCATTCTTCCGGGTGCGATGAGACGAAATAAAGACCTGAAATTTATCTGTCGTCCAGTTGAACTCATTGTAGAGAACAACGAAACGCAATTTACAAGCGGCTATCAAAAAGGCGAATCCATTACGATTCCTGTAGCGCACGGTGAAGGCAACTTCTACTGTGACGAGGACACTTTAGCGAAGCTCATTGAACGAGGCCAAATCGCTTTCACTTACGGAGACGATATTAACGGCAGTGTCAATCGAATTGCAGGTGTAACGAATGAAGAGGGCAATGTACTCGGCATGATGCCGCACCCTGAGCGCGCAGTTGATTCATTACTAGGCAGCGCAGACGGACTTAAATTGTTTCAATCTATCGTGAAAAATTGGAGGGACACTCATGTCACTACTGCTTGAACCAAGTCACAAGCAAATTAAAGAAGAGAAATTGTATCAGCAAATGGGATTGAGTGATGAAGAATTCGCTTTAATCGAATCCATTATTGGCAGGCTGCCAAACTACACAGAAACGGGCATTTTTTCTGTGATGTGGTCAGAGCATTGCAGTTATAAAAACTCGAAGCCTGTTTTAAGCAAATTCCCGACAAAAGGAGAGCATGTTCTTCAAGGTCCTGGGGAAGGCGCTGGAATCGTTGATATTGGAGACAACCAAGCGGTTGTATTTAAAATCGAATCACATAACCATCCATCTGCGGTTGAACCGTATCAAGGAGCGGCAACAGGTGTCGGCGGGATTATCCGTGATGTATTCTCTATGGGTGCGCGTCCAATTGCTGTATTAAACTCTCTTCGTTTTGGTGAACTGACTTCACCGCGCGTGAAGTACTTGTTTGAAGAAGTAGTGGCAGGGATCGCAGGCTATGGAAACTGTATCGGTATTCCAACAGTCGGCGGAGAGGTTCATTTTGATCAAAGCTATGAAGGCAACCCGCTCGTTAACGCCATGTGCGTTGGGTTGATCAATCATGAGGACATCAAAAAAGGCCAGGCCAAAGGTGTTGGCAATACGGTCATGTACGTCGGTGCCAAAACGGGACGTGACGGAATTCACGGTGCAACATTTGCCTCTGAAGAATTTTCTGATGGATCAGAAGAAAAACGTTCAGCTGTTCAAGTTGGCGACCCATTCATGGAAAAGCTATTACTTGAAGCATGCCTTGAAGTCATCAAAAACGATGCGCTCGTTGGCATTCAAGATATGGGAGCGGCTGGCTTAACAAGCTCAAGTGCGGAAATGGCCAGTAAAGCAGGTTCTGGTATCGAGATGAACCTAGATCTCATTCCGCAGCGTGAAACAGGCATGACGGCATACGAAATGATGCTGTCTGAATCGCAAGAGAGAATGCTTTTGGTCATTGAAAAAGGCCGTGAACAAGAAATCATTGATATTTTTGAAAAATACGATCTAGAAGCTGTATCAGTCGGTCATGTGACAGATGATAAAATGCTTCGTTTACTCCATCAAGGCGAAGTGGTTTGTGAGCTTCCTGTTGATGCACTAGCAGAGGAAGCACCGGTTTATCACAAGCCGTCAAGTGAGCCTGCATACTATCGTGAGTTCTTAGAAACAAAAGTCGAAGCACCTGACATTACAGATGCAGCACATACGTTAAAGCAGCTCCTTCAGCAGCCAACGATTGCAAGTAAAGAATGGGTTTACGATCAATACGACTACATGGTACGAACAAATACAGTCGTTGCACCGGGCTCTGATGCGGGTGTTTTAAGAATCCGTGGAACGAAAAAAGCGCTAGCGATGACAACAGATTGTAACGCACGCTATCTCTACCTTGATCCAGAGGTCGGCGGGAAAATCGCAGTCGCAGAAGCAGCACGTAACATTGTATGCTCAGGTGCTCGTCCTCTTGCAGTGACAGATAACCTGAACTTCGGTAACCCAGAGAAACCAGAAATTTTCTGGCAAATTGAAAAGTCTGCTGACGGAATTAGCGAAGCATGCCGCACGCTAAGCACACCGGTGATCGGTGGTAACGTCTCTTTATATAACGAATCAAATGGAACAGCGATTTACCCAACACCAGTCATTGGGATGGTTGGTTTGATTGAAGATACAGCTCATATTACGACGCAATCGTTTCAGCAGGCAGGCGACGTGATTTTCGTCATTGGTGAGACGAAGGAAGAATTCGCAGGCAGTGAGCTACAAAAGATGACAGAAGGCCGCATCTACGGAAAAGCACCAGAAATTGATTTGACTGTCGAGCTTGCGCGTCAGGAAGCTCTTCTAGCGGCGATTCAAAACGGACTTGTTCAATCAGCGCATGATGTATCTGAAGGCGGTCTTGGTGTCGCACTTGCTGAGAGTACGTTTGGAACAGACGGCCTTGGTGCTGATATCCAAATCGATTTAAACAACGAAGCTTCATTATTCAGTGAATCGCAGTCACGTTTTGTTGTGACCGTTAAGCCAGAGCACCGCGAAGCGTTTGCTGCGGCTGTGAAGGATGCAAAAGAAGTCGGAACGGTCACAAATGATGGTGTATTTACCGTCAAAAATCAAGAAGGACAACAATGGATTCATGCAGCGGTCAACGAGCTTGAACGCGCATGGAAAGGAGCGATCCCATGCTTGCTGAAATCAGAGGCTTAAACGAAGAGTGTGGTGTCTTTGGGGTTTGGGGACACGAAGAAGCCCCTCAAATCACATATTACGGATTGCATAGCCTTCAGCACCGAGGACAAGAAGGTGCGGGAATCATTGCAACAGATGGTGAAAACCTGACGTCACACAAAGGCCTTGGACTGATTACGGAAGTCTTTCAAAACGGTGAGCTAAAGGATTTAAAGGGAAGAGGAGCGATCGGACACGTTCGTTATGCGACAGCAGGCGGAGGCGGCTTTGAAAATGTGCAGCCCCTTTTCTTCCGCTCGCAAAATAATGGCAGTCTTGCCCTTGCTCATAACGGGAACTTAGTGAATGCAACGCAATTAAAGCAGCAGCTTGAGAACCAAGGGAGTATTTTCCAAACATCCTCTGATACAGAGGTGCTGGCTCACTTAATTAAGCGCAGCGGGTATGTTGAATTGAAAGAGCAAATCAAAAACGCCCTGTCTATGCTAAAAGGAGCATATGCTTTCTTAATTATGACGGAAACAGAAATGATTGTGGCGCTTGATCCGAACGGCTTACGTCCACTTTCACTTGGTATGCTTGGGGACGCTTATGTGGTCGCTTCTGAAACATGTGCATTTGATGTCGTCGGCGCAACATATTTACGAGATGTGGAGCCTGGCGAAATGCTAATCATTAATGATGAAGGGTTGAAATCTGAACGCTTCTCTATGAACATTAACCGCAGCATGTGTAGCATGGAATATATTTATTTCTCAAGACCTGACAGCAACATCAATGGCATCAACGTGCATAGCGCGAGAAAGAATCTTGGCAAGAAGCTTGCAGAAGAAGCCCATGTGGAAGCAGATGTTGTCACAGGCGTACCAGACTCTAGTATTTCTGCAGCGATTGGATATGCCGAAGCAACAGGCATTCCATATGAGCTTGGTTTAATTAAAAACCGATATGTCGGCCGGACATTTATTCAGCCGTCCCAAGCATTGCGCGAGCAGGGCGTACGTATGAAGCTGTCTGCTGTGCGCGGGGTTGTCGAAGGAAAGCGTGTTGTCATGGTGGACGATTCCATCGTACGCGGAACAACGAGCCGCCGAATTGTGACGATGCTAAGAGAAGCGGGTGCAACAGAAGTACATGTACGCATTAGTTCACCGCCAATCGCTCATCCGTGTTTTTATGGAATTGATACGTCCACACACGAAGAGCTGATTGCTTCTTCTCATTCAGTTGAAGAAATTAGACAGGAAATCGGTGCAGACTCCATTGCATTTTTATCTGTAGACGGTTTAATGGACGGGATTGGCAGAGAGTATGATGATCCGCAGCGTGGTCAGTGTTTAGCATGCTTTACTGGAAAATACCCGACTGAAATTTATGAAGATACTGTCCTTCCGCATGTGAAGGAAACAGTCCTGACGAAATAATCGAATAATGGAGCAGCAGTCAAGATGATTTGATATGCTGCTCTTTCATTCTGCCGAAAATACATGGAAGAAAAGCAGATAAAAGGAGTGAATGGGATGTCAGAAGCATATAAAAACGCCGGTGTCGACATCGAAGCAGGATACGAAGCCGTCAAGCGAATGAAAACACACGTAGAACGTACTAAAAGAGCAGGAGTCATGGGTGCTCTAGGCGGATTTGGCGGTATGTTTGATTTATCTGAGCTGTCATACAAAAAGCCTGTTCTTGTCTCAGGAACAGATGGTGTTGGCACAAAATTAAAGCTCGCTTTTTTAATGGATAAGCACGATACAATCGGTGTAGATGCCGTCGCTATGTGTGTCAATGATGTGCTGGCACAAGGGGCAGAGCCGCTCTTTTTCTTAGATTATTTAGCTGTCGGAAAAGCAGATCCTTTGAAAATTGAATCCATTGTCAAAGGGGTGGCTGACGGATGCGAGCAATCAGGTTCGGCGCTTGTCGGCGGAGAGACAGCAGAAATGCCAGGTCTTTACACAGAAGATGAATATGATATTGCTGGTTTTTCTGTAGGCGTCGTTGAAAAGGATGAAATCGTGACAGGAGACAGCATCAAAGAGGGACATTTGCTCATCGGACTAAGCTCAAGCGGAATTCATAGCAATGGTTATTCTCTTGTACGTAAAGTATTGCTGGAAGACGCTGGTCTTGACCTTCATCAAACGTATGCACCTTTTACAAGACCGCTTGGAGAAGAGCTACTTGAACCGACGAGAATTTATGTGAAGCCTGTGCTCAAACAAGTGAAAGCCGGTAAAATTGACGGCATGGCACATGTGACGGGCGGCGGTTTTATTGAAAATTTACCACGTATGCTGCCTGAAGGACTTGGCGTTGAAATTGATAACGGTTCATGGCCAGTACCGCCTATTTTCTCCTTCATTCAAGAAAAAGGACTGTTGAAGTCAGAAGAGATGTTTAATGTGTTTAATATGGGCATTGGCTTTGTCTTAGCTGTAAAAGAGGATCATTTAGTTGATGTGATCAGTGGGCTTGAACAAGACGGAGAAAAAGCATTTCTCATTGGGCGTGTTCAAAAAGGAGAAGGTGTCACATTCGGCGGTGGAAGCCTCTCATGAAGAAGTTTGCGATCTTCGCCTCTGGAAGCGGGACGAATTTTCAAGCCATTATTGATACGTTAAAAGAAGAACAGTGGCAGGCAGAGGCTGCCATTGTGATTTGTGATAAGCCAGGTGCGAAGGTGCTAGAGCGAGCGGAAAAAGAGGGCATTCCCTCATTCGCTTTTACGCCGAAGGCTTTTCCAAGCAAAGCCGCTTTTGAACAAACCATTATTGAACAACTGAAGCTACATGAAGTGGAATGGATTTTCCTCGCTGGGTATATGAGATTAATTGGTCCGACATTACTTGAAGCATTCAGAGGGAAAATCGTGAATATCCACCCATCCTTACTGCCAGCATTCCCAGGGCTTGATGCCATTGGACAAGCCTATCAAGCAGGAGTCAAAGTGGCAGGCATCACCGTCCATTATGTTGACGAAGGCATGGATACGGGCCCGATTATTGACCAAGCAGCGATCCATATAGAACAAGGCGAAAACCTTGAATCAATTGAAAAAAGAATGCATGAACTAGAACACACACTATATCCAAAAGTGATCAAATCACTTTTAGAATTATCTTAATGAGGTGACAAAGGCATGACGATTAAACGCGCATTAATCAGTGTTTCCGATAAAACGAAACTTGTACCTTTTGTGAAAGCATTAACAGAACTTGGTGTTGAAGTGATTTCAACTGGAGGTACACACAAGCTTCTTCAAGAGAACGGCATTGATGTGATTGGTATTTCTGAAGTGACTGGATTCCCAGAAATCATGGATGGACGACTCAAAACACTTCATCCAAACATTCATGGTGGACTATTGGCAGTGAGAGAAAACGATGAGCACATGGCACAGATTGAAAAGCACGGCATTCAGCCGATTGATCTTGTGGTCGTGAATCTCTATCCATTCAAAGAGACAATCTCAAAAGACGATGTGACGTATGAAGAAGCGATTGAAAACATTGATATTGGCGGACCGGGCATGCTTCGTGCCGCTTCTAAAAACCATCAGGACGTAACAGTCATAGTGGACCCTCGTGATTATGATTCAGTCGTTCAGCAAATCAAAGAAGGCGGCGTGTCGCTAGAGAAAAAACGTCAGCTTGCGGCAAAGGTATTCCGTCATACAGCTGCTTACGATGCCCTCATTGCGGATTATTTAACGAACCATGTTGGCGAAACGGAGCCAGAACAGTTCACTGTCACGTTTGAGAAAAAACAATCCCTCCGTTATGGAGAAAACCCGCACCAAGCGGCTACTTTCTATGAAAATGCTCTTCCAAGCAAAGGCTCATTGGCAACAGCGACACAATTACATGGAAAAGAACTTTCCTACAACAATATCAAAGATGCTGATGCCGCTCTCCAAATCGTACGTGAATTTACGGAGCCAGCAGCTGTCGCTGTGAAGCACATGAACCCATGTGGCGTCGGTACAGGAGAAACCATTGCAGAAGCCTTTGACCGTGCATTCAAAGCAGATGAAACATCTATTTTTGGCGGCATTGTTGCGCTCAACCGTGAAGTAGACAAACAAACAGCTGAAGTGCTTCATACGATTTTCTTAGAAATTGTCATCGCACCATCATTTAGCCAAGAAGCACTTGAGGTGTTAACAGCGAAAAAGAACCTTCGTCTATTAACACTCGATGTCGAAGCTGATCTCGAGAAGAAAGAAAAGCAGCTAACTAGTGTACATGGCGGACTACTCGTTCAGGATATCGATACTTACGGCTTAGACGAAGCAACGATCTCCATTCCGACGAAAAGAGAACCAACAGAAGACGAATGGAAAGATTTAAAGCTTGCATGGAAAGTGGTCAAGCATGTGAAATCAAATGCGATTGTCCTTGCGAAGGATCAAATGACAGCAGGTATTGGTGCTGGTCAAATGAACCGTGTCGGCTCAGCTAACATTGCGATTGAACAAGCAGGTGAAAAGGCGAAAGGAAGCGCACTAGGCTCTGATGCTTTCTTCCCAATGGGCGATACAGTGGAAGCTGCTGCAAAGGCAGGCGTAACAGCGATCATTCAGCCAGGCGGATCGATTCGTGATGAAGAATCGATTCAAAAGGCAGATGAATACGGCATTGCCATGGTCTTCACTGGCGTTAGACATTTCAAACATTAAGGGGATGACAGTGTGAACGTATTAATTATCGGCAGAGGCGGAAGAGAGCATACCATCGCATGGAAAGTGAATCAAAGTGAACTTGTCAGCCAAGTATTTGTCGCACCCGGCAATGATGGAATGACAGACGCTGCAAAGCTTGTACCGATTGACGAAGGCGATCATGAGGCGTTAATTCATTTTGCAAAAGAAAACGAGATCGGTTTAACAATTGTCGGTCCAGAGGTTCCTTTAATTGCAGGTGTGGTTGATGCATTTGAAGAAGCAGGTCTAAAGGTATTTGGACCAAATGCAAAAGCTGCGGTCATTGAAGGCTCAAAGGAATTCGCAAAGGACTTAATGAAAAATTACGATATCCCGACAGCTGCTTACGCCACCTTCACATCTTTTGCAGAAGCAAAGGCATATGTGGAAGAAAAGGGTGCGCCGATTGTGATTAAAGCAGACGGTCTCGCAGCAGGAAAAGGCGTGACAGTCGCCATGACACTTGAAGAGGCGATCAACTGCCTGCATGACTTTTTAGAGGATGAAAAGTTCGGTGATGCGAGTGCATCTGTTGTGATTGAGGAATTTTTAACAGGGGAAGAATTTTCTCTGATGGCTTTTGTAAATGGAGAAAAGGTGTACCCAATGGTGATCGCACAGGATCACAAACGGGCTTTTGAAGATGACAAAGGACCGAACACGGGCGGTATGGGGGCTTATTCACCGGTTCCGCAAATTTCAGATGAAGTGGTGCAAAAAGCGGTGGAAGAAGTGGTGAAGCCGGCGGCTCGTGCGATGGTGCAGGAAGAACGTCCGTTTACAGGCATTTTATATGCGGGCTTAATGCTGACACCAGAAGGCTCAAAGGTCATTGAATTTAATGCACGCTTTGGCGATCCTGAAACGCAGGTAGTGCTCCCTCGTCTTGAATCAGATTTAGTCCAAGTATTCCTCGATGTTCTAGATGGAAAAGATGTGGACTTACAGTGGAAAGACACTGCGGCTGTCAGTGTGGTTCTTGCATCAGAAGGGTACCCTGAGGACTACGCAAAAGGCACACCAATAGGTGCTTTGCAAACGACTGTATCTGATGTTGTAACCTTTCATGCAGGAACGAAAAAAGAAAATGAGCAATTTGTCACAAATGGCGGTCGTGTAGCGAATGTTACTGCATTTGATGACACGTTTGAAGCGGCAAGATCAAGAGTGTATGAAGCGGTTGAAGAAATCATTCAACCAGGGCTATTTTATCGCCGTGACATTGGTGCCCGTGCGCTGAAGGCAGCGGGGAAAGCTTTGTAAGCGAGCATTCTGCCATAAGTGTATAGAAAAAACACCTTTAGTTTGTGTGTAGAGAAGTCATCTACTGCAACTCGAAGGTGTTTTTTCGTTTTGTTTTTAGGGGTGTTCTTGCTTTTTGTGAGCTTTTTGCAGTTTATCGATTAATTGGAGCATGAACCTCATTCCTTTCGAACCGTATCCAAAATGATTAAAGGTTCCAATGAGATAGGCCTCTGTTGCAGGGTGATAAAACATAAATGAGCCGGTTGAACCTGCATTCCCCCAAGAATTTAATTTGGCTGGCATGAAGATTGGCACCGTTTTTATATTCATCACGCCATATCCATAATCAATTCCTAAAGTGAACTTCCCTGGATCACTTTTCATTTGGTCCATGGTCTCTTTCTTTAACAGTTGATGGTGAACGAGTGCTTTTAGGAATTTGAACAGGTCACTTGTAGTAGAGACGATGCCGCCACCAGCAAATACAAAGCTCATACTTTGATAATGCGTAATGTCTGTATGACGAACAGACAATTTCGCTATGTCAAATGGATTTTTTTCTAATGGTTCCATCCGAATGTAATGTGAATGAACCATGCCTAATGGGTCAAAAATATGGCGTTTGAGCTGCTCATGATAGGGCATGTTCGTGATGTGTTCAAGGATGAGTCCTAAGAGATGGTATCCTGTATCGGAATAATGGAAGCCTTTTTCGGGAGGGAAATGAGAGTTCATATGTTCCTTCGCCCAATTAAGTACTTCGATTGGCGTCCATTTTTTTTCGGGATTTTCTAGTATCTGTTCAATCATAGACTTGCCATGTAACGGCTTATCCTCTAAGAAGTCATGTAAACCAGAGGTGTGATTTAATAAATGCTTGATTTTTATTTCGTTCGTATAATCTTTGCCTTTATATATGTGCAGATTCTCTAACACATCTGCTTGTATGTATCGCGAGATGGGATCATCGTATGAACATCGGCCCTGTTCAACTAACTGTCCGAAGAGAACAGCGGTAAACAATTTGCTCACACTTGCGATATAATAAGGCTGTTCAGGATGTATTGCATCATTGCCAGTAGCTAGACGGATGTCAGCATCAAGCTTTTCTGAATGAACAAGTAAATACGCATTATGAATGTTTGAATCTTTTTCTACTTTCTTCTTAAATAATTGTTCAATCTCTCTTTGGACATTTATCGAACCCATTCGACCATCTCCTTCTATATTCAGCCTTTTTGTATCAAAGTGCAGCAGTACTCGTATCTTTACCCATATGATGTAACGGGTCATTCGACTTCTAATAGAAGCAGGTTGGGTACACCTGTCAACGAATGCCCTTGTTGAAGCGCTTACACACCACTAGCGACTTTTGCCTACAAGATCCATATGTAAAAAGGATCACAACGATGTGCTGTCTGAGAGCGCTACATATGATATTTCTTCCTCATTATAAAACAAAAGAAGCGATCACACTCTTTCAACAAAGTAAATAAAGGGATACAATGAGATAAAAGGAAATGAATGGTGGTTAAAACATGGTTATTAAAGCATATATCATTGGTGTATTAGTCATGCTTATTTTATTTCTCATAGCCATAAATAACGTCATGTTGATTGCCATTAAGCAGAATAAATTGAAAAAAGGCTTAGCCATTAGTTATATGATCATTTCAATTTTTTTTGGCATTGCTATTTCTTCATTTTTAATTTGGAAGTTTTTCATTAGCTAAGAGAGGAATGAGTGTATGGTGCAATTGAAGAAACTTGCAAACGAGCGTTTTTCAGCCTTGATCTGTATTGATTCATTTAATGAGCGAATTCGTTTGGATGACTATAGCGGTAGGGTGCGGGATGTGATTCAGTCCGTTCTTCAGGAAGCAGCGGACTGTAAGGCTTCTAAGGTCATTGTAAAAGTAAGGCGTGAGCATATGTCTCTTTTCTTAGAGAAAGGCTTTCGACTTGAAGGGGTGTTTTCTCATTATTTCCTGGGAAGTGATGCGTACGGCATGTCGCTCTTTCTCACTGAGGGTCGAATGAATAGCCCCTATTGGCTGAAGGAAGATGAAATTGTCGCATCCATTCAAACGAAGCAGATCAAAAAAGGCCAAGGCACTTGGCAGGATGAATATGTGATGAGGAAAGCTGATACACAGGATATTCACAAGCTGGCAAAGCTCTATGATACTGTCTTTGAAACGTATCCCACGCCCATGAACGAGCCAGATTACATCCAAAAGGTGATGGAGGAAGGGACTATTTTTTATGCCATTGAACATGACGGACACATTGTGAGTGCGGCATCCGCCGAAATCAATGCACCGTATGGACATGCGGAATTAACAGATTGTGCGACCCTTCCAACATACAGAAAACTAGGATTCATGCATCATTTGATTCTAGCACTCGAAAAAGAACTCCAGTCGATGCATATCTATGTCTTTTATTCTCTTGCACGTGCACTTTCCTACGGAATGAATCAAGTGTTTTATCAGCTTGGGTATACGTATACCGGGCGCTTCCAAAACAACTGCTATATTTTCGATAAAATTGAAGATATGAATCTATGGGTGAAAACGCCGAATGAATCATGAAATGGTTCTCATCTGATCAAGCAGGCCAGATAGGCGGTACGCCATAATACTTAGCTGCAGCTTCATTCGATCATCAGTGGATTTGAGGCTACAGCCTGTTCTCGTTTCAATTTGTTTCAATCGATAGCTTAATGTATGCCGGTGAATAAACAATTCCCCCGCAGATTTTTGAATATTTTCATTGTGTGCTAAATACACTTCGAGTGTATGGATCAGATCAGCCCCTTGTTTTTTCGTATAAAGCAATGGGCTTAACAGCTCCACGTAAAAATCGTGCAAATTCATTCCGGCTTCGTTCATTTCAAGGAGCATGCCATATAAGCCGAGCTTCTGATAATGAATGATGCTCTCGTCTGTCTTTAGAAGAGGAAGAAGCCTTGCTGCATACTGGGCTTCCTTTGCACTTTTTGCAAAGAGAATGATCTGGTCATAGGCTCTCCCAATGCCAATCACAATCGGATGGACGGGGAAAAAATAAGACCAAGTGCTCCGGCATTCCTCTGATGCGCCATACCACTCCGTTTCTTGAAATGCTTTCTTTCCTGCTGGTGTCAGCACAAAAACGGAATCAAGCCTTGCCTTTAGTAAAAAAGGAATATGTCTGCGTTCAAATATCGATGTGAGTAATTGAGATAGGCGCTGCACCATCTGATGATCGAGCTGTGTGTGCTGATGCTGAAAGTGAAAGTAGATGACAACTTGTTCATCACTCATATCATATTGAAGCTTTCTTGCTTGTTCGACCACATAGCTTTCTTCTGTGTATTGCTGCTGCAACATATCATCTAACAAATGACCCTGCATTTGATTTTCTGTATCTTGGATGGCCTTTTGTTTTAGCCATTCAATCGCATACACCGCCCCGGCATGCTCAATTGCAATCGCATCGAGATGATGCCACGCCTCCTTTTTCTTTAAAGACACAATAAACCCGAAAATATCGCCCATCGCAATCACTGGGCATGCAGCGAGGACAAACGCACCGCACGTGTCATAGACGAGCCGCCCTTTCTCCTCTGCCTGCTTAAGAAGAGATGTTGTTTCAATTGGTTCACGATCTGTCAGAAAGCCAAAGGCAGGAGAATATGTCACTTCATCCTTTACAAGATGAGCCGCCTTTTGATGCAAAAAGACATCGAGCACGACGATGTTCGCCATAGTGAGATGTGCCAGCTCATCCGTAATTTGCGTCACATTTTTATTGCTCACATTTAATTGGGTCAGTCTTTGATGAATCGCTGAAGAATATTTGAGTTGATGGAGCTGACTGCTGACGATTTGCTCTAGGATGGCTTTTGTAATGTCTGAGAAATTGACATGTGAAGGAATCTCAATAAGCGGAATGCCGCTGCTTTTGGCCGCTTGAATCAGTGATGCTGGGATCTCCGTTAAGTACACCCCTTTATAAATTGCAATGGCTGATAGACGATGAGATTGAATCAATTTTTCAAGCCGTATGCGTCTTTCCTTATTTTCTGCAAGCCCAAATCCGGTTGTGACGAGTAGCTCCCCTTCTGAAACCCTGGAAGTGTCCTCGATAATTTCCACGATGGTCACCCACTGAATGAGGCGATCCAGTCCATTTTCTCCAGCAAGCAGTTTTGTTTCCTTCATAATATCGAGCGAGAGTGCGTCTTTGACGAGAATCGTCATAGACTCATGACCTCCTTTTGAACACTTTTATACACGATGTATAAAAAATGTGTGTGAAATTCGGGCATGTGGCGAATGGAGGATGACTGCCCTCTTGATTAAGCTAATCTTATAACAAGTATACAAAATTTTCTTGCGATTCATGTGAAAAGAAAGATGCAGCTGCTGACGAGAGAGGGAGGAATGGCAAAGTGGAGACTCGGAATTACTTAATCAAACCGATGTTGAATCAGGATTATCCTGTGGCTGTGAAAGGAGAGGGGATTTATTTATATGATCGGGACGGAAAAAAATATGTAGATGGTTCATCGGGTGCAGTCACGGCGAGTATTGGACATGGCATACAAGACATCATTGATGCCATGACAGAACAAGCAAAAAAAGTGAGCTTTACGTACAGGTCACAATTCACAAATGAACCAGCGGAAGAACTTGCCTATGAATTGAGTACGCTTTGCCCAGGCAATCTGAACTGGTCTTTTTTTGTAGGAAGCGGATCAGAGGCAACAGAGACAGCGATGAAAATCGCGATACAGCATTGGCAGGAGCAGGGAAAGACTGAAAAGAATCACATCATATCAAGATGGATGAGTTATCACGGCATCACGCTTGGTGCACTGTCAATGTCAGGTCATATTGCAAGAAGAGAACGCTTTGAACCACTGCTTGAAAAACACCCGGTGCTGTCTCCACCGTATAGCTATCGGTCATGGCTGCCAAAAGAAGAAAGCAAACAGGTCGAGTGGTATGTTCAGGAATTTAAAACCGTCATCCAGCGTATAGGAAAAGAGAGGATTGCAGCCTTTATTGCAGAGCCAATTGTTGGAGCAGCGGGAGCGGCACTTGTGCCGCCAGACGGATATTTTGAGGCGATGAAGCGAGTCTGTGAGGAAAACGACATTTTAATGATTGCAGATGAAGTCATGACAGGCTTTGGACGAACTGGGAAAATGTTTGCCATGGAGCACTGGGGCGTCGTACCAGATATCATGGTTCTCGGGAAAGGAATGAGTGCCGGCTATTCACCGATTGCGGCAACCGTATCAGCAGACCACGTAATCGCACCGATTCTCAGTGGGTCAGGGTCTGTGATGGCAGGTCACACGTATAGTGCCAATCCGCTTTCAGCAGCCGTCTCACTGGCTGTCATTCGATATATGAAAAAACATCAGCTTCCTGAACGAGCTGACCTGTCCGGTCGATATTTAATGAATGCCTTAAAGGATTTGCAAACAAATCATTCCATCATCGGAGAAGTGAGAGGAAAGGGACTGCTGATAGGCATTGAGTTTGTCGCAGATCGATTATCCAAAACACCATTTCCTCCACATGCACAGATGACCAATCTAGTCGTTGAGACGGCAAAGCAAAATGGATTGCTCGTTTATCCAGCAAGCGCTGGAGAAGATGGAGTGGGAGGTGCAGCTGTCATGATTGCACCGCCGCTTTCTGTTACGCAGCAGGAGATGGATGAACTCATTCATCTATTCGGGCAGACCATCACGCAGGTCGAACAAGAAGTCATCAATCGAGGGTTTTTCCCATCTGCCATGTAGGGAGGAAAGAATATGAACAAAACAGCGAGCTTTGATGAAGTGATTACGCGATTTAAAGATGGTATGACCATCATGTTTGGCGGGTTTGGCGGCGTGGGTTCTCCGCCATCATTGATAGATGCCATTTTAGAAGCAAATATCAATGATCTGACATTGATCGGAAATGATGCAGGCTTCCCGCAAATTGGTGTTGGCCGGCTCATCACAGAAGGGAGAGTCAAGAAAATCATTGCTTCTCATATTGGTTCAAATCCCATTGCCGGGCAGAAAATGCAGGCAGGTACATTAGACGTTCTCTTTTACCCGCAGGGCATCCTAGCAGAAAAGATCAGAGCAGGCGGGATGGGGCTAGCGGGTATTGTGACAGATGTCGGCATGGATAGCCTGAATCTCGATGAGAAACAATTGGTTCCACTCAATGGAAAGAATTATATTCTTGAGCCTGCGCTGACAGCGGATGTTGCCATCGTGAATGCCTTCAAAGCAGATGAAGCAGGAAATCTAATTTTTGATAAAAGTGCACGGAATACAAATCCGATTGTAGCGATGGCAGGAGACTGGACCATTGCGGAAGTAGAAGAGATTGTGCCGGTTGGCGGGCTTCACCCAGAAGAAATCGTAACACCAGGTGTATTTGTAAACCAAATCGTGCAATCAAAAGGAGTGAACTGGACATGGGCATGGGAGACATCGATTTAAGACACCGCATTGCCAAACGAGCGGCGCAGGAAATTGAAGATGGCATGATCGTGAATCTTGGGATCGGCATCCCGACCCTTGCGGCCGAGTACATCCCAGCGCATTACCGGGTGTGGCTGCATGCAGAAAACGGCATTATGGGGGCAGGGGCTTCACCTGTGCAAGATGAAGAAGATCCGAATTTGTGTAATGCCGGCGGTTTTCCCATTACGTTAACAAAAGGCGGCTCATACATGGACAGCGCGACCGCTTTTGGCATCATTCGAAAAGGCATGCTGGATATGACGATTTTAGGTGCGCTTGAAGTAAGTAGTCAGGGTGACCTTGCGAATTGGATTGTGCCAGGTAAAAGAGTACCTGGAATGGGCGGAGCAATTGAGCTGGCGCAAAAAGCGAAAAAGGTTGTGGTGGTGATGAGCCACCTTGATAAACACGGACAATCAAAGGTGAAATCGGCCTGTACGCTACCCTTAACCGCTAAATCTTGTGTGGATTTGATCATCACGGATATGGCGGTCATTGAGGTCAAGTCGCAGCTGCTCATTTTACGTGAAGTCATGCCGCCGTTTCAGCCGGAAGATGTCATGAGGGCGACGGAGGCACCTCTCATTTTAGCGCCTGATGTCAAATCTGTTGTATAGAAAGGATGACCGACTTGCAGCCAATTACACGTATTAGAAGCTGGATGAGAGAGCACCAGGATGAAGCCATTACGCTTCTAAAGCAAATGGTGCAATGTGACAGTACCCAAGGAAATGAACAAGAAGTACAGCAAATCGTGGCAAATAAACTGTCAGCCATTGGCTTTGATGTAGACGTATGGGAAATCGGCGGCGATGACTTGCTAGAACATCCTTATTTTTATTCCCCTCGCCGTTCTTTTACAGGAAGTCCTAATGTCGCTGGACGATTGAAAGGGAAAGGGGACGGCAAATCCATTTTATTAAATGGTCACGTGGATGTTGTCCCAGAAGGAGATACGAATCAATGGACATATCCGCCCTACAGCGGGCATATCATAAACGGGAGACTTTATGGACGCGGGGCAACAGATATGAAAGGCGGGAACGTTTCTTTACTCTTCGCACTGGAGGCGCTGCATGCGCTTCAAATTCCGCTGAAAGGAGATGTGGTGTTCCATAGTGTGGTCGAAGAGGAAAGCGGCGGGGCAGGCACACTTGCAGCGATACTGAGAGGGTATACAGCAGATGCTGCCATCATTCCCGAACCGAGTCATATGAAAATCTTTCCGATTCAGCAGGGGTCTAAGTGGTTCAGACTGCATATTAAAGGAAGGGCCGCTCATGGCGGAACAAGATATCACGGCGTCTCCGCTATTGAAAAAAGCACCATTGTCCTTTCACATATAGCGGCACTAGAAGAAGAAAGAAATCGGCGAATCACCGAGCCGCTGTTTCAGCATATCCCCATTCCGGTCCCGATCAACGTTGGGAAAATTCAAGGCGGTGATTGGCCGTCCTCTGTAGCAGACCTTGTCACAATGGAAGGCAGACTCGGCGTGATGCCGGGTGAGACGGTTGAGCACGCAGAGAAGGAACTAGAAAACTGGATGGCGGGACTCGGGGAAAAGCATGAATGGTTCCAAGATCATCCTGTAGAGGTCGAATGGTTTGGTGCAAGGTGGCTTCCAGGGTCAATCGATGCGGATCATCCACTTCTAGGTCTATTGAAGGAACAATATGAAGAGGTGTTAAAGCAGCCGCCAAAGGTTGAAGCCGCTCCTTGGGGAACAGATGGCGGATTACTTTCACAGGCGGCGGGTATCCCGATCATTGTGTTCGGACCTGGAACAACGGAGCTTGCCCATTATCCGAATGAATCCATCGACATTGAGCATGTGATCGAAGCAGCAGAAATTATTGCTGGTACGATGGTGAAATGGTGTGAAGTAGCGGAGTGATGAGATCACAAAAAAGAAGGCTGTCTCACTCAGCCTTCTCTTTATGTGTGTCCTGCTGCTCACACATATAAGTCACTGGACAAAAACGAAGAATACCAGATGCCAGTTTCATACCGCCAAACATGATGCTGAAAAGAAGCATTTTACTCCATGGTTTTCTAGCATACAAGGACCCAGCCACAGTACATATTGTCATTCCGCAGGCAATTCTAATGAGCGCTTCTATTAAGCCAAGGTTAGGTTTCATTGAAGGTGAATCTCCTTTTTTAAATTATTTTAAGTGTGATTTCAAGAAATTGTAACGTTTCATTAATGCGTAACGTGGTTCGTTATGTTACGATAGGGCTAATACAAATGAAGGAGAGTATGTGAATGTCCGAACGTACTTTTAATTGGAGAAACAATGACATCCGCACACAAATCGATGTAGTCGACTCAAAAATAGTTCCAACACTCCTTTTAACGAATGGACTCGTGCTAAACCCGTTTTTGAAGCAATGGGTGAAGGCAAATATTTGGATACATGATGATCGAATTGTATATGTCGGAGCAGAGCTTCCTCAAAATAAATCAACTAAACGTGTAATCGATTGTGAAGGGAAATACATTGTGCCAGGGTATATTGAGCCTCACGCGCATCCGTTCCATATTTATAATCCCCAATCACTTGCAGAATATGTGTCTCAATTTGGCACAACAACGATGGTCAGCGATAACTTATTTCTTCTTTTGCAGAGCAATGAAAAGAAAGCGCTTTCCACTCTGTGTGAATTAAAACAGCAGCCATTTCAGTATTTCTGGTGGTCTAGATACGATCTTCAAACTGAAGTTAGATATGAAGATGAGATGCTTCCGATCAACTACCGGAAGGAATGGATTGATCATCCTGATGTCCTTCAAGGCGGCGAATTAACAAGCTGGCCAAGATTGATGGACGGTGATGATCTCATTTTATATTGCATGCAAGAAACGAAGAAGCAGCGGAAACGAATTGAAGGGCATTTCCCTGGAGCTTCTGAGAAAACGCTAACAAAAATGAAGCTGTTTGGCGCGGACAGCGATCATGAAGCGATGAATGCAGACGATGTGCTAAAGCGCTTGTCCCTTGGCTACCATGTCTCACTTCGTCATTCTTCCATCCGCCCAGATTTAGTGAACATTTTAAGAGAGCTGCACGAGCGTGATTTTAGACACTATGATCACTTCTTCTATACAACAGATGGAGCAGCGCCTCATTTTTATGAGGAGGGTATGATTAATCGTTTGATTTCAATTGCCCTTGAAGAAGGCGTGCCCACGATTGATGCGTACAATATGGCGACATTTAACATTGCGAAATACTATCAAATTGATGACTTGTTAGGCGTTGTCGGACCAGGTCGATTGGCTTCTTTGAATATTTTAGATGATCCGATGAACCCAAATCCTGATTCGGTTATTTCTAAAGGCGTTATTCTCAAATTAGAAGGTGAGAACCAGCATCAATTCAAAGAAACAAAATGGGAAAATGGCGGGCTTGTTCCACTAGACTTAGGCTATGATCTGACGATGAGCGATTTGCAATTCTCAATGCCTCTTGGTGTAAAAATGAGAAATGCCGTCATCATGGAGCCATATACAGTGGAGATTGATAACTCTGTCAACCAGCTGACATGTGACCATGATCAAAGCTTCTTTAGCCTGATTGACCGAAAAGGCGAGTGGCGTGTGAATACAATGCTAAAAGGTTTTGCAAACAAAGTGCAAGGCTTTGTCAGCTCATTTTCGCTCACGGGTGACATTTTAGTGATCGGGAAAAATAAAGAAGATATGATGCTGGCACATAAGCGAATGAAAGAAATCGGCGGGGGGATCGTCCTCACAGAGAACGGGAAAATTTTGCACGAAATCCCGCTGCAATTATCAGGCTGTGCCTCTGCTGAACCATTTGAGACTGTTCTTCAGCAAATACAAACCTTGCGTGAGCTGCTCATTGAGCGAGGCTATCCATTTGATTGCCCAATTGATACACTTGTCTTTTTCCAAAGTACCCATTTGCCGTATATTCGAGTGACACCAAGAGGAATATTTGATGTCATGAAAAAAACTGTACTCTTTCCGTCTATAATGCGTTAAAATATAACAGAGTGGAGCTGTATCATCTTTGCCACATTTCTGACAGCTGTTATAGGGCAGACGTGAGCAATGGATCTCTTCACTGCCATGTAAGTGAAAATACTTATGTGGAGTTGTTGAAGCAGAGGGCTTTGACATGACGAGTGAAATGGCCTGATTGAAAAATGAATCTGTCGGTTACGCTGGCCGACCAACATATTTTGAATAATTGAGCGAGGCGGGGCGCATGTTTGTGGTCTCGCCGAGCTTTCCGCACAACCTGTATTTTTAGGGCAGACCTAATCAAGCAGAAGTGATCTTGATATCGGAAGCAAACAAGTTTGTCAGATTGTCGAACAAGGAAAATGACAGAACTTGTCGATTTTGTATACGATAAAGAAGCTTCGGCTTACGAAAGAACTGACGGCATTTCCAGCGTATAACCAAACCTGTCATGATTCGTTCAAAGCTCATTGCTAAGGTTGAAAAAAATAGTCAGGAAAGATACCGCTTTCTCCGCAGAATGTCGTGCGAAGCGGTGCCAATAGTAAAGGAGAAGATGTATAAAGATGCAAATTGATAAATTAAGGGGCAAAAGCTTAGATCAGTTATTCAACTCCATCTTATCCCTTAAAGACCTGGAAGAATGCTATCGATTCTTTGATGATTTGTGTACCATCAATGAAATCCAATCTTTATCACAGCGTCTTGAAGTAGCACGTATGCTTCGCGAGGGGAACACGTATCATAAAATTGAGACGGAAACAGGTGCGAGCACTGCAACTATCTCACGTGTCAAACGCTGCTTGAACTACGGAAATGATGCCTATACAATGGCACTTGACCGCGTAGCAGAACAGCAGGCAAATGACGAAACAAAATAAAGCAGACTTCACTGTAAACAATCCTTTTCATCAAGAATGGCGTTGTTTACAGTTTTTTTATGAAGAACGCTGAAAAGACAAGCAAGGACTGGCTTGAAAGAAGCAACAAATGGGTCATTTAACCGAATAACTTTATCAGAAGGTTGTGGAGAAGAAAAAATGAGATTCAATGCTTTGATACCAGAGTTATCTGTAACAGACATCGAAAAGTCTAAATGGTTCTATATAGAATTGCTTGGTTTTAAATTGGAATATGAGCGTGAAGACGATAAATTTATATTTGTTTCGTTGGAAGAGGAAACACAAATGATGTTAGAAGAAATCAATGGCCATTGGGACACTGGGGAGTTAAAACACCCATTTGGACGGGGAATCAATTTTCAAATAGACATTGAAGACGTACAGCCTGTCATTGACCGTTTAAGAAAGCAAAACATTCCACTATTCAGAGAGCCAACTGTTAGCAAATATAAAAGTAATGATACTACGTTTATACAAAAGGAATTTCTTGTTCAAGATCCTGATGGATATTTACTTAGGTTCTCGCAAGAAATGGCAGGTTAACATGAAAGTCTCTTCTAGAATAGGGCGCGATTGTTGAATAAGTAAAATTAAGAGTGGCTGCGGCTACTCTTTTTTATTTTGAGATACATGAGTAACAGATACAAAAAATTGACTATTGCCGAAAAGGACAACGGTTATTTTTAAATTTGTGTTACTGCTCGTAATCGGTCGAGGGAAAGGCTTGGCATTAGTCAACAGTAAATGTCTGACTGACCAACGGGAAGGAATTTAAGGAGTTGACTAATTTCGCCAAACCCGAACCCTCTTGTTTTTATTTTAGCTCGCCTATAAACCAGAGATGCCATATTCGTCTGCGATGATGTCTTTAAAACCTATGGTTTGCCTATCCTTTGGCACAGATAAACCCCATTCCCTTTGAATGTTTCTTGCATCGGAAAGAGGCAGCCAACTCTGATCATCATCATGTCTATTGAAAAAGTCTTTAAAATAGGAATCTCCTTTAAACACAATGATTTGTGAACCCCATCATTCAGTGGCATCTACTGCAACCATGACACGATATACTTCTCCATCAAGTGGCTTCAATTCAATGAGATGTTCAGCTCTATTTATCAGTGTCTGGATGGACAGTCGCTTGATTTTTTGAGGTGTTTTGCTTGAACAAATAAAATCATAAGCAACTGGTAGAGGAAGATGCCAATACCCTTGTTCAATATCTGCCGGGAACTCTCGTGTACTTTCCTCAATTCTTGTAACCATCTCATTCGTCTTCCGTTTAATGCCGCGAACCTTTTTCTCACGCATCCTCCATCTCTCCACTTCCTGGTCATTTGTCTAAGTTCTTTATACGCGATTGAGCCAAAATGTCAATTGAAAAAAAGGTGCAAAAATGCACCTTTCTTAAACTAGACGGATGGCTGTGTTCCTGAGAACGTCGGCACTTCACTTGTCTGACCATTTTCTTGTCTATAGACAATATGTTTCTCATTAAAATGAATGGGAGATTCAATACCAGCGGCTGCGGATAAGTTAAACAAGCCTTCTCTTAGAGAAAGGATATAATTGCATACACGGTATTTCTTTTCTTCAATCGATAAACCCTTTTGCAGCTTTGGATCAGTCGTGGCAACTCCTACTGGGCATTTATTCGTGTGGCATACTTGCGCGCGAATGCAGCCGACTGAAAACATGAGGCCTCTGGCGATATTCACAAAGTCAGCACCCATTGAAAGGGCAATCGCAATTTTATCAGGTGAGAGAAGTTTGCCAGAAGCAAAGAGCTTCACCTGATCTCTGACACCGTATTCTTTCAATATTTGATGGACCATTGGGAGTGCGGTGAAAATCGGCAGTCCTGCGGAATCCGCCAATTCATGAAAGGAAGCTCCTGTGCCGCCTTCTCCGCCATCAACCGTAATGAAATCAGGATGCTTTCCGCTTTTTTTCATGTACGCCGCAAGCTCTTCAATGTTTTCTTTATGTCCGACCACAAGCTTGATGCCGACAGGCTTTCCACCTATACTTCGCAGCTGTTCAATGAAATCAAACATATCAGGAATGGAGTGGAACATCTCAAATCGGTTTGGGCTGTCAATGGATTGGTGGGGCGGTAATTTACGGATGTTCGCAATTTCTTCGGTGACCTTTTCGCCGTCAATATGACCGCCGCGTGTTTTAGCTCCTTGTGCCAGCTTGAGTTCAAAGGCTTTGACTTCTTCATGTTCACTTTTTTTCTTGAATTCTTCGAAGGAAAAAGCGCCATCTTCTGTTCTCACGCCAAATAGACCGGGTCCAATCTGGCATATGATATCGGCTCCGCCTTTGAGGTGATATGGAGAAAGCCCGCCTTCACCTGTGTTCATCCACGTACCGCCAGCCATCTTTAATCCCGAGGATAGTGCTGTAATGGCCCTGTCGCCTAAAGATCCGTAGCTCATGGCAGACTGCCCAATCAGGCCTTTTACACGGAAAGGCTTTTGACATGTGTACTCGCCAATTACTTGTACATCGTCTTGATGGAGATAGTAAGGTTTTGCCTCGACCTCTTTGGTATGTTCACTTCTTCTCAGTAAATTGTCTTGATCAATCTGATACACTTTCGTTTGGATTTTTTCTGATTGATCAATGCGTAATTCATCCCGCTGCTTTGGAAATAGGACGTTTCGAATGTAATAGCCTGGCTTGTCAAAATCACGTTTTGATCCAAAGCCCATCGTCCGGCTTTTGTACTTCCCAGACATGACAGCTTGCTCATATTCTCTTCTTGAGAAAGGAAGCTCCTCCCGATCATTCAGAAACAGATATTGGCGAAGCTCAGGTCCTATTTTTTCAAAAATAAACCGCAGCTTTCCAATGACCGGATAGTTTCGTAGGACAGAATGTTCTTCTTGTTTTTCATCTCTCATCCAAATCCATATCAATAAAATGATGGGTACAATCAAACAAATCAATAGCAGTGCGGCTATGACAATTAAAGTAGTTGTCATGTCATCCCTCTTTTCTCTTTCATTGCTGTTGTTATTCCACTTTTCGTTCAAAGAGAAACCACTTGAACACATTGTGACGTTTAGAAATGAAGAGGCGGGGTAACTTAAAAATAAGATGACAAGGGGAGGGAACATACATGAATAAGCGTCCAAATACGTATGTACTTGCAGGATTAGGGGTTGGAGGAGCTGTGTTATTAGCGGTTAAAAATAAACAGCATTTGAAAAAATGGGCAAGCATGTTCCGAGCAAATGAAAAGGTTCCTGAAAAAGCCGGCAACCCTGATCCGTTAGATATTCAAGACAACAAGATGGTCGATGAAGGGGCCATGACATCCATCCATTATTTTAATGAAGTGAGACAATAGTTTGAAAAAAACCGTTTTGAATGATCAAAACGGTTTTTTCTTATTTAAGAGAATCGATTAGTTTAAAACCGATCAGCCCTTGATGATCAGGCTTCGAAAATTGAAATTCAACGCCTGACAAATGATAGGTTGAGAGGACATCTTGATCCGTAAAACGTAAAGAATACTCATCCTCATGAACCGGTGTGTGCCTCAGGACCTCGGCTTCTTCTGCAAATAACTCCAAGCCAGCCACTCGATCCTCTTGATCGATATCTACATTGATACATTCATTGACGTCTAACTCAATCATAAATGGTAATATCATCCTTTGTTGTATAATATCATGAGGCGATACAAAACAGCCTTCATATCAAATTTAAACACGTCTTTCCCTTTTCAAATCCTTTCCTATGAAAACGGGCTTTTCCCAACAATTCTCCAGCATCCTCATCTAAAGTCACGACCACCCATTTTCAAAAGAATGAAACTTTTAGCTAAAGGAGGTTACCCGTTTTTTGCGGTCACTGATTTTGTTATAATATTTAAATGGAATGAAACGAATGGAGGAACGTTTTTCATGTATGATGTTACCGAGTGGAAGCATGTCTTTAAACTCGATCCAAATAAAGGGATTTCTGATGAACAGCTAGAAGCGATTTGTGAATCTGGTACGGATGCCATATTGATTGGCGGCAGTGACAATGTGACAGAGGACAACGTGCTCCAATTGATGTCAAAGGTTCGAAGGTTTCTTGTGCCATGTGTGCTTGAAATCTCAACACATGAGATGATTGTGCCGGGCTTCGATCTGTATTTCATCCCCACAGTGTTAAACAGCGCCCATCCAGATTGGATTGTTGGGCTCCATAAGGATGCGATGAAGGAATACGGTGATTTGATGTCAATGGAAGAGATTGTGCCAGAAGGATATGTGATCTTAAACGAAGATTGTAAAGCGGCCAAGCTCACAGAGGCAAATACTGCGTTGGATATAGATGATGTGCGGGCATATGCAAGAGTGGCAGAGCATTTGATGAAACTGCCCATTTTTTATCTAGAATACAGCGGGACGCTTGGAGACATAGAGCTTGTCAAAGAAACAAAAGCAGTGCTTCACGAAACGGTTCTTTTTTATGGGGGCGGCATTGAGAACGCAGAGCAGGCAAAAGACTTTGCACAGCATGCAGACGTGGTCGTTGTAGGAAACGTCATTTATGACAATTTCAAAGAAGCGTTAAAAACAGTTGACGCAGTCAAAAAGTCATCATAGTCAAACAAGGCGAAACGGGTTAAAATAGAACATAAGTTCGAATTGGCGGTGAATGGAATGAATGAAATATCGAATCATCTATTAGAAGGGCTGAATGATGCGCAGAAAGAAGCGGTCAAAGCAACAGACGGTCCGCTATTACTGATGGCAGGAGCAGGAAGTGGTAAAACACGGGTGCTCACACATCGAATTGCATACTTAATGGCAGAAAAGCATGTCGCTCCGTGGAACATTTTAGCGATTACGTTTACGAATAAAGCAGCACGTGAAATGCGTGAACGTGTACAAGCCATTTTAGGACCTGGAGCAGATGACATTTGGATCTCTACGTTTCACAGCATGTGTGTCCGTATTTTAAGACGCGATATTGACCGCATTGGTGTGAATCGCAACTTCTCCATATTAGACACATCTGATCAGCTTTCAGTGATTAAGAACATTTTAAAAGAGCGAAATATTGATCCTAAAAAGTTCGACCCACGCAGCATATTAGGATCAATCAGCAGTGCAAAAAACGAACTCATTGATGCAGAGGAATACGCAAAAACAGCCGGTGACTTCTATGATCAAGTGGTCAGCGACGTCTATACAGATTATCAAAAACGATTACTCAAAAACCAATCACTCGATTTTGATGATTTGATCATGATGACGATTCGTCTGTTTGAACGTATCCCTGAAGTATTAGAGCATTATCAGCGGAAATTCCAATACATTCATGTCGATGAGTATCAGGATACAAACAGAGCGCAGTATATGCTTGTGAAGCTGCTCGCTCAGCGTTTTCAAAATATTTGTGTCGTCGGTGACTCAGACCAGTCCATTTATCGCTGGCGCGGAGCGGATATTACAAACATTCTTTCCTTTGAAAAAGACTATCCGTCCAGTGAAGTGATTCTGCTTGAGCAAAATTACAGATCGACGAAACGCATTTTGCATGCCGCAAATACGGTCATACAAAACAATGCGAACCGTAAACCAAAAAACCTTTGGACAGAAAATGATGAAGGAGCGAAGATTGCCTATTACCGTGCAGATAATGAATTCGGTGAAGGTCAATTTGTCGCTGGAAAGATTCATCAGCTTCATCAAAGCGGAAAGCGCAAATTATCCGATTTTGCGATCCTTTATCGAACCAATGCTCAGTCCCGTGTCATAGAGGAAACATTATTGAAGTCAAACATTCAATACAACATTGTCGGCGGTACGAAGTTCTATGACAGAAAAGAGATCAAGGACATTTTGGCGTACTTACGCCTTGTGGCAAACCCAGACGACGATATTAGTTTTACGCGAATTGTCAACGTTCCAAAGCGCGGAATTGGGGCGACATCTGTTGAAAAAATTGCGGCATATGCAGAGATGAATGACCTGTCTATGTTTGAAGCGCTTGGTCAGGTGGACTTCATTGGACTGAGTGCAAGGGCAGCCAATGCTCTTGATGAGTTCAAACAGCTCATTGATCAAATGACGAACATGCAGGAATATTTATCTGTCACAGAATTAACAGAAGAAATCCTCGAAAAAACAGGCTATCGTGAAGCGCTTAAGGTCGAAAAAACGATTGAAGCGCAGAGCCGTTTAGAAAATATTGACGAGTTTCTATCTGTCACAAAGAACTTTGAAGAACAGAATGAAGATAAATCGCTTGTGACCTTCCTGACAGATCTCGCCCTCGTTGCAGACATTGATAAGCTGGATGAAAATGAGGAAGAAGATCAGGATGCCGTCATCTTAATGACTCTTCACGCCGCGAAAGGACTAGAATTCCCTGTCGTTTTCTTAATGGGGATGGAGGAGGGTGTCTTCCCGCACAGCCGTTCATTAATGGAAGATGCTGAGATGGAAGAAGAACGCCGCCTTGCATACGTAGGCATCACAAGGGCTGAAGAAGAGCTTTATTTATCAAGTGCTAAGATGAGAACATTATTCGGCCGGACGAACATGAACCTTGAATCAAGATTCATTAGAGAAATACCAGCCGATTTATTGGACAACCTAAATGAGAAAAAAGAAACGAAAACACCGTTTGGCCAAACAAGAGAAAGACCGCAAAGACGGGGCCCTGTCTCTCGTCCGCAAACTCAAACCATTCAAAACACAGGTGCCGGCAGTATTGGCTGGGCTGTGGGCGATAAAGCAGCCCATAAAAAATGGGGCGTTGGAACGGTTGTGAGTGTGAAAGGCAGTGGAGATAGCACAGAGCTTGATATTGCGTTCCCAAGCCCTACTGGCATTAAGCGGCTTCTCGCAGCATTTGCGCCAATCGAGAAGCAATAAAACCAAAGGCCTTACAAAACGGATGAAGTGAAAGGAAGAAGCAGATGGATAAAGAAGCAGCGAAACGCCGGATCGAGGAACTGCACCAGATTTTGAATCAATACAACTACGAATATCATACACTGGATCGTCCAAGTGTTCCTGACGCTGAATATGATGCGCGGATGCGTGAGCTGATCTCTCTAGAGGAAGAATTTCCTGATTTAAAAGCAGCCGATTCCCCCTCACAGAGAGTAGGGGGCGCTGTTTTAGACGCCTTCCGAAAAGTACGTCACGGCACACCGATGCTCAGCCTCGGGAATGCGTTTAATGAACAGGACCTTCTTGATTTTGACCGCCGGGTTCGTCAAGCAGTCGGTGACGATATCGCATACAATGTCGAGCTGAAAATTGACGGACTCGCTGTTTCTCTCCGTTATGAAAATGGAGTGTTTGTCCGAGGTGCCACGCGTGGAGATGGGACAACGGGTGAGGACATTACCGAAAACCTAAAAACCATTCGTTCCATCCCACTCAAAATCAATCGCCCTCTGTCGATTGAAGTGAGAGGCGAGGCATTTATGCCAAAACCTTCTTTTGAAGCATTAAACGAAAAAAGATTACAAAACGAAGAAGAGCCGTTTGCGAACCCGCGTAATGCGGCTGCGGGCTCACTTCGTCAGCTTGATACGAAAATTGCAGCGAAACGAAACCTTGATATATTCGTCTACAGTATAGCGGAGCTTGATGAAATCGGTGTTGAAACGCAAATCGCGGGACTCGATCTTCTCGACGAACTTGGCTTTAAAACCAACAAAGAAAGACGGATGTGCCAAACGATTGAAGAAGTGATTGAACTCATCGAAACATTGAAAACAAAGCGTGCCGATTTTTCATATGAAATCGATGGGATTGTCATCAAGGTCGATTCCTTGGCTCAGCAGGAAGAGCTTGGTTTTACAGCAAAAAGTCCGCGCTGGGCTGTTGCGTACAAGTTCCCTGCAGAAGAAGTCGTGACAAAGCTGCTTGATATTGAACTGAGTGTGGGGCGTACAGGCGTTATCACACCAACAGCGATTCTTGAGCCTGTAAAAGTAGCAGGGACGACGGTGCAGCGTGCTTCTCTTCACAATGAAGATTTGATCAAAGAAAAGGATATTCGTCTATTCGATCAAGTCATTGTGAAGAAAGCGGGGGATATTATTCCGGAAGTAGCAGGCGTACTTGTCGATCAACGCACAGGGGAAGAAAAGCCGTTTCACATGCCGACTGAATGTCCAGAGTGTCATAGTGAGCTGGTGAGAATCGAAGGGGAAGTCGCCCTGCGATGCATCAATCCAGAATGTCCCGCACAAATACGTGAAGGACTCATACACTTTGTTTCTCGTAATGCGATGAACATTGATGGTCTTGGCGAGCGTGTCATTACACAGCTTTTCAAAGAACAGCTCGTGTCTCGTGTGTCAGACCTTTACCGATTAACGAAAGAAGAGCTCATTCAGCTCGAACGAATGGGCGAGAAATCTGTCGATAATTTACTGCGGTCGATTGAGCAATCGAAAGAAAATTCTCTTGAGCGTTTACTATTTGGTCTCGGCATTCGATTTATTGGATCTAAAGCGGCGAAAACCTTGGCGATGCATTTCGAGGACATCGATCAATTAAAGCAAGCAACGAAAGAACAATTACTCGAAGTAGACGAAATTGGTGAAAAAATGGCTGATGCAGTCGTCACTTACTTTGAGAAAGAAGAAATACTTGATCTGCTAAATGAACTAAAAGAGCTTGGGGTCAATATGACCTACACAGGACCAAAGCCGGTGAAAGCAGAAGAAAGTGATTCCTACTTTGCAGGAAAAACAATCGTGCTTACAGGGAAATTAGAAGAAATGTCTCGAAATGA
Source organism: Bacillus sp. LLTC93 (assembly GCF_002993125.1). Classification (NCBI taxonomy): domain Bacteria; kingdom Bacillati; phylum Bacillota; class Bacilli; order Caryophanales; family Bacillaceae; genus Bacillus; species Bacillus sp. LLTC93. The sequence goes on along the minus strand of NZ_PVME01000005.1, from coordinate 107,159 downwards.
TGCAAAGGCAGAGATCGAAGCATTAGGCGGTAAATTAGCAGGTAGTGTGAGTAAAAAAACAGACTTAGTCATTGCCGGAGAAGCAGCTGGTAGTAAGCTGACAAAGGCAGAAGAACTCAATATTGAAATTTGGGACGAAGCTAAAATGCTCGAGGAGCTAAAGAAATAAGAGGAGTGTTTTCTATTGAAAAAGTTGTTATTGCTGCTGACAATGCTCACACTGGTACTGTCAGCGTGTGCACCTTTTGGGGGAAAGGACGAGGAAGAGGTCACACAAAAAACGGATGAAACGAAGGAAACAGCGATCATCCCGATGTACAATATCTCTGACTCCTATTACAAAATGGTGCTGCCGTTTAAACAAGGGGCTGCAAGGGGATTAACAGCAGAGCGTCTCAATACACGCTTGGATATTGATGAATTTGAAACAGGTCTCATGCGCCTTGCAACAGAATCATTTAATACAAACGACTATCTCTTCCAAGAAGGACAGCATTTAGACGAGGATACCGTTCTCAGCTGGCTTGCGCGCAAAAAAACAGGCAGTGATCTGAAAAAAGCAGAAAAAGAAGATAAAAACTTTAAGAACCTAGGCTTAAATCCTGCACTTCCAAACTCTGGTTCAACAAAGTCTAAAAATGAAAATAGTCCAATATACTTAGCTTCGATGCTAGAGCATAATTACTTAATTCGAAAAGACAAAAATAGCTTACAGCTTGGTGGAGTCGTCATTGGCCTTGCACTGAACTCTGTATATTATTATCGTGAAAATATCGGTGATCCCCAGCAAGAGGTAACCATCGATTCATCGAAAAATTCAAAGAAACTCTTGGCAGAGGGCGAAAAAATCGCTGAGCAAGTGATTAAACGAATTCGTCAAATGGACGGTTTGCAAAAGGTGCCTGTTATGATTGCCCTTTATAAACAAGCGCCAAAATCGTCCATCGTTCCAGGAAACTTTATTGCCAAAACGGATGTGAAAGCAGGCTCAGCTGATATCGGCAATTGGGATACGATCAAAGAGGAGAATATATTCTTCCCTTCAGATAATGCGAAAAGCAGCTACAAAGATGATTCAGAGCGATTTGACCGCTTCAAGACAAAGGTAGAAGATTACTTCCCGAATTACACCGGAGTGGTAGGAAAAGGCTTTTATAAAAACGGAAATCTGCAAAAAATGAAAGTAGAAATTCCGATGCAGTTCTACGGAAAAACGGAAGTCGTGGCCTTCACGCAATATTTAACAGGTGAAGTCATGGATTACTATAAGAGTACAAATATAGAAATCAACATCACATCTTCTGATCAACAAGAAGCCCTGATCACGAAAAATGCTGAAGACAAAGAACCAACCGTCCATATATATGACTAACTTAAAACCGCCTTTTGGCGGTTTTTTAAATTGGGTAAAATGTATCAAATTATGAAAATATTGTTATAAAACGTAGAAGTGTAGAAAATAATGTATTATTATGGGTGGTAATGAAGAGAAAATGGAGATAAATATGAAAAACAAATCATTTTACTTTTTATTAGGGGGTCAAACCCTAGCTAATTTTGGGGATTCACTATATGTCCTCGTTCTTACCATCCTGACGTATCAATTAACAAATTCTACGCTCATTGCTTCAATGGTGGCCGTCTCGCAGTTTGTCGGACAAGCACTTGGAGCAGTACTCATCCCTTTCTTTATGTATCAATTTAAGCTAAAAAGACTTATTATCTATTTGCAAATTTGTCAAATTACTTTCTTCGGTTGCTTGATTTTTATTTATATTCTACAATTATCAACATTTTCTATTCCTCTCTTTTTTATCATAGTATTTCTACTATCTTTGATAGATGGAGGAACCATTCCTGTTCGAAATTCAATGATTCCACGTTTAGTAGAAAAGCACTTTTTACTAAAAGCCAATAGCTATATCCTAACTTCTGATCAAATTGTCCTTTTACTAGGCTGGCTTTTAGGAGGCCTATTTATTGGCATTCTAGGACCACAATTTTTACTTCTGACGACACTTGTTTTATACAGTTTTTCGCTCATATCAATGCTCTTTATCATCGATACTGGAGCTGCGGCTAAACAAGAGAAACAGTCTGAATCATTTGGTGCAAGGGTCTTTTCAGGCTGGAAGCTCATGTATGAGAAGCCGACAATTCGAACATTAACGATATTAGAAATGCTTTCCATGTGCGGTAGAAGTATTTGGACTGGTGCCATTATCCTTGTCTATGTCACTGAAGTCTTACATCAGCCTGAAACATGGTGGGGTTTTATTAACGCAAGCTATTTTGGTGGAACCATTCTAGGTGGCTTACTCGTGCTAAGGTTTGCAAAGCATGTGGAACAGCGTTTGTTTGATCACATTTTTTACAGCTCGGTGATCGTAGCCGTGTTGACCTTATGCTTAGGGCTGAATCAATCAGCTTGGCTGAGTTTGTTATTTGTCTTTTTATTAGGCCCAGCCTTTCAGCTTCGCAGCATTTCCATTCGTACATATGTACAAGATACACTGAGTCAAATTGAATTGCCTAAAATACTATCAGCTCAACATACACTATCAACTTTTATATACGGAATGTCTATCCTCGTTATGAGCACCATGACCGATCTCTTTGGGGCAAGAGTCGTCTTTTTTATGAACGTTGTCCTGTTTACTGTGTCGGCTTTCCTAGCGTCTAGATTAAAAAATGAACAAATTTAGACATTTTATCTCAATTATTTACAAAAATACCATTATATGATTTAATATGTTCGTAGAAATGTTAACTATATGAAAAGTAGAGGTGGCGTAATTGACTAGTAGTTTAGTATATTGGCCATTAACACATCCGCAGCGGCGTGTGATGAACATGGAAACATTTTATCCAGAAACACCAATCAATCATATTGGCGGTATCATTTTCGTCAATGGGCCGTTGCAGCTCGACAAACTGAAGCAGGCCATTGCATCTTGTATCAGGACAACAGAATCACTTCGTCTCAAGCTAGTAGAAAAAGACGGAGAGACTCTTCAATACGTTGATTCAAACGCCGACAACCATATTCCTGCCTATGAGTTTTCCACACATGAACACATGTTAGAATGGGCCGAAAAAGCCTTCAAAACACCATTTCAGTTATTAGAAACCTCTCTTGCCGAATTTGCCGTATTGAAAATCGGCGAACAGCATTCCGGTTATTTCATCAAATGCCATCATACTGTAGCAGATGGATGGTCGATGAAAGTAATCATCGATAAAATTAGTCAACTTTACACTGCTCTTACACAAAGCTCCTCTATCGAACAAGAAGCAGACAATCATTCTGTTTTTATTGATAAAGAATCGAAATATATGAACTCCCCAAGATTTAAAAAAGATCAGCAATTTTGGAAAGAAACATTATCTGATGTGTCTGAAAGTTATTTGGTACAGGGAACTGACCAAATCAAAGGCCATCGACAAAGCCATTATCTTGATCGACAGCTCTCAGAAAAAATCTATGAATTTATAGACACCCATCATTGTTCAATCAACTCTTTATTTACTTTAGGCCTCTTCGTTTACTTGCATAAAAAATACCAGCAAAAAGATTTTATTATTGGGACGCCAGTTCTCAATCGTTCCGGACAAAAGGAAAAAGCCACGTCCGGTATGACCGTCAGCACAATGCCTTATCGAATGAAGATCGATCCTCAGCAATCTTTGTTAGAAAGTCTGATAGACATTCAAAAAAGCTATAAGGCTTACTTCCTGCATCAGCGTTATCCATATGACGCACTCGTCAAAGATTTAGAGCTTGCAAAGGCAGGATATGATCAGCTTTTTCAAATTTTTATCAACTCCTACAGCACAAATATGGTGCAGGAGATGGAAGGGTACGCAGTTGAATACATAGAGCTTTACAATGGCTTTCAGCCATACGGTTTACAAGTTGCTGTGAAAGAATGGGATGAAAAAGGACAAATCGAGCTGCAATATGACTACAAAATCTCAGATTACGGCAAGGAAGACATCGACTTTCTTCATGAAAGGATGCTCCTATTTGTCGAGAACATACTCATCCAGCCTAAGCAGCACATAAAAGACGTACTTCTCATGACAGAAGAGGAGAAACATCGAGAGCTTTATCAATGGAACGACACAGCCGTCAGATTTCCACAGAAACAAAAAATCCATGAATTGATCACAGATATGTCTAAGACTTCCCCTGATCGAATCGCACTTCAGGATGGATCTCATGTAATGACATACGGTGAACTTGAGAGAAAAACCAATCAAATGGCGCATTTCCTCCAAACACAAGGCTTACAGAGGCATGACTTTGTTGCAGTATGTATGAATCATTCACCAGAACTTATTGTGTTGCTGCTTGGAATTTTAAAGGCGGGTGGTGCATATGTACCGATTGATCCTGAGTATCCGCATGAGCGCATTCAGTTTATTTTGGATGATAGTCAGGCGAAGATGTTTTTCACAGATCAAGCGTCGTCATACCATTTTGAAGGCGATACGTACAATATGTACAACGTGTGGGATGACTTGGTTCAGTATGACCCGGCGCATCCATTCATTGGAGATGCTGAAGATGTCGCATATATGATCTATACGTCTGGCTCTACAGGACAGCCGAAGGGAGTCATGATTGAGCACCGAAGCTTAGTGAACTATATCATGTCTGCCAAAACACACTATACAGATTCAGCAGATGATCATTTTGCCTTGTATTCGTCTATTGCATTTGATTTAACTGTGACATCGATTTATACGCCATTGGTGACTGGAAGTACAGTGGTGATTTATCGTCAAGAGGATCAGTCAGGTTTTTTACTAGAACATATCTTGTTTGATCAAAAAGCAAAAGTCATCAAGCTGACACCAGCTCATATGGCGCTGTTAACAGATGCTGCGCTGTCACAATCGGTTGTTAAACGGATGATTGTTGGCGGGGAGCAATTACCGGCAACTTTGGCCAAAAGAATCACAGAGGCAAGTGATGGACGAATTTCGATCTTTAATGAATATGGACCAACTGAAGCAACCGTTGGGTGCATGATTCATCAATTTCATCAAGACGATGGGGGAACATCGGTGTCAATTGGTGTACCGATGCCAAATACGGAGATTTATCTTTTAGATGAAAATCAGCAAGTGGTATTACCAGGGACAGTAGGAGAAATGTATATTTCAGGCGAGGGCGTTGGCAGAGGATATTGGCAAAGACCTGATTTGCAGGAATCTCGCTTTCTGCCTAACCCATTTGTAAGCCATCGCCGCATGTACCGAACAGGTGACATTGCCAAACGAGCAAATGATGGAAAGATTGAATATATTGGCCGGATTGATCATCAAATCAAGCTGCGAGGCTACCGGATTGAGCTGGGGGAAATTGAACTTGCGCTTATGGCACTCGATGAAGTTGATAAAGCAGCTGTCATTGATCTAACCGATGAGGCTGGAGAAAAACAGCTTGCTGCTTATATTGAATTAAAAGAAAAAGAGCTGACGACCTTTTTACTAAGAAAAAAATTATCAGATCAGCTTCCAGCTTATATGGTACCAGCGTATTTTGTCATACTAGATGAGCTCCCGCTAACTCAAAACGGAAAAGTTAATCGAGCAGCACTGCCTGATCCATTGCTGTCTCAAATGGAAACAGAGGTTGAATGGTCCAAGGAAACAGCGATTATCGAAGAGATCATCGTAGACACAGCAAAAGATATCTTAGGGCATGAAAAGATTGAACCGGCTGATCATTTTTATCAGCTTGGCGGTGACTCGATAAAGGCGATTCAATTTATTGCGAAGTTAAAAGACAAGGGACTCTATTTAAAAACAAAAGATATATTTACTTATCCAATTTTTAGAGAAATGGCACAAGTCGTCCAGCAGGAACCGGCATTACATATCTCACAAGAGCAGGCTGTGGGCGATGTGAAATCGATCCCAATTGTTGAATGGTTCTGGTCCCAGCGGTTAAAAGACGAACATTTCTGGCATCAATCCATCATTGTTCATTCAAAGAAGAAGATGGATGAAAGGATCATGCAGGATGCTTTAAAAGAGCTGGTCATTCATCATGACGGATTAAGGTTAAAAGTACATGAGATGACAAACACACTCTATTATGATGATGGCATGCAGCATATTCCGCTGATGATACACGATTTCACGGAGCTGTCAGAAGAGAATGTGAAAGAAGCGTTAAAAGAAGTGGGTTTTCAGTTAAAGCAAAGGACCCATCTTTATCAAGGACCATTAATTCAGGCAGCACTTTGTCAAACCACTGCTCAATCACATCTCATTTTTGCCGCACATCATCTTTTAGCTGATGGCATGTCATGGCAAATTCTTGTGGAGGACTTGATGAAATTATTGCATGGAGAAAAGGTCACAGCAGAGATACTTCCGCTCAAAACACATTCATATCAGACGTTTGCGGAGCGGATGAATCAGTATGCAGCATCAGGTGATGTAAAAGAGGAGTTCAGCTATTGGCAAAAAGAGGTGCAGGATATTCAGCCATTGTATCAAGTGGCTACAAATGAGGGATATGTCAAAGATGAAATCAAATTGACCAAGGCATTATCAGTTGAGCTGACGGATCAATTGATCAATCAAGCGAACAAGGCGTATCAAACGCAGCCCCATGAATTGTTAATTTCAGCCTTAACGCAAGCCTGTTATCAGCAAACGAATCAAAAGAAGATTTCTTTAGAATTAGAAGGCCATGGCAGGGATGCTGTCCAGGAAGATATCGATGTGTCTAGAACGTTCGGATGGTTTACAACCATGTATCCAGTGAATGTGAATGTTTCTGAGTCTTTCTCAGATCATATTCGGGCTGTCAAAGAAACGATACGTGAAGTACCAAATAAAGGTGCAGGCTATGGTCTGTTGTCACTCATCAATAGACAGCTTCGAGATCATTCAGCGCCACAATTACGGTTTAACTATTTAGGTGAGATCGATCAGGTACTTAAACAATCATCTGATTATGAGATGTCCTATTTTTCTTCAGGTGCTGATTCGTCATTGGATAATCAATTAACAACCATCATCGATATGGTCGCAACAATCAAGGGCGGTCAGCTGATTTTCCATCTATCTTTTAGTGAAAAACAGCTGAGTGAAACAGACATGACGCAGCTTTTGCATGAGGTAGAGCGGCAAATTGAACGTTTGGTTCAGCATTGTTTAGAGAAGGAAGAGGTCGAATTTACACCGTCTGACTTTGAGACAGTGGACATGTCTCTTGAAGAAATGGATTCGTTATTTACATGAGGAAGAGTCAGCACATTGTCTACATTTCATTTGTCATGGCAGTGTTATGGATCAGTAGTTTTGCCGGCCAAACAAATGCACAAGCAGCAATTTCATCTAAAGCCATTGATCAAGTGATAGAAGAACAGATGGAGCTTGGGCGCATTCCAGGCATGTCCGTTGTGGTCGTGAAAAAGGACCAAGTGGTGTACCAAAAAGGCTTTGGTTATGCGGAGCGAAAGAAGAATGAGCCTGTGACAGACAGCACTTTTTTTGAAATTGGCTCTACATCAAAGGCGTTTACCGCCCTTGCTATTGTTGACCTAGAGAAACAAGGGGAAATTGATCTGAAAGAACCGGTGAGCAGCTATATTCCAGGTTTTTTTCCAACGTACCATGGCAAGCCTCAGCGGATCACAGTGGAACAATTGATGCATCACACAAGCGGCATTCCGTTTCAATCCATTGCGCTTATCCAGCCCGATGATGCAAAGGATGCGTTGAAAAAAACAGTCCATCAACTGAAATCAATCGAGCTTAATCGCAAGCCGGGAAGCTCCTTTGAATATGCCACCATCAACTATGATGTCCTTGGTCTCATCATTGAAAACGTAACAAGGCAGCCATATGAGACATATATGAAAGGGCTGTTTAAAAGACATCACCTTGACCAAACGGAGGCTGGGCCTGAACGAATGAAGCACGGTGCCATTTCGGAAGGGTTTAAACTGCAATTCCTTGCCCCACATGCTTATCAAGCACCGGAATATCGAGGCAACACCCCTGCTGGCTATATTGTGATGAATAGCCAGGAGGTTGGTACTTGGCTGCAATATCAATTGACCGATTCAACGTGGTCTCGTTTTGTGAAAAATCCTGATCACTTGACTGTGAATGTCCCAGATGAAGGGAAGCACGTTTTTTACAATGCTGGCTGGTATATAGAAAAAAAGAATAAGCATGTGGAATCGTTATTTCATGCAGGCTCTAATCCAAATTATTCATCATTTTTTCTGATCCAGCCAAAAGAAGGCGTCGCTATCGGAGTGTTAGCAAATATGAATAGCAGCTACACCGAGCAAACGGCCCGTCTTGTTGCTAAAACAATTATGGGAACAAATGAACAAGTAGAGTCATCGATGGATCCATTTCAGCTCATTGATCAATTGTGCCTTGCAGCTACATGTCTTTTTATTTTACTGCAAACGGTGTCTATCCTTCGATTTATCAAGTGGAGGAAGCGTGTAAAAAGTGGTGCTGTGGTTCAGCGGGAAATGACACGTGGCGTTTGGCTGAAAGGTCTCTGCTGGGTGTTGCTCTTGATCGGAGTATTGATCCTGCCAATGATTCTATCGCAAGTTGCCTTTAATGGGCTGCCTTGGAAAATGAGTTTTGTATGGGGACCTTCCTCTCTCATTGAACTAGCGATCTCTTATTACTTGTTTTTCGTTTGGTTTTGTACGATTGGTTTCATCAAAGGATTCATGGTGACATCTACTGCTGGAAAGAGAGGACAAAAAGATGACCGTCAAACAGATTTCGGGCATTCATCCTTATAATGATTTGTTTTATCGCAGCTGCTTCTTCAATTGCTTTTTCCCGATTGTAAAGCTGCATGATCAAGAAGTCGCTCCATACTTATTAAATGATCAATTCGCATATGGCCTCACAGAAGACGGCTTTTTGCAGATTGACTGGATGTCGACACACGATCCTGAAAAGATTATGAATTTACAAGGCATTCAAGTCGAAAAAATCAAGCATTGTGCCAATCTCATTGAGAAAGTCAAACAAGATGTGACGCTGAATCGCCCGGTCATTGTGTGGGTAGATCCTTATGTTCAGCGAGGTAGAAAAGAGTATTTGACGACGCATAGCCGTCATTCGATTTTAATCACGGGCTTTCATGAAAATCAGCAAACCTTCCATGTATTCGAGAATCGGCATTTAGATAATTTGTCGTATGAGCATCAAGTGTTGCCGTATACAGACGTGCAGAAAGGGTATGACACCTTTCATGAGTATTTCCAGCCGAATGATCAATTTTACTCCTATGCGGCTTTCCACTTTGATCCGAAAAAGGTCTCGACTGAATTATATGATCAAAAAACAGCTTATTTCCTGAGAAATATGCATGGTCAGCTTGACGCAATAGAAAAAGGAATCACAGCTCTTGAAACATTTTATGAGCAGTTTCCGCAATTGGATGACATCGAGAAGCTCGTGGCATCTTTCAATCAGGTCATCAATACGAAGAAAGTGGAGCTGTATCGGCTGAGTCTGATCAAAGAAGATCTACCTGAGATGATGCGGTTGATGGAACGTATTTTAGCAGAATGGGAGAAAGCGAGGCACCAGGCAGCGAAACTCCTTTTTTCAGGGGACATGTCCAGCAGGTACCAAGCCAACATCAAAGCTTCCTTAGAACAAATCATCCATGATGAAAAAAACTGGCTTGAAGCGTTGGCAATCAAATGCAAAAGGGAGTGTGGCGTGTTGTGAAGTTATTTTGCTTACCGTACGCAGGTGGAGCAAGCACCGTATTCAGTACGTGGAAATCTTATATAGACCGGTCGATAGAAATTCGTGCACTTGAACTCCCTGGACACGGGACAAGAATGACAGAGCCTGTGCTGACCGATTTGCAGCAAGTCGCAGATGATCTTTATTTACAGGCGTCCTCTTTCTTAAAAGAAGGAGAGCCCTACGCCATTTTCGGTCATAGTATGGGAGCTGTCCTTGCATACGAATTACAAAAAAGAATGAAAACAAGATTAAACAAAGAGCCTGTCCATGTCTTTTATTCTGGACGCTTTCCACCACATATTCCAGAAAAGAAAGTTTATCATCAGCTGTCAGATACCAAATTGAAAGAGGCGATTATTGCGATGGGCGGCGTTCCTGAGGAACTTGCCGATAACCATGCAGTACTTGATTTCTTTCTGCCGATTTTAAGAGCAGATTTTCAGCTTCTAGAGACCTACCAGTGTGATGAAGTCGTTCCAGCTGCTTGTCCAATTTCTATTTTTTATGGTACGCGAGATTTGCCTTCTGTGCTGTTCGATTTAGACGATTGGGACCAATATACAAGCGAAGATTGTGCATTTTTTGAATTCGATGGAGATCACTTTTTTATTCATTCATTAACAAATGAAGTGGTAGAGAAAATCAATGTCATATTAAAGCGAATTGGAGTGTTAGAGAAATGAACACGAAGCACATAGGCGTGATTGGAGCAGGTGTGATGGGGGCTGATATGGCTTTAGACCTTTCAGCAAATGGCTATCAAGTCACATTAGTTGATATCACAGAAGAAAAGCTAAACGAAGCGCTAGAAAAAATCAAGAAAACATATCAATTGGTTCAATTTGTGAGAAAGAAGAAAATCTCGTTGTCTTTAGAAGACGTATTGTCTCAAATCCAGCTATCTACTTCATTTGAAGGCTTACATGATGCGCATATCGTCATTGAAAATGTGACAGAAGATTGGGAGATTAAAAGACCAATTTATGAAGAGCTGCGAGATATATGTGCTAAAGAAACCATTTATTTTGTCAACACAAGCTGTATTTCCATCACAAAGGTAGGGGCCCTTATGCATTACCCTGAGAAGGTCATTGGGGCGCATTTTATGAACCCTGTTCCTCTTAAAGCGTTAGTTGAAGTGATTAGAGGAAAAGCAACTTCTGATGACACAGTTGAAACGGCAAAAGGTTTCTTGAAATCCTTTGATAAAACACCTGTTGTGGTGCATGATCTTCCGGGGTTTGTTTCCAACCGAGTGCTTATGCTGACAATCAACGAAGCCATTTGGACGGTGCAAGATCAAGTCGCCACACCAGCTGATGTCGATAAAATTTTCCGCGGAGGCTTCGGTCATAAAATGGGTCCCCTTGCGACAGGTGACTTGATTGGGCTCGATACGATTTTGAATTCATTGCTTGTTTTATACGAGAGCTACAAAGATCCGAAGTTCCGTCCGTGCCCTCTACTTGTCAAAATGGTCGACGCAGGCGAGTACGGAAAAAAATCAGGTAAGGGCTTTTTCCAATATGACATGTGAGAGGAGAAAAAAGAATGGCTAAGCAAATCAAGTGTGTAGTCTGGGATTTAGATCATACATTATGGGATGGGATTTTACTTGAATCAGATGAGGTGACGTTAAAGCCATCGATCAAGGAAGTGCTAACGGAGTTAGATGAGCGCGGCATCCTTCTTTCTATCGCAAGCCGAAATGATGAAGCAGCTGTGAAGGAAAAGCTCTCCGCCTTCGGAATCGATCATTTCTTTCTCTATCCAGAGATTCATTGGAATGCCAAATCTAGTTCATTAGAAAGAATCAGCGAGCGCTTGAATATTCATAAAGATACCATTCTGTTTATTGATGATCAGCCATTTGAACGAGAAGAAGTGAAGGCTGTTCATCCAGAGATTACGTGCTGGGATGCAGTGGATTATATGACGTTGCTCACAGATGATCGGCTGCGTCCAGTCTTTATCACAGAGGATGCAAAACGACGCAGGAAAATGTACTTAGAAGCGGATAAAAGGCAGAAGGAAGAAGAGAAATATGAAGGGCCGCCTGAGAAATTTTTGGCGTCTTTACATATGAAATTCGTTATATCGGAAGCAGGAGAACAGGACCTCCAGCGAGCCGAAGAACTAACCGTCCGTACCAATCAATTAAATGCAAGCGGGAAAACCTACGATTATGAAGAGCTTGATTACTTCCGTCAATCAGATGCTCACCTGCTGCTTGTCTGTGAACTTGAAGACAAATTCGGGTCCTATGGCAAAATTGGACTCTCATTAATAGAAGAAATAGGTGACACCTGGCATGTCAAACTGCTGCTCATGTCTTGCCGCGTCATGTCTCGGGGTGTCGGGACCATTTTACTCACAACGATTTTGCAAGAAGCGAAAAAACGAGGAAAGCGGCTTGTGGCCGACTTTAAACAAACAGACCGAAACCGCATGATGTATATCACATACAAGTTTGCCAATTTCAAAGAAATTGAGAATGGGGAGGACGGCTATATTTTGTTTGAAAACGATTTAAGCTTGATTCAGCCTTTCCCAGAATACGTAGATGTCAAAATTGAGATTGACCAAAAAGCCCCAGCCAAACAATAAAAAAGCGAAAAGCGAGGAGATTGAATCATGAACCTACACGAACAAGTAAGAGCATATATCGAGCAAAATCTAGTGGTATTTGATGAAGAAATTGAGTTAGGAAATGATGATCACATTTTTGAACAAGGCTTTGTCAATTCTCTTTTTGCGATGAAACTAGTGAACTACATTGAACATGACTTTCACTTCCAGTTAGACAACGAAGACCTCGACATTGCCAATTTTAGTACGGTCAATCGCATTGTCTCCTTAATTGAAAAAAAACAACAGGGGGCGGCCCTTCATGAAAACAGCTGAACAAACAATCGATGCCATTGAGGAAATACGACAGTATTGCGATGAACATATCCGCCCGTTTGCCAATGAGTTCGATGAAACAGAACATTTGCCGGAGTCGCTGATTCGAGATATGGCGAAAAGAGGCTACTTGGCAGCAGGTATCCCATCATCCTATCAAGGGATGGGGCTTGATCCGATTGCGTATGGGCAGTTCACTGAACAAGTGGGGAAAGCTTGCTGTAATGTACGGACATTATTGACAGTGAATTCTCTTGTAGGAGAAGCCATTCTTCGTTATGGAACAGAAGACCAAAAACAAGGCTGGCTCGTTGCATTAGCCAAAGGGGAAAAAATCGGTGCCTTTGCTTTGTCAGAGCCGAATATTGGATCAGATGCCAATCATGTTGAAACAAGCTATCAAAAGGATGGACACTCTTATGTCTTGAATGGGAAGAAAAAGTGGATTTCCTTTGGAGCGATTGCGGATTTCTTTATTGTGATTGCTAGAGAAGGCGAACAAGTCACCGCATTCCTTGTCGAGCGAGATCAGCCAGGCGTAGAGATTGAGAGGATTACAGGAATGATGGCCAACCGAGCGTCTTATTTAGCAGAAATCACCCTCGATCATGTACAGGTGCATGAAGACTGTGTCTTAGGACCAGTTGGGGGCGGATTTAACCATGTGGTGTCACTTGCTTTAGATCATGGAAGATACAGTGTCGCTTGGGCAGGGCTCGCCATTGCACAAGAAGCCGTTGATTCTCTCGTCACGTATTCGCGTAAAAGAACACAATTTAATGAAAAACTGTATAAGCATCAAATGATCAAAGGCATGATCGGAGATGCAGTCACCCAGCTCCATGCAGCGAGAGCCTTATGCTTAAAGGCTGGAGAAATGAGACAAGCGCAGCATCCTGATGCCATCACAGAGACATCAATTGCAAAATATTTCACATCCAAAATCGCCGTTGACATTACAAATACAAATGTCCAAATCCATGGTGGAAGCGGATTTAGCCGGGAAAATTCAGCTTCAAGACTGTATCGTGAAGCGAAGGTGCTTGAAATTATTGAAGGTACTTCTCAAATTCAGCAGCAAGTCATTGCTAACTATGGTTTACGCCATTATTTCGTGAAACATTCTTAGAGAGAAAGGAGATGATCCCATGGCTTTAAAGCCGCAGAAGCTGGATAAACAGAACATTGAAAATATGTTAGGTATCACTACGATCCAAGAAGGACTGCTGTTTCATCATTTAATGGAACCAAACGGAACGGCTTATTTTGAACAACTGCTGATCCAGATAGGTGGACCGCTTGATCGAGAAATCTTTGAACAATCTTGGGCGAATGTCACCAAACAGCATGAAATGCTTAGAACATTGTTTAGATGGCAGGAGCTCGCAAGGCCTGTACAAATTGTTCTGAAACAGCATCAGCCTGACATTCGATATCGTGATTTGACTCAAGCTAGGCAGCCTCTTCATCTGCTGAAAGAGGAAGTGGCGACACAGGACCGAGAAGAACGTTTTGATCTACAGCAAGTCCCATTTCGCCTGACGTTATGTGAGGTAAATGAAGAAGTCAGCTGGGTTCTCATCAGCTTCCACCACATTTTATTGGATGGATGGAGCCTTGGGATTGTATTAAGTGATTGGATGAGTGCATATGAGCGTTTATCAAATGGGGACAAACCTCTTCTTGAACAAAGGCCGTCCTACCAATCATTTGTCAAATGGCAGCAGAACAGCCTTCAACAGACAGAAGCGCAGGCTTCCTATTGGAAAAATGTTTTCAAAGGCTGGAGTTATGCAGAACTGCTTCCGAAGTCAGGTAGCATACATGAAGCTTCAGGAGCCTTTCACAAATATGAACATCAAGTGGATGCTTCTATTGCTGAGAGCCTGAGCGAATTCACGAATAAACATGATGTGACATTAGCATCTGTGATGTATACGCTGTGGGGCGTTTTGCTATCAAAATACGCGAACCAAGATGATATTGTGTTTGGAACAACAGTATCAGGAAGAAATGCGGAAGTCCCTCATATTGAAAAGATGACAGGCCTGTTCATTAACACATTACCACTGCGGGTCTCATTCGAACAAGAGCGACCGATTCTTGAACATATGCAAGAAGTCAGTCGTGAGGTAGCTGTGAGAAATGAATATGAACATACGCCGCTATCTGATTTAAAGAAGTATGCAGGGATGACGGCAGAGCAATCGTTATTTGATTCAATCGTCGTCATTGAAAACTATCCACTTGATCGAATGCTAACGAAAAGCGATCATCCTGTCCGTATTCGTGGATTTGAGATGACAGAGCAGACGGAATTCGATCTTACGCTCAGTGTTCAGGCGTTTGATGATCAGCTGCATTTCTCATTAGTGTATAACCCCGTCAGTTTTTCAGCTGAACAAATCGAAAAGTGGTGTCAGCATTTTCTTCATCTCTTGTCAGATGCCTGTGCTCATCCGCACAAATCTACAGCTCAATTACAGCTGCTATCAGAAGAAGAGAAAGAAAAGCAGCTAGCGGTCTTTCGTCAATATGGCGGGGCAACGTCTAGCAATGAACCGACGGTGATTGACCTATTTGAAGAACAAGTGGAACGAACGCCAGCGGCAGCGGCAGTTGAGTTTGGCGATACGACGGTTACATATGAACAACTCAATAAGAGAGTGAATCAGCTCGCACATTATTTACAAAAGAAAGGGGTCAAACAGGAGCAGCGTGTTGGTATTTTAGCAGAGCATTCCATTGAAATGGTTACGGCATGCTTAGCCATTTTAAAAGCTGGCGGTGCTTACGTGCCAATTGATCCTGAATACCCGCAGGAACGAATAGAGTATCTATTAGAAGACAGCGGAGTAGAATGGCTCCTAACACATTCGATTAACGGGCTTACGTATGCCTATAACGGAGAAAAAATTGATATCACACAGCCGGATCTATACACCGGACCATCAGACAACCTGGCAACAGCCATCACCTCAGATCAAACAGCCTACTGCATTTATACATCAGGAACGACAGGAAGACCTAAAGGTGTACTCATTCACCATCTTGGCTTAGCCAACTATATTGATTGGGCGAAACAAGTATATGTTCGAGGAGAAACAAGGCATTTTGCTTTGTATACTTCACTGTCATTTGACCTGACGGTTACTTCTATTTTCACACCACTGATTTCAGGAAATACCATCATGATTTATCACCATGAAAACCGGCAGCTGCTTGTTGAAGACATCATAAAAGATAATCGCGTACATGTGATGAAACTCACACCATCTCATTTACAGTTTATTAAACATCTGTCTTTCCCAGATAGCCAAATGAAATGCTTCATTTTAGGCGGAGAACAACTGGAAACATCTCTAGCGAAATCCATTCAGCAATCATTCCCGCAGCCAATTGAAATTGTAAATGAATATGGACCGACTGAAACGGTTGTTGGCTGCATGATTCATCGATATGACCAAGACCGTGATCAAGACGTATATGTACCAATCGGTAAGCCCGCACAGCATACAGATATCCTTCTTTTTGACAGACATATGAATCTCATGCCGGAAGGGACCGTCGGTGAATTATACATTGGGGGGAAAGGTGTCGCAAAAGGTTATTTGAATCGCCCAGAACTAACCGAAGAGCGATTTGTCGACCACCC
The DNA here is from genome assembly GCF_002993125.1 of Bacillus sp. LLTC93. Taxonomy (NCBI): domain Bacteria; kingdom Bacillati; phylum Bacillota; class Bacilli; order Caryophanales; family Bacillaceae; genus Bacillus; species Bacillus sp. LLTC93. Next base: position 90,829 of record NZ_PVME01000005.1, on the reverse strand, counting down.
TTTCCAGCCAGGTGAAAAAATTTATAAAACAGGTGATGCAGCCCGCATCCTGCCTAATGGACTTATTCAGTTTTTAGGACGAAATGATGATCAAGTGAAGCTGAGAGGCTATCGTATCGAAACAGGTGAAATTGAATTTTGGCTGAATGAACAGCCAGGGGTCAAAGCAGCAGCTGTCGTTGTAAAGCCAGATGTTTCTGGTACACCAGGTTTGGTAGCATATGTTGTCACGACAGCCATACTCGATCAATCTGCAATGAAACAAGCATTGGCTGATCAGCTACCGGATTATATGATCCCATCTCACTTTGTTCAATTGGATGATATGCCGCTGACTGCTAATGGCAAGCTAGATAAACGGGCGCTGCCTGCTTTGAAACAGGAACAGCAAACGAAAAAGCTGGTGGGCTCTGACAATCTTTCTGAAACAGAGAAGGTCATTCAGGACATTTGGAAAAAAGTCCTCGGTTTAGCTGAGGTAAGCGTACATGACAAATTCTTTGACATTGGCGGGCATTCTCTCAATCTGATCCATGTCAACCAGCAGCTGGCTAAGCAATTAAATCAAAGCATTCCAATGGTAGAAATGTTCCGTCGTCCGACGATTAGAGAGCTTGCGGCGTATTTAAGCGGCGCATCAGAGCAGGAAACAGCAGGCACGCAGCCTGCGAACCAAAAGAGAAGAAAAGATAACGAGCCAATTGCGATTATTGGAATGGCAGGTAAATTCCCTGGTGCGAAAAATGTTGAGGCATTTTGGCGAAATTTGAAGAAAGGAGAAGAATCGATTTCATTCTTTTCCGATGAAGAACTGCTCGAAGCTGGAATTGACCGTCAAACCTTCGAACGTTCCGATTATGTGAGAGCAAAAGGTGTGATTGATGGACCTGATTTATTTGACGCATCCTTCTTCGGCTATTCGCCAGGTCAGGCAGAAATGATGGATCCTCAAATCCGCCTGTTACATGAGTACGCCTATAAAGCCCTAGAAGACGCAGGATACGTACAGGAAGATTATCCAGGTAAGGTCGGGTTGTTTACTGGGTCCACATCGAATTTTCAATGGATTCAGCGATTTGCCTCTTCCCTTGATAGCAGTATGTCAGAGCTGTTTGAAGTGGGTTCACTCAATGATACGTATACCGTGAGTACAAGGATTGCCCATAAATTGAATTTAAAGGGACCGGCACTGACGCTTCAAACCGCTTGTTCGACCTCTTTGGTCGCCCTGCATTTGGCTTGTCAATCCATTGCAAACGGTGATTCAGATGTAGCGCTTGCGGGAGGTGTGTCGATCTTGCACCCAGTAAAATCAGGCTACATATATCAGCAGAACATGGTGAAATCAAGCGATGGTCATTGCCGCGCCTTTGACGATCAAGCAGATGGAACAGTGGGCGGAGATGGCGTTGGTCTTGTTGCTTTAAAAGCGCTTAGTGAAGCCATAGAAGATGGTGACCATATTTATGCGGTCATTAAGGGTTCAGCCATCAACAATGATGGTGATCAAAAGGTTGGCTTCAATGCACCAAGCGTGGAAGGACAAACTCGTGTCATTCAGGATGCTTTACATCAGGCAGATGTTTCACCAAATACGATTGAATATGTGGAAACACACGGAACAGGAACGTCTCTTGGTGATCCGATAGAAATAGAGGCGCTCACAAAAGCCTTCCAAACAGAGAAAACACAGTTTTGCCGCATTGGGTCTGTGAAAACAAATATTGGACATTTGGATGCAGCAGCAGGAGCGGCTGGCTTGATCAAAGCCGTGCTTTCGCTTCAGCATCATACATTTGTACCAAGCCTTCATTTCAAAAAGGCCAATGAAAACATCGTATTTGAGCATAGCCCATTCTTTGTGAACACCGAGTTGACCGACTGGAAACAGCCAGCTTCGCATTTACGCCGGGCTGGGGTGAGCTCATTTGGAATGGGTGGAACAAATGCACATGTCATATTAGAAGAAGCACCACAAAGAGATCGTAAGCAAATGCCTCGTTCTGCCGAGCTGCTTGTCCTATCAGCAAAGAGTAAAACGAGCATGGAAAGAATGAAAGAAAATCTCGTGAACCAAATTGAAAACACGCCTTCTATCAATTTGGCAGACGCAGCATATACCCTGCAAAAAGGCAGACAATCCTTTGGTTTCCGTCAAACATTTGTTGCCGGAAGCAGAGAAGATGCCTTGCGTGTGTTAACAGAAAAGCAAGGCAAGGGCATTGGAAAGCTCATGCATTCGCATATTGAAAAACAGAAGATTATTTTTATGTTTTCAGGGCAAGGCAATCAATACCTCAATATGGGATTAGATTTGTATCAAGAAGAGCCTTATTTCAAGGAGCAAATGGATGCTTGTTTTAAAGCATATGAAGAAGCAACAGGGCGAAGTCTTGCCCGTATTCTTTATCCATTAGCGGCTGAAACGGAAAAGGCACGTGAAAAATTGGCAAGCACTCAGTATGCACAGCCAGCCATTTTTGCGATTGAATATGCACTCTCAATGCTCTTCATTGATTGGGGCATTCGTCCTGATGCAATGATCGGTTATAGCTTTGGCGAATTAACGGCAGCAGCTATATCTGGAGTATTCAGCTTAAAAGATGCGATGTCCATGGTCGCCTACCGCGCGAACGCCATGCAGGCGTCACCAGCAGGGGTGATGATGAGTGTTCCGTTACCTGAAGCAGAGTTGAAACCGATGCTTCCAAAGGAAGTTTCTCTTGCGGTTGTCAATGATTCCTCATGTATCGTGTCAGGGCTTGAAGAAGCGATCAGTGAATTTGAAAAAGAACTGAAGAACAACAGATTGATGTGTATGCGATTAGGCGGAACCATTGCGGCCCACTCACATGTCATGAAGGAGGCAGCGGAGCAATTCGGAGAAAAATTGCAGCATATGAAAGCCAATCAGCTCCGTATTCCATTCATTTCGAATTTATCAGGAGATTGGATGACAGACTCGAGCGCTGGAGATGTGTCTTATTGGAAACGGCATATGACCGATACGGTTCGCTTTGCTGAAGGTATCACGAATATCTTACAAGAGGAAAATATTCAATTAATTGAGATTGGACCAGGACAAGATTTAAGCGTGATGGTCAACCGGTCGCTCAATGGCCTGAATCAGCATGTGTGCCATGTGTTAAGACATGCAAAACAAGCTGTGACAGATACTGAATTTTTACTTGGACAGATCGGACGCTTATGGACACACGGGTTATCCATTGATTGGGATCGATTCCATATGAACCGTCAGCCGCTGAAAATGCCACTACCAACATATGCGTTTGATCGTACCTCCTATTGGTATGATGCATCAGATAGTGTAAAGCGCGACAAACCAAAGCAGTCAGGAAGAAAGCAACAAATGGAAGAATGGTTCTATACCCCTCATTGGGAAGCGTATCTTTTACCTGGTGCGGCATCGCCATCAGATGTTTCCTCTTCCGGAGCCATGCTTTTGTTTGCAGAGCCATCTGGTTTCGGAGAGAAAGTAGCAGCTGAACTTCTGACGAAACGGAATGAGCACGTTGTCGTTCATAAAGGAGATCAATTTACGAAACATGATGAAAAAAGCTATACCATTCGTTCACATGAGCCATCTGATTATGAAAAGCTCATATCGAATCTTATAAATGATCAAATCAATGTGACCGATGTTTGTCATCTTTGGGGACTTTCAGATCGACAACCATCTCACACGGAAGAAGAATGGGTGAAGCATACGCAGCAAGATGCTTATTACTCCTTGCTTTATATCGGCCAGGCGCTGAAGAAATATGTCTCGGACCAAAAGGTGTCGGTGACAGTTCTTTCCTCACTGACGTATGCCGTTGGCGGAGAGCCTGTGCTTTATCCTGAAAAAGCGATCCATCTTGGACCTGCTTTGGTTATTTCTCAAGAAACACCGACCTTGCGTTATCGCATTCTTGATGTGGATCGTCCAGTGGAAAATGGTGTTCAGGAAAAGAGATTGTTGAAACAAATCAGCGATGAACTAGACCGGGAGTATGGACAGCTTCTCACTGTCTATCGACGGAATAAGCGATATGTGAAAAGGTATGCGAAAGGTTCAGTTCCCGAAACAGGACACGCTCATTTGGCTAAAAAAGATGGTGTGTACATTTTAATCGGCGGGCTTGGGTTTATTGGATTGAATATCGCTCAGACTTTGGCCGAGCAAACGCAGGGGAAATTGATCTTAACGAGCAGGTCTGGACTGCCTGATAGGAGCAAGTGGCAAGAATGGCTGGCTACGCATGATGAACAGGATCCAATCAAGAAAAAAATACAAAAGGTCATGGCACTAGAAGAGGCTGGCGCAGAAGTTCTGATAAAGAAAGTGGACGTTCGTCACCGGGAAGATATCCAGCAATTGATCAACACAGTGGATGCATCTTACGGTCAGATTGACGGTGTGATCTATGCAGCAGGAGTGACAGGCGATCAATCATTCCGGGTGATGGAGCAAACAGATGACACTTTCTCAGAGCCGCATTTTGAGGCGAAGATGAACGGTGTACTTCATCTCGATGCCGCCTTAGGTGATCGATCACTTGATTTCTGCTTTGTCCTGTCATCTTTGTCGCCGATATTGGGCGGACTTGGTTTTACAGCTTATACAGCTGTGAATCATTTCATTGATGCATACGTGTATGAACGCAATCTACGTTCACAAACGCAGTGGTCTGTGATTAGCTTTGACGGCTGGGAATTTGAACAGGGTAAGCAGCTGGATCTCCCAATCGGAGATGACCTCACCGAAACGTTGATTACAGAAAAAGAAGGAAGAGTGATCTTCGAACGATTGCTTTCACTGCAACAAGTTGAACAAATTGTCATTTCGACAACAGACTTACATGATCGAATTCACCGATATGTAGATCGTTTATCCCGTGAAGAAGAGGGTGGCGAAGAGCATGTACAAGATGGAACCTTGTATTCTCGACCATCGCTGTCAACGAATTATGTGGCACCTGAAACGGAGCTGGAGAAGGAACTAAGCCAACATTGGCAAGCTTTCTTTAAGATTGACGAAATTGGCATAGATGATCATTTCTTTGAAATGGGTGGTGATTCTTTAAAGGCGATCACCTTTATTGGCATCATTCATCGCGCATTCAGTGTAGAGCTGACGCTGCCTCAATTCTTCCAAATGCCAACGATTCGTTCAATGGCAGAATATATCGATCAAGCAGATACAGCGGCTTATCATGTGATTGAAAAAGCCGAAGTGAAGGAACGTTATCCTCTGTCGTCTGCCCAAAAACGCTTGTATCTCATGCAGCAAATGGATTTAAGCAGCACAGGATACAACGAATTTAAAGCGGGGCGAATCAAGGGAAAGCTCGATATCAGCAGATTGGAATGGGCATTTCAGCAGCTCATTAAGCGTCACGAAAGTTTGCGGACAGCGTTTGTACTAGAAAATGGCGTGCCTTATCAAAAGATCGAAGAAGAGGTGCCGTTTGCTGTCACATTGTTTGATCTCACAAAGGGATCGACACAAGCATCTGAGGAAGATCAAAAACAAGTGATTGAACAATTTTTGACTGCCTTTACGTTAAGTGAGGCTCCCTTGATGAGGGTAGGTGTGATGAAGGTGTCAGAAGAGGAGTTCGTGCTCATGCTGGACATGCATCACATTATCTCAGATGGTCTTTCTCAAGATATTTTGGTCAACGACTTTATGCAGTTATATGACGGAAGGATGCTTGAGCCTCTAGCTCTTCAATATAAAGATTTTTCAGAATGGCAAAATGACATGCTTGCTTCTGATGCCCTTAAAGCATCGAGTGATTACTGGAAAAACCGTTTAGAAGGTGCACCTGCACTTGATCTGCCAACAGATTTCGATCGGCCAGAGGTGAGACAATTCCGCGGCGGGCATTATACGTTCCGTATTGAAGAAGCGGAGCTGAATGCGTTTAAACAGGTCATTTTAAAAGAAGACGCAACGCTGTTTATGGGTCTGTTAAGTTTGTATCAGATTTTGCTTCATAAATTAAGCGGGCAATCAGATATTACGGTTGGGGTTCCAGTAGCAGGAAGAAAACAAGAGGAGCTGCAGCAAGTCATCGGTATCTTTGTCAATATGCTGCCACTTCGTTTATATCCTAAAGCAGAGATGTCGTACCGTGAATTCCTTCACGATGTGAAGGCGTATGTGATCGATGATTTCGGACACCAAGAATATCAATATGAACAAATGGTTCAAGACCTGCAACTGAGCCGAAATGTCAGCCGGAATCTATTGTTTGATGCTGTGTTCGCTTTGCAAAATATGAATCAGCCAGAACTGAAGGTAGGCGGTTTAACCTTTAGTGATTATCCGTATGAGACAGGAACGTCGCGGTTTGATTTACTGTGGATTGCGTATGAGCAGGAAGATGGTCTCTCTTCAACGATTGAGTATAATACGGAGCTTTTCACAGAGGAAACCATTCAGCGGATTGCCGGCTTACTAAAAGACATCATGCGAGCTGTCTCAATAGATGCAGTGAGACTAGAGGAGATCGAACTGACTTCTTCATTCCAGCAATTAGACGACGTATCTCTTTTCGAATTAGATGACTTAAAAATATAAGTAAAGAGGTGAATGGAAGAGTGATTGAACATGATGATTTTCAACTGAAAGCAGCGGCGAAGGAAAAGGTGAAGGAAAGAGCCTACTGGACATCTATTTTATCAGGTGTCCAGCTGGATGGTCGCATTCCCCATACGGTTTCACAAGCCAAGCCTGCTGCAATGAACCGATCGCTTCATTCGTCCTTCCCGGTGGCTGTGAACCATTCGTTAAAGCAATTATGTGGAGATTCTGATTTGCGGATGTTTATCGTGCTGACCACAGCTGCTTTTGGCTTGCTGCAACGTTACAGCGGAAAAACTGAGTTGATGGTGACTGTTCCTACAATGGAACAGTCCGCCAATCAATCTGCCATTAATCATATGCTGCCACTCAAGGCAGAGTTTGATCCTCATATGAGCTTCAGCGCAGGGTTAGATGCAGTGAAACGATCGTTTCAGGAGGCAGTGCGTCATCAAAACTATCCTGTTCATATTTTAATGGAGGAACTTTGGCATTCATTAGGTGACGGCAAGGAGCGTGTCAATCTGGCATGTGCGTTTGAGACATTGCATGGACAGGCTGACCGAAAGCATTTAAATGTTGATGTGCTTATTGTTTGGAAGAAAGCACAAGATCAGCTGCATACCGAAGTCCACTGGGATGCTTCCATTTATGACGATCAAATGATGGAGCAGTTTTCCAAACATTTCATGACACTCACAGAGCAATTGCTCAAGGCGCCTGAACAAGCGATGAGCACACACTCATTTCTATCTGACATAGAAAAAAGTCAGTTGTTTGATGCGTTTCAAGGGGAGTCGCTCGCTTATCCAGTGGATCGTGATATTGTGTCTTTATTTCAACAGCAAGTCCAATTGCATCCAGCACGAACGGCCGTTTTGTTCGGCACCACCTCCTATACATATGAAGAGGTTGACCATTTATCGGATCGCATTGCGCTTAGACTCTCTCAAAGTCAGATGATACGGGAGACCCCAGTCGGTCTCAGAATGTATCGGTCTGCTGAACTTGTGATTGCCATTCTAGGCATCTTAAAGGCTGGCTATGCTTATTTACCAATTGATGTTCATCTGCCGATTGAAAGAATTCGGTATATGCTCAAAAACAGTGGCGCTACAGCGATTGTATCGGATGCAGCCGGACATGAAGGATTGGATGTCGAGGTTCATGTCATTCAAGACATGCTTCATGAATCGGAAATAAATGAGGACCTGACTTGGTCTATTTCGCCTTCGGATATGGCTTATGTTCTGTATACATCAGGAACGACAGGGCATCCGAAAGGGGTCGTCATTGAACATCGTCATGTCATTAATTTGGTGTACGGAATGAAAACACGCTTTTTTGATCTGCTTCCAGATGATGTGCAAGTAGGGATGCTGGCTTCACATATTTTTGATGCGTCTGTTCAAACGTTGTTTCCAACATTGTTGCTCGGACATACGCTGCATATTGCCAAAGATGAAGTCCGTATGGATGGGCATGCATTGTGGAATTTTTATCAAGAAAACCACATTCAGCTGTCAGATGTGACACCCTCTCATTTAAAGCTGATGAACAAGGCAGCAGGGCAATCGAAACAGGATCTGCCTGCTTTGAACATGCTGCTTGTAGGCGGAGAAGTATTTACAAAAGAACTGATGGATCAATTTTTACAGCATCTATCAAGTGAAAAACCCATCATGATTAATGCATATGGGCCTACTGAATGTACTGTTCAATCGTCATCCTTTTTGATTCCACATAACTGGGATGAACAGGTCATTCCTATTGGGAAGCCGATGCCAAATGAGCGCATCTTCATATGTGACGGGCAAGGGGAGCCAGTTCCGATTGGTGTCTTTGGTGAACTGTATATCTCAGGCGATGGTGTAGGGCGTGGGTACATCAATCATCCTGATCTGAGCAAGGAGAAATTTATCAAAAAACCAGAGTTGAGCAGCGGGGTGTTATACGGTACGGGGGACCTTGCAAGATGGCGGTTTGATGGGGTCTTGGAATTTGCCAAAAGGAACGACAACCAAGTAAAAATCAGAGGGTATCGAATTGAGCTGGAGGAGATCCGCAGAGCTATTCTTGATGATCCGAATATGCAAGGACTAATCCAAGATGTCATTGTGATCCCTAAGGAGACGACGGAGCAGGACCAATACATTTGCGCATATTTGATGGCAAATCAAGTCATAGATCAGCGTGTACTTCGTCAATCTCTAAGTGGGAGATTACCAGGGTATATGGTGCCAAGGCATTTGATTCAAGTAGAGCAATTTCCTTTAAATCTATCAGGAAAATTAGATATTCAAGCACTGCCGAATCCAGAAGATCAGTTGCCAGCCGGGCAAGAGCGAGTGGCTATTCAAGCACACAATGAAACAGAGCAGAAGCTTGTTCGCATTTTCGCTTCTATTCTACAAGTCCCTGCTTCTCACATTCGATTAGATGAACCGTTTTTCGATTTGGGTGGGAACTCTTTTAATATCGTTGAGCTGTCCAATAAAGTGAAAGAAGAATTTCAGCAGGAGCTGACAGTGATGGAGCTGTTCCAATATACAACTGTTTCACAAATAGCAGCCCAATTAAAAAACAAATCAGCAGGACAAGATAAACAAATAGAAGCTGATGGAGAAAATGAAGCGGATGACTTAGAAAGTGCCGCACAACTGTTAGGCGGGATGATAGATGAGTAAGTTAACAGGATTAGAGGTTGCGGTGGTTGGTATGGCCTGCCGTTTTCCGGGAGCGAAGAATATTCGTAGCTTTTGGGATAACCTTGCAAATGGTAGAGAGTCCATTACGTTTTTTTCTAAGGAAGAATTGCTCGAGGCGGGGGTTGAACAAGAAGCACTGGATCATGAGCAATATGTACGTGCCAAAGGAGCAGTAGATCAGCATGATCACTTTGATGCGGATTTCTTTGGTTATTCACAGCGTGAGGCAGAAGTAATGGACCCGCAAATCCGCATGTTTCATGAGGTGGCGTGGGAATCCCTTGAAGATGCAGGCTATAACCCTGAAACCTATCAGGAGCCGATCGGTTTATTTGGTGCTGCTTCTGCCAATTTATATTGGCAGGCTGCTTCCATGCTGATGAGAACGAATAACTCATCTGAGCAATTTGCGGCTGTTCAATTAACAGATAAAGATTTTATGAACACAAAGGTGTCCTATAAATTGAATTTGAAGGGACCAAGTGTGGCTGTTGATACAGCTTGTTCCTCCTCTTTGGTTGCAGTTCATTTGGCGGCACGCTCCCTTCTCACTGGTGAATGTAAAATGGCACTCGCTGGCGGCGTCACCATCACGACTCCACACAAAAAAGGATACATGTATCAAGAAGGCATGATCATGTCCCCTGATGGACACTGCCGAGCCTTTGATGAACAGGCAAAAGGAACAGTTGGCGGCGAGGGCTGTGGAGTTGTTGTGCTCAAATCATTAAAGCAGGCACTAAAGGATAAGGATCACATCTATGGGGTGATTAAAGGGTCAGCGTATAACAATGATGGTGGGCGAAAGGTTGGTTACACAGCACCAAGTATAGAAGGGCAAAGTGAAATTATTAAAAAGGCGCTCAAGATCAGTCGTGTAGAAGCCGAGAGCATTTCTTATATCGAAGCACATGGCACAGGTACGACCCTTGGAGATCCAGTTGAAATTGAATCACTGAATCAAGCCTTTCAAACGGATAAAAAACAGTTTTGTGCCATCGGGTCTGTGAAAACCAATATCGGTCATCTTGATTCAGCGGCAGGAATTGCCGGTTTTATCAAAACGACGCTTAGTCTGTATCATCAGACGCTGCCACCTAGTCTTCATTATGAAAGACCGAATCCAAAAATTGATTTTGAATCAAGCCCGTTTTATGTGAATACAACACCCGTACCATGGAAGAAACGAGAGCAGCCACTGCGTGCTGGGGTCAGTTCATTCGGAGTCGGTGGTACGAATGTACATCTCATCATGGAAGAGGCGCCTACAGCTGAAAAGCCGTCAGTAGACAAGGATCACGAACTCATGGTGATATCAGCAAGGTCGAAACAAGCGGTTCAAACGTCTGCTGAGCAAATCACTTCCTATTTAAAAGAACAAAAGGACGTGCCGCTATCCCATGCTGCGTTTACGATGCAGGAGGGGCGAAAGCATTTTCCTTATCGACAAGCATTTCTTGCAAGCCCCGATCGCACATTCCAGTCAGCTGGACAGCCTCAAAAGGCCTTTCAGCAGCCTGCGATCGTTTGGATGTTCTCTGGTCAAGGTGCTCAGTATGTCAATATGGGCAAGGATTTATATGAGAACGACCCTGTATTTAAACAAACGCTTCAAAAATGTTTTGCCATCATTTTATCCTTGGCAGGTGTTGAGATCGAGAAAGTATTATATCCAATAACCGAAGCAGACTTCATTGAAGCAGAACAACTCATGCAGCAAACGTCTTATACACAAATCATCTTGTTTAGTTTTGAGTATGCACTCGCATCGAAGCTGATGGGACTAGGCATACGCCCGCATTATTTCATCGGTCATAGTATTGGAGAAATCACGGCAGCCTGTGTGGCCGGTATCATCCATCTTGAAGATGCAATCCGGATCGTTTTAAAAAGAGGCAATTTGATGCAAAAGATGCCTCCAGGTGATATGGCCGGTGTGACACTTCCTGCCGAGGAGATTAAACATGAACTTCCAGAAGGTGTCGAGCTATCTGCTGTGAATAGCTCACAATTATCCGTTGTTTCCGGTCCTACAGACCGTTTACAGGTATATATCGAACAAGCTGAGAAAAGCGGTGCTTCTGTCCAAAAGCTGAAAACCTCTCACGCCTTTCATACGAGTATGATGGCTGAAGCGGCCGATCAGTTTAAGGAAGTACTCTCTGAGATCGCCTATCAGCAAGGCGAGATACCGATTGTTTCCAATGTGACAGGGAGCTGGTTAACCCATGAGCAAGCAGCATCACCTGATTACTGGGCATCTCATATTAGACAGCCTGTTTTATTTAGTCAAGGAATAGAGACGCTACTTGGACTTGGAGAGGTGGTCTTCATTGAATTGGGGCCAGGTCATACATTGACTCAATTCGTGAGACGCCACGATCGCTATGATGTGGATAAAGCAGCTGCTGTTTCATTGGTGCGACATCCAAAAGAGCAAGCAGCTGATGATGAATATATGCAAAAGGCCATAGGGAAGCTGTGGAGTTTCGGAGTGGAGCCGAACTGGAGCGCTGTTAGAAAAGAGGAGACCCCATATCGAGTCTCACTGCCAACATATCCATTTGAGCATCAAATATTCCCCTCGCCGCAGTTCAAAGCGGACCAGATGATGACCGCTTTAACACCATCAGGACAGGAGGAGAATCACTTAGCTGATTTTCAAGACTGGTTTTACATTCCGGTGTGGGAGCGCTCTTCACCTGTACTAAAAGAGCAGCATCATCACGGGAAACGTGTGTTGGTTTTTGAGAAAGATGGTCATATTGGCGCCTATTTGAAAGGACGGCATGCGCAGGTTGTCAGCGTATGTCAAAGCGATCATACGATCAAAGAAAATGACCAGCTGATGAAGGCTGACGTTCATATACTGTCACATTTAGAGTGGATCATGGCTGAATTACAGCAATCTAGATTTATCCCTGAAGAGATCATCTGGATGCATGATGAACTGACGGAGGATATCGAAAACAAGCCAAACTACTTATCTGTGCTCGATCTCGTCAGGCTGATCAGCAAATACCATAACACAAACATGCGTCTTCATCTCGTGACGAGCCAAGTGCATGATGTCATCGGCATAGAGAAAGTCGATCCCCATCAAGCAACATTAACAGGACTAGCACTGACCATTCCTCAAGAATATCAGCACATAGAGTGTCAGCACATTGATCTATGTCAGGATACTAAGGCGAATTGGCCACTATTTCTTTCATATGAGGTAGCGATGCACGATCAAGAACAGGTCGTGGCGTATCGCGGGAGCAGCCGCTGGGTTCGAAAAGCTTCAAGCACACCGTTAAGAAAAGAGAAGTCGTCCAAGCATTCAATCAGGTCTAATGGCGTTTATCTCATCACTGGCGGTATGGGCGGCATTGGCTTCACACTAGCTAAACATTTAGCAGAAACGTATCAAGCAAAACTTGTGCTCATGAGCCGATCACAAATACGTGAACGCTCTGAATGGCATAAACTGCGTGATGCGGAGGGGAAAGAAGCTGAGGCCGTGAAAAAGCTACTAGCTCTTGAAGAATTAGGGGCTGATGTACAAGTTGTACACGGTGATGTGTCAGATGAATGTGCAGTGCAGAAAGCAATTCAGCTGGCTCATACGGCATTTGGTGGTTTACATGGCGTCATTCACGCGGCAGGAGAGGCAGATGGGAAGATCATTCAAGCAAGAACAGCAGACGATGAGATTCGCATGTGTCAGGCAAAAATCAACGGGACCTATTTGCTGGGAGAAGCACTCAAGGATGAAACGCTCGATTTCTTCTTGCTTTGTTCATCCCTTGTATCCTTTCTTGGAGCGGCTGGACAAGTGGCTTATGCGGCTTCAAATGCTTTTATGGACAGCTTTGCTCATGCTAAAAGGCAGGAAGGGAAGCCGGTTATTTCTTTGAATTGGGATCGCTGGGAGAAAGTCGGTATGGCACACGATTCGGCATTGGCTGCCAAAGTCAATGACATGATGGCACTTGAGGAGCAGGCAGGAATTTCTCCAGAACAAGGAATAAAGGCCTTTCAAGAAGTGCTACGTCTAGATTATCCGCAAATTCTTGTATCCGTTCGAGATATGGGGGAGAGAATCAAACATCGCTTAACCCCTGTACAGCTAGAGGATGAGCCGTCTCAAGAGATATCACAGATCATAGATGAACGTCTAGAAGCATCATTGAGTGATCTGCTTAGCTCCTTTTTTAAGCATGAACCGGATGTGAATGAGAATTTCTTTGAAATGGGTGCGACGTCTCTTGATTTATTGCAGATGAGTGGTCATATCAAATCGGTATACGGCATCGAGGTTCCGGTAGTCATGATGTACAGCCATCCAACCATCGCGTCATTGGCTGCCGAACTGAAGAAAATACATGGTGTAAAAGAAGAAAAGCAAGCTGTCACTGAATCATCTAATTTACGTAAACAAGCAATGGCTGAAGGGAAAAATCGCCGTAAACAGAGATTAAAACGAAAATAGATGGGAGAAATGTAGCGTATGTCTGATCAAGAGCAATGGACCGAATCTGGACTTGAAATTGCAGTAGTAGGATTAGCAGGTACGTTTCCCGGAGCACCGGATGTCCAAACGTTTTGGGAAAATGTATCGCAAGGAAAGGAATCCGTTACGTTTTTCACTGATGAGGAATTAAAGGCAGCGGGTGTAGATGAAGCGCTGCTAAAGCATCCTGATTATGTGAAGGCCAAGCCATATTTACAAGATGCGGCATCATTTGATGCTGACTTCTTTGGCTATACTCCGCGAGAGGCTTCGATCATGGATCCGCAAATTCGATTGATGCATGAATGTACATGGCATGCGTTAGAAGACGCTGGCTATGATCCGGAGCAATACGATGGGTTAATTGGCCTTTATGCTGGCGCATCTAGCAATCTATCGTGGATGGGGCAGCATATGTCGTCACTTGGAAAGAACGAAGATGTGTTTCAAATCATGCATCTCAATGACCCGTCCTTCGCTTCTCGGGTTGCCTATAAATTAAATCTAAAAGGTCCAAGCGTATCCGTCCAAACGGCTTGCTCCACGTCGCTTGTTGCTATCCATATGGCATGCCAAGGATTAATCGGTGGAGAATGTGATCTTGCGTTAGCTGGCGGTGTCACACTCCATCAGCCGCAGATCACAGGGTATCAATACCAAGAAGGAATGATTTATTCTCCCGATGGCCATTGCCGACCATTTGATGAGAAAGCAAAAGGGACCATTTTTGGAGAAGGTGCAGGCGTTGTGGCGCTAAAACGATTAAAAGATGCGATAGAAGACGGAGATTTTATTTATGCCGTCGTGAAAGGGTCTGCAACGAACAATGATGGAAGCAATAAAGTCGGCTATACGGCTCCAAGTGTCAGTGGTCAGGCAAGCGTCATTGAATCTGCTTTAGAAATGGCTGAGACAGAACCAGAGACGATTTCTTATATCGAAGCACATGGAACGGGTACGCCAGTTGGGGATCCGATAGAGATTGAAGCGCTCACTCGTGCTTTTCAAACAGATCAACAAGGCTTTTGCCGGATTGGATCAGTCAAAGCCAATATCGGTCATTTAGATGCCGCAAGCGGCGTGGCTGGGTTTATCAAAACAGTCATGATGCTGCATCATCGTCAATTTGTTCCAATGCCGCACTTTGATAAGCCGAATCACCGTATTCCATTTGATCAAACCCCATTTTATGTTGGGACGGATAAAGAAGAGTGGAAGGCGTCTCATTTGCCAAGGAGAGCTGGGATCAGCGCCTTTGGCATAGGTGGTGCAAATGCCCATGTCATCTTAGAAGAGGCAAAGCCGAGAAAAGCAAACAGCTCGGCCTCGTCAAAAGAATTAATCGTTCTGTCAGCCAGATCAAAGCATGACATGAAGAGTATGACAAAAAACCTGAAGGAATATGTTTCCTCACATCATGAACTCTCACTTGGTCAAGCAGCTTACACCTTACAAAGTGGAAGAAGAGCCTTCCAATACCGAAAAACGTTTGTCTGCTCAACGCGCGATGAATTACTGGAGAAACTGCAAGTTCTAAATGAAGATCCATTTGGCAGAGAAAGTGCTCTTTTCAAACGGATGAGCATGAGGTTGACTGGCTATCATGAGACAGGCTTACGTGAGTACATCAAGCTGTATGAGAAAGATCATTCCTTCAAGACAGAAGTGGATCGGTCAGTGAGTCTCGTCCAATCCGTGTTACCTATAAAAAAAGACGAGCTATTCCATTCAAAACAAAGCGGTCAAGCAGAAGTGGCTATGCTGATCATGACATCGGCTTTTGCCTATCAGCTGAAGGCACTCGGAATTGAACCAGACGTATGGATTGGAGAAGGAAGCGGGGTGTGGACAGCTTTATGTGCAGCAGGCGGTCTTGAGCTGACAGAAGCGGCATCCATTGTGTATCACCTTCATGACACTCAAACGGTGGATCAATGGCTTTCTACTCTGCATCAAAAAACACTGCATCAGCCTGTTTACATTCAACAGACGGGTGAGGAACTGACCACTTTCCAACCATCGTCTGCAAAGCGTTTCCTTGATAAGAACCAGACTGTAAAGTCATTCTTGAATGAGCAGGAATCAACAGCCTTGATCATCGATCTTTCAATGAAACAAGGCATGGTAGTTGAAAAAGGAGCAGAAAAAACAGCCGAACCACTTGATGGAGACATTCTTCAAATCGCAGGTGTTCTTTGGGAAATGGGGGTCGACTTAGCTTTTCCTTTAACAGAGGAGAAGAACAGGCAGCGTATTCCGCTCCCTGGATATCCATTTCATAAAAAAGACTTCTCTGCACAAACAAAACCGGTGGCAGCCATTGAACCGCAAAAACCACAAGAGGAAAAGCGTGTATTTACATCGCTCGCTTCTTTACAAAAAGACATTCATGACATTGTTCAAACTCATTTTGGGTTTGATCAAATAGACGATGAATCACCATTTTTTGAATTTGGTGCGACATCTCTTGATATATCCCAGCTTGCAGCGAAAATATCTGAGCGAATGGATCAAAAAATAGACACCGTTCAATTGTATCGTTTTGCCACAGTGGCAAGCCTTTCTGAATATTTGTTTGAAGAACAGACAGAACGTGAACAAACACCTGCTTCTCTCCCAGCAAAGATCGCCTCACCTGAATATACAGATATTGCAATTGTCGGAATGGCAGGAAGGTTCCCAGGGACGTCGTCGCTAGAAGACTTTTGGCAGCGTCTTGTGAATGGCGAGGAAATGATTCACTTTTTCACAGAAGAAGAGCTCAAGAAAGCAGGGCTGGATGCGTCTGTTTATCAGCATCCGAATTTTATCGGAGCAAAAGGCCGTTTACAAGATATCGAGGGCTTTGATGCAGACTTCTTCAACTATTCTGCTAGAGAGGCAGAGCTGATGGATCCGCAGTTCAGACTTTTGCATGAATGTGCTTGGGAGGCGCTGGAGGATGCTGGCTGTGACCCTGACAGAATGGCTGGGAAAATTGGCGTTTATACAGGAACAAGCCCAAATCATGAATGGCTGACGCGCTTTGCACATCAAATGGAAGCAACAGAGCAATTCAGTGCGATGCTGTTAAATGATCGTGAGTTCTTTAGTACGCAGCTTTCTTATAAATTGAATTTACACGGACCTAGTGTGACCATGCAGACAGCTTGTTCGACCTCACTTGTCAATATTGGCATGGCCTGTCAAGCATTATTGAATCAAGAATGTGATGCAGCGCTTGCTGGTGGTGTGACGGTCAGCTCTCCAGAAAATATCGGCTATATCTATCAAGATGGGATGATTCAATCAAAAGATGGGCATTGCCGTCCGTTTGACCAAGAGGCGAGCGGAACCATTTTCGGAGATGGAGCGGGGATTGTTCTGTTAAAACGTTACGAAGATGCCATCAGAGACGGCAACCCGATTCATGCTGTTATCAAAGGGGTTGGAGTGAACAATGATGGCAACCGAAAAGCTGGCTTTACCGCACCGAGTGTGGAAGGACAGGCAGAGGTTCTAAAAGAAACGTATGAAAAATCAGGTATAGATCCAGCTTCCATCGGTTATTTAGAAGCGCATGGAACGGGGACAAAAATGGGTGATCCAATCGAGGTATCTGCCCTTTGCCAAGTGTTTAAAGGAACAGAGCCGCTGACTATTCCAATCGGTTCTGTCAAAAGTAACGTCGGACACTTAAATAGTGCGGCAGGGATTGCAGGTCTGTTTAAAGCCATTTTGGCTATACAACATAAAACGATCCCGCCGACCATTCATTATGAGTCACCAAATGAGGATATTCCTTTCAAAGATACACCGTTTTATGTGAATCAAAAGGCGCTCTACTGGAAGGAATCAGATGAGCCGAGAAGAGCGGGGGTCAGTTCTTTCGGTATCGGCGGAACGAACGCCCATATGATCATAGAAGAAGGAATACTGGCGAAGCAGAAGCCAGCTTCTAAGCAAAACCAGCTGCTTGTCCTATCTGCAAAAACGGATACTGCTTTAGCGGCAATGACGGATCAATTAAAGCAATATGTGACACAGCATCCTCAAGTTCCGCTTGAAGATATTGCTTATACATTGCGCTATGGTAGAAAGCAATTTCCGTACCGAAAAGCCATCGTGCTCTCGTCTGCTGATGAATGGCTGCAACAAAAACAACTTGAAACCAGTGTGTTCCGAAGCAAAAAATGGCGTAAAGCTACATTTATGTTCTCGGGTCAAGGCGCTCAATATGCTGGCATGATGCGCGGATTATACGAAGCAGAGCCAGTGTTTAAATGGGAAGTAGACAGATGCTTCAAATATGTAATGGAAACAGAACAAGTTGATTTAAAGGCCATTGTTTTTTCAGAGGATGAAACAAACCAAGACATCACAAAAACGTCAAATGCACAGCCGCTTCTCTTCATATTTGAGTATGCATTAGCGAAATTACTGCAGCATAGCGGCATTGAGCCGGAATCGATGATTGGACACAGTATTGGTGAATACGTTGCCGCTTGCTTGTCAGGTGTCTTCTCACTGGAGTCTGCATTAACACTCGTTATGGCAAGAGGCAGATTGATGCAAGGCATGGAAAAAGGCGCCATGCTTAGTGTGCAATTACCGGAGGCAGAGCTTGCCTCGATGATCGATGAATCGCTTTCCATTGCTGCTGTCAATGCAAAAGACCTTTGTGTTGTCTCTGGGAAGGAAGAGCATATTACCGCCTTTGAAAAGAAGCTGCAAGACAAAGGGATTGTCACAAGACAGCTTCATACTTCCCATGCCTTTCATTCGTACATGATGGAACCGATGCTGGAGGCATTTCATCAATTCGTAGAGCAGGTGGAATTGCATGAGCCGACAATTCCGTTCATCTCCAATGTGACAGGCACTTGGGCGACAAGTGAAGAGGTAAAGACAGCATCTTATTGGACAAATCACCTTCGTGGAACCGTTCATTTTCATGATGGCTTGTCTCAGCTATTCACCGATGAAGTACGAGCTCTCATTGAGGTAGGACCTGGAAATAGCATGACGGCATTAGCGAAACGTCATGAAAACAAAGAGCCTCATCATGATGTGCTGAATATGGTGAGACATGCAAGGGAGCAAGCGGATGATCATGCGTATTTCTTAAAACGAATAGGTGAGCTATGGGCAGGCGGCTACGAGGTCAAGACGCAGCCAAGTCCAACTCAAGAGGAGCGTCAGCTTGTCTCTCTGCCAACCTATCCATTCGAGCGTAAACGATATTGGATTGAAGCAGGAAAGCCCGCTTCTCCGCAGCTATTAGTTCCAAAGGAAACGAAGAAGAAAGAGATGGGAGAATGGTTCTATCTGCCTTCTTGGGAGCAGCAGCCGCTAGATCCAGTTTTCGAAAAAGAAACAGAAGAACAAACATGGCTCATTTTCAGGGAACAGGATGCCTTTCATGAACTGTTTATACAATCTTTCAATCAACAAGGAATCAAGGCCATTTCTGTCACAAAGGGTGAAGCTTACCAAGAGAAAGGTCAATCGTTTACGATCAACCCGGCAGAAGGCCAGCATTATCGAAACATGCTAGATTCATTGTCTAATAGAGGTGTCAATATCACTCGTATTCTGCATTTATGGGAAGCTGCGAAAGAAGATGACATCGCGAGTCGTCAAAACGCTTTTCAGGCGCACATTGAAAAAGGCTATTACAGTTTAATTTTCTTATCTCAAACCATTGCGGCACAAAAAAATATTCGAGAATGCCGTCTGTTTACTGTCACTAGCGGGATTCAGCCAGTCACAGGGCATGAGACGATTTGTGCAGAGAAAAGTGCAATGCTTGGACCGTGTAAAGTCATTTCACAGGAATACCACCATATCAAATGCTGGAATATCGATGTGGAAGACGTGCCAGACGTGATGTCTTGGAAGGAACAAGCACTTGTCGATCTCATTGTGCAGGAAATCATGCAGCCTGGAAAGGATCAGCTTGTGGCGTATCGCAATCGTCAACGCTGGGTGCAGAGCTACAAACGTATGCCACTGCAAAAAGAAGAGGGCCTTCCGAAGATGATCAGACCAAATGGCGTGTATCTCATCACGGGCGGTTTAGGAGGCATCGGTTTTGTCCTATCAAAGATGCTGGCGAAAGAAGGAAATGTGCATCTTTATTTAACAGGAAGAACAGCATTGCCGCCAAGAGACGAATGGGCGTCATATGCTCATCAAGAAAATGCGGATGAAGCGCAGCGTACGAGAATTGAGAAAGTACTCGAGCTCGAACGATTAGGTGCAACAGTTGAAGCGGTGCAGGCGAATGCGGGAGAGCTTGATCAAATGAAGCATGTATTTGAGACCATTCATAAAAAACATGGCGGCGTTCATGGTGTGTTCCATGCGGCAGGATTACCAGGGAGTACATCCTTCCGAGCGATCAAAGATATACCTTCTACACTTGCGCAGGGAGAGGATCAATTCCAATCAAAGGTGAAAGGGCTCGATGTGCTAGAGCAGTTGCTAGCTCAAGAGCAAGCGGATTTTTGTCTCCTCTTTTCATCCATTAGTGCATTGCTTGGGGGCTTAGGATTCTCTGCTTACTCAGCGGCTAACTTATATATGGATGCATTTGCAGCTAGACTCAATCAAAATAGTCAAACCCCATGGATGTGTGTGAACTGGGATGCGTGGAATTTCTGGGGTGAGCTAGAATCGACCATTGGTGAATCGATTAATGAGCTTGCGATTTTACCAGAAGAGGGTGCTGAGCTGTTCCAATATGTTCTTTCTAATCGACAGAATCGTCACATGCTCGTGTCCACAGGAAATCTTGATGAACGGATAGATCAATGGCTGTCACTAGAGTCGAAGGTTGCAGAGAGTGAGGATTCATATGAGGTGTCTAAGCACGAAAGGCCAGAGCTGAGCAATCCGTATGTGGCTCCTCGAAATGAAACTGAAAAAGCGATCTGTCAAGTGTGGCAGGACTTTATGGGCATGGAACAAGTGGGCATTCACGACAACTTCTTTGATCTTGGCGCAAGTTCGTTAGATATCGTTCAGGTCACCAACCGATTAAATCAGGCACTTCAAACAAATGAAGCGGTTGTTACCTTGTTTACGTACCCATCTGTCGCAGAGCTTGCGAAATATATTAAGCCTTCTGATGAATCGAAGGAAGAATCGATGGAAGAAGAACTAGCCGTCGTCACATCAGGTGATCGAAGAGCTCGTTTTAAACAGCAACGGAATAAAAGATTGAGAGGCGGAATCGAGAATGAATGATACAACGAATCACTATCATGGCGCAGAAATTGCTGTTATCGGTCTTGCAGGTCGTTTTCCAGGTGCCAAAAACGTAGAAGAATACTGGGAGAATCTGAAAAAGGGGAAGGAAGCAATCTCCTTTTTTACAGAGGAAGAATTACGGCGTGAAGGTACAGATGAAGCCTTATTGAAAAACCCCCGGTTTGTGAAAGCGAAAGGGATGCTTGATGACGTTGATTTATTTGATGCGGATTTCTTTGACTATACACCAAAGGAAGCGGCTATGATGGACCCGCAGTTCAGACTGTTTCATGAATGTGTTTGGACGGCGCTTGAGGATGCTGGGTACGATCCGTTTGAATATAAAGGTCAAATTGGCCTCTATACAGGTGCAGGAATCAATACAGAATGGGTCATGAGAGCTCTTCAAGGGGCGGCTCAGGGTGAGGACTCGAAAACACTGGAAGCCGCTGTTCTCAATATGCGTGACTATTTGGCGACGATGATTTCGTATAAATTAAATCTGAAGGGACCGAGTATGGTGGTGCAAACCGCCTGCTCGACCTCTATGGTGTCGATTCACTTAGCTGTTCAGGCTTTATTAAGCGGAGACTGTCATATGGCTGTTGCAGGCGGCGTGTCTATTCGTCTGCCGCAAAAATCGGGCTATCTCTATCAAGAAGGCATGATCCATTCATCTGACGGACATTGCCGCGTCTTTGATAACAAAGCCGATGGAACCGTTTTTGGTGATGGTGCAGGAGCCGTTATTTTAAAAAATTTAGAGGATGCCATTGAAGACGGTGATCACATCTATGCTGTCATTAAAGGGTCATCCATTAATAATGACGGAAATAGAAAAGTAGGATATACAGCGCCGAGTACGAAAGGTCAAGTATCAGCCATTAAGACAGCACTTCGAATGGCAGAGGTCGAACCTGAAAGTATTTCTTACATTGAAGCACATGGAACTGGAACAACGCTCGGAGACCCGATCGAAATTGAAGCACTCAAGCAAGCATTTGATACAGATAAAAAAGGCTTTTGCCGCATTGGTTCTGTCAAATCGAATGTTGGTCATTTGAATGATGCATCAGGTGTCGCGGGCTTTATTAAAACCGTTTTAAGCTTAAAGCATCAAGTGATTCCGCCGACGATTCATTTTGAAACGCCGAATGAAAAAATTGAATTTGCCAATTCGCCTTTCGTTGTGAACACAGACTTGACGCCATGGGGTGAGCAGGCAACTCCTCGCCGGGCAGGTGTAAGCTCATTTGGGATTGGTGGAACAAACGCCCATGTCATTTTAGAAGAAGCACCGAATACAAGTGTAGCACCAGATAACACAGATGACAGTGAACTTCTTTTATTATCTGCAAAAACACCAGCAGCCCTTGAGAAAATGACGGACCGCCTTGCCGACTATTTACTTCAGCATCAGCAGCATGTCCGTTTAGCGGATATCGCCTATACGCTCCAAACAGGACGCCATCATTTCCCGCATAAGCGTGTGATTCTTGGAAGTGACATAGCTGACATGTTACAGGCGCTGAATCAAAGGTCAAAAGAGGTAGTCAAGACGGCCAGTTCTCAAACATCGAGCCGGCCTGTCGTCTTTCTTTTCCCGGGCCAAGGATCTCAGTATGTGGAAATGGGGCGTCAGCTTTATGATAAGTATCCAGTCTTTAAGGAAGCGTTGGATCAATGCTTGGATCAATTCAAACAGCATGTTTCAGTTGACCCATTCACCATTTTATTTTCAACAGAAGCAAGTGATGACCGTCAGCTGATCAACCAAACAGAATATACGCAGCCGCTCCTGTTTAGTATTGAATATGCTTTGGCTAAATTGTTGATTCATTTTGGGATAAAGCCGCAGGCGATGATCGGTCACAGTATCGGAGAATACACAGCTGCTGCTGTGTCTGGTTTACTATCTGTAGAAGATGCGATAGATCTCGTGTCTTATCGTGGACAACTCATTAGCCAGCTTCCGAAAGGCTCTATGCTGAGTGTTCCGTTGAGTGAACAGAAGGTGCTGCCATATTTGACAGACGATCTTTCACTCGCAGCAGTAAATGGTCCTGAGTTATGTGTGGTGTCAGGTGAGACAGCAGCCATTGATGCACTCGCTGAGAAGCTAGAGGCTGCTGGACATGGGTGTAGAAAGCTTCACACCTCCCATGCCTTCCATTCCAAAATGATGGATGCCATCCTGCCATCATTCAAAGAAAAATTAGCAGAGTATCGACTGAATGCACCATCTATCCCGTATATTTCTAACGTCACGGGTACGTGGATTGAAAATGAGACAGTACAAGATCCAGCATACTGGGCTGATCACTTGCGACAAGCGGTCCGTTTCCGTGACGGGGCAGAGACATTATTAACGGAGCTTGATCCAATTTTCATTGAAGTCGGACCAGGGAATACGTTAAGTGCCTTTATTCGCCAAGCCTCTAAGGAACACCATCAGCAACCGATTCCATTGATGCGTCACCCGAAAGAAGAGGCAGCAGACGATCGCTATTTGTTGAGTAGACTGGGTGACATCTGGCTTCAAGGAGTGCCGGTTGACTGGACAAAATTAAGACAACACAAATCAATTCAAAAAGTATCTTTGCCAACCTATCCGTTTGAACGACAAAGATACTGGATCGAAAAGGTAGATACATCAGCACTCTCTTCGTCTTCAGGTGTGCAAATGGTGGTGCCTAAGGAAAACAAGGGACAAGAAATAGAAGAAAACAATCAAGGCCAAGCCGCTGCAGCGAGTGATATTGAAGCAACATTACAGCGGATGTGGAAAGACATTTTAGGAATCGAAAAGGTGGAAAAGGACGATCATTTCTTTGAGCTTGGCGGACATTCATTAAATGCGACCGGCCTCATTTCTCAAATTCACAAAGAATTTGGTGTAGAGCTAACGCTCACAGATATGTTCAACAATCCGACGATTGAAAAGCTCCAAGCATTCATTGAAAAGGCAGAGAAGCATCAATATTTCAAAATTGAACCGGTGGAACAGAAAGACACGTATCCATTATCTGCCGCTCAAAGACGGACGTTCCTTATTCATCAGCGTATTGGTCAAGTGACCTCGTACAACATGCCAATGGCACTGAGATGTAAAGGTGAAATCGACGTCGATCGATTTGAGCAGACCTTCAAGCAATTAATTGATCGTCATGAAACCTTGCGAACGACCTTTGAATTAAAAGATGGAGAACCCGTTCAGCGGGTCCATGATGAATTCCAGTTTGCTGTTGAAATGACAGAGGCTAAGGAAGAGGAATTAGACGCACAAATCGATGAATTCATTCGCCCATTTGACTTAAAGGCTGCACCATTGATCCGTGTGCGTTTTGTGAAAATCGCAGCAGATGACCATCTCTTATTAGTCGATATGCATAATATTGTGGCTGATGGTGCGAGCATGAACATCTTTATTAAAGAATTTACTGAGCTTTATCGCGGGGAAGCCTTACCTGAACTTACTGTTCAATATAAGGATTATGCAGAATGGCAGGACAAGTATTTCCGCAGCGAGATGTTTCAAAAGCAACAGGATTATTGGAAGGAGCAAGTTGGCTCAAACGTTCCAACCTTAACGATGCCATATGATTTTGAACGGAAGGAACAATCCTTCTTAGGAAGAGCGATCAAATTTAACATTGAACCGCACATCGTCGAAAAAATTGAACAGCTCGCTGAACGATATCAGCTGACAAACAATGTCATCTTGTTCCAGCTATATGGCCTGCTGCTCTCACGCTATGCCGATCAGGAGGAGCTGATTGTCGGTTCACTTGTTGCTGGCAGACGTCACGCCGATATTGAACATACAATTGGCATGTTTACGAACTTCCTGCCAATTAAACTAGACATGGTACAAGAGGCTTCCTTTACTGAGCAATTGGCTCAAACAAAGCAAGTCCTGCTTGATGCATATGATCATCAAGAATATCCATTTGACCAAATGGTCGAGCATCTGAATCCAAAAACAAGACCGCATCGCAATCCATTTTTTGATACGATGCTCATTTATCATAATGAGTACGATCCGAATATTAAAATTGAAGCTGATGGACTGACCTTTGAAACGCATGAGTTTGCTAAGGGAATTTCCAAGCTCGATATGAAAATGGATGTTGTCAGAGAGGTAACAGGAGAGTTAAAGTGTGTTCTTCAATACAATCTTGCTCTGTTTGAACATGAGACGATGCAAGCTTTCGTGAAACACTTCCAGCACTTGGTCGAACAGGCTGTTCAAGCACCTGATCAATTGCTTAAAGATTTCGCCGTACTTTCAGAGGAAGAAGAACGAGCGGCAAAAGAGAAAAGAGAACGTGCAGAGAAAAAAGCACCACTTGTGCTGACAGTCAGCTCAACGTTTACGGCAGATCCAATCGCTCCGTACATTCATTACTGGACCAAGCAGTTTGATGTGCAACTCGATGTTCAATTTGCACCGTATGGGCAGGTCTATCAGGAATTATTAAATGAACGTAGCCTCATCTCACAGAAGAAAAATGGAGCCAATCTTCTACTCGTTCGTTTGGAGGATATCACGGGTCCAGCGCATCTATCACATGAAGAAAAGAAAAAGCTGGCCTCAGAACATGCAGAAGAACTCGCAAACGTTCTGAAATTAAAAACGAAACATAACCTATATTTTGTTGGCATTTTGCCGATGAATGCTGCTCTTAAAGACACCCTGCAAGACGTGGAACAAGAGTGGATCGCCCAGTTATCTGAGATGAGCGGCGTTCAGCTGATCGACTGCCGTCAGCTTGCTCAGCAATATCAGATTGAAGAGTTGTTTGACGAACAAGGAGAGCAAGCCGCGCATCTCCCATTCACTGAAGCCTTTTTTGGAGCAATTGGTACAAAAGTCGCGAGAGAGATTGTTGCATGGCAAGTTGCACCATTTAAAGTAGCGGCCATTGACTGCGATCATACACTTTGGAGAGGTGTCGTTTCAGAAGACTGCGTGGAAGGCATCGACATCACGAAAGAACATCAAACGCTCCAGCGCTTTTTAAAACAAAAGAAACAAGAGGGGATGCTGCTTGTTCTAAGTAGCAGGAACAATGAAGAAGATGTGTGGCGTGTGTTTGAAAACCATCCGGATATGATTTTGCAAAAAGAGGATATTGTCGACTGGCGGATCAATTGGGAAAGTAAACCGGTCCATCTAAAAGAGATGGCAGATTCACTGAACCTTTCATTATCTCAGTTTATTTTCTTAGATGATGACCCAGCACAGTGCTTGCGTATGAATGAAGAGCTACCTGAAGTGATGACACTGCTGTTACCTGCCAATGAAAAAGCCATTCCGTTATTTGCCGAGCATGCTTGGGCATTTGACCGCTATAATGTTACAGATGAGGATAGAGAGCGGACAACGAGCTACAAGGCTGAAAAAGCACGTCAAAAAGAGCAAGCAGAGTCGCCATCAATGGAGCAATTTTTACAAGATTTGAATTTGAACATGAGCGTAACAGAATGGGGAGAGCAGCACCTTGCCCGCGTGGCTCAGATGAGCAGTCGCATTAACCAATTCCGTTTAAATGATCAGCGCTTTGATGAACAGCAGCTGAGAGAGCGGATGGAGAATGAGCATGTTCAAGGCTGGATCATTGAGGCAGCGGATCGCTTCAGTCATGAAGGGATTGTAGGCGCCATCTTGGCACATCATGCGAATGAAACTTTGAAAATTGATGCATGGATGCTGAGCTGCCGCGCTCTAGGGAAAGGCATTGAGCAAAAATGTCTGACATGGCTCGCTGAATACAGTCATCAGCACCAACTTTCGATCATTGAATTTACGTATGCATCTACTGGACGTAATCAGCTATTTAAGTCATTTATGGAAGAGCATCAGGTGCAGGAGATTGAGGGGCAGCAAACATATCGAATAAAAGTGGAAGAAATCGGTTCATTAAGTGATCACATTCAAATCGTCAATCAGCTGTCATCTCGTCAGCACTCGGCTGGAGAAATAGAGGGTCACACGATGGAGGCAGCAAGTCATCCCGCTTCTGAAGCTTATACATGGGAAACGGTTCAAACAGATCAAACATTGCACAGCGGCTATGTGAAAGCTCTAAAGGTGCATGACGAAGAAGGTCTACGTTCATTATTAAAGACGGAACATACGCAGGATGGTGGACTTTACGCACAGCCAACCAATGAACGAGAGGCGTTACTTTTAGACATTTGGTGTGACATTCTTCATGTGGAAAAAGTAGGAATTGACAACGACTTTTTCGATTTAGGAGGAAATTCTTTACTTGCTGTCAAAATGGAAGTAGAGATTGAAAAGAAGGGTTGGTATGTTGATGATTTGAATTTTGCTGAAAAACACACCATTCGCGAATTAGCAAAATATATGAAGAGGGAGAATCAGCATGCATAAAGATGTAAAAGCCATATATGAAGAATCGAAAATTTTAGATGAGGCAACTCATTTATACGGGGTCCAGCGAAGTGACATCCACTTTATCGCAGATGCAGAAAACTATGTGTATGAAATGAAAAAGGACGGAGAGTCTTTCATTTTAAAAATTACTCATACCATCCGCAGATCACCTGATTATATTTTAGGTGAAATGGAATGGCTGCATCACTTAGCGAAGGGCGGTCTTTCGGTTGCGAAACCAATTGCTTCATTAAATGGCCGTGATATCGAGCAAGTAGACGATGGGCAAGGCGGTGCATTTTTGCTTCGAGTCTATGAAAAAGCACCAGGCCGAAAAGTTGAAGAGGCAGACTGGAACGATGAATTATTTTATGCCCTTGGACAATATACAGGCCGCATGCATAAGCTGACAAAAAGCTATCAGCTGTCAGACCCACGTTATAAAAGACAAGAGTGGGATGAAGAGGAGCAGCTTAAGCTACGAAAATATGTACCAGCAGATCAAACGCTTGTGTTCGAACAAGCGGATCGGTTAATGGAAAAGCTGGCAAAGCTCCCGAAAAATCAGGATACGTACGGATTGGTTCATGCGGATTTGCATCATGGAAACTTCCACTGGGATCAAGGGAAAATCACAACCTTTGATTTCGATGATATTGGGTACAACTGGTTTATGAACGACATCAGCATTTTGCTATACAATGTCTTGTGGTACCCAGTGATTCCATACGAAGACAAAGCTGCTTTTGCAGGGAACTTTATGAAGCATTTCCTTAAAGGCTATCGTGAAGAGAATGAACTTGGGGATGAGTGGCTCGCCTACATTCCTGACTTCCTTCGCTTACGTCACATGCTGATCTATGGTTTGCTGCATCAAGCCTTTGATTTGGCCACCCTCGGAGAAGAAGAGAAGGCTATGCTCGCTGGCTTCCGCTCCGATATTGAGCAAGCAGCACCTATTACGACGTTTGACTTTACAAAGCTAAGTCAATCTTAAAACGAACATCCCCGCCTAGTGTTGAGGCGGGGATTATTTTTTATGGGCGATATGTGGATGGCGATTCAATCATTTGAAACAGGTTTTTTCCTTGCTTTGTATTATCAATCCAGCCCTGAAATGCTGCTTTACCTGGCCCGTATGCATAGACAGGGACATCCTCACCTGTATGGGCAAAGGTTGTCCAGCCTGTGAAAGAACGCTGATCAAAGATACGTTGAATGCTGAGTTGGATCGAACTGGCCTTCCCTGATTGTGCCGCTTTTTCTACCTGTGAGATTTCTTCTGCTGTGAGTGAGACATCAATGTAGGTATGAAGGACATCACGTACAGATTGGCCGCCTGCGATTTTCTTTGCCATATACACAGGGGTTTTTTTTGCAGCTAGGATGGGTGCTGGGTCCCATTTATAGCCGGTCTCACTTGTCATACCATCTGCGCCAAATGAAAAGCCGCCAGTCGCATGATCTGCTGTGATGACGACGAGGGTTTCTTGATCTTTTTTAGCGAATTGAAGAGCCACTTGGACCGCTTTCTCAAAATCCTCCATCTCACTCATTGCACCGACAACATCATTTTCATGTCCAGCAGAATCAATGGTACTGCCTTCAAGCAGCATAAAAAAGCCATGCTGATTGTCCTGATTTAATTGGGTCAGCGCTGCCTGCGTCATGTCTTTTAAAGTAGGCACATGCTTTGGGCGGTCGATGGCTCGATCTAGCTCGTCCTCCTGAAATAAACCGAGCATTTTTGCTGATGATTGAGATGTTAAATCACCTTTCGATCGCAGAATGGAATACCCGCTCTTTTTAAATTCTTGAACAAGGTCACGGTCTTTGCGGTCAAAATATTGCATTCCGCCTCCGAGAAGAATATCGACTTTGTGCTCTCCGCCTATTTTCTCATCAAAGAAGTGGTCTGCAATTTGATCTTTGTTTTTGCGGGAGACGTTATGTGTGCCAAAAGCAGCCGGTGTTGCATCGGTGATATCAGATGAGACGACAAAGGCCGTTCTCATTCGTGCTTCCTTTGCTGCTTCAACGATGCTTCTAAGAGGCTCTGTTTCATGATTGACGGCGATAGCATCATTGTATGTTTTTTTCCCGGTTGCCATGGCTGTCGCTGCGGCAGCTGAATCAGTAATATTATCTCGAGGATCATCTGGGTGTGTCGTCTGCATCCCGACTAAATATGGGTCCCAGACGATTTGTTCTTTTGAAGAAGAATGTTTTTCCTGCTTGAACGTACGGTAGGCTTTGATCACGGGCATCCCCATCCCATCGCCAACGATAAAGATGATATTTTTTGGTACTTTCGTTTGTTTTTTGTCTGCTGCATTCGTTGATGTGGGAGTGACATAATGTGAGGTGAAGATGACAGCTAGTGTGAGTACGGCCAGAATACCAGAAAAGAGAAAAATGCGATTTTTACGATCCATTGAGCCCATGAGAAATCCCCTTTTATCATTTATTTCATAATTTGTATTTTATTTGAATGTTAGCGATGGATCAACCCCTTATCCCATAAAAAAAGGTGACGAGACTTTTGTCTCATCACCATTTACACCGTATCACACTTCACGCCAACAACGCCTTCTAGATCTTTAATATCAAAGTACACATCGGTTGTATACCGATCTTTATGCACACGAACGCGTACTTCCATGATCGGATAGTCCTTTTCTTTTAAATCATCAATTCGAACAGAATGAATGCGAATATTGAGTGCTTTCATTTCTTTTAAAATGTCTGTCATCCGGTTTCGATCAGAAAGTGACATTCTGATGCGGATTTCTTTTTCCTGCAGACGAATCGGTCCGATCCGCTGAAAGAGCCATGGTAAAAATTCGACACTGATCAAAATAAAGAAAAGACTGAGGAAGGCTTCTTTATAAAAACCTGCACCTGTTGCAACCCCAAGTCCTGCTGCTCCCCAGATCATTGCGGAAGTCGTGAGACCTGAGATGACATCATTGCTTTTTCGAAGAATCACACCTGCTCCAATAAAACCAACACCAGATATAATTTGCGCCGGTAACCTGAGTGGGTCCATTTGAAGCTTAGAGACTCGAGGGAAATTGTAGGCTGCATCAATGCTGATGATGGTTAATACGCAGGAGCTGACAGCAATGACAATACACGTTTTTAAGCCGAGCGGCTTTTTCTTTAGCTCGCGTTCTAGACCGATGATCAGCCCGATTAAGGTGGCCACGGCTAATTTTAAGACAGTATCCCATTCAATCGTCCAAAACATGCGTATCGCTCCTTTCACTTCATGTACGTTTCACATCATGTATATGATCTTCTCACAGCCCATATGGCTGCACAACTTTTATTTTATTCAGATTTGAAAGAAAGAAAAGCTTTTTATTTCACTGAAAAAGAGAGTCATCCGCATAAGACAGATGACTCTTTATTTCCTGCTATTTTGTTTCTTCTTCAAGATGATTTTCCATTTTGTTAAACAGCTGTTTTGATGCTTTTGACGGCTGACTTGTCAATAAGCTCACAATGATCGCAGCTAATCCACTTAACGTAAAGCCTGGAATCATTTCATAGATACCTGTTGCATGGTTGAGGCCTGTCGTGATCCATGTCAGAACCACAACGGCACCAACGATCATCCCAACAAGTGCCCCGTGATGATTCATCCGTTTCCAGTATAGGCATAGTAAGATCACTGGACCGAATGAAGAACCGAATCCTGCCCACGCATAACCGACAAGGTCAAGAATCGTATCACTTGGGTTGAGTGAAAGACAAAGTGCAATCACAGCGACAACTAGTACAGACATACGGCCAATCATCACAAGCTCTTGATCAGATGCTTTTTTTCTAAAGAACGTTCTGTATAAATCCTCTGTCATCGCACTTGCTGTGACAAGCAGCTGAGAAGAAATCGAACTCATAATCGCAGCTAAAATGGCAGAGAGTAAAAATCCAGTAATATATGGATGGAACAAGACTTTAGAAAAGACGATAAAAATTGTTTCTGGGTCAGCAAGGTTCATTCCAGTTTCATGAACATATGCCACACCAACTAAACCGACAGACAGTGAACCGATCACTGAAATAATCATCCAGCTCATTCCGATTCGGCGTGCTGGCTTTAAATCTTTTACGGACGTAATGGCCATAAAGCGCACGATAATATGCGGTTGTCCAAAGTAACCTAGTCCCCACGCGAGGAAGGAAATAATGCCAATGACGCTCGTTCCTCTAAAGATATCAAGCAATTTAGGGTCAATCTGTTGAATATCTTGGATTGTAGCAACAGGTCCACCTAATTGTGTAAAGGCAACGATCGGCACGAGCACTAATGCTAAAAACATGATAGCTCCTTGCACAAAGTCCGTTAAACTCACTGCCAAGAATCCACCAAACAATGTATACAAAATGACAATACTTGACGTCAAGATCAGCCCAAACATGTAGTGAGCACCGAATGCTGACTCAAATAAACGTCCGCCTGATACCATCCCAGACGATGTATACAGCGTAAAGAAGATTAAAATGATGACGGCTGAAACAGCTTTTAATAAAGCAGATGATCCTTTGAATCGTTTATCAAAGAAATCAGGAATCGTAATGGCATCATCAGCAATTTCTGTATAAGAACGTAAGCGAGGTGCAAGAATTAAATAGTTCAAGTAAGCACCAACGATTAATCCAATCGCAAGCCAGGTCGTCGATAAACCTGTTTTATACATTTCACCTGGAACACCCATCAGCATCCAGCCGCTCATATCCGCAGCACCTGCTGAAAGGGCTGTAACGAATGGGCCAAGCCCGCGTCCACCAAGCATATAGTCATTTAAATCATGTGTTTTCCTAAACGCATACCAACCGATGGCAAGCATTCCGATAAAATAAATAGATAAGGAAATCGTAACTTCAATACTCATTTTGTTTTCTCACCTTTTTCGTATTAATTTGACATCACCTCAATCAAAATATATAGAAGTGTCAGGGCAGCATTTTTGATTGATTGCCCTGCTCACTGCTATGGTTACTTAACCTATCAGAGTATTCCCAAGTGATCAACCTTCTTAAACCTCTTCATTTTTAAGAAAAAATGCGTGGATCGGTGATAAGCCTCTGCATGTATACGCTTACAAAAACAAACTAAAGTAAAAATTTTCTGAAAAATAAAAAGTTACCTCCATGAATATTTTCTTTATCGGTTGGATGAAAAAGACGGTTCAACAGAAATGTCCTTTCACCGTGCCCGCGTAAAGTTGCTTTAGAACAGTAAAATTTGATATGATAAAGTGTATATGACTTATGATCATGACTATCAACACGCATCATTTTTGGAGGTGAACCTGCATGTCAAGAATTTCAATAGAAGAAGTAAAGCACGTTGCGCATTTAGCACGGCTTGCCATTACAGAAGAAGAAGCTGAGATGTTTACAGAACAGCTTGATAGCATCATTTCATTTGCAGAGCAGTTAAACGAGGTAGATACGGAAAACGTTGAACCAACAACACACGTATTAAAAATGAAAAACGTCATGAGAGAAGATGTTCCGAATAAAGGTCTTTCCATTGAGGCAGTCATCAAAAACGCGCCTGATCATAAAGACGGCTATATTCGTGTGCCATCAATTTTGGACTAAAGGAGGCCCGAGACATGTCACTGTTTGATCACAAAATTTCTGAATTAAAAGAGCTTTTACATAAAAAGGAACTGTCTGTTTCTGATTTAGTGAACGAGTCTTATAAACGAATCAATGAAGTAGACGGGAAAGTACAAGCATTCCTTGCACTGGACGAAGAGAAAGCACGTGCGTATGCAAAGGAATTGGACGAGGCAGTTGGTGAAAAGGACGAGCTTGGTCTATTGTTCGGTATGCCGATCGGTGTGAAAGATAACATCGTGACGAAGGATTTACGTACAACAGCATCAAGTAAAATCTTGCAGAACTTTGATCCAATATATGATGCAACCGTTGTGAACCGTCTAAGAGAGGCGGAAGCTGTCACAATCGGTAAACTAAACATGGACGAATTTGCAATGGGATCTTCTACAGAGAACTCAGGCTACAAAGCAACGAAAAACCCATGGAATTTGAATACAGTTCCGGGTGGATCAAGCGGTGGATCAGCTGCATCTGTTGCAGCAGGTGAGGTACCATTTTCTCTTGGATCAGATACAGGCGGTTCTATTCGCCAGCCAGCATCATTCTGCGGGGTTGTAGGTCTTAAGCCGACATATGGCCGTGTATCCAGATACGGTTTAATTGCATTTGCTTCATCATTAGATCAAATTGGGCCGATTACGCGTAATGTAGAGGACAATGCTTATGTTCTTCAAGCGATTTCTGGCGTCGATCAAATGGACGCAACAAGTGCAAATGTCGATGTCCCAGATTTTCTTTCTTCATTAACTGGCGACATCAAAGGTCTTAAAATTGCAGTGCCGAAAGAATATCTTGGCGAAGGCGTTGGCGAGGAAGCAAAAGAGTCTGTTCTCAAAGCGTTAAAAGTATTAGAAGGACTTGGTGCGACATGGGAAGAAGTGTCTCTTCCGCATTCTAAATATGCGCTTGCGACTTACTACTTACTGTCTTCTTCAGAAGCATCTGCGAACCTTGCGCGTTTTGACGGCATCCGCTATGGCTACCGTACAGATAACGCAGACAATCTCATTGATTTATACAAAAATACACGTTCTGAAGGCTTCGGGGACGAAGTAAAACGCCGCATCATGCTTGGCACATTCGCTCTAAGCTCAGGATATTATGATGCGTATTATAAAAAAGCACAAAAAGTCCGTACATTGATCAAAAAAGACTTTGAAGATGTGTTCGAAAAGTATGATGTCATTGTAGGACCAACAACACCTACTCCTGCATTCAACATCGGTGAAAAAACAAGCGATCCACTTACTATGTACGCAAACGACATTTTAACGATCCCTGTTAACCTTGCAGGCGTTCCGGGAATCAGTGTGCCTTGTGGATTTGCAAACGGTCTTCCGTTAGGACTGCAAGTCATCGGCAAACACTTTGATGAAGGAACAGTTTATCGCGTCGCTCACGCTTTCGAGCAAGCAACAGATCATCATAAAGCAAAACCTGAACTGTAAGGGGTGAATCAGAATGAACTTTGAAACGGTAATTGGACTTGAAGTCCACGTAGAGCTAAAAACACAATCAAAAATCTTCTCAAGCTCGCCGACACCTTTTGGTGCAGCTGCCAATACACAAACAAGTGTCATCGACCTTGGTTATCCTGGCGTATTGCCTGTACTGAACAAAGAAGCGGTGAACTTTGCGATGAAAGCGGCAATGGCGCTGAACTGTGAGATCGCAACAGACACAAAATTTGACCGTAAAAACTACTTCTATCCTGATAACCCAAAGGCTTATCAAATTTCACAATTTGATAAACCGATCGGTGAAAACGGCTGGATTGAAATTGAAGTAGACGGCAAAACAAAACGAATCGGTATTACGCGTCTTCACTTGGAAGAGGATGCAGGAAAACTGACGCACACAGGCGACGGTTATTCACTCGTCGATTTCAACCGCCAAGGCACACCGCTTGTTGAAATCGTATCTGAGCCAGACATTCGGACACCAGAAGAAGCGTACGCTTACTTAGAAAAGCTTAAATCCATTATTCAATATACAGGCGTATCCGACTGTAAAATGGAAGAAGGCTCACTTCGCTGTGATGCCAATATTTCTCTCCGCCCAATTGGACGTGAAGAGTTTGGAACGAAAACAGAACTTAAGAACTTGAACTCGTTCGCTTTCGTTCAAAAAGGGCTTGAATTCGAAGAGAAACGTCAAGAGCAAGTATTGCTTTCTGGCGGTCTAATCGAGCAAGAAACACGCCGTTATGACGAAGCGTCTAAAAAGACAATTCTGATGCGTGTCAAAGAAGGCTCTGATGATTACCGCTACTTCCCAGAACCGGATTTGGTGGAGCTGTACATTGATGATGAATGGAAAGAGCGCGTCAGAGCATCGATCCCAGAGCTTCCAGACGAGCGCCGTAAACGCTACATCGATGAGCTTGGACTGCCTGCATACGATGCGATGGTTCTGACGCTGACAAAAGAAATGTCTGATTTCTTTGAAGCGACCATTTCAGAAGGTGCAGAAGCGAAGCAAGCATCGAACTGGCTGATGGGTGAAGTATCTGCCTACTTAAACTCTGCTCAAAAAGAGCTGGACGATACAAAACTAACGCCTCAAGGGCTTGCTGGCATGATCAAACTCATTGAAAAAGGAACGATTTCCTCTAAGATTGCCAAAAAGGTATTCAAAGAACTAATCGAAAATGGGGGAGATGCAGAAACAATCGTCAAAGAAAAAGGACTTATCCAAATTTCTGACGAAGGTGCACTGCTCAAACTTGTCACAGAAGCACTTGATAACAACCCGCAATCCATTGAAGACTTTAAAAATGGAAAAGACCGCGCCATTGGTTTCTTAGTCGGACAAATCATGAAAGCATCGAAGGGACAAGCAAATCCACCGATGGTCAACAAGATACTTCTTGAAGAAATCAACAAACGCTAAATAGCAAAAACCGCCTCATGAAGAGGCGGTCAGATTGATGACAAAGGGCTAAAATGATCTTTATTTTAGCTCTTTGTCTTTTTTTCAGCGTGATATGAAAACCCTTGAAGTCTAGGAAGGCCGAGTACTGGAGCGGAGCGAATTTGATATTCGTGAGCACCAGCACGCAGAACTGACACCGAATGCGAGGGTTTGTCTTCACGCTGACCGCCTTATGGAAGAGGCGGTTTTTTTGTATGGGAATGACAGGGTCTTATCATAGATTCAGACCACCGCCGTATATCAATTCGGAGATTCTTTTCTTATAATGAAGCATAAGCGAAAGAACATATTCGAAGGGGATCAAGGTGAACTAAATGAAAAACGGCACGTAATGTTATTGCAGAAACAGCTTCAATTGTTCCACTACTCTTAGGACGGCAGGGTCCTCACACATGTCTAAATTTGTCAGCATCCCTTGAATGACCGGCTTACGAGGCTCATCTTTCGCTAGTTCTTCTTCAATTACTTCGATAGATACGAGCGTATCATCAGAAAGCAGATGCTCAAGCTTTAACAATCGAAGCTCCTCTCGAAGGGAAACGGCATTCGGCGCTTCATCTTCCCAAATGGCTTGATTCAGAATCGGTTTCGTCTTAGAACGAAGCAGTCCTTGAACCAAATCATCAAACCGATCGAGTATAAAGGAAGAGAGCTCGTCAAATGATAATTGGATATGATCTTGTAAAAGTAGTAACTGCACATATGATTGAATGATTCCTTGGGTCATGACTGACAGGTCAGTTATATAAGGTTCAATCTGTTGTCCATAAGTAGCCAATAGGGAAATTTGTATTTCATCATGCATTTGTTTTTTCACAGTTTTAGAATGCTTTTTAATTTGCTGATTTTCTGGAATAATGTTCTCGCTGAGGATCAAAATGATAAAATCCTTGTTCTCTGCAAAATGCTGAAACTGTTCAGCGATTTGTTTCTGAAAGATCTCTCTAGGCGCAAGATGCTGATTCTCTTTTCGAATTTTTTCAATACTTTGCATAGAAGTGTCGATATAATATTCGAACGCTCGGTTGAAAAGCTGTTCTTTTGATTTGAAGTGCAAATAAAACGCACCCTTAGAAATTCCGCACTCATCTGCTATTTCCTGAATGGTCGTAGAAGAAAAACCCTTTTTCGCAAACAACTGGATGCTTGCTTTAATGATTTTTTCTTTTTTTTCGTTCATGAAATGAGACCCCTTCAACTTTAGAATGTTTTGCCAAATAAGTAAAATGGTTGACTACATTGTATATCACCGATTATTATGATATAGAATGACCAGTCAGTCAATACATAACAGAAAATGGAGGACATAATGAATTCGATCATCAATTTTGTATTAAAGAATAAGTTCGCTGTATGGCTCATGACAATTATCGTAACAGTTGCTGGTCTATATGCTGGATTGAATATGAAACAAGAATCAATCCCGAATATCAACACTCCAGTCATTACGGTTTCTACAACGTATCCTGGTGCAACGCCGGACGAAGTATCAGATAAGGTGACCGATCCAATTGAAAAAACGATCCAAAACCTAAATGGAGTGAGTGTCGTCACTTCCAATTCATATGAAAATGCGTCATCCATTCAAATTGAATATGACTATAGCAAAGACATGGATGAGGCGAAAAAAGAAATTGAAGATGCGATTAGCAATATCAACTTCCCAGAAAATGCGGAACAACCAAAAATCGCACGTTTCACCATTAACGCCATTCCAATTTTAGCACTCAGTGTGTCTGGCGATAAAGAATCCTTACAGGAATTAACTGAAAAAGTTGAAAATGATTTGATCCCTGCACTCAAAGGTCTCGATGGAATCTCATCTGTAGATGCATCTGGTCAACAAATCAAAGAAGTGCAATTCTCATTTAAACAAAAGAAACTCGAAGAATACGGTTTAGATGAAGAAACCGTTCAAAACATCATCAAAGGTTCCGATGTAAACCTGCCACTTGGTTTATACACATTTGACAACAAGCAAAAATCGGTTGTCGTGGATGGTAACATTTTAAGCGTGAAAGACTTGAAAAATATGCGTATTCCTGTGACAGGAGGGGCCGGTAATGCCTCTGGCGGAATAGGAAATACAGGTGCAGTTGGAAGTGCTGAGCAACAAGCAGCAGCGGGCAGTCAGTCTGTAGAGCTCCCAACAGTGAAGTTATCTGAAATAGCCAATATCAAAGTAGTAAAAGAAGCAGAATCAATCTCAAAAACGAACGGTAAAAATAGTATCGGACTTCAAATTATGAAGGGCTCTGATGCAAATACAGTTAGTGTTGCAGAAGAAGTCACAAAAGAACTAGACAAATTTAAAAAAGACAACGATGGAATGAACATAAGTTCAACTTATGATCAGGCAGAGCCAATCAAAGAATCTGTCAGCACAATGCTGAATAAAGCAATCATTGGTGCCATTTTCGCCGTTATTATTATTCTCTTGTTCCTTCGTGACATCAGATCAACATTGATCTCGGTCATCTCGATCCCGTTATCACTGTTAATTGCTATCTTAATTTTAAATCAGCTCGATATTACGCTGAACATTATGACCCTTGGCGCGATGACCGTTGCAATTGGTCGTGTCGTGGATGACTCCATTGTCGTCATAGAAAACATATACAGACGAATGGCACTCAAAGATGAACCGTTACGAGGAAAAGCCCTTGTACGAGAAGCAACGAAAGAAATGTTCTTGCCAATTATGTCTTCAACGATAGTCACAATTGCCGTGTTCTTGCCATTAGCACTTGTTGGTGGCATGATCGGTGAATTATTTATCCCATTTGCATTAACAATTGTGTTTGCATTACTTGCATCACTTCTTATAGCCGTTACGATCGTTCCAATGATGGCACACAGCTTGTTTAAGAAAAACTTGTATGGCGATAGAAAAGAGCTCAAAGAACACAAGCCAAGCAAGCTAGCACTTGGCTACAGACGTGTGTTGAACTGGACATTAAATCATAAATGGATTACGTCTGGAATTGCCGTTCTTATGCTTGTCGGAAGCTTATTCTTAGCACCACTTGTTGGCGTTAGCTTCTTGCCACAGGAAAGTGAAAAAACAGCAATAATCACGTACACACCTGAGCCTGGACAAACAAGAGAACAGGCTGAAGATGAAGCGAAGAAAGCAGAAGAATACTTAATGAAACGTGAGCATGTCGATACAGTTCAATATTCATTAGGTACATCAAATGCTCTGATAGAAAATGCTGGCGGAACTTCAAATGGTGCGCTCTTCTTTGTTAAATATGAAGATGACACACCGAACTTTGAAAAAGAAAAAGAAAAAATCAGCAAAGATATTCAAAAAAATGCATCTCAAGGTGAATGGAAGTTACAAGATTTCTCATCTGGCGGTACGAGCA
This sequence comes from Bacillus sp. LLTC93, assembly GCF_002993125.1. NCBI lineage: Bacteria > Bacillati > Bacillota > Bacilli > Caryophanales > Bacillaceae > Bacillus > Bacillus sp. LLTC93. The sequence goes on along the minus strand of NZ_PVME01000005.1, from coordinate 51,450 downwards.
ATTCTGTCACTTACTATGTGTATGGTGATACAGCAAGTGACATTGAAGGTACAGTAAACGATGTAGAAAAGATTTTAAAAGATGAGAAGAACTTGAAAAACGTGAGCACAAGCTTGGCTGATAAATACGATGAATACACATTTAACGCAGACCAAGAGAAGCTTGCTAAACTAGGCCTTACAGCTTCCCAAATCGCACAAGAGATTGCACATCAAAGCAGCGAAATCACTTTAACGAAGGTGACAGAGGGCGGCACAGAAATTGATGTGAAGCTTCAAACAGATAAAGACGAATACAAGAGTAAGAAAGATTTAGAAGATAAAAAAATCACGACACCTACAGGGCAAGAAATCCGAATCGGAGATGTAGTGAAGGTCAAAGAAGGAACAACGGCAAATACAATCACGAAACGTGACGGTAAAATCTACGCTGAAGTATCCGGAGATATTACAACGGATAACGTAGCGAGTGTCACACAAGACGTACAGAAAAAGGTCGACAAGCTTGACTTGAAATCTGGTGTAACTATTGATTCAGGCGGTGTGAGCGCAGATATTCAGGAATCCTTCACACAGTTAGGGATTGCGATGCTAGCTGCCATTGCCATTGTGTATCTGGTATTAGTTATCACATTCGGTGGAGGGCTTGCACCATTTGCGATCCTGTTCTCACTACCATTCACAGTCATTGGTGCCTTGGTCGGATTGTTTGTAGCGAAAGAAACGATCAGCTTAAACGCAATGATTGGCTTGCTGATGCTGATAGGAATCGTCGTAACAAATGCCGTTGTCTTAATTGACCGAGTCATTAATAAAGAGAAAGAAGGACTCTCAACAAGAGAGGCATTACTGGAAGCTGGTACAATAAGAGTACGTCCAATCTTAATGACGGCACTTGCGACAATTGGGGCACTTCTTCCATTAGCATTAGGATTTGAAGGCGGAAGCCAAATTGTTTCAAAAGGCCTTGGCGTCACAGTCATTGGTGGTCTGGCAAGTTCAACATTGCTGACATTGGTTATCGTACCAATCGTATATGAAATGTTAAGCAAATTTAAACGCAAAAAGAAATATGTAGAAGAAGATTGAGATGAAGCCCCGCTTTGATGGCGGGGCTTTTTTATGTTGAAATCTGACAAACAGCTCTTTTCATAAGCTCTTCAAATGCTTGGAAAAATGCATCACGATCGACATGGTCAATCACTTGAATTGATTTTCCATCTGTATGCTTTTCGGTACGTCCTTGCTTTGGCGTTTCGGTGTAAACGATCGCATTCATTTCCTTTGAACGAGTAAATGATGAGGAAGCAAGAGTGATCGTTGTCAGCACGTCCCATAAGTAGTAAGTCGAATTGGTTTCATGATGAATGAGCGGCGGGCAAAAGGCGTAACACTGTCCAATAAAATCAATCCCGATATGAGAACGAAGGGAAGCCCATCGCTGACGAATATCAGGTGTAAGCGGAACTTGATTTGTGCTCTCAAGTGCGACCATTTCAATAGGAAAGCGTTCCTGAAAAACAGTGCTGACAGCATAAGGGTCCCAAAAGGCATTCCATTCTGCTGTCCCATCATGCTCGGGTTCTTCGACATTGCCTTTTTCAAGGAACGTACCGCCCATCCACACCAATTTCTCAATTTTATTAGAGATTGAAGGATCTTCTTCTAAAGCGCGTGCAAGGTCTGTGAGCGGACCAGTAAAGAGCAGAGTGACAGGTTCTTTTGCCTTTTTAACCGTTTCAATTAGATGAAGGTGTGCTGGAAGCTTGGACACTTTTGTATCAACAGTGCCTTTTTCATTTAAAATCGGCAGTGCATCTACATAAAAAGCATGCATGCGCCATTCCTTTGGAAATGGATTGACACCTCTAGAATTGGAAGCAGCGACTTCAATCTCATATGGGCTAAATCGGTCAATGATTTTCTGAGACGCACTCAGCGCGGGCTCTAAATAACAATCAGCAGGAATCACAGACATTCCGATGACTTTCAGGTGCTCCATTTGCAGGAGAAGAAATAAGGAGACGAGGTCATCAACACCGCCGTCATGATTGAAATAGACAGGCTTTTTCATCGCATACCATCCTTTGCAGCGTTTTCTTTTATCTTATCAGAATGCTTATCTGTTGAGGGAGATGTGCCATGAGATTTCAAATATGAGGTGGTTGTTCTGTTGCCATTTTCAAAACTCATAGTATAATTAAAGGTTGTTAGTGGTGAAAATAGATTGCATAATGAATATAGGATGATGATGAATGAAACGTGCTCGAATTATATACAATCCGACATCTGGGCGGGAACTCTTCAAGAAGAATTTACCGCAGGTTTTGCAAAAATTTGAACAAGCTGGTTATGAAACATCTTGTCATGCGACGACATGTGCAGGAGATGCGACACAAGCAGCAGAAAAAGCCGCACAGAGAGATTTTGATTTAATTGTAGCAGCAGGTGGAGACGGCACGATCAATGAAGTCGTCAATGGACTAGCGCCGCTTGATAAAAGACCAAAATTAGGAATCATTCCAGTTGGAACGACAAATGACTTCGCAAGAGCACTTGGAATTCCAAGAGAAGATATTTTAAAAGCAACAGATGCCATTATTGATGGTGTAGCAAAGCCGCTTGATATCGGTAAAGTCAATGGCCATTATTTTATTAATATTGCTGGTGGCGGCCGCTTAACAGAACTAACCTATGAGGTGCCTAGTAAGCTGAAGACAATGCTTGGACAGCTTGCTTATTATTTGAAAGGCATGGAGATGCTTCCTTCCATCCGCCCAACAGAAGTTGAAATTGAATATGACGGCAAATTGTTTCATGGAGAAATCATGCTGTTTCTCGTTTCACTCACAAACTCAGTAGGCGGCTTTGAAAAGCTAGCACCAGATTCCATTCTAGATGACGGTATGTTTGACCTGATTATTTTGAAGAAGGTCAATCTAGCAGAAGCTATTCGAGTGGTTAGTCTTGCACTTCGAGGCGAGCATATACATGATAACAATGTCATCTACACAAAAGCGAATCGCGTCAAAGTAGATGTAAAAGATAAAATGCAACTCAATTTAGATGGTGAATACGGCGGCATGTTGCCAGGTGAATTTGAAAACCTGTATCGCCATATTGAATTTATTGTGCCAAAAGCAACAGCTGAAAAATAGGGTAGAGATTGAACTTGGTTCCTTATGGCGACCAAGTTTTTCTTTGCAAATGAGGTGATGAAATTGGTGAACATGAAACCACCTGTTCAAAAGAATGAATATTACAATGTAACCTTCGAAGATTTAACGCACGAAGGTGCTGGTGTCGCTAAGATTGAGGGCTTCCCTGTTTTTGTACCTAATGCTCTCCCGGACGAACAAGGAAAAATAAAAGTAACACGTGTCAAAAAAGGATTTGCTTTTGGACGACTTATGGAGCTGACAAAGGAAAGTCAGCACAGGCAAGATGCGCCATGTCCCATTTACAAGCAGTGCGGTGGCTGTCAAATTCAACATATGAGCTATGAAGGCCAGCTGCTATTTAAACAGAAACAAGTAAAGGACGTATTAGAGCGGATCGGCAAGCTTGATATGAGCCGTGTAAAAGTTCATCCTGTACTCGGCATGGAAGACCCGTGGAATTACCGAAATAAAGCACAAGTTCCAGTTGGCGAACGGGAAGGCGGGCTTGTTGCAGGATTTTATCAGCAGCGTACCCATGAAATCATTGATATGGAAAAATGTTTGATCCAGCAATCAGAAAACGATGAAGTCGTTCAAGCTGTCAAAGAAATATGCCAAGCGTTCGGTATCAAAGCATATAACGAAGAGCGGCATAAAGGCTGGCTGCGCCATGTCATGGTTCGCTACGGCATTGCAACAGGTGAAATGATGGTTGTTTTTGTTACTAGAACGGCTGACTTTCCGCAAAAGCAGCAGGTGATTGAGCAGATGATAGCACGTTTCCCACACGTTCGGTCAATTGTGCAAAACGTGAATTCGAAGAAAACAAATGTCATTTTCGGAGACGAAACGACCGTTTTATGGGGAGAAGAATACATTTATGACACGATTGGCGACATCAAATTTGCTATTTCAGCCCGTTCGTTTTATCAAGTGAATCCAACTCAAACAAAGGTTCTTTACGACAAAGCGCTTGAATATGCAGAGCTGCAAGGCGAAGAAACCGTTATCGATGCCTACTGCGGAATCGGTACGATTTCCTTATTTCTCGCACAAAAAGCAGGCAGAGTATATGGCGTAGAAATTGTGCCAGAAGCGATTGAAGATGCAAAACGCAACGCTGCCTTAAACGGGATTAACAACGTTGAATTCGCAGTTGGCGAAGCAGAAACTGTTATCCCAAACTGGTACAAAGAAGGCATCAAAGCAGATACGCTAGTTGTCGATCCGCCAAGAAAAGGCTGTGATGAAGCACTGCTTGATACGATTTTAAAGATGAAACCAAACCGCGTTGTGTATGTGTCCTGTAATCCCGGGACGCTTGCTCGTGATTTGCGTATTCTTGAAGATGGTGGATATGTGACGGAAGAAGTGCAGCCTGTGGATATGTTTCCGCATACGGCGCATGTGGAGTGCGTGGCGTCTTTATCCCTTAAATTGTCTAACTAAAATAATCTTCTCACAGATAATTAACATTGCCGATTTCCATGTTTGACTCAATATTATCCCGGTATCCTTCAATTGGATTTCGGGGTTTTTCTTGTCAAATAACTCCTCTTTTCTCTTATATCTCCTCTATTCCTTGGGGTTTCTCACTTTATCCAATATACCGTCCATAATAGTTCGAAGAATGCCCCGCAGGCTGTTTAATCGTCGGGACAGCCGCCGTTGCTCATACAAGTAAAAAGCCGTACAGCAAGCCCTGGCGGCGGCTTACTACTACCCTGACAAAGGGGCGGAAAAATAATGGCGTTGATGGCTATTACGGACCGAAAATTGCGGATGTGGTCAAACGATTACAACTTATGCATGGTCTTGCTGCTGATGGCATCTATGGTCCAAAGACTAAAGCAGCGCTAGAAAAGCTATTAAAATAAAAATCTATAGACATACGACTATAGATAGTAAAAGCTATGAAATAAACAAACCCCTTCTCCATTATTGGATGGGGGGTTCTTCTTCTATATTTTGATTTTTTTGATCCAGCGCAGAGGATATGATATCAAGTCCAATGTATAAAAAACTAACAAAGAAAGATAAAATTAATACACCATTCCCCCATATAGAAACTTCAACTATCTCCATATTTAGTACATATTTAATTGAAAAGTAAATAAGAGCCCACGAAGCAAAAAATTCTAAAATATAAGTTATCCATTTTGGAACCTTCAACAAAAAAATTATTCCTTTCCCTATAAATAAAACGATAAATGACCAAAAAATCACAATGATGCTGACTAACAACGAAAAGGTAATTAAAGAGAAAAATGAATCATAAGTGATGTATTCACCGAAAAGAAAATTTACTCCCAATGAGACTAGGTAAAGCATGGCAGTTGGAAGGACAATAACGAAACTTAGGGAAAAAAATATAAGTAAAATAAGAAGAACGGCAGCAATAGCGCCAGGGGCTTCATCTACAACGTTTTTCTTCCTTAGAAAAGTATAGAATATGATAGACACTAAAAGGAGTATTAAAAAAGTCAATGAAATCACGTAAGAAAAAGACATGAAGACCCTCCATAAAAAAGCGCTATTAGAGTCGTTAAAGTGTTTGACTGAATAGGGCTAGTACTGTTATTTGTTGCGGCTTGTTGTAAAGAAGTTTTATACACCTTCGTATGTACTGGTGTTGTTGATTTAGCCGGCTCTGCTGCAAACGCGGTAGTCACACCAAGACCGGAAGTTAATAAAGTTGCGCTTAGTAGTGCAGGAACAAATTTTTTTTCTAAGAGTCATGTTAATTTCGCCTCCGAAAATTCAATGTAGAGGCTGTTTATAATGTTAGAAAAATCTTGTTGTCCAAGCAACAATTATAAGATACATCTTAAGAAAATCCAGTGAATTAAGTCTTAAAATCGTATAGGTCTTTTATATAAGATAGTACCTTTTTAACGGCGTTTACGTCTCCTGAAATGTTTGATATTTTATATAGTGCTGATCGTATTTTGTTAATGTTCATTTTAAGCTCCTTTTGCGTCTGTCCATTATAAAAAAACGTCCCCAAAAGAATACTTTTAATTACAATAATTGTTTATAGTTGATTATGATCAAAGCCTGTTATAATAAGGTTTCTAACATCAAGAACGAACGTTTGCGTTGAATCCTTACAAAAGTATATAATGATTAAAATTGCTGAACGAATTTATAGAAGGACATGCCCTTTAGGCGCTATGTCATGAGAGGAATTGGATGAAAGATGAGTAAAAATTTCTGGCATGATTTACCACGGCCATTTTTTATATTAGCACCAATGGAAGAAGTGACAGATGTTGTGTTTCGTCACGTTGTGAGTGAGGCGGCGAGACCAGATGTGTTTTTCACAGAGTTTACGAACAGTGAGAGCTATTGCCATCCTGATGGCATTCAAAGTGTGAAGGGGCGTTTAACGTTTACAGAGGATGAGCAGCCGATTGTTGCTCATATTTGGGGAGACAAGCCTGAGAACTTTAGACAAATGAGTATTGGAATGGCGGAGTTGGGATTTCAGGGGCTTGATATTAATATGGGCTGTCCTGTTCCGAATGTTACACAAAACGGGAAGGGCAGTGGTTTGATTCTTCGTCCAGACGTTGCCGCAGAGCTGATTCAAGCGGCAAAAGCTGGGGGTTTACCTGTCAGCGTCAAAACAAGACTTGGTTTTACCGAGGTCGATGAATGGCGCGGATGGCTCAGACACATATTGGAGCAAGACATTGTGAATTTATCGATTCACCTTCGCACAAGAAAGGAAATGAGCCAAGTTGATGCGCATTGGGAGCTCATTCCAGAGATTAAAAAGCTTCGTGATGAAGTAGCACCTGATACCCTTTTGACCATTAATGGTGATATTCCTGATCGAAAAACGGGCTTAAAGCTTGCTGAGCAATATGGAATAGACGGAGTGATGATTGGGCGAGGGATTTTCCATAACCCATTTGCCTTTGAAAAAGAGCCGAAGGAACATACGAGCGATGAACTGCTAGGTCTTTTAAGATTACATCTTGATCTCCATGATCAATACTCATCACTAGGTCTGCGTCCGTTCACAGCACTACATCGCTTCTTTAAGATTTATGTAAAAGGATTTCGAGGAGCAAGTTTCCTAAGAAATCAATTAATGAATACATCATCAACAGATGAAGTGCGTGCGATGCTTGATGAATTTGAAGCGAGAAATAAAGAACAATCATGATAAAAAAAGAGGAGGGATAACCCTTCTCTTTTTTTATAATAGGACTATTAAACTAGTTCTAATAAATGGTAAGATGAGATAGAAATGACATTTGGAGGTATTTTGATTGAAACCATTCTGGGATAAAGACATAGAAAGCGAAGAAACATTTAAGAAAATCAATGAGAAAGGAATTGCAAAAGCTGAGAAGAAATTAGGCGTCATCCTGCCGGATACATATAAGAAACTCATCCTTGAACAAAATGGCGGCTATACCCTACATAACGCTTTTCCGACAGATCAATCGAATGGTTGGGCAGAGGATCATGTACAGTTCAACCATTTAAGAGGGATTGCCAAAGGCGAAGGTATTATGGATAGTGATTATTTAATAGAAGAATGGGAATTGCCTGAGGGACTTGTGCTCATTTGTGGGGATGGTCATACGTGGATCGCATTGGATTATAGAGAAACGAAGGAGCACCCGCCTGTTCATTACTTCGATCTAGAGGACGAGACAGATTTCAAACTAGCGGATTCGTTTGATGAACTGATTGCTGGGCATTATACCGCAGAGGATAGCTTAGAAGATGGGATGTCAGATGAAGAGTGGCTGGCTGAATACGAAAAGCAAAATAAACCATTATCAAAAGAAGAAGTGAAAGACATTTTCATCACCAAAGACCCTGAACAACTTTCAAAAATCTCAAATTTTCAAGTGGAACAAATAGATGATATTAAGTGGATTTTTTCTGAAGTAGAAACATATATGGACACCATTCAAGACGAAGAAATGTTAACGACTGCTGGCTGGGCAATCAATACAATCTTTATACTGAATGAAGAAATGATTAAGCAGCATGCTGATGTTGTTGAGAATGCACGTCGTTTTGCGGAGCATTTGAATCAATCAGAAATAGATGAGATGCACGACATAGCCAATAATATATCGATTGCGTTGGAATTTGATTTAGACGAGTAATAAATCTTTCTTTTTTAGTGAGAAATCTGTTATTTCAACAAAAGACCCCCTTACCAAAAAGGGGGGTCACCAACCACTTACTCAGCGCTCTCCTCAACCTCACGGCTATCTTCTGTTTCACCAATATAAATAGGGCCGTTTGCATGGTCGATTCGGATTGGCCATTCGTATGGGACTTGCAGGCGTCTTGCGATGGCTCTCCAAAATTTAGTGGAGTCGAGTTCGAATTCTTGGAAGTCTTTTAATAAGTCTTTGTAAGACGAGCCATCAAATTGAATGTACATGTCTTGCAGGCGGATGAACGCGACATGTCTCACTTCTAGTGCTGCCGCAGCTTCCATTTCTTCTTCTGTTGCTTCTCCAATGATCGTTCCTGCGGGTGGAAGCATGTCATATACATTAAATTCCTCTTCTTCTTCATGGGCTGCATTGTGCTGTTGATCTGACATTTTCTTCACTCCTTCTACTATTCATCATTGCTACACTTCTATTATCGGAAGAAAATGCGAAATGTGGAATGAATTCAGGAAGGAGATGCACGACACTTGCTTTTTTTCAAAGAATCTTTTAAGATAAATTACAGATATAAAAGGTCTATAATAGATAGGAAGGAATCATCTGATGAAATATTCTAAAGCGACCAACTATGCGCTGCATACGATGGTGTTTTTAACTCTTGCGCCAAAGGGAAAAGCGATGGGTGTTGAGCCTCTTGCTAAGATGCAAGATCTTTCACCAACCTATTTATCAAAAATTTTAACAAAGCTTGTGAAGGCGGGATTGATTGAATCAACGCCTGGTGCAAAGGGAGGATACACCATTCTCAAACGAAAGGAAGACATTTCGTTTTTAGACGTCATTCAGGCTGTAGAAGGGCACACGAATTTATTTCGCTGTTCCTTAGAGCACGAATCTTTAATGCCTCACGATGGTTGTTTGATTGAACAAGTCATGCAGGATGTTGAAACAAAAATGCAAGAAACCCTCAGTCAAAAACGTTTAATTGATATTGCGAGTCAAATTGAGCAGACAGAAAAGAATCCATTTTTCAAGATGTAATTTTTTTGATCAAATTATAGATATAAAGAGTCTTTGAAGTCTTTAATAAAAAGGAGAGATTCATATGTTCATAGATTGTGCCATTATTGGAGGCGGACCAGCTGGATTAAATGCAGCACTTGTTGTGGGAAGGGGCAGAAAACAGGTCATCGTGTTTGATGACGAGCAGCCAAGAAATCGAGTGACACAGGAATCACATGGTTTTATTACAAACGATGGAATGACACCGTTTGAGATCAGAAAAGCGGGAGAGGCAGATCTTCAGACCTACCCTAATATCCAAATCAAACGAAGTAGAATTGTTGATATACAAAAGAAAGAGGACCGCTTTACGTTACTGACACACGAGGGTGAGACGGTTGAATCAAAAAAAATCATATTGGCAACGGGACTTCAGGATATTTTACCAGAGATCAAAGGGATTCATGATGTGTATGGAAAGACGTTGTTTAGCTGTCCTTTCTGTGATGGATGGGAATTAAAGGACAAGGCACTTGCGCTCATTGCAGAGAATCATCGTGCCTTGCATATGGCTAAGCTTCTCTCCAATTGGACAAAGGATTTGATCGTGTTTACGAATGGGCAACAAGTGTTAGCTGAAGAGGAAAGGGTACTTCTTTCGGCGCATTCTATTCAAGTCATTGATGTGCCAATTGTGTCGATCGAAAATCACAATGGGCAGCTGCACTCTCTTCAGCTTGCGGATGGGGAGAGAGTAAAAAGAGAAGGCGGATTTGTAGCAAGTGATTTCAAGCAATCAGCCCCATTTGCCGAAAAGCTTGGCTGTCAAATGACGAAGAATGCGGGTATTGAAACAGATAGCCTTGGACGCACATCCGTAAACGGTGTATTTGCATGTGGTGATACTTTAGGTGGTCCTGCTCAGCTAGTTCTTGCAGCAGCTGCTGGCAGTCAGGCAGGAATGGGCGTGATTCATGAGCTTGTACAAGAGGCGTTTCAAGAAAAAACATCTCTATGAAAGAGATGTTCAACGATGAACGGTTTTTCGTTTTGCTAGGACGTGAGCTGTCCAGTCGAGAAGAGCGTAAATCACAAAGAAGATGATGATCCAGCTGCTGGCATCGACCCATATATTGGTGATCTGAATGATGTTCACCTGATCAAGTCCAGCCTGAATCCACATCGTGATCAATGATGTGAGAAATACGTGTAAAAGCCATTTTGATTTTTTCAATTGGTCACACCTCCATCTCTTTCCATCGTATAAGAAATGACAGTTCATTTCCAATTGTTTTTCTCTATGCTTCAATATTAAAATAAGACATAAAACCAATGGAAGGACATCCTATGAGCGATCAAACAAATATATTTTTAAACACTTATTTTCCAAATCTGTACCTAGCACCGCCTCTCTTTTATGAATGGCCGTATGGGCTTCGGTTTGAAGTAGCAGATTGGTCATTAGGAAAGGAAACAGAAGTGTTAGAAACAGCAGGAGATCGCGCTTTACATATTGTAAGGCATTCCTTTCAAGCAGAAGACGATGTGCTGCTTGTGACTGATGTGTATACAGAACATGAACATGAATTAACGAAACGTAAGCTCCTGGTGTATCAAAAATATGTCAATCGGAAAGTGCGTTACCGATTGCGTCATGAGCCTTTGACCTATGTACACCCAGAAATAGAAGAGGTTATTCAGTTAGAGCGGTTTACAATCAACTGCCGTCTGAGAGATATTCGGTTGCGCCCTTTGCTTCATGCGATATGCCAAGAAGATTTTTTTACACCAAATCAGATCATGAAGGGAAAACTGGGGTATGAAATCTATCTCATCAACCTCTCAAAACAGATGATTTTTCACTTATATGATGATCGAGGTTGTGATCTTATTGCAGCAGACCCTGAGCGTCTACGCCCAGTCTATGAAGGCTTACAGCACTGGCTATTAGACTATGATCGCGCTCAGATGGACCGGCTGTTTGCAGGCAAATAAGAAAAACCGCACTTTCAACTAGTGCGGTTTCAACGTGAAGACAAACCCTCGCATTCGGTGTCAGTTCTGCGTGCTGGTGCTCACGAATAGAAAATTCTCCAGTACTCGGCCTTCCTAGACTTCAAGGGTTTTCATATCACGCTGAAAAGAAGACAAAGGGCTAAAATAAAGATCATTTTAGCCCTTTGTCAACAATCTGAACCCGCACTTTCAACAAGTGCGGGTTTCTTTTTATGCTTCTACTTTATTGAAAAACTGTGGCAAATACTCTTTGTGTGCTTCTAGCATTTCATCTAGGATGCTTTTTGCAATGGCATCTGATGGCACAAGCGGATTGATGGTCATCGCCACAAGTGCTGTGTTGTAATCGCCTGTAACGGCTGCTTCAGCGGCTACACGTTCAAAGGATTTAATTTGAGAAATAAGTCCTTTCACAGCGACCGGCATTTCACCAACAGCGATTGGTTTAGGACCGTCTTTTGTGATAACGCAGTTGAGTTCAACGGCAGAATCATTTGGAATGTCACTAATCGCGCCATTGTTAATCGTGTTCACCGGCTGAATGTCGTGCTTGTCGTTATAAATCGATGCGATCAAGTTACAAGCCGCATCACTGTAGTAGGCACCGCCTCGTTTTTCAAGCTGTGGCGGCTTGATATCGAGATCAGGGTCTTTGTAAAGCTCGAACAGGTCATTTTCTAGTGCACGAACGACTTCTGCACGAGTCCCTTCGCTCGCTGCTGCTTTCTTTTCTTCAGCCAGCATATCACTTGTTTTGTAGTAGTAGCGGTGATACGGACAAGGAATCACGCCAAGACCTTTTAAGAAGTCTGCATCCCAAGGAATCGCATGAATATTGTTCATCGACATTGTGGAATTTGGATCTGCCATGTCTTCAATGACTTGATCCATGATGCTTTTGCCATCTAAGAATACGTTGAGTCCAAATACCATATGGTTTAATCCAGCAAAGCTGACTTCGACTCTGCTTGCGTCTACATCCAGCCCTTTGGCGATTCCCATGCGAATGCCGATTGGCACGTTACATAAGCCAACGACTTTGCGGTGGTTTGAATAGCGAAGAACTGCTTCTGTGACCATACCGGCAGGGTTAGTGAAATTCACAAGCCATGCGTCAGGGCATAATTCTTCAATATCTTTGACAATATCAAGAATGACAGGAATGGTGCGAAGCCCTTTAAAAAGACCTCCTGGACCATTTGTTTCCTGACCAATGACATCATATTTTAAAGGAATGCGTTCATCCTTCATGCGTGCTTCAAGCAGTCCGACACGGAATTGTGTTGTAACGAAATCAGCACCCGCAAGCGCTTTCTTACGATCTAGTGTTAAATGGACGTCGATTGGAAGGCCTGCTTTTTTGACCATTCGTTTTGCAAGGTCTCCAACGATCTCAAGCTTTTCTTTTCCAGCTTCAATATCGACGAGCCAAAGTTCGCTAATCGGAAATTCATCGTACCGTTTAATGAATCCTTCCACAAGCTCTGGTGTATAGCTTGATCCTCCGCCAATTGTGACAACCTTTAATCCTTTTGCCATGTTCTGCACCTCCGAATAATGTAACGCGCAATGTTATAATAGAATGTAGCCAATTCTTTTTCTTTTGTTTGTACATCTATAGCTTATCGTGAGAGCATCTAGTGCGTAAATGACTTCAGCGTCTTTAGGCAAGGGTGTCTCATTTAGAGATTTGTTACATAGAAGAAACACGTTGTGACATATTGTTTGTGAAAGGGGAAGTCAGATGTTTTCAAGTGAGGTCATTTCGAGCTTTAATGAACTAGAAAGCGCTTTATATCGATACATTATGGAAAACAGTGAAAAGGTCGTGTATATGAGAATTCGAGACTTGGCAGATGCCGCTCATATTTCCACCTCGTCTGTCCTTCGCTTTTGCCGAAAAGTGAATTGTGAAGGCTTTTCAGAGTTTAAAGTAAGGCTCAAAATGTATTTAGAATCAGAACAAACACCTTCTTTGAAAAGCACTCAGCATTTTCTATATGAATTTATAGAACGAACACTCAAAGGAGACTTTGAGGAGAAAATCAAAGGGGCAGCGAGGCTCATTGCCGAAGCAAAAAACGTACTGTTTATCGGGACTGGCAGTTCTGGTATTTTGGCGCAGTATGGGGCAAGGTACTTTTCGAGTCTTGAGAAATTTTCATTTTACATCAATGATCCATTTTTCCCGATGAATATGCAGTATTTGGACAATAGTGTCACCATTGTGCTTTCTGTCTCAGGGGAGAACCGCATTACGATTGATCATATTTCGAAATTAAAAAGAGAAGGAAGTACGATCATTAGCATTACAAACAATCAGCACTGCACAATTTCGCGAATATCTGACTTAAATATTGCCTATTACGTCACAGATGAACGAGTGCACAGAGCCAATATCACGACACAGACGCCGGTCGTGTATATATTAGAAACAATGGCTCGTGAGATGTTTACGATGTTAAAAGAAAAGTAAAAGAGCCGCTGTATTAAACAGCCGCTCTTTTTTTCTGCACCATGAAAGCGAGGATGGCGATGCCTGAACAGATGAGCACAAACAGACCGCCTAATAAATACACAAACCTTGCTCCGAATGCATCTGCAATCATCCCAACAAAGAAAATGGATAAACCGACAGATACAGAAGAAAGGACGTAGTGAGCGGAATACACCTTCGATAAATCACGGACTGGTGTTTCCGTTTGAAGAATGGTTTGCTGCGAAACATCTCGAATTTGATAGGCAGGTCCCATCAGGATACAAAGCACAAGAGCAAGCCACGGAAGGCTGTTCAGTGCAAAAAGAATGGTCAGGACCGCATAGATGAATGACCCTGCTGCCATAAAGAGGAGCAGCTGCCTTTGTATGAAACGACTCATCCACGCAGCCAACAGCCCGCCTATAATGGCACCAGTATAATAAGCAGCATTGATAAATCCCCACCAATCTTCACTTTCTTTTAAATCGTGTGTGACAAAGGCAAGCGTAATGGCTCCGATCCAAACAGCACCCGCTATATTTTCACAAACATCCATAAAGGTCAGGGTGCGAACGGTTTTATTTTTCCAAATGACCGTCCAGCCGTCTTTGAAACTGTTCAGCTTATTTGCTTTTCGATCTACATCTTCTTGCTTAAGAAGAGGAAAAACGGGCATGAAAAATAGATATGACAACACAATCATGAGACAAGTAATCCCCAGTAAATAAAATGGACCAATAAACAAGACGAGCATTCCAGTAAACGAATAGCCGGCGATTTGAACCATTTGATGAAAAATGGAGGCTGTACTATTCGCCTTCACAAGCTGATTTGCTGGCACAAGCATCGGCATGATCGCCTGTAATAAAGGACTGATGAATCCGCCTGTAATGGAAATCAAAATGAGCGCTCCAAACAGCCACACCATATGCTGCTGAAAGAAATGAAATTGAGCTGTAAACACGATGAACATTCCAAGACGTAAAAGAGGGACCCATTTCAATAGACGATAGGCTTGAAAGCGATCTGTCAAAACAGGGGAAATGAGCCCAGCCAAAAGCTGGCATAGCGTTCTAATGAGCGGAAATACAGCGGCATACGCAACAGATTGTGTATCTTGATAGATGACAAACGTGATGGTCATCACAAAAAGAATATCACTTAGCATGAGGAGGCTTTTACTGCCTGTATAAAACCAAAACTTATTTCCCATATCAAACCGACTCCTTTTCAAAAACAAGTTCAGTATAGCATGGGGATGAAGTGCCTAGAGGCTTTCCATTGAAAAATACATCTTAAGGATGAGATGATTGTGATAAGCTTTAATGAAAGACACCATAAGGAAAGGGGTTCAATCTAGTGAGAAAATTACCGGCACATGACTTTTTGGACAAGCTCGGCATCCCATATGACATCAAAACATTTTCTGCCGAAACAGAAAAAGGTGCAGCAAATGTAGCGGAAGCCCTTGGTTTTCAGGAAAGACAAATGATTAAAACATTGATCTTTGAAACAGGGGAAGGGGAGCAGCTGCTTGTGATGGTTGGCGCTGACCAGCATATCAAATCAGGAAAACTAAAGAAAGCGGCCGGCTCCCGCAATATCAAAATGGCTTCACCGGACACGGTTCTTGAAGTGACGGGCTATCGAATTGGTTCGATTCCGCCATTTTGCTGGCAGCCTGAAGGCTTTCGCACGATTATTGAAGCTTCGCTATTAGAAGAAGAGGTATTAGGAGTTGGAGCGGGAGAATGGGGAAATGAAATATTGATGACTCCAAAACGATTAGTTGAAGCGGCCAAGGCTTTACCGTTTGACATAGTTCAGCCATCTAAATAGAGAAAGTGCCTGTTACTTCAGCAGGCACTTTTTTAATTTGAAGGAGGCGTTGTAAACGGACCAATGTCCTTCATTTGCAGGAAGGCATTCACCGTCTTATTTTCTTCAAGATCATTCGCTCGTTTGCAGACAACGACAGGTCTGACGATTTCAATTCCTTCAATGTACACGCGCCCAATTTCTTTCCGATCGAGACTTTTGTGAACAGCATCACGAGGAACAAGAGTGATGCCATAGCCTGCTTTGATCATTTGAATCGCTTCATGGACACCGCTGAATTGTAAATCAACGGTCGGTTTTTTAATTCCTTTAGAGGTAAAGAGAGAAAAGAGCTTTTCTCTTGTGGAACTGCCTTCTTCGCGCATTAAAAAAGGTTCATGGCTCAGGCGCTCAAGCGGGACGGTTTTTCCGTTCAATGGATGGTCCGCCGGGACAATAAAATCATAGCTTAAATCAGTCAAATGGGAGGTGAGAATCTCCTCGTGGTGCAGATCTTCAATCACAGCGATGGCCACATCTGATTGATATTGCAGAAGACTCTCTATGACTTGAGCGGAGTTTCCGCTTTTTAATTCAATTTCGGTCTGTGGTGATGATGTTTTAAAAGCAGCAAGCCAATCAGGCAGCAAAAAATTGAGCGGTACGTAGGTAGAAGCGATTCGGAGTCGCCCTTTTTTTCCGTTTTGTAATAGCGTGATCTGATATTCTACTTCCTTTTCAGCTTCAAATACTTGACGGGCATAAGGATACAGAATTTTCCCCATTTCCGTGAGTGTAATTCCCCGGCCGTTTCGTTTAAAAAGGCGAAAACCGATCTCTCTTTCAATGCTTCTGAGTTGAGCTGTCACAGCTGGCTGTGTCAAAGCTAACACATCTGCCGTTTGTGTGACGCTTTTTGTTTCTGCAACCTTTGCAAAAATCCGGAGGGCATGTAAATTCAATTTTGCACCACCTATCAATTATTTTGATGATTAAATCAAAAACATTCATTAGATTTATTATAAGGTATCCCTTATCGTAAAGATAGCGAAGGGGGCAGAGAAAAATGGACCATCGTCAAAAGCAAGTCGTCTCAATATCGCTCATCACAGCGTTTGCACTCATTGGAGATTCAATGCTTTATATTGTTCTTCCGATCTATTGGAGAGAGATCGGTTTATCATCCATTTGGGAAGTCGGATTACTGCTGTCGATCAATCGATTCATTCGCATCCCTCTAACGCCTGTTGTTTGGTGGTTATACCGATATGTGCCAATGAAGACTGGCGTATTGATTGCTATCTTGATAGCCTCAGTGACAACGATGCTATATGGTGTTAGCGGTTTTTGGCTGCTGCTCATTTGCCGCTGCTTATGGGGATTGGCATGGACTTTATTACGTATGAGTGGAATGCGGTTAATTGCTGAAATGGATGAAGGCTCACAAGGCCATTTGACTGGTCTTTATAACGGGCTTTACCGTCTTGGCAGTTTATTTGGAATGTTATTTGGCGGGTTATTCGCAAGCTTCATCGGCTTCCAATCGATGACGCTCGTCTTTGGTTTACTCTCATTGCTAGGGTGTATTTTTTATGTGTCTTTGGATGAGATTGAAAAGGGGCAAGGTAACGAAGTGTATCAAGGTATTAAACAGAAGTGGTTTGCACGAGATGTAGTAAAAGTACTGATGACTGGAATGTTTATAGCACTTGTGATACAAGGTTTATTTGCTTCAACGCTGAGTCATGTGATTGAAGCAAAGATCGGTCATGGTGAATTTGCTCTTTTCGGTTACGTCATAGGCGCATCTGCTTTAAGTGGAGGGATTCAAGCGATCAGATGGGGGTGGGAACCATTTGTCGCACCGAGAACAGGCAGGTGGTTTGACAGGGTGGTGTTGAAAGAACGAATGCTATGCTGGATGTTTCTTTCGTTTGGAGGTCTCAATATGCTTGCGGTCATGCTGAAGGTAAGTGGCTGGTTTCTTGTTATGTTGCTGTTGATCCAACTGCTGTCAACGACCTTAACGACGATGACAGATACGTTTGCTTTTCAAAAAGCCTCTACTCAAACAGATAAGAATCGCTTCCTTGCAAGCTATTCCTTCGTTCAAGATATTGGTGCTGCTTTAGGACCTTTGTGCGGATATACGATGATTCATTTTTTTGGATCAAGCAGCGTCTTTTGGCTGATGATTATCATCAGCTTACTGCTTTTAAGCATGTGGGCGAGAGGCAATCGGTCGCATGTCTCTTCTGGTGCAGTGTGAAAATTTTCCGCTTTACGCTGTTAGGTAAACCTCTTGATGTCAGCATATGCAGAAGCTGATATAAGTAAAAAACTGCCTCATGCAGCTGAACGCAAGGGGCAGTCATATTCTCTTAATCTATGTCTGAATCGTATGCTTTTTGCGTCAGCTGGCTGACGACTTCTTTTAAGGCATTTGGTTTATGAAATTCAACAGGCGTGCTTCCTTTTTCGAATACGATTTGGTCTGCTTCAACTAGCACAACATAACGATTGTTGACCTTTGCAATATGGATCGAGTGGCCAAAGTCGGCTAGAAGACTTTTGATTTCTGTTTCACCTAGACGCATTTTCATCGTGATATCAGGGGTTTGTTCAACAATGTGTGAAGCCGCTAACGTGACCTGTTCTGTATCGAGCCGTTCCCTGATCTCCCGCTTTTCACTCGCTTCCCATATTTCAAGGTCCTCTTCAAATTGTTTTAATTCTTCACTTTCATCCTGTAATGTTTCAAATACTTGTTCCTGCACCATATTCATGACCTGTGATTTCATGATTTCAGGCATTGATTCTCCGTATTCGACGAATTTTAGAAAGTCCTCAAAATAACGGGCGTGAGAGGACTGGTGAATTTTCACTTCTGCTTCCTCTGTCATGCCCTCTTCTGGCATAAACGGATATTGAATCGATTTCATGTTTTTTGTTGTAATGGCCATTTCGACTTTTCGAATCAAGGTAGATGTATCGGCGATAGAAGCGACTTTCTGTTCAAAATCGCATTTCATGATAAAGACAAAGGAGTCATCGAAATACTTTTTAGGAACCGCAGACGCAACTAAAAAAACGCCGCCTCTGACAGCACTTGTATCTAAATAAGTGCGAACAAACTGTTCACTGCACTCATTAAACACTTCTTTTGAATCAGCAAATCTCGTCTGATGAAATAAATTGTAGTTTGGATTTGAATCAAGCTCATGACCCGGTTCTACAATGAAACGGCCAATTTTGGTCGGCACTTGTTCGGATTTAGGGTGTCTGTCCACTTTTCGTTTGACGATTTTTTTCAGTTCACCGTCTAGAAAATCCTTCAGCTCACTTTGTTCAAATTCCTCTTGGTCTAATGTTTGATAATGTTTAAATCGTTTATTTGCTTGTTCATCTTTGCCTTCGACTTCAACGACAAAGAATGATAGAAAACGTATTGTAAAATCCATTGATTGGTCACCACTTTTTCTTCTTCGGATATGTTGAGTATAGAAAAAGGAGTGAAAATCGTCAACGAATGGAGAATGATCGTGTCATTATTTCCCGAGAAATGTTTATTGAAAAACACTTGATAATAATTATCATTCTTGATAGAATGATAAAAGAAAAGAAGGAACCTGCCAGTTCCTTCATCTCAGAAAAAAGTATTATTTTGTTTCAAATGTTTCGCAATCAGTTTCTGCATTGCGAGTCACGTCAGCGATTGTGCTTTTACCAATTTTAATTGTAGAAGCTGTACAGCTGTTTTCAGCCCAAAAACGGCAAGAGTTCACTTCACAAAGTACATTTTGTGCCATGGGAATTCACCTCCGTGATTCATATTGAGAATGAAGCAAGCTGCCACTTGAATTCATTCAATCTCGTAGTCTCTTTATAGAAAGAGGCTGTTTGTGCTGTGTATGCACATGTTTATCATACCATCTACCCTGAAAATATACAATTTAAACTTTGAAGGAGCGAGAATACAAATCTCGCTCTTTTTTATTTGTAAAAATAGTTAAATGCTAGGTGGCACCCTCTCTCATTTCGACATATGAATAGAGTAGATTCAAAACCTGAAGTCGGACAAAGTATGAGGATACATGTACTGATTTTCCGCATAAAGATAGGGTTTTCAATCAAAATCTTCATAGAGAGATGAGGGGAGAAGATGAAAGCAGTCATTCTCTGCGGAGGAAAGGGAACGAGAATGAGTGAGGTCACACAAGCGCTTCCTAAACCACTTGCTATGATCGGAGATCGGCCTATTCTATGGCATATTATGAAAATCTATCAGTATTACGGTGTAGACGAGTTTATCTTATTGCTTGGATATAAAGGTGAGAAGATCAAAGAGTATTTTCTCAACTATGACTGGCGGCACCACAGCATGCAGCTGGATATGTCGACAGGAGAAATGAAGCTTTTAGGGAAAGCAGAAAACTGGAAAATCACCTTTTTAGATACTGGCGAGAATACGATGACTGGCGGACGTTTAAAGCAGGCGCAGGACTACATTGGTGATGAGACATTTATGATGACCTATGGTGATGGGCTTGCCAATATCAATATGTTTCATTTGCTCAAACGTCATCAGGAGCTTGGGGCAGCAGCCACTGTCACGGGAATTGAAAAGATGTCACAGTACGGGACGTTGAAGGTGTATAACGGGATGGCACAATCCTTCTCTGAGAAGACGGATAGTATCGGGATGATCAATGGAGGATTTTTTGTGTTGTCTCCAAAGGTTTTTGATTATTTGACAGACGATGACCAATGTGTGTTCGAAGCGGAGCCTCTTCAAAATCTGGCGAATGATGGAGAGCTTGCGGTTTATGAGCACCACGGATTTTGGACAGCAATTGATACGTATAAAAACTTGAAAGAAATCAACGGCATGTGGACAGAAGGAAAACAACCATGGAAGGTTTGGTGACGGCATGAGCGGATTTTGGAAGGGCAAGAACGTATTTGTGACTGGATGTACAGGGCTTTTAGGAAGCTATCTCGTCAAGGAATTGATTGATCAAGGCGCAAGCGTGACAGGGCTTGTACGTGATCAAGTGCCAAGATCGAATTTATATCAAGGCAGTCAGTTTGAAAAGATGAACGTGGTGCAAGGCGCACTTGAGGACATGCAAACGATTGAACGTGCGTTAGGAGAATACGAAATTGATACTGTCTTCCATTTGGCAGCCCAAGCCATTGTTGGGGTCGCAAACAGACATCCTGTTTCTACATTTGAAGCCAACATTTTAGGCACATGGAATGTGCTGGAGGCGTGCAGAAGACAGCCGCTGATCAAACGAGTCATTGTGGCTTCAAGTGACAAAGCATACGGTGATCAGGAGCAGCTTCCATATGATGAAGACATGCCGCTTAACGGGAAGCACCCGTATGATGTATCAAAAAGCTGCGCAGATTTAATTTCTCACACGTATTTCAACACGTATGGTCTTCCGGTTTGTATTACGCGGTGCGGCAATTTATACGGAGGCGGAGATTTGAATTTTAATCGAATTATTCCGCAAACCATCCAGCTAGTTTTAGAGGGAGAGGCGCCGGAAATTAGAAGTGACGGCACTTTTATTCGTGATTACTTTTACATTGAAGATGCGGTCAAGGCCTATTTGCTGTTAGCTGAAAAAATGGAGGAAAAAGGGCTGGCTGGAGAAGCCTTTAACTTTAGTAATGAAATTCAGCTGACGGTCCTTGAGCTCGTGGATAAGATTTTAAAGGCAATGGGAAGTGATCTGAAGCCTCGTATTCTGAACCAAGGAACGCATGAGATTAAGCATCAATATTTATCGGCAGAAAAAGCGAGAAAGCTGCTCGATTGGAAGCCTGATTACTCCATTGATGAAGGTTTAGAAAAGACCATTGAATGGTACCGCGAATTCTTTCAAAAATAGAGGTGTAAATAGATGAACAGCATATATTGTACGGTTCTATCAAGTGGAAGACTTTATCAAGCCATTGCGTTTTTCTTATCGTTGAAGCAAGTAGAAGATGATGCTGTCATCAAGACGTTATGTATGGATGATGCTGCATTTGATTTGCTTCGTCAAATGAAATTCCCACATGTCGATCTTGTCCATGTACGAGAACTTGAAACACCGGAGCTGCTAGAGAAAAAAGAGGAACGGGATGCGTCGGAATATTGCTGGACATTAAAGCCGATGTGGATTGAGAGGTTATTTGAACAGGAGAAGGCGGAGGAAGTGACATATCTTGATGCGGATTTGTTCTTTTATGAGAGCCCACAAATCATTTTTCAAAACCAGCCGGATGCTTCTGTTTTACTCTCGAGAGGAGATATTGTCATTCCAAGCTTCGATCCTGAGGAAGTGAAAATGCTTCAGAAGCTTTTAGGGCGCTATAACTCGGGCTTCCTACATTTTAAAGGAGACGAAGCCGGAAGGAAGTGTCTCAGCTGGTGGAAAGAAGAATGTCTAAAAGAATGCAAAAATGCGCCGGGAGAAGGCAAATTTGGCGATCAAGGGTATTTGGATCATATGCCGATACTGTTTGAAAAAGTAGAAGATATTAAAACAAAGGGCGTCAATATTGGTCATTGGAACTATGGGCAGCATTCCTATCGGGAAGAGAATGGACGTATTCTGCTTGAGGATGGGAGCCCGCTCATTTGCTATCATTTCAGCGGCTTTCGCATCGTGAGTAAGGATCATATGCAGCAAATCCATGAAAAAGGAAGAAGTGACTTGCCATTTTTCCAAGAAGCCTATCGAAAAGTACTTCGTCATGTGATTGAATCTGTGGAGCAAGTCAATCCAATGTTTAACGGCTATGCCAAACTGGAGGGGGATGACGCATGAATGAAAAGCCAAAGGTAAGCGTCATTATTCCGAGCTATAATGCGAAAGAGCGTTTAGAAGGGAGCCTTTTTTCCTTAACGCTTCAGGAAACGGATATTCCATTTGAGGTCATTGTCGCCGATAATGGGTCGACTGATGGCACGATGGAAATGCTCGAAAAAATGGAGGTGAACTTCCCATTTAAAAAGGTGCGTGTTCCTGTCAATCAAGGGATTGCTAAGGGGCGTAATCATGCCATTCGTGAGGCAGAGGGAGATCTGCTGATTTTCCATGACAGTGATATGCTGGCAGAGCCGAGGTTTATTCAAAAGCATGCAGAGGCACATGCAGATCAAGAGGATCTTGTCATTTGCGGTGTGTGCTGGAAGCGGATCTATCGTTATTTTTACACAGCATTTGATAAAGATCATTTGATGAGTTTGAAAAAGCAAGGTCTGTATAAGCGGGAAATGAAGAACAAAACGCCTCTTTTATCAATGGAGGAAGTCGAAAATGGTGCATTTCTAGAGAAAAGCTTCGATTTGCAGTCTGAGTTTATTGATATCCTCAAAGACATCTTGCACACGTATCATTATGATTTAGGTTCTTATGAGTTGCCGTGGAGATTTTTTATTACAAATAACTCCTCTGTCAAACGCAAGCATGTCATGGCACTGGGGATGTTTGATGAAAATATCGTTCGGTACGGGTTTGAGGATTATGATTTAGGGATCCGTCTGCATCAGCTTGGCCTGTCATTTGAGCT
This sequence comes from Bacillus sp. LLTC93, assembly GCF_002993125.1. Lineage (NCBI taxonomy): Bacteria > Bacillati > Bacillota > Bacilli > Caryophanales > Bacillaceae > Bacillus > Bacillus sp. LLTC93. The sequence continues at coordinate 28,250 of NZ_PVME01000005.1, read as the reverse complement.
GAGAGAGGATATCATGAGTGTGCATCAGGAGCATCCAAGTAATTTAACGTCATTTGATGACATCAAATATAACATTTTGTATATGTGCGAGAAGTACAACAATATTGATTCCATTGATGTCCATTTGGCATTCTCTGGCCCGTTTTCTCACACCGTGACAAATGACATCGTGAAAGAAATTCGGAAGCTGCGTGAGCATCCGTCATTTGATGGTCTGTTATCTTATTTTTTAGAGCTGCTTCATTTGATCACAGAGCGGAATGTAGGCATCAAACGTGATCAAAAAGATGTGCTGACAGCAAAGCACTTTCCGTTGAAAAAGCTGTCAGAGACTGCGCAGCTTGCAAGGCAGGAATATGGCTGCACGGTTCTTGTCGAAGCAATTCAAGGGCTGACGCAAGAGCTGTTACGCGTGGATTTGTTTCAAGTGGATGTGTTGTAGATGGCGTCCTATCATTTTACAACCATCGTGTCGAATACCCATGTATTTAAGCTGCTGGCGCTGATTCATTCGCTTGAACAAACCGCCCATTCATTCAAGCTGTCTGTTTTATGTGCGGACCCTTTGGCTTACAAGGTGTTAAGTGAGTTCCCTCATCCGCATGTCCAATATGAACAGCTTCAAGATATTGAAGATGATTCGCTGCGAAAGGCAAAAGATGATCGTACGTTCCATGAGTATTGCTGGACGCTAAAGCCTGCCTTTCTACTCAAAATTCTTGAGTCATCAGATGCAGATTATCTCGCTCATTTGGATACCGATTTGTATTTTTATCATGATCCAGAAGCCATTTTTGCAGAGAATCCACTCGCTCATTTATTTTTGACAGATCATATGAATTCCAAGCGGTTTTATCACTTTTATGAATTGTCAGGCCGCTTTAATACTGGTTTTGTAGGCTGTCGTAACACAGACGTTGCCAAACAGGCGGTCACGCAATGGAAAGAAAACTGTATTGCGCACTGTACAGTAGAAATGGATACGAAAAAAAAGACGTACGGAGACCAGCGGTATGTTGAAAGATGGATCGATGATTTTGACGGTGTCCATGTGGTGACATCTAAAGGGGCCAATGCGGCGATTTGGAATATCGAAAACTACAAGCTTTCAGTTGTGGAAGGGGATATTTACCTCGACGAAAATTCCCTGCTGTTCTATCATTTTTCTGCCTTTACGATCATTGATGAGAATACCTTTAATCTCAATTGGTATTACTATATGACAGAACAAAAGCTGGTGGATCATCTGTATATTCCGTATGCCGACTTGGTTCATCAAAAAATTAAACAGGTGAAAGAGGTATTTCCAGAATTTCAGCAAGGGTTTATTGCGAAGAAGCATGTTCCTGACACTCATTTTTATGAGATATGAAAAAACCGCTCAGTTAATGAGCGGTTTTCAATTTTATGATTCATTCCATTTGGAGATGGTATGATCACTAGGAAGTAAAACGGCTAAGATGCCTAAAATCGGTAAAAAGGCTGCACCGATCATGGTAGGAGTTAAACCGAAGGCATCAATGAATGAGCCGAGGGCAACCGATCCGATCGCACCCATTCCAAACGCAAGCCCAACAGTTAATCCAGACATTGTGCCAATTTTCCCGGGAAATAGTTCTTGGGCGTATACCACTGTGACAGAGAAGCTTGACATCAATATGAGTCCAATGAGTCCAAGTAGAACGTACGCAAAAACAGGTCCGGCAAATGGTAATAGAAGTGCAAGTGGAAAAGATGCCAATAAAGAAGCCAAAATCACGTTTTTCTTACCAAATCGATCTGCAAGCGGTCCGCCTAAAAATGTCCCGACTGCACCTACAATAAGAAATAAGAAAATATAAGTCTGTGATTCTTTAATCGTCACACCATATTGTTCAATGGCATAGAACGCATAGAAATTCGAAATGGCATTCCCATACCAAGAGCGGGCAAAAATAAGAAAGACGATAATGCCAAGTGCCGCGAGTGCTGACTTACGGTGAATATCAGACCTTGGAGCTTTCTGATTTGCTTTCTTGGCTTGTGCTCTAAAGGCTTGAAGCTTCGCAGCGTACCATCTTGAAATATAGAGAAGAAAACCGACAGCAATCATCCCAACAATCGTAAACCAAGCCACTCCTGGTTGACCGAGCGGGACGAGCATTAATGCAGCGATAAGTGGTGCAAAGGCTTGACCTGTATTCCCGCCTACTTGATAGATGGACTGGGCAAGTCCGCGTCTTGGACCAGCTGCCATGTTGGCAACACGGGAGCCCTCTGGATGGAAGATCGCAGAGCCGAGTCCGATAAAGGCGACGCAAAGCAGAATGGTCGCAAAGGATGGAGCAAAAGCAAGCCCGAATATACCGACAGCACTTGAGAATAAAGCAATAGGAAGTGCATAGGGCATCGGCCGTTTATCTGTGTACCACCCAATAGCAGGCTGCATCACGGAGGAGACCATATTTAATGTAAAGGCAATCAGCCCTAATTGTGTAAAGGTCAGCCCCATTGAGCGTTCTAAAATAGGGAACATGGCAGGAATAACGGCTTGCAAAGTGTCGTTGAGCATATGGCAAATACCAATGATCAGTAAAATGGGATAAACCGTTGAACCGGTTACAGCTTTTTGTGGTTTATCCTTTGCACGAGCAGCAATAGCCAATGAGACTTCCTCCTTTCATCCAACTGTTTTCTTTTTTTGCATTCCTCTCATTTTATTCATAAGGTGAACTATAAAACAATAGTAAATTGTCATGATTTAGAAAAAAAGAGACACAGCACTTGATTGATAGCGTGTGTCTCTAAAGGATTATTGATAAAAAGAAGCGATCACAGGCTTCATTTTTTGAATGACAAGTCCACTGCCGCCGCGGTTTTTCACACCTTCGATCATGCCGACGAGGACGTAATCTTCTTTTTTAGGATTAAACGCAAGTAAAAATCCATTTTCAGTGCCATCTGTTGCACCTTGTTTGCTCTTTAGCTCTGCCGTTCCAGTTTTAGCGGCAATATCAGCTCCTTCGATTTGTAAGGAGTGAGCTGTACCGTTTGGATTGGTGACGACTTGAGTGAGCGCGTCTTTCACCGTGTTTGCTGAGTCTTCTTTGATGATTTGTTTTGGTGATACTGTTTTTTCATCTTGAATCACTCGAGGATAGACAAGCTTGCCTCCTGTTGCAAAAGGAGAATAGGCATGTACTTGCTCAATCGGTGACATGAGTAGTTCCCCTTGACCATACGCCGAGTCAGCGAGTAGGATGTCAGATTGAATGCCATCGTTCGACACTTGTGCTGGCTTCATTGTAAATGGCATGTGTAAGTCTTCGCCAAACCCAAATGTTTTCACTTTTTTCTCGTAGGTTTCTTTACCAATTTCAAGTGCTTCCTGTCCGAAGTAAATATTGTCAGAGTACACAAGGGCATCGACCATATTCACTTTTTCTTTGGCGTGCACCCGTGTAATTTGATAATTTCCCCATGATTGATCCTTTTGCCATTTCAGTCCTTGAATGGTACGCACTTTATTAGGCTTTGTGACACCTGTTTCTAGCCCAATGGCTGCTGTAATGGTTTTGAATGTGGACCCTGGTGCATACCTGCTTGCATATCGAGCTTGGAATGGGAGGTCTGGGTTTTCACTGTATGCCTGATATTGCTTAGGTGTCATCCCATTTGTCATGAGATTGACATCGTAGGAAGGCGTGCTGACAAGTGCTAATAGATCACCAGATGATGGATTCATGATGGTGACAGCTCCTTTTTCACCTTTCAGCTGTTCATAGGCTTTTTTCTGTAGAGAAGCATCAATGGTCAGCTTCACTGTTTTTCCGTCTTTTCGGTCTGTTTTTTGCAATGTTTCTTCAATACCTGTTTCATCATGGACAATGAGAATGCTGCCACCATCTTGTCCTCGTAAATTTTGATCAAATGTGAATTCAAGACCGGTTTTGCCAATGATTTGATCAGCCTTTAATGCTGGATTCCTTTTGATATCATCCGCATTTGCTTTTCCGACATAGCCTGTTAGATGAGCAGCGGCTTCGTTATATGGATAGTAGCGCATTTCCTTCGATTGATAGGTGACGCCGTTTACGTCCTTAGGAATCGGCATTTGCTCTAACATAGATTTCAGCGGGACAAACGTGTCGTCTGTGACCCATGTTTGTTTCAGCTGATTTTGAATCAATTCCTCATCTATATCAAAAGCTTTGCTGATTTTTTTAATATTGCTTTCTTTTTCATTCCCTGTCCCGAGCTTTTCTGGGATGATGCCAAGTGCGTTTCCACCCGTTGTTTCTGCTAAAGTACGGCCTTTCCGATCCACAATGTTTCCGCGTACAGCAGGATCTGGTTTCACCTTGATGGTATCTCCCTTCTCCATTTGCGGGAAGATGAGACTTGGCTTCCAGTCCACTTTCCACTTGTCATCTTCTTCAGTGAGAACCCCCTTGTATGACAGCTTGTTCAGTTTTCCAAGAGACGTTTTCATCGTGACATCATAGGTGAACTGATACCCATTTCCTTTGTCCTGTTTTTCGACTTTGACCTTTGATACGTTCAGATCATAAACACCAATTCCATTAAAAATATTGTCGTATTTTTCGGTTAGTTGTTTTTTGGAGAAGTCATTGGCTTTCAGAGACGCACTTGTCACCTCATCTGACAACTTCGCAAAGTCTTTCTTCTCCATGTGTTTCGTAAAGGACTCGGCCGCCTGTAACGCCTCTTTTTCTTTTGAGAAAAGAGTATCTTTTAAGAAAAAGAAAGCAGCCGCAAGTACGATCATGCTAAGAATGGGTATGATGACTTTTTTCTGTTTCCAAAATGCTTTTCGTTGATCTGTAAACAATGAAAACACCTCAATTTTTGATTAGATCCTCTATATTTTACAGTTATTGCGTGTGATTTGTATAGTTTCTCCTATGAAAATAGACCAAGTCTTGAAGTAGAAATATGAATAAATGACAGGTTGCTTCTCTAAAAGATATCTTCATTTTTTCTTATGATTTAAAGGATTTCTTTAGCAATCATCGAATGTGGAAAATTAGAAAAAATTTTACAAGCGTTTTCATTAGGGGGGATTGTGATCGTTTATAAAAAAGTGAATTTAACTGGACTTGTTCTTGGACCAATGCTATTCTTGTTGATTCTTTTTCTCATACCAGAAAATGAATTGACCTATGCTGCGAGAGTGGTATTAGGCATTACGGCTTGGACTGCGACGTGGTGGGTAACAGAAGCATTGCCGATACCAGCAACCTCTTTATTGCCAATCATCCTTCTGCCAACACTTGACGGGCTCTCTATGGAGCAAACATCAAGGGCTTATGGAGACCCGATTGTCTTTATGTACATGGGCGGATTTATGATCGCAATCGCAATTGAAAAATGGAATTTACATAGAAGAATGGCATTACATATTTTAAAGATCATTGGCACAAGAAGTGACCGCATTGTATTAGGTGTCATGATCTCGACTGCTTTTTTATCTATGTGGATTTCCAATGCAGCTACAGCACTGATGATGCTGCCAGTGGCACTGGCTGTGATTAAAGAGGTCAAAGCGAACGAAATCTTATCTGGTGTATCTCTTGAACGATTCAGCAAAAGCATCTTATTATCGGTTGCTTATTCAGCGTCAATTGGTGGTTTGGCGACACTTGTTGGGTCTGTGCCAAATGCTGTTTTTGCAGCGATGTCAAAAAAGCTGTTAGATCGGGAAATTATGTTCTTTGAATGGTTTTTGTTTGGTTTTCCCGTGGCGACGGTTCTTCTTATTCTCTTATTTTTGTATTTGACCAAAATACAGTTCAAGGTAGAGCACACAGGTGAAATGAGTGTAGCGTTCATACGAAAGGGGTTGGAAGATTTAGGGAAAATGAAACAAGAGGAAAAATGGGTTTTTGCTATTTTTCTCATGACGGCTTTTTTGTGGATATTTAAAATCTTTTTGTTTGGAGGTATCAACGTATCTGATACATCTATCGCCATTTTTGGTGCGATGCTGTTGTTTCTCATTCCAGCGACAAATGGAGAGAGAATACTAGAATGGCAGGATATGAAACAGCTGCCGTGGGGGCTTTTGCTTTTGTTTGGTGGTGGGCTTTCGCTCGCTACGGGATTTGCAGAGACCAATCTAACAGCATGGATCGGGGGAAATTTACAGCATTTAAATGGGCTTTCGTATCTCATGTTGTTGATTATTTTAACCGCCGCTATTTTATTAATGACAGAAATTATGTCCAATACAGCTGTTGCCAATATGATGATTCCGATTACGGTAGGGCTCGGCCTTGCAATTGGCATCGAGCCGTACGGTTTAATGGCTGCGGCTGCCTTGGCTTCCTCATGTGCGTTTATGCTGCCGATCTCCACACCGCCAAACGCCGCTGTCTTTAGTGCGGACGTGTTAAAAATATCTGATATGGTCAAGGCGGGCTTTTGGTTAAATATCATCAGTATTGTGGCGATTGTTCTTGCGGTTTATTTCTGGCTCCCGATCGTGCTTAGATGAGGGCTTTGAGCGAATCGAGACTATCGGTGTTGGTGTTTCTTTTGGCTTCGGTGCTGGGGCTGACTTTTTGATGCTGGTTTCTTTTGGCGTATAATAGGTTGCCCCAATATTGAGTCTGCCTTGAAGCTGGTCAATGGAAAGCTCACCAAACTCTAAGTGATAGTCAATTTTATCCACGTGCAATGATTCAATATGAATATGCGTATCCTCTGAGACAGGTGAAGCAGCAGGTGCAGACATTTTTTGCTCAAGAGCGGTTAGTCTTTTTTCCAGTTCGACGACAGATGGAGGTGGACTGGATTTCGTTTTTTTAAAGAGTGATTGAATGAAATGTTTCAAGTGGACCACAACCTTTTCTTCCGCCTTGCTTTAGTCTATGGAAAAGCTGCCCGGTATATACTTATAGAGATGACAAGAAAGGGGAGAAGTGCATGCTGCCTACACGGATTCAGATTGCCCATATGAAGACGAACTCTATTGGCAAAGGGTCCTCGATGACATTCGGTTCGACGATCGTACGAAATCACTGCTCTACGATAAAAAGAAACAATGGTTTTGGTGAGCAAAATGCGGATGGCGTGATCACGATCCTGCCAATTGAAACGATTGATGATCGTGATCAAATAGACGCAGTGAGTATCAATATTCGTCATCTATCATAATCGCAGTTGCTTTTCCTTCATCCTTTTGCAAACGGATGTACAGAACGCCGTCTTTAAAGGCGGCATTCATTTGACCAAGAATCATCTCTGGAAGCCGAATTTTTCTTTCAAACGGACCATATTTCCCTTGTTTTTGGCGAAAGTCCTGCTCGTTAAAAAAGGAAATACGCTGCCCTTTCACAACCAAATATTCACCATATGATAACACCTGTACATCTTCTTTCCGGTAGCCAGGTAAATAAATTAAGTACTGAATTTCTGTAGGGGTTTCCACAATGTCGATTGGTGGAAACGCCGTCTCTGTTCCTCGTTGATCTTGCTGCGTAAATGTAAAGGGGGACGGACCATTTGCCATAAAGGGAGATCTTTGCTCATCATCGAAAATCATTTTCCAAAAATCGTCTCCATGCATTTGCTGGGCAATGTCCATCCACTGCTTCATTTTTTCGAAGTCCATGTGAAGACCTCCTGTTAACATACTTGATGGGTGCTTGCATATACCTATAAAAAGGAGGTTTATCTGTGGTTCAACCAACTCCGTATATCAATATTAATATTTTCATGTTAAAAATTAATTCCTTTGAAAATGCGTCGGCGGTGAATGTCGGACAAAATTTGTTAGCAGAGTGGCAAAACTCAGATAAAAAAAATCAGGGTTACGGACAGAATTTTGGAGATGCCAGCGGTTTTGTCGGTACAAAAAGCCATGTAGATGATCGAGATCAAGTGGACTCACCTGCCTCTTTTTCGCCAGCAGCTAAACCTATTCAAAGGAAGTGACGTGTGATGTTATTCTCACCCTCAGTCGTCAATGTCGGTGCTTTTAAAATCAATGCAATGGACCGGGGTGCATCGCTGACGCTAGGTCCTTATCAGCAGGTCGATTATTTTCTTTCGATGAAACTAAACCAAGGTTTTGGTGAGGACAATGGAGATTGTTCACCGCTTGTCATTCCAATTTCAAGCGTGTTAGATCCAGATATGATCGACTCAAATTCAGCCAAAAACAGCGTGATTTAAGCAAAAAAAGAGACCGGGAATCCCCGAGTCTCTTTTCTAATGTGTTTGATTGAGGTGACTGTTTCGTCTTGCGTAGGTGAAATAGACAACAACACCAATGGCCACCCAAATAAGAAAGGCTCGCCACGTCGTCCATTTAAGTGTGGCCGCCAATATCATACAAATGATCGCACTAATAATTGGAAGAACAGGTACAAATGGTACTTTAAAGGCTGTCTTCATATTCGGATGTTTCTTACGTAAAACGATGACGGCAATCGAGATCACCGTAAAGGCTGCAAGAGTACCGATGCTCACTAAATTTGCAAGCGTCGATAAATTCACAAATCCAACGATACATGCTGCAACCGCGCCTGTCAGCCAAGTGTTGGCAACGGGTGTTTTGGATTTCGGATGAACCTTTGAAAAAATCTTTGGCATCAGCCCATCCCGGCTCATCGCAAAGGTTAAGCGAACCTGTGCATAGACAAGAGCGATTAAAACCGTCGTAATCCCGATAATCGCACCGGCGGATATGATACCAGCCACACTATTAAGGCCAACCACTTGAAGAGCAAAAGCGACAGGGTCACTGACATTCAGCTTCGTATAGTGAACCATGCCTGTTAAGACAAATGAGACGCCGATGTATAAAATGGTACAAACACCGAGCGCACCGATGATTCCAATTGGCATCGCTTTTTGCGGATTTTTGACTTCTTCTGATGCATTGGCGATCGCATCAAATCCAAGGTAAGCAAAAAAAACAGTTGCTGCCCCTGCGATCACGCCATGAAAGCCCATTGGCATAAAGGGTGTCCAGTTTTCAGGTTTGACGTAAGCGAAACCTGAGATGATAAAGAGAAGGACAATGGCGATTTTGATCAGCACAATGATGTTATTCAGCTTCGTGCTTTCTTTTACGCCTCTTGAGACAATAAAGGTAATGAGTAAAATAATGAGTGCGCCTGGAAGGTTAAAGACGGCGCCATCAGCGGCTCCAGGTGCTGCCGATAAAGCTTTCGGTATGTGCAGGCCGAATCCACTGAGCAGTGATTGAAAATAGGACGACCATCCACTTGCCACAGCAGAGAGTGCAACAACATACTCAAGCATGAGATCCCAGCCCATTAAGAAGGCGAGAAATTCACCAAGTGTTGCGTAAGAATACGTATAGACGCTTCCTGATACAGGAATGGATGAGGAGAATTCCGCGTAGCAAAAAGCAGCAAGGGCGCAAGCGAGCGCAGCCAATATAAAAGATATAATAATCGCAGGTCCCGCATCTTTCGCAGCAGCAACCCCCGTAATCACAAAGATCCCTGTTCCGACCACACAGCCGATGCCAAGCAAGATTAAATCAAATGTATTCAAAGAACGACTGAGCCGCTTTGTTTGACTTTCAAGCATGAGCTGGTCGAGAGACTTTTTTCGAAATAAAGAACTCATGTTGACCTCCTAATGGATAAATCTTTTCGTAAGACGAATGTTAGTATATGCGTAAATGACAATTTAGTCAATTGGTTGAAAAACGCTTTAAATCACTAAAGTGTTAAACGTCACAAGTGAATCAGTGTGTCAAAAGAGACATCCGCCGGCATAGGGCAGGCGGATGTGGTGACAGACGATCTATGTCTGTTCAGCAAATATTTTTTCATTGTACAGTACACTCGGATGGGTAGGATAATGTGCTGAGGAGGCAAGGTGATGTTTTTTGGCTTGATCCAAATCACCGAGCTGATAATAACAATAGCAGAGCTGGAGGTGAGGGTACCACGTTTTATATTGTATGAGCGTGAAGGCTGTTTCGTTTTCAGGAGCCTTCAGCGCCTGCTCATACCAAAAGATTGCAGCCTGATGTTTATTTTGCGTTTTTAAATGATCCCCGATTCGGCAGCAAAATTCTGGGCGGGGCTGATCATATAAGAAGGATCGCAATAATGAGGATAAGGCCGCTTCCTCAAAACCTGTCGCATAATAGCAGTCAGCTAAATATTGGCATGCACGAATTTCATCCTCAATCCAGCACTGTTTTGTTGCTAAAAATTCATGATAAAAACGAATTGCTCTGACATGCTGCTGGTTATCTCTTAGTTCATTGGCAAAGTAAAAGAGATCACGAGGCGTCATATTCTCTCCTTTTGCAAGCATGTCTTCATAAATTCGCAGGTTGCGTCCAGGCTCGCCAGCTGTTGTTTTCTTGCGCTTTTGATGAGTGACGGCTATATCGGCAGGAAAGATGTTGCCATAGACTTGAAGAAATTCATGAACGGCCCCGTACCACTGAAAATTCAAGGCACGCTTCACAAGCCGATTTCTTCTATATTTAAAATTCACCTGACCGTCCCCATCAAACCCAACGTGATAAAACATTGAAACGGCATCCACTGCGGGGTCAAGTGTCTGCTTGAGGTGAAGAAGTTTTTTTTGGTCTTCTTCAAGCAGGACATCGTCAGCATCGAGCCATAAGATATACTCTTTGGTTGCATGTGAAAAAGCGAAATTTCGTGCTTTTGCAAAGTGCTGGACCCATTCAAAATCCAGTACCTGTGCTGAAAAGGAGTGAGCAATTTCCTTCGTTCGGTCTGTTGATCCCGTATCAACGATGATCATCTCATCTACAATGTCTTGAACAGAAGAAAGACAGTCCGCTAAAACCTCCTCTTCATTTTTCACAATCATACATAAGCTAATGGTTATCATCTTTAGATCACCTCTTCATAGTGTATCGAGCATCGAAAGGAAACATTCTTTTCAGCAGCGGTTTTTTTAAAACTAGTTTTCTGCTACTGGCTGATTTAAAATAAAGGAAGAATCTATGTAAGGGCTGATAAAAATGAGTTTATTGAATGTTGAAGGATTATATAAAACCTATGGCGAAAAAACGCTGTTTGATCATATTTCTTTCCATATAGAACCAAAGGAACGGATCGGGTTAATTGGACCAAATGGAACAGGGAAGTCAACGCTCCTAAAGGTGATTGCAGGACTTGAATCGTTTGAGGAGGGTGACATCACGAAAGCAGGGACACTTGATATCGAATTTCTCGAGCAAGATCCTGAAATGAACGGGAATGAAACGATTCTCGACTACATTTTTTCTGGAACGGCACCAATCATTCAAACGATGAAGGCCTATGAACAGGCGCTCGCCGATTTAGAGCATGATCCGCAAAATGAGGCAAAACAAGAAGCGCTGATGCGCATGCAAAATCGGATGGATCAGGAGGACGCATGGGATGCGAACCTTTCGGCAAAAACGATTTTGACAAAGCTTGGGGTCAAAGATGTGAGCCGTTTTGTTCATGCATTATCGGGCGGCCAGAAAAAGCGTGTCGCGATTGCTAAAAATTTAATACAGCCTGCGGGTTTGCTGATTTTAGATGAGCCGACCAACCATTTAGATAATGCAACAATTGAATGGCTCGAAGGATACTTAAGTCAATACAGCGGTGCTGTCATCCTGGTGACACATGATCGTTATTTCTTAAACCGCGTCGCCAATCGGATTTATGAATTAAATCAAGGGCAGCTGTATACGTATAAAGGAAATTATGAAGTCTTTTTAGAAAAAAGAGCGGAACGAGAAGCAGAAGCTCAGGTGAAAGAAACGAAACGTCAAAACCTGCTTAGGCGAGAGCTTGCATGGCTGAGAAGAGGGGCGAAAGCAAGAACGACGAAGCAAAAAGCACGCATCGGCAGAGTAGAAGAGCTGAAGGATCAAAAAGGGCTCGATGCAAAAGGTGAGCTTGATTTTGCTATCGGCTCGCACCGCCTTGGAAAACAGGTCATTGAGGCAGAAGACATGTCGATATCATTTGCTGGTCAGACACTTGTGGAGCGGTTTACAGATTTAGTTGTGCCAGGCGACCGTATCGGATTTATCGGACCGAATGGAGTGGGTAAATCCACTTTACTCAATTGTTTAGCGGGCAAAATGGAACCGACCACTGGACAATTGATCATTGGACAAACGGTTCGCATTGGCTATTACACGCAGGATCATAAAGAAATGAATGAAGAACTGACCATTATTGATTACATCAAGGAAACAGCTGAAATCGTCAAGACATCTGATGGCGCGATCGTGACAGCAGAGCAAATGCTAGAGCGGTTCTTATTCCCAAGATCCATGCAGCGGACTTTTATACGCAAGCTGTCAGGGGGAGAGCGCCGCAGGCTGTATTTACTAAAAGTCTTGATGGAAGAGCCGAATGTTCTCTTTTTAGATGAGCCAACGAACGACCTTGATACAGAGACGCTCAGCATTTTAGAGGATTATTTAGAGCAATTCCCTGGCGTTGTCATTACGGTGTCGCATGACCGTTACTTCCTAGACCGAGTCGTCAATCGCCTGCTTGTCTTTGAAGGAAATGGACGCATTTCACATTTCCAAGGAGCTTACAGCGATTACATGGAGCAAGAAAAGGAGCAGAAGCGAACAGAGACAAAGCCTGCTGAAAAACAAGTAGAAGCCGCACCTAAAAAGAGAAAAAAACTTTCCTATAAAGATCAGCTTGAATGGGACGGAATTGAAGACCGGATACAGGCATTAGAGGAAAAACACCAACAGCTTGAAGCCAGCATTGCTGAGGCAGGTAGTGATTTTGGGAAAATTCAAGAGCTGATGGATGAACAAAAAGCCGTCGCTGAAGAATTAGAACAAGCGATGGATCGCTGGACAGAACTGTCGATAATGATTGAGGAATTAGAAGGTAATGAAAAATAAGGATTGGAACAAAAAAACTGTAGAGCGTCTCTACAGTTTTTTTTGATAAGAGCATTTGGCATAGGCGTCATGCTGGTGAATGGATTCCTCATTACGACACTCGACTTGAAAGCCTCTGATCCATTGTTGCTCATATAATTCTACCGCAATCAACCTCGCGACATCCTCTACAAAGCGTGGATTTTCATAAGCCTCTTCTGTTACTTTCTTTTCATCAGGCCTTTTGAGCACGGGATAAAGCGATGCACTCGCATTTGATTCAATGATGTGTAAAAGAACTGCCTTCATGTCGTCAGGAAGCAATGCTTGTTCAAATAGCTCTACCTGAATGGAAACAGAGCCGCGCTGATTATGCGCACCATATTCACTGATTTCCTTTGAGCAAGGACATAATGTTGTCACCTGTGCGGTGCAGCCAACATGACAGGTCCAGCCGTTTTTTTCATGAAAATGAATGTCATATTGCACAGTCGCATGCATCAAACCTGACGTTCCGCTGACCGGGCTCTTTTTTTCTATGAACCACGGGAAGGAAACTTGAACCGAGGCAGATGGCTGATTCATTTGCTTAGCAAGCTGTGCTGTCAATTCTCTTAAGGAATTCATATCAAGCGGCTTACCGCTCTCATAAAATGAATGCAGCTGTTCGGTGAGACGGCTCATATGAATGCCTTTTTGATGAGCTGGAAGATATGTGCTCAGTGCAAAGACAGCGGAAGTTGTTTGGGTCTGTGGTGTCGTTTTAGACACAATATGTACAGGATAGGACACACGGCAGATGCCCACTTGTTCTAGATGAAAATAAAAGTCCTGCTCCGTTTTTTGTATGTCCATCATGTCTTCTTTTTGACAGGGCTTCGTTCCAAGGGTTGGTGGTACAGATCCAAATAACTGATGGCGTTCTTTTTTGGGTGGAAAAGATAACATGCAATGCCTCCTATAAATCGTAATTATTACTATTTATTTTGCATGAAACGACTAAAGAAATCAAGTTTCAAAACTTTGACGTTTACGTTAAGGTTATAAAGGTGTATAATAAAATATGAATTGATGAGCAGGAGGCACTGGCGATGGAATGGATGAAAATTGATCAAGTGGCGAAAAGAAGCGGTCTGACAAAACGGACGATTCGTTTCTATGAAGAGATTGGTTTATTATCAGCACCAAAGCGAACTGAGGGCGGTGTCAGACTTTACTCAGAGGACGACATGGAAGAGCTAGAGAAAGTAATGCAGGCAAAAGAGGTACTCGGCTTTTCTTTACAAGAGCTTCAATCGTTTATGGAAATAGGAAAGCAGCTAGAGTTGAATAAAGAAGGCTACTTGCTGTCACTTGATCCGAAGGAACGATTAGAGAAGCTGTTAGATATTGATGCGCAGCTTCATGAACAGCATCAATTGATTACAAAAAAGCTTGAAACCATCCAATCCTTTAAAAAGGATCTTGAAATGATGAAAGAAAGAGCGGCTCATGTCATTGAGCAATTACAAAAATAAACACCTCTGTGTGTTTATTTTATTTTGTCAACATTTGAAGGAAAGGTTCTGATGGAATGAAGGAAGAAGAAGTATTGAAACAGCGTACAAGTCTGCTTAGGCAGCCGAAAGCCGTTTGGGCTGTAGCCTTTGCGTGTGTGATTTCGTTTATGGGAATTGGGCTCGTAGACCCGATTTTGCCAGCCATTGCGTCACAATTACACGCATCTCCAAGTCAGGTCTCTCTTTTATTTACAAGCTATTTACTTGTGACCGGCTTTGTGATGTTTTTTACTGGCTTTATTTCTAGTCGTATCGGTGCCAAATGGACGTTATTAGTAGGACTCATCTTTATTATTGTCTTTTCTGCTTTAGGCGGTACCTCTTCAACCATTAACGAATTAATTGGCTTTAGAGGAGGATGGGGCATTGGGAATGCCTTATTCATTTCAACTGCACTCTCTGTCATTGTTGGTGTGTCTGTTGGGGGAAGTGCGAAGGCCATTATTTTATATGAGGCCGCACTAGGTCTTGGGATTTCTGTTGGACCGCTCCTTGGCGGTGAGCTTGGAACCATCTCTTGGCGCGGGCCATTCTTTGGCGTTGCAGTGTTAATGCTCGTGGCTCTTTTAGCCATTACGTTTATGCTTCCACCCATACAGAAGCCTCAGAAAAAAGTGAAATTATTCGAGGCTGTTGGGGCTTTGAAATATAAAGGGCTTTTAACGATGGCATCTGCCGCTTTCTTATACAATTTCGGTTTCTTTGTGCTTTTAGCGTATTCGCCATTTGTGCTCCACCTCGATGAGCATGGTCTTGGCTATGTCTTTTTTGGATGGGGGCTCTTTTTGGCTGTGACATCCGTTTTCTCAGCTCCAGTCATTCATCGCAAACTTGGTACATTGACTGCTCTTGTTGTTCTGTTTGCTTCGTTTGCTGTGATTTTATTCGGCATTGGGGTATGGACGTCACATGTTGTGGTGGTCATCTGCGGGATTGTCATAGCTGGGGGAATTCTCGGCATGATCAATACAGTGCTCACGACGGCTGTGATGGGCTCGGCACCTGTTGAGCGTTCGATTGCTTCATCTTCATATAGTGCCGTACGATTTATTGGTGGTGCGATTGCTCCTTGGGTTGCCGGAGTACTCGCTGAAGCCTATACAGCAAGCACACCTTACTATGTAGGGGCGGCTGTTGTTCTGCTAGGAATGATCATCCTGCTCCTTGGCCGAAAGCATTTGGTGAATATTCAAGCAGGTCATTAAATAGAAAAAAGCCTTATATCTGCATAAGATATAAGGCTCAGCGTGTAGACAAACCCTCGCATTCGTTGTCAGGTCTGCGTTCCGGTGCTCACGAATGTTCAATTCGCTCCGCTCCGGTACTCGTCCTTCCTAGACTTCAAAGGTTTTCTATCACGCTGAAAAGAAGACAAAGGGCAAAAATAAAGACCATTTTAGCCCTTTGTCAACAATCTGAAGCCTTTTTTATAATACTTTTGTCGTCCAAGATTCGCAATTCCATGTGTCTGTTGCGACATCTTGATAAAATTCAGGTTCGTGGGAAATCAATAAGACGCTGCCTTTATATTCTTTTAAAGCGCGTTTTAGTTCTTCTTTGGCATCGACATCCAAGTGGTTTGTCGGCTCATCGAGAACTAGTAAATTGGTTTCTTCGTTGATCAGTTTGCAAAGACGAACCTTTGCTTTCTCTCCACCGCTTAAAACAGACACGCGGCTTTCAATATGTTTTGTCGTTAATCCGCATTTTGCAAGGGCGGCTCTTACTTCATATTGCGTGTAAGAAGGGAAGGTGCTCCACACCTCTTCAATACAGGTGTTGCTGTTTTGCTCTTTTACTTCCTGCTCAAAGTAGCCAATGTGCAGGAATTCTCCGCGTTCAACCTCACCAGAAATTGGCGTAATCTCTCCTAGAAGACTTCGCAGCAACGTCGTTTTTCCGATTCCGTTTGCGCCGTATAACGCAATTTTTTGCCCACGTTCCATTTTCAAATTCAAAGGACGAGAGAGCGGCTCCTCATAACCGATCACTAGATCCTTCGTTTCAAAAATCAATTTCCCGGAAGTACGTGCAGGTTTAAAGTGGAATTCTGGTTTTGGCTTTTCTGCTGCCAATTCGATCATGTCCATCTTATCCAGCTTTTTTTGACGAGACATGGCCATATTTCTTGTGCTGACACGTGCTTTGTTTCTTGCGACAAAATCCTTTAATTCAGCCACTTCTTGCTGCTGCCTTTTATAGGCTGATTCCAGCTGCTGCTTTTTGACTTCGTACACTTGTTTGAATTGATCATAATCACCGACATAGCGAGTCAATTCCTGATTTTCGACATGATAAATCAAGTTAATGACACTGTTTAAAAACGGAATATCATGTGAAATGAGGATAAACGCATTTTCATATTCCTGTAAATAACGCTTCAGCCACTCAATATGCTGTTCATCCAAATAGTTGGTCGGCTCATCGAGAAGGAGAATTTCTGGCTTCTCTAACAGCAATTTTGCCAGCAGCACTTTCGTACGTTGACCACCACTGAGCTCTGTCACATCACGGTCTAGTCCTAGATCCGTTAACCCAAGACCTCTTGCAATTTCTTCTATCTTGGAATCAATGATATAGAAATCATTGTTTGTCAGTGCATCCTGAATCACGCCAACTTCTTCTAACAGCTTTTCTAGCTCATCAGGGTCAGCTTCACCCATTTTTCCATAAATGTCATTCATTGTTGCTTCCATGGAAAATAAATAATGGAAGGCATCTTGAAGGACGTCACGGATGGTTCTTCCCTTTTCTAGTACCGTATGCTGATCAAGGTAGCCGACACGGACATTTTTTGCCCATTCGACTTTTCCTGCATCTGGCTCTAGCTTACCAGTAATAATATTCATAAACGTTGACTTTCCTTCACCGTTGGCGCCGATTAAGCCGACATGCTCGCCTTTTAATAAACGGAAGGAGACTTCGTGGAAAATGGCTCTGTCACCAAAGCCATGGCTTAAATCTTTAACAGATAATATCATTTTTTACACCTCAAATAGATTCAAAAACGGCTAGTGCCTCTCATGATTATATCGAACTGTCCGGCTCGATAAAAGCATCAAAAGAAAAATTGCGTTTCAAAGCTGATTTTGAGATACTTAAGGATAGATTGAATCAGGATAAAGGAGATCGACATGACGGAAACTTGGGCATTTTTTAAAGAAGCAAAGCCATTTATTCAAGAGAACTTTGAAAAGGCTGGCTTCAAGCAACCAACAGCTATACAAGAAAAAACAGCAGAGTGGATTACGGAGAAGCGTGATGTGATCGCAGAATCACCAACTGGAACAGGGAAGACACTTGCGTATGTTCTGCCGCTTTTAAATAAAATTGATGTGAATATCAAACACCCGCAAGTCTTAATCTTGGCACCTTCAAGAGAGCTTGTGATGCAAATTTTTGATGTCGTGCAAGAGTTCAAACAAGGATCAGACATCAAAGCCATCTCCTTGATTGGCGGAGCGAACATCAAGAAGCAGCAGGAAAAACTAAAGAAACACCCGAACATCGTTGTGGCCACTCCTGGCCGCGTACAAGAATTAATCAAAATCAAGAAACTGAAAATGCATGAAGTCAAAACGATCGTGTTAGACGAAGCAGATCAGCTTCTTGTGCCAGAGCATATGAAAACAATCCAAGGGATCATTAAATCCACATTAAAAGAAAGACAAATCCTTTGTTTTTCTGCGACTTTGAAAGAGGAAACGATCCAACTTATCAAAGAAATGACATCTGAGCCAGAGGTATTGAAAATCGGCAGAAGCCAAGAAGAAGCGCAGAAGGTAGGTCACTATTATTTGTTATGTGATCAGCGGGATAAAGTGAAATTACTGCAAAAGCTATCGCGGCTTGAGGACATGCACGCGCTCGTCTTTGTCCGTGATATCACGAACTTAAGCATTTATGCAGAGAAATTAACGTATCACCATGTGGACCTTGGTGTGCTTCATAGTGAAGCGAAAAAAGCGGAGCGTGCTGTGATGTTGAAGTCATTCGAACAGCGGGAATTCCCGCTTCTTTTAGCAACAGATATTGCAGCAAGAGGCATCGATATCGATGATTTACCGTACGTGATTCATGCAGATCTGCCAAATGAAGAAGGCTATATCCACCGTTCAGGCAGAACAGGCCGTGCAGGCAAAGAAGGAGCTGTCATCAGCCTTGTCACACATCAAGAGCATGCGATGCTGAAAAAAATGGCGAAAAAGCTGAATATCTCGCTTGAGGAAATTGTGTATAAGCAAGGCCAGCTACATCTTGCGCCCAAGCAAGCATAAAAAAAGGACCCTTCCACATGGAGGGTCCTTTTCTTGTTATGAAATTTTGACAAGCTGTTTCCCGACATTTTCACCTTTGAATAGTCCAAGGAATGCATCAGGGATGTTGTCAAAGCCTTCAATGATTGTTTCTTTGTAAGTCAGTTTATCTTCTTTTACCCATTGAGCGAGATCCTTTGCTGCCTCTTCAAAACGATCTGAATAGTTGGCTACAATAAACCCTTGCATCAATGCGCTTGTTTTAATGAGCTTTGTTTGCACACGTGGTCCAATGTCCTCGCTTGCGCTAATGTTATAAGAAGAAATAGCGCCGCACACTGGAATGCGTGCAAAACGGTTCAAATGATTCATCACTGCGTCAGAAATCTCGCCGCCTACATTGTCAAAGTACACATCGACGCCGTTTGGACAGGCTTTAGCAATGGCATCATCCAAATCATTTGTTGTTTTATAATTAATGGTCTCATCAAAGCCCAGCTCTTTTAAATAAGCAAGTTTATCATCAGATCCGGCAATTCCGACGACGTGTGCGCCTTTGATTTTAGCGATCTGTCCGACAACGGAACCAACGGCACCTGCGGCTCCTGAAATGACAACAGTCTCGCCTTCTTTTGGCTGACCAATTGAAAGAAGTCCAAAATAAGCTGTTTGCCCAGGCATGCCCAAAATCCCTAAGTAATAGGATAATGGCGCAATGGATGGATCAATTTTTGTCAGAGACTCAGCTTTGGCAGTCGAATATTCCTGCCAGCCGAGGAATCCAAGGACAAAATCACCTTTTTCAAATTGAGGAGATGTTGACTCGACGACTTCTCCGACAACACCACCCTGAATCACTTCATTGAGTTTGAACGGAGGTGTATAGGATTTTGTATCCTGCATTCGTCCTCTCATATAAGGATCTACAGAAACATATTTCGTTTGAATCAAGACTTCGCCATCTTGCGGCACGGGTATATCAACTGTTTCAAAACGAAAAACATCTTTTGTAGGTAATCCTTTTGGACGTTTTGCTAATTGAATTTGCTTTTGTTGACTCATGTAAAATCCTCCCTTTCACTTGCATCCTAGATTTACATTAACATGATGCTTCTTTTCATTCAAAACATACGGTCTTTTCAAAACACATACAAAAAAGCAGTCACCATCTGAAAGAATGGGACTACTTTTTTTGAAAAGAGACAGAGAGGAGCGGCGGGAGACAACCAAACAGCTGATACACGTCCACATCACGTTCTTTTAACAAATATTCATTGGCATTTTGCATGGAGGCTTTCATCATATCGCGCGTCACAAAGGGAAAAAGGATATTCAAGTATGAGGACAACAGGTCTTGTGGATCTTGTTCAATCGACTCGATATCTCCAATGTTAATAATGATAGAAAAGAGATAATCAATGGAGATGCGGAAGTGCTGTTCAGCAAACAATGTAAGCGGCTTTGCTTTTGCTTCTTCAGGATTCCACTTTTGAAAAAGCTGTTTCACCAAATCACTGACAACCCAAGCATTAAACTGCTGCTCCGCTGAAAAATAATACATCAGCTCTACCTCATTTCTAGCCTCCAGTATAAGAATTGTACAACAAATCAACAGGAATGAACACGATGTTTCAGAATATTTAGTCATTTTTAAGGGATTTTTGTCAAAAATAAGTCAATAGGCACGGTAAATACATGCAGCAAAATGAATGTGCTGGTGGAAGGTTTAATGACAAAAGTGACGGGTAAAAGATTCGTAAGACGTTAAAGGAGGAATATAAAATGAAACCTGTTGTAAGAGAGTATTCAAATGATGAAACACTTCAACGAGATGTAGAGCAATTAAAAGAACTCGGTGTTGCAAGAGAGGACATTTATGTTCTGTCCCATGACGATGACCGAACAGAGCGTATTGCAAATAATGCAGATGCCAATACGATAGGTCCAAAAGAAGTTGGACTTAAACATGCTGTTGGGAATATCTTTAGTAAAAAGGGCGATGAGCTTCGCAATAAAATTCATGAGATTGGATTCTCTAAAGAAGAAGCTGAAACATTTGAAGAACACTTAGACGAGGGAAAAGTTCTTCTATTTGTGACAGATCACGAAAAAGTGAAAACCTGGGCGTAAACGCAAATCTTTAAAAAGCCTCTTACTTTTGTAAGGGGCTTTTTGTCATGTCTTCATGTCTGGATCAGACATCCATCTTTTTTACTATAATAAGAAAGTTCAAAGGATTGGAATAAATAGTAAATCGTCTAATTGAAAATGTAGAAATACCAAAGAGAATCATCAAAAAACAGAAAAAATAGTCGAAATATCACAAAAAATCATTCGGGAAATAATTATTATATATTTCATTTTTGTCTCAAAATGAAATAAAAATCTTGTGTAATTTAGTAGATAAATTTCTTGGTTCTATTGGTTTAAGTTGTATTTTTGTGTAGAAATATGTGTTTTGAGGTCAATAAACCACGAAAAATACCTGTATTTTCAATTAGAAAATTCATTCTAACGTTTAGGAAATAATTTGTTGACAAAATAAACTAAAAACAATATATTTGGCTTAATCCAGTCATTATGGAATTAGTTGTTAATATTCTGGTAGGTTAACACGAAGCATATTCTAGTGAAAGGTGGTGCATGCAACCAAGGTGCAAGCGTTTCTGAGGGATAAACATGTTTTACTAGACCAGAGAAAATGATCTTTTATTTGAAGAAGAAATGGAAGAATGATCGTCGTTCTAAACAATAGTTTGAACTTTCTACTACAATCAATGCTAGAAGTATCAAAAAGGTGTCATGCCACTCAGAGGAACACAAAAGAGAAAGCGGTTTCAATAAAACCTATGGATTGATCAAGCAGTTAAGGAGGTGAACTCATATGAAAAAAAGAGACAACAAGCTGAGGCGCCGCATCTTTCGAATGGCTGCATGTGAGGATGAGTGCTGAAAAAGAAGAGTGAACATGTGGGATGCTTCTCTCCTTTTTCAGAAAATAGATTTTCCTAAAAAATCCATCTATCATTCTATCATAAGGCTTTTTGCTTGAAAACCATCTGATTGTGAATTGAAGGAGGTCCCGTGATGAAAAAGGCTTTGTACCATGAAGACAGTGGATTGTATTTAGAAAAAATGCGCGTGGCATTTCAAGAACACTATGAACAAAGAACAGATATGTGGTCCACTGATCCGTCATTAACGGACGCAGCTGTGATGTCATTAAAGGCATGGCAATCAAGGGAAAAGGAAGCACTTGCTTCTGTGCTGGATATTGGGTGCGGGAACGGCCGGGCACTTGAACATTTAGACGGGCTCTCTGCATACGTCGGCATTGATCTGTATGAGCATGAGGAGTGGGAAGGGTTAAAGAAAAAAGAAACGATTCCTGTCCATTTTGTTCATCAGGATTTTATGTCATGGTCGAGTGATCAGGGGCGCAAGATGCAGTTTGATTTAATTTTAGATCATGGCTGTTTTCACCATCAACATCCTGATGATCACGAACGTTACTTAAAGCAGGTCACTTCTTTACTTCATGAAGGTGGCGTCTTTTCACTTGTTGTATGGGGAGAAGAGTGGAAAACAGGATTAATCGGAGAAGATGGCCGATTCCATTTTTCATTTTCAGATTCTCAGCTTGGAGAAAGAATTTGTACATCAGGTCTTGAGCTTGTATCGATTGCACCATTAAAAGCAAAGGCCGGAATCAGCCAGCATCATGTCATTGCCGTCAAAATCTAGTACAAAGGAGGATAAACGCGATGTTTGAGGTGATGGTTCTTGATGCAGGTTCAAGTCCAAGTGTTTAAGTGCTGCAATCATTGTAACTGAAAAGAAGTATCGTCTATTCATCCATGATGAGTGACGAGCTCAGATGGGACGCACTTATGGGACCAATAGCATTTAAAGGACCAGAGCTTCTAGTAAAGGTAGAAAGCAGCTCGAAGCTTACGGACCCATTCAAAAATAACCGGATGGTGTCGCTGCTCTTTCAGAGAATACAGCGTGTGAAGCTCGATTTCTGCTCCTTTGTACTGGACAAAGGCCAGATCGAAAAGTCGTCAGTTCTTCAGGCATTCAAATAAATGCAAATAAAGAATCTTTTACGAAAATAAAGGTACTGAACGATGAGAGGCATCGCGCATCCATTGAGCGAATGTATGCAGCAGCCGGTATATGTACAGGTATTTCCTCGTCAGGCATGATTGTAGCTGGAAATGGGTGCCCAGGACGATGGAGTGCGTACACATATTCATCACTCCATCACTGCGCTGCCAAAATCGAATTGGGTGCAGTGATCAATAGGGGGGAGACAAATGAACAAGTTTGTAGCTGAATTACAATCAATGATTCATCGTTTTACATTTCAAGAAAAAGACTATTTACTCGTGGGGCCAGTGAATCTGCCAATTTCTATTCAACATGAAGAAGTGCAGTTTAAATGGTATGCCTTTTCACCTGTTGATCCAGATACAAGGCCAACCATCGAATCCATTGTACAAATGAGTACCATGCAGCAAACATTTTCCTCTTGTCTCCTATTTGGCGACTTTGAAAATGAGGTACCGCCGCTTGTGCGAATTCATAGTGTCTGCCAAACAGGGGATGTGTTTGGGTCACTGAAATGTGATTGCGGTCCACAGCTTGCGTTATCGCTGAAGAAAATCACAGAACACGGAAAAGGCATGCTCGTGTATATGGCCAACCAAGAAGGGCGTTCCATTGGGCTGATGGCAAAAGCACTGACGTATAAATTGCAGGAAATGAAACTAGATACGTTTGAGGCCAATCGCCTGA
Organism: Bacillus sp. LLTC93; assembly: GCF_002993125.1. NCBI lineage: Bacteria > Bacillati > Bacillota > Bacilli > Caryophanales > Bacillaceae > Bacillus > Bacillus sp. LLTC93. The sequence continues at coordinate 4,770 of NZ_PVME01000005.1, read as the reverse complement.
TCGGCTGCGGAGATGATGATCGGCATTACGAGGAAGCTGCGGCTGTATTGCACTACTTAAACAAAGGGAAACCATTGCATTTGTTAACAAACAATCCAGATAAAGTCGACTCCATTGCTGCTTACGGTCTTCCGGTTTTACGGTTTGATCATACAGTAGAAGCCTCTCTATATAACGAAGCGTATTTAAAGGCAAAGGCAGCCTCAGGGCATATGGTCGATGAGAAGAAGTTAATTAATCAGTAGATGAGTTTACTTAAAGAAGGCGGGAGAAAAGCGTGAAACCTGATATCAATTGGATTCAAATCCCAAGCGGCTATGCAACGATTGGAAGTAATGAAGAAGATATGAAAAAGGCATCAGAATTTTGGAAGGACAAGCTTCTCAATCCAGCCTATGGACGTGAGAAAAAATTTCAAAAATGGCTGTACAAAGAATTTCCATCCTATCAGCCGTATATCAATGAATTTTTTATCTCAGATACGGTCGTAACCAATGAATGGTATCAAAGCTATTGTGATGAAACAGGCCAGACCTATCCGGAGAGCTTAACGAACCCAGAGCTTGGCGGGGGAAAAGACCATCCAGCTTGGGGCATGGACATCGAGGAAGCCTTCTCGTTCTGTCAGTGGCTGAGCGGGAAGCTCGGATATGACGTTTCGGTCCCTACTGAAGAAGAATGGGAGTATGCTGCCCGGGGCAACACGAGACATCAATACCCGTGGGGAGATGAGTTCGATCCGTCCTACTGCAATACGCACGAATCAACTATTGAAAAAACGACACCTGTCCGGCATTACGAAAAGGGAAGATCCCTATTCGGCCTTTATGATATGGGAGGCAACGTCGAGGAATGGGTCAACACCAAATATCACGTATATGAAGGCGGCATCGAGGTTGTAGATGATTTAACGGAAACACTCGGCAGCGATTACTACATTCTAAAAGGCGGCTCCTTCGCAAGAGGCGGAGATTTATGCAGAGTCGCAAGAAGACACGGGAAGCACCCAGACCCCGTTTTTCGATTTACTGGTTTTCGTCTAGTTACTCGTCAAAAACAACATATAAAGGTGGGAGTGTAAAACGATGCATAGAGGACCAATTACTTCTGTTTTATCAACGGATCATGACCAAATTGTTTACACTGGCGGCTATGACCGCTGTATTTATAAGTGGGACCGGGCCACAGGAGAAGGAACGTTTATCGGGAGTCACGAGCATATCATTAACTCTTTATCTCTTTCTGAAAGTGGAAAGTATCTAGCGAGTGCATCGTCAGACTATACCATTCAATTGTATGATACAGGCACACAGACACGAATTCGTACGCTGTTTGGTCATGCGGATGATGTGGAAGCCGTCGCCTTTGCCAAACAGGATACCTTACTTGTATCGGTGTCTAGAGATAGAAGGTGCTTAGTATGGGATATCGAAACAGGAGCTATTTTAAGAGAATTCCATGGACATAGCAAAGATGTATTAGCTGTATGGATCCATGGAGATAAAGCTTATACAACAGGTGATGATGGTTATGTCCTTGTATGGCTATATGATACAGGAGAAATTGTGGGGGAAATTGGCCCATTTGATTATGAGCTGGACACAATCAGCGGAAGCAATCAAAAAGAAGTGTTCGCGCTTGGCAGAGACGATGGTACCGTCATCATATATGATGCGAACTCCTTACAAGAGAAAAAAATCATCAAAGCCCATTTACAAGGTGTAAAGCGTGTGAATTTTTCTCCGAGTGGAAATTACTTGCTGACAGCGGGCTATGACCATTTAATTAAGCTATGGAATTATGAAACGGGTGATTTAATTGATACCCTCCTGCCTCATAAATATCAATGGGAGCGCTCGCTTGTCTGGACGGAGGATGAGAAGTCAATTCTGGGAGCCAGCTTTGGAAAAACGTATTGTGAATGGTCCATTGAAGAGGGAAAAGTCATATCTGATGAGATTGAAATGGCGACACCATCTATTAATGATATTGCGTTGACTAATGCGGGTGATATCATTACTGCATCAGATGACGGAAAATTCAGAAAAAATGGGATCGAAATCGCAAAATCGACAGGCGTTTTAACAAATGGAGTGGCTGTCGCACGGGATGGAAGCTATTATGCGTGGGGAGATCATGCAAGTCAGGTGCACATTGTACACGAATCATTACAGCAAATGGTCTCTTTTGACCTCAACACAGGTCCTGTCAACAGCGTGTATTTCCACGAAGAGGATCGCCAATTCTATATTGGAACTTACGGCGGTTATGTGCATGTCATTTCGACAGAACATTTAAAGGAAATTGGCCGTTCCAAAGCACATGATTGTGCTGTCAAAGCATTAAAGGTAGAAGGAGATCATATCATCACAGCCGCGGTAGAAGGTACCATCTGTCTTCTGGATAAGAAGAGTTTGTCTTTAAAAGCGGAATACATTGGTGCGACAGAGCTATTAAATGATGTATTTATTGATAGCAAAAGAGACCGTATTGCCATTGTCAGTCGTGATAAGAATGTCAGATTGTTTGATTTGCATACAGGTAGAATTTTAGACCAGCACAATGAGCATCAATATTCCATTAAATCAGTCACTGTCACAGATTCTGGCTATATTGTGAGCGGAGATTATTGGGGATACATCGTTGTGTGGAATCCAGAGCTAGATGTCAATACAGGTCCAATCCGAATTGCCAAGAATGGGATTAGTGCAATCAGACAATTAGGAAATGATGTGTATGCTAGCTCATATGACGGCGGTATTTATCATATTAGAGAAGATGGCACGCATACGGAAGTTTTGCGCTTATTTGAACAATTTCCGGAAGAAGTAATCTCTCATTAAGAAAAAGAATGTAAGCGGGGGATTCTCATGATAAGTGTTTGCAAGGAACATATGAAAAAAGGTCTAACTGTTCTCAATTGTCCGCATGTGCTCCTCATTAATAAATATGAATGTCGCAAATGCTGTTTTTGTAAACAACGAGCATCGTATAAACTTTTTTATTCCTTGCCTTACTATGATCGATCTGAAAAGAAACGGATGGAAACAATATAGCACATGAGAATAGAACTCCTTCATTTCCTGAAGGAGTTCTTTCCCTTGAAAGAGAAGAAAGGAGCCGCAGATGAAAGACGATGTTTTTTATATGAAGCTAGCTATTGCTAACGCAAAGGCGATGAAAGGACAAACCTCACCAAATCCACTTGTCGGTGCAGTCATTGTTCAGCGCGGGGAGATTGTTGGGATTGGTGCGCACATGAAGGCTGGCGAGCCGCATGCTGAAATTCATGCACTGCGAATGGCAGGAGAAAAGGCGAAGGGAGCTGACATGTATGTGACACTCGAACCTTGTACGCATCAAGGGAAAACGGGTCCTTGCACACAAGCCATCATCAAGAGTGGGTTGAAACGTGTGGTCATTGGCACTCAAGATCCGAATCCGCTTGTAGCAGGTAAAGGAATGACCATTTTGAAAGAAGCAGGGTTAGAAGTTGAAGAAGGAATATGTAAACAGGAAGCAGACCGCTTAAATTTGCCTTTTTTTCATTTGATTCAATCAGATCTTCCTTATGTCATATTAAAATCAGCTATTTCAATAGATGGAAAAATTGCAACGGCTCATCAAGAAAGCAAATGGATCACCGGAACAGAAGCGAGAACAGAAGTGCAGCGTTTACGTCAAGAAGCAGATGCGGTGATAACAGGAGTTGAAACGATTATTCATGATGATGCAGGTTTAATTGTGAAGGATTCATTCATCACTCAGCCTATTCGTGTCATTTTAGATTCAACTTTAAGGATTCCGCTTCATGCGAAATGTTTAACAGATCATATGGCAGAAACCATTATTTGTACCTCACAAATGTACGATCAAAAAAAGTATGATCAGCTTGTGAAAAAAGGGTATGAAGTATTTGTCACAAACGGGGAACAACGGACAGATCTTCATGAAGTGTTAAACATGTTAAAGAAGCGTTCTGTGATGTCGGTACTTGTAGAGGCAGGAGGAAGCGTGAGTGCATCATTTTTAGAAGCGTCACTTGTAAATGAAGCTGTTATTTATATGGCACCTTTATTGATTGGTGGAAAACATGCGCCTACTTTCTTCGAAGGAGAAGGTGTGAAAAAACTAAAAGAGGCGATCCGTCCAGCGGATATTGAATATAGTATGGTAGGAAAGGATTTAAAAATGACGATGAGATTTCAATGAAAGAAAGACCTTGTGTATGGAGCGCAAGGTCTTTTCGATATGTCCAAATAAAAATAAAAATGTACATACACCTTTCCTGGTGAGGATGAATACGATGGATGGGGGTGATTCTATGAAAAGATGTAGACAATGTGGAAAAACCTATCCAACTCATTCGAAAGACCACTACCAAAAAAAGAGCTGGTATGATGGGTATAAGGATGATGGATGGGAATGTGATAGTTGTAAGAAAGGAAAATCAGTGAAAAATCCTTGCTGCGGAAAGGATCCCTGTGTTTGTGTCATTCAAGGTCGGCCAGGCAGAAGAGGTCCAGCAGGTCCAGCAGGTCCAGCAGGTCCAGCGGGCCCGATAGGTCCAACGGGAGTAGGCTTAACTGGCATCGTGGCATTTGATCCAGCGGTAGCCCCGACTTATCCAGTAGGTCAAGTGGTCTTTCCATTCGAGCTTTTGAATCGCTGTCTCTCTTCCTAAAGGACACCAACCTCTTTGTTGAAAAATAGATTCCTTACTTGATCGAATCGGACGGCCCGTGAGATGAGCCAAGTACCATTCATTTG
>NZ_PVME01000004.1:0-336799 GCF_002993125.1 Bacillus sp. LLTC93 | reverse complement strand
TTTTGATACCCATATGGACTGCATTGTCTAAAAAGTGTTCTTCTACGAAGGTATCGCCGCCAAAGCTCGTATCATCAAGTGTACCCGAAACACCTTCATGAAAGGCTTTTTGCTTATCAATGAAGCTGATAAACATGTCCACATTACCTGCTAGTTCTTTATAAAAACTTTTAATGTTATCGGCACCTTTTCCAGTAAAATCATCACCGAGATTTGCCATGCCTTGTAAGGCTTTTTTCAAATCAGTCATTTCTTCACGGAGTGCCTGATAATGTTTTGCCCTTGTATCCATGGCACTTGTTAGTGCTTTTGCATCAAGTATCTTGCCCAGAAAAAGCCACTCCCTCCATTATTGATCATAAAGTCTATTTTACCTTTCTCAGCTAGTTGGAAAAATAGGCTTTAAGTTACAAAAATAGTTTCCAAATATTTTTAGAGAGAATAAAACAAGTGACAATTGAAATATGTTTGCCCATTCATCACAAAAAAAGCCAGCCCTCTTTTTAGAGGACCGACTACGTTGTGTTTAAAAAAAGCGTTTTAGACTTTTCTTAAGTGGAGGGATATCCAGCTCACCTTTTTCAAAGAATTTTTTCAATAAATACTTACTAAAGCCTGCTGCTTGTGTATACGTAATTTTCCCAGGTAGTGGCGGTTCATTGGTCACAGCGACATCAATAATGACTGGTTTATCGGATTGAAGTGCTGTATCAAAGGCTGGTGCTAGTTCTTCATGTGTTGACACTGAGATTCCTTTGCCGCCACATGCTTCTGCAAATTTTGCAAAGTCGATATCTTCTAGCTCTATACCGTAATTGATATTTCCCTTTACCTGCTGTTCATATTCAATCATTCCAAGGTTGTTGTTATTTAAGATCACGACAACGATCGGAAGCTTATATTTTACAGCTGTGACGAAGTCTTGCATGACCATTGTGAAGCCTCCGTCACCACAGACAGCAATGGCTTGGCGATTCGGTTCGTTTAATTTAGCCGATATGGCTCCAGGTAAACCGCAGCCCATTGTCGCAAGCCAGCTGGAGATAATGAAATCTTGTTTTTTCATTTCGAAATGGCGTGCCATCCATACCGTCACATTGCCGACATCAACTGAAAGAATGGCATCATCTTCGACTGCTTCTTCTAATCTAGCGATGACTTGTTGCGGTTTAAGTGGTGATGTTGCAACGGATTTTTCCTTATCCATTTCTTCTCGCCACTTCATCATATGCTCTGTACAAGCTTCAAGAAAACCACGCTGTTCTTTATATTCAATATAGGAGGTCAGTTCATGCAAACCATTCTTGCTGTCACTTACTATTCCCACTTCTACCGGATATCTTTTACCGATTTGATCTGGCTTTATATCCAATTGAATGGCAGGTGTGTCCTCCGGTAAGTAATCCCTATATGGAAAGGAGGTTCCGAGCATGATTAAGAGATCACATTCTTCCATCGCTTCATATGCTGGTTTCGTTCCAATTTGACCTAGGTTTCCTAAAAAGTACGGATGCCTGTCTGGAACAACTCCTTTTGCAGGAAGTGTAATGACGATAGGTGCAGCTGCCTTTTCAGCAAATGCAAGAAGCTCTTCTTTCGCATTTTTTAATCCTTTACCTGCTAAGATAACTGGCTTCTTCGCATTGTTAATGAGCTGAGCAGCCTTTAGCAGTTGATCTTTCTTTGGCCGCATCTCTCCCTCTACATAAAGAGGAGATGTATAAACGGGCTTACGCTTAATTTTTTGAGAAAATAAATCATCCGATACGGTGAGAACTGCCACGCCTTTATGGGTATAGGCTGCTTTGATGGCTTGATTTAATAAGTCTGGCAGAGCTTCTGCTGTTTGTACCTGCTGATTAAAGACAGCTACGTCGTCAAACATCCGCTCTAATTTGATTTCTTGAAATGCGTCTCTGCCTACTTCGCTCGAAGCAACCTGCCCTGCAATCGCTAAAACGGGCGCACCATCTGCTTTTGCATCGTATAGTCCATTTAATAAGTGGACAGCACCGGGTCCAGCAATTGATAAGCAAACTCCGAGTTTACCTGTTAGTTTGGCATCAGCCGCTGCTGAAAGTGCTGCCACTTCTTCATGTCTCGTTTGTATGAATTGTATTTGGCTTGATTCATGCCTTAGTTCTTCGATCAATTCGTTTATACTGTCGCCAGGCATTCCATAAATATGTTTCACGCCCCACTCTTCCAGTAGCGCTGTTACTTCTTTTCCTGCGGTTCTTTGCGGCATGTGAGAAAACTCCTTTTTTCTTACTCCATACCACCGCACCCTTTTGATCAAACGTTTCAACTTGCGCCTGTTACTTTTTAAAATGATATGGAAGGGTGGCGACAATAATATCCCGCTTCCATAACAAACGGAATCTTAATAAAAAAGCAGATTGATTATGCAAGATGGTGTGCCATCTTTTTTTCGGGATGAATTGAGGCACGAGCACCATCACTTTATATTGATGCGCATTTGCTTTTGCCTCAATTGTTTCAAGAAATTTATCAAGAGGGTGAATGAGACTTCGATAAGACGAATGTAAAATCACAAGACGCACATCACTATTCAGCTTTTCCCAATCTGCTTCAATTCTCTTGTCTTTCTCTTTATCAAAGGAGACGTGAACCGCTATGACCTGACCTGATAAGGATTTTGCATATTGAACAGATTGTTCGACGACACGAGTTACTCCTGCTATTGGTACGATGACCACGTTTCCTTTGATCTCAACCGGCTCTGTTTCATTCAATAAACGCAGTTGTTCTCCTACAGACAGGTAATGCTTTTTGATGGCATGAAAGATCAATAGAACGATTGGCATGAAAACAAATAATGGCCATACAAGATGGAACTTAGTCAAAATGAGAATCATGAGAACCGTGAAAGAAATAAGTGCTCCCACTATATTGATTGGCATTTTCGTTTTCCAACCCTGTGGTTTTTCACGAATCCACTTTACACACATTCCGGTCTGAGACAAGGTAAATGGAATAAATACACCGACAGCATATAGCGGAATCAGGTGCTCAGTTTTCCCATCAAACAGCCAAATGAGCAGCATGGAGGCTACGCCTAAAAAGATAATGCCATTGGAGTAACCAAGTCGATCTCCTCTTACAGTAAACATACGCGGCATATATTTATCCTTAGCTAAGTTAACAGCCAATAAAGGAAAGGCTGAAAAGCCGGTATTTGCTGCTAGTATCAAAATTAAAGCCGTGACAGCCTGTATGACATAATAGAAAAATGTACGCCCAAATGTGTCTGATGCAATTTGTGACACAACCGTTTCTTCTGGCTTTGGTGAGATGCCAAAGCCAAATGCAAGCAATGTCACACCTACAAATAGAACGGCCAGTAATCCACCCATCATCAGTAATGTTCTCGCTGCATTTTGTGCTGCTGGTTTTTTAAAGGATGGAATCGTATTTGAAATGGCTTCAACTCCAGTCAGAGCAGAACAGCCAGATGAAAATGCTTTTAATAAAAGAAATAATGTAATGCCTGATACATGTGTGCCAAACGCTGTATGCTCAGGTGCTGGCGGCACTTGCCCTGTTAATAGTTTAAAGCCGCCGACTCCAATTAAAATAAGAAGTGAGAATACAAACAGGTACACAGGATAAGCCAAAATAGATGCCGATTCCGTCAATCCACGAAGGTTGAGCACCATAATCACGATGACCAATACAATTGAAATCAAGACGTGATATGGATATAGTGCTGGAAAAGCTGATGTGATGGCATCAGTACCCGCTGAAATGCTCACTGCTACTGTTAAAATATAATCTACCAGCAATGATCCTCCAGCGATCAGCCCGGGTTTTTCACCTAAGTTCCTGCTAGAGACGATATAAGCCCCGCCGCCTTCTGGATAAGCATAGATAATCTGCCGGTAAGATAGAATTAACGCCATTAAAAGAATTAATACACAACCTGCAATCGGGAGTGAGTACCAGAACGCCGCCGCACTGACGACTGATAGAACAATCAAAATCTGTTCTGTACCGTATGCAACTGATGACAATGCGTCTGATGACAATAATGCCAAAGCTTTGATTTTTGATAGTTTTTGTTCTCCTGCTGCCTGTGATTTTAATGGTTTACCAATTAAAATACGCTTCATCAAACTGTACATGTGTTGCCCGCTCCTTTAGTGTCAAACGATTTAAGTTACAAAAGATGGATCGCCAAAAAGACACAGAGGCAATAGAATGCCCCTGTGCCTATAGTTTAGATCACAGGTTGGTCTTTGCTCTCTTTAACGCTTACGAGGTTAGCTGACGGATTCGGGCGCATGAGACTTTGCCCTACCTTAAAAGGATTCACCCCACGTGGTGTTTTATACCACAATTGGTTCCCCCGCTCATCGAAATGATTCAGCGATTGGTCTTTTATAAAAGAGATCATACTCCCGTTTGACACCAAAGTAAAGAGATTTTTTCAAGGTCTTTTGAGCGTTTAAAACTCAGTCTTTTTACGGTTTTTTCGTACGAAATAGATAATCATTGCAAGCACAAAAAGGATTAGTGCAGCTATACATACAAAGTAGATCCAAGACTCGCTGCTGCTTTGTTTTTCACCTGTTTTTAGGTCGCTTGATGCGCTGCTGACCGTTTGATGATTAGAGAACATGTCTTTGTTTTTGCTCTCTATCGCAACTGTTGAAGTCTCCGTATTTGTTTGAAGGAAATGAATCACTTCATTTGAAACGTCAGCTTCAGCTGCATTCATTCCTGAAAAGACCGTCATTGTCTGTTCTTTATTCCAAACAGATGGCTGCGTCCATACAATACGAGCAGTTGTTTCATTGATCATGCCAAAAGAGGATACATCGTATTGATCCTTTTTCGTTGGAACGATCAGATCGCCTGCTTTTTCTTTTAAAAGAGAGAACGTTTGAATGCCCCCGATGAAAATGAGAGCGTGATTTTTCAATTGTTCATTTGTCACATTAGAGGCTTTGATCAAATGATATTGAGCAGCTTCTGGCTGACTAAATGATTCTGTTAGCATCGCCATTTGATTGATCGTTTCACGTTTGATTTGATCTGGCATGATGATCATTGTTTCTTCTTGCTGCGTCATTGAAGTGAAAGGACGCGGCCATGTGGCTAAATCCGGTGTATTACTAGTTGTTCCTTCTGGAATTTGAAGGGAGCTGTTCTTATCAATGAAAATCCAGCCTTCTTCATCCGTATGCCTGCAAGATTCCATGTTTTTAAAACCAGTTGTGACAAATTGCAAATCAATATATTCATTTTTTTGCAGTACCTTTGCATCTACTGGAACCGACACATGATAGAAACCATTTTCATCTTTACTGCCTAGTTTTGTTAGTGGTACGTCGTGCGGTTCGTCATTGATCATCACAGTTAACCGTTCTGTTTTGCTTGCTGCATTAGACTTTTTAAATGACAGATTGAGCTTTGCGCCTGATTTTTGGTTAGCAATCAATGCTTTCGAATAATAGTAGTGATCAGACGCCGTCTTTTTGGTCCCAACAGTGACATCATCTCCACCAAAATCTTTTAGACGAATATGGTGAGATGGCTTAGTGGTTTTAGCTACGACCTTTTGAAGCATTAAGTTCGTGCCAGTGAGTTGACCTGTCAGTTCTGGCTGAGTGAGGACATTGATTTTTTCAGCAATTGTTCTTGGCTGGTCAGCTGTGACAAATAAGACAGGCTGTTCTTTTTTCTTTGCTATCAGGGTTCTAACCGCTAAGGTGAGATGATTGCTTTCTGTTTGAATCTCGGCAGCTTGCTCAATCAATTTCATTCGTCCATTCCAGCTTCCTTTTGCTCCCACAGCAATGGTTGGATGCGCAATTTGCTGGATGTCCTTCTCTTGAATGAGTTTGATGTCTGCTAGGCGATCTTTGTTTTTCAATGTACGGTATATCTTGATGGCGGCTTCTAATTCAGCCTCATCTGGTGTATTTGGAAGCACAATATTTGTTTGCTCTTTCTGATCACCTGTTTGAATGAAAGGTGATGGGAAGCTGTCTAATGTAAGGTCTTTCGTTTGAGTTCCTTTGAATGCCAGCTTACTTTCAGGATATACCTTTAGCCAATTGGCAGGTGTCTCTTGGTTGATACACACACCTTCTTTTAAGACGCCGTAAAATGCGAGCTGAATTCGATGAGATCCTTTTTTCAGTTGTGCTTTGTTTAATTTGATTTGAATCGATTTCTTTTGGTTTTTCCCTGATACGGGGATGGTCTTTTCAATCTCTCCATCAATCATGACAGTGAATGAAGATGGCGAAATGAGTAATGGAGAAGCCTCTATATTCAATGTAAGAGTGCTAGACTCTACTTTTTCTTTGTCAACTTGATAGGAAAATTCAGTACGGTCTTCTTGTCCGTATAAGGTCACCACATCTTCTGTTAAGTGCTGCGTTTCTGCTTTACTTCCTTTTGATGAACGTACCCAATCATCTTTTACCTGTACTTTATTTGATTGCGCCATTGCTTGACCTGTCATGAAAAAAGGCTGAATGGCAAGGGATAAAGCCAATATAAAAATCATCCATTTTACCGATTTCAATTTGTCACCCGCTTTTCTTTTGTTGTTGATCGTAACGCTCTGTTTTGTACCATTTCACTTCTTGTTTCAATAATCGACTCTTCGCCTCTACACATAAGGAGTACACAACAAGCGCAATCCATACTTGAGAATAGGTGAAGTACATGAGAGCCACAATGAGAATGTTCTGTTTGGTCAGCTCTGTTTTCTCAATACTTAATGTAATCATCACTTCTGTTAGAAAGAGGAAGAAGGCCAATCCCCATAGAATCAGTGCAACAGTCCCTACAGATAAGTGAAGATCAACAAATAAGTTCACGATAAATATGCCATTTGAGAGCAGTACACCGAAGAAAAACAAGAAATACGTAAAGAAAAAATAAAACAAATCGAAAATCATTCGTTTTCGTTTTAGCTTCATAAACTGCCTTAAAAATTTAAGTACAACATATTGATTGCCTCTAGCCCAGCGCGTTCGCTGCCGCCACCAGACCTTCCAAGTCTCAGGCTCTTGTTCCCATGTGATCGCAGCAGGGAAAAATCGAATCACATATCCCAGGTTATAAACACGGATCGTTAATTCGGTGTCCTCAGCCAAAGCATGAACATCCCAGCCGCCAAGCTCTTCTAAGATGTGCCGGCGGATCGCGAAGTTTGTGCCTGGTATGGTCGTAATACCAAACCATTTCCATCTCCCGCCCTGCGCCATCCATTGGAAGCATATGGTCTCAATGTTAATGAATTTGGTGAGCAGATTTTTAGTTGCATTGATGACCCTGAATTTCCCGACAACAGCGCCAGCTTTTGGATCATTCAATAATCCAAGAACTAAATGATAGACAGCCTTTTGTTCAGGCGTGTTATCTGCATCGTATACGCAAATAACTTCTCCTGTAGAAGCCTTCAAGCCTTCATTCAGTGCAGTGGATTTCCCCTTTCCTGCAAATGGCGGCTTCGTTTCAATCATATGGACATGATCATATTGCTCACTGAATGATTGTACGATGTCTCCGGTACGATCAGAGGAATTGTCATTAATCACAATGATTTCAAGAAGATGTTTTGGATAGGATAGCTGAACCATTGCTTTTAACGTTTGCCGAATGACCACCTCTTCATTATGAGCAGGAATAAGAATACTGACGGTCGGCAGCTCTTTCCCTTGTTTCGTCCATTTAGGCAGCACTTTTTCGTAGGTTAGATAGTGCTGAAAGCCGCCCTGCATCAGAAACATATGGTATAGGAGCATGATCCAAATCAGTATTAATGAAAGATAAAATAAGACATCAGCCACCTGATTTTCTCTCCTTAAAAATTCGTTTTTTCATTGTCAGCCTTAAATACAATGTGTAAAAAGCAAATGCCACAATAAATAGCAGCACCACGACTGTGAGAATTCGCAGCATATTTTCCATGCCGCTTCTTTTGACTGTTTTTGTTTCTGCTATGTTGGATTGCTGGACTTGAATCTGTCCATTACCTGATGTTTTGATCTGTACATGTTCGGTTTGGACAGTCTGTTTTGTTTTCTTTAAATCCAGCCATTCACTAGAAGGGATCGCCTCCAACTGTGTCATCAGATCCTGTAGACCATCTATGCCCGATTCCACATCATAGGACAGTCCAATCGTGGCAGATTGAATATGTTGCATGGATTGAATCGTCTGTTCCGTCAGAACGTTTGAACCCTCTTGGTCAGACGCTGTATCCACAGGTTGTTCAGGATATAAGGTCATGCCATGGAGCATGGCTGGTGTCGCCATAAATGGCGGTGCACCACTTGTTTTCCATGTGCGATCCGAAAGCTGTACCTGTCCAAATAGACTTGAAACATGCCGAGAAATCACTTGATAGCCTTGTTGAGATATGGCATCATGCGGAACTTCAAATGCAAGTGGATAGAGCCCTTGCTGCGTTAGAAGCTCAATGCCTTTTGTCAGTTTTTCTTCTGTATAGATGACTTCTTGGTGCTGAGCGGATTTGGTATAAGCATCGAAGTCTTTTTCATTTGGAAAATGGCTTTTACTCAGCTTCTTTTCAGCTTTCTTCGATTCATTTGAGGTAATAGACTGATCGTACTTTACATCCCAAAACTCAAAGCCCTGACCAGATTCCTCAGTTCGATACGTACGGCTAAATCCATGAAGAATCACGCTAGCTCCGTTGCTTTGGAATTGTTTCAACACATTCACAAGGTGAGGACGGTCATTCAGTGTCACTTCATCACCTGTTGCCGGATCAATCCATACAGGGGTCACTGCTACAAGAAAAGGAATATGCCGGGCGAATACGTATTGTCCAAGTTCAAGCAACTTCTTCTCGTTAGTGGCTGGACTGATATTCCCTAGCCGTAAGTATTTTGTCGTCACTTGATCAGAAGACGGCAGGAGTGTTTCTAGCACTTCTGCAAGAAGCTTGCTCTGTTGCACTACATCTAACATTCCGATATAAGCCGCACCTTCTATTGTTTGAACCACAAATGGCAGAGCAGCTTGATTTTTCTTCAATAGAAATTCACTTTGCAGATTTGCCCCTTGAACCGATAGTGCTGTGATACCTCTCTCAAGCTGACGATAGGTCTGATCATGTGTACGTTTGATTTGACTGGTGTGATCTTGTTTATGAAAAGTGAGCTTAGAGAATGTGCGTAACTGTTCCGCATTGCATCCAATGGCCATTAAACGTTTAGATTTGTTGATCGCACGAATGGTTTGTTTTGGCAATGCTTTCTTTACTTCACCGATATAGATGACTTGCTGAAATTCATTGAGCTTCTTTTTAGCCATTTGTTCATCGGATACAATCGTCGTTCGTTTGGTAAAATGACCGACGAGTAAATCAAGCATATGAACAGCTGGGGTCACTTCACCCGATTCTGTCGAATAAATAATAAGGGTATTCGGCTGCGCAACATGAGCTTCGGCTGAATATATGTGTTTGAACGAGAGCATCAAAAAAAGAGCGATCAACAAACAGCATTTCATCAAAGGATTAAAGTTCATTCATCATCATCTCGTTTTCTAGTTCTTCTAAAAATTGCTCTGGTGTACGATAAGCCGAGCTGCTTGTTAAATGACAGACATGAAATGTCAGGGTCACCTCACGACCGTTTAGTAAGACATGCGTTTGCAGTTTATCCTTTAGCTTATCAAGGACGACAGAAACGTTTTCTTCAGGTGTGTGGGTGAGCATCAGACCCATTCGTTCTTCGGATAATCGAAATTTCTTATCGGTTTCTCTCACACTCTCGCGGATCTTGATACTCAATTGCTGAAAAAGGTGCTGCATTTCTTTTTCGCCATATAACGATTTGAATTCTGCTGCGTAGTGCATATGAAGAAGGATAAAGACAAATGGCTGTTTGTATCGTTCTGCCCGTTTCATTTCCTCGGACAATTCCAGCTTCATCCGCTCTGCATTGTCAAACCCTGTTGTCGAGTCAATCGCCACAAATTGTTTGATTGCCTGCTTTTGTTGTTCAATGGTGTGACGCATCGTCTTGATACGCTCATGCATGTTCCCTGCTGAAATAGCGAAAAAGAGGAGTGCCACGCCCCAGATCACCACATCTTGCAATGTTTGATTGGTAAAGAGCGGATTCGTGTGTCCAAGCTCTGTAAAGAACATGACACTTCCTATAAAGAACAAAATAAGTAAGGTGAAAATTAATGCTGGTAAAATACCAAATAAAATGCCGCATCCTAACACGACAAATGTCAGCGCGATGATCATGAAGCTCTCCGCATCATGTACGTTTAAGTAGCCCATAAACAAAATAAGACCTGCAAACGTGAGGAGCAGAGAATAATACAAGCGATACGTATTACTGAATAACCGATTCATTTAGAAGCTCCCTTTCTGCAATAAGAGGCAATAAATTATCAAATGAGTGTGTTTCTTTTTCGTTCATGTATCCTCCGTAATAAGGCTTGAGAGGATCTTGGATTTGTAATTCTTTCATTCGGTGATAGACATCTTTTGCAAAATCCAGCTCTCCTTGATTGAGAGCATATAAGATCACCAGTGCATATACCGAAGGCGATTCATACGTCACAGCTGGCTTCAATGAGTTCAGCTCATATCGTCCGTACAGTTTTCCTTCTTCTTGAAAATTCGTTTTTAGCCATTTCATGATCTCAGATGTATCAACCTGTGCATGTTCGGCATGGAGAGCCGTATAAAGTTGATCAATCAAGTTGATTTCTTGATCAAATGAGTAGGCTTTTTTCGCTATGTCATAGGATTTAGGAAAGAACCCTTTTTGTCTCGGTGCATTTTTTAGAATGGCCAATTGGTTGATCATCGTTTGTTTCGTGAATATTTGGAGGGATACCAATTCTTTGATTGCTTTTGGGTCCATATATGAGAGTGTGATTGTGTGTGAAGTTTGCTTTGTCGATGCATCATAATAATCGGTGAGTATGCCCTTGAACATGTTGTTGTCTTTTAGCGCTTGTGCGATTTCTTTCGCTGTGGTCTGATATGCTGACTTCTGCCACAATTGATCTGCCTTTTGAAGTGCTGCCACTACACGTAAATCATCGACTAAAGCATTGACCTTACTTTTTTGTTGTGATTCAATTTGCCAGCTGAGAAGATCATGATTTAGTAAGAATTGAGTGTGCAGGACGTCTACCTGTTGGTCAAAAGATGGTTGATCTTTTTTTTGAACAAGATAATCCATCCAAAGTCCAAGCGATTCAGATAAGTAAATATGCTGCTCTGCAAAAGAGGTGCGAATCATCCCTTGGTCTGTCATTAAGTGATGAGTGATAAAGTATTCTCCCGGCAATACCGGCTGTACTGATTCTGGATGAGCTGGCTCTTGCTGCTGTTTCCAGGTACATCCGCCTAGAAGAATCACAATAAGTATAACGATAGCTGTACGATGTATGGATGTATCCATTCGCGTCCCCTTTCATCTCCCAGTTTTGTTAGCTCTAACGATTTATTATAGAGCGTTTCTGTTTAAATTCAAATAAATATTTTATACCAAATTACGAGCCTTTTCGCATAGTTACTCCCAATTTCAGAAAAAAAAACCTGCCGATATGCTTGATTTTAATAAAAAACCCATGCGATTTCGCACGGGTTTTTACACAACTATTGATCTAATTTTAGTTTCTTTAATTGTTCAGCTAGTGCGTTATTGATCGGTTCTTCCACTTTGTTTTGTTTCTTCATATATTTAGACACATCGTGCTTACTGGCTCGTTTTTGATTGGATTGTGATTTGCGTTTCTCGAAAACAGACAGCTTCTCTCTATGTCCGCACACACAAGCAAAGATTTTGCCATCGCCTTCTCCGCGCAGCTCGAGTTTTTTATGACAGTTCGGGCAGCGTGCATTTGTTTTCTTCGCCACGTTTTTTCGGTGTCCACATTCCCGATCCTGACAGACGAGCATTGTGCCATTTTTCCCGTTCACTTTCAGCATGAGTTTTCCGCAGTCAGGACAATGGGTTCCAGTGACGTTGTCATGCTTAAATGTTTGGTTCGTCTGTTTGATTTCAGTCACTGCTTGTTTTGCATATGACTTCATTTCACTCATAAATTGAGAAGCTTTCAATTGGCCTTTCGAAATTTTTGAAAGCTTTTGTTCCCATTCAGCAGTTAAAGCAGGGGACTTCAAGTCTTCAGGCACTAAAGAGAGGAGCTGCTTCCCTTTTGATGTGATGAAGATGTCTTTGCCCTTTTTCTCAATTAAGAAGCTATTAAACAGCTTTTCAATGATATCGGCTCTTGTTGCCACTGTTCCTAGACCACCCGTTTCACCAAGGGTTTTCACTAGGTCCTTTTCCTGGTTCTGCATAAATGCCGCCGGGTTCTCCATTGCAGATAAAAGGGTCCCTTCATTAAAACGGGCAGGAGGCTTCGTTTCTCCTTTTGTTTCTTTCAGCTGTCGTACTTCAAGGGACTGGCCTTCTGAGAGTAGCGGCAGATGCTGATCTGCTTCGGTTGATTCCTCGTCTTCATAGGAATCATCGTACACGGCTTTCCAGCCAGCTGATTGCACGGTTTTCCCTTTTGCTGTGAACGTTTCACTGCCTATCTTGGCGATAACAGTTGTTTCCTCGTACTCAAAAGGTTTCATAAGAACCGCAAGGAATCGTTTGGCAATCAGATCATATAATTTACGCTCTTTATCACTTAATACACCAGGATACAGCTCTTCCTCGGTTGGAATGATCGCATGGTGATCCGACACTTTGGCATCGTTGACGAAGCCTTTGTGCGCGTTAATACCTGATTGTAAAATACGGTTCACATGTTGTGCGTACGGTCTGACGTTCATTCCTTTTAACCGATCCTTTAATGTGGGAACGATATCCGCTGAAATAAAACGTGAATCTGTACGCGGGTAGGTGACAAGCTTATGCTGCTCATAAAGCCGTTGAAGGGTAGACAGTGTTTCTTTCGCCGAAAAGCCATAGCGTTTGTGGGCGTCACGCTGCAATTCTGTCAGGTCATATAACCCTGGAGCAAAGGCCTTTTTGGCTGCTTTTTTCAGCGCGTCAATCACTGCCGGTTTTCCTTTGCAGCCTGCCAAGCGCTCTTTAATCAGATCCTCTTGGAATGTACGGTTTTGCTTTGTTTTGGCATCCTGCCAGGTCAACGTAAGTCCATCTACTTGTGCAGTCAGTCCAAAGAACGGCTTCGGCTGAAATTGCTGAATGTCTTCCTCTCGCTTTGCGATCATGGCAACGGTTGGTGTTTGCACCCGTCCGCAGGAGAGCTGTGCATTGAACTTGGTCGTCAGTGCTCTTGTCGCGTTGATCCCTACAATCCAGTCTGCCTCTGCACGTGCGACCGCTGAGCGATACAGGTTATCATATTCTCTGCCGTCTTTTAATCGTTTGAAGCCTTCTTGAATGGCTTTGTCCGTGACAGATGAGATCCATAGTCGTTTTAATGGCTTTTTCACATGCGCTTTTTCAAGAATCCATCTTGCGACAAGCTCCCCTTCACGTCCAGCATCTGTTGCGATGACAATGTCTTTTACATCTTTTCTTGCAAGCTGAGCCTTTACTGCTTGGAACTGTTTGCCTGTCTTTTTCATCACCACAAGCTTGAGCGGCTCTGGAATGATTGGCAAATCCTCTAAACGCCAGGATTGAAATTCTTTTCCGTAGCCTTCTGGATCAGCCAGTGTGACCAAATGGCCAAGCGCCCACGTCACAATGTATTGATCTCCTTCTAAAAAACCATTTCCTTTTTTATGACACTTCAGTACACGCGCAAGGTCACGCCCTACTGAAGGTTTCTCTGCTAATACAACTGTTTTTGACACTAGATTTCACATCTCTTTCTTCTATCCATCCTTTTATTATAGCAGACGTGGAGACGCGGTTCTAATGACGGGTTATTTCTTCAATCGTTTGATGATTTCGTTTGTGACCTCTTTTGTTTGATAGGCTCCGCCGATGTCTGCAGTTAAAAAGCCGTCTGCTGTGATCGATTCAATGGTTTCGAGAAGGTGTGTGCCTAGCTCTTCCTCTCCGAAATGATCAAGCATGAGTTTAGCGGTCCAAATTTGACCGATCGGGTTGGCGATCCCTTTTCCCGTAATATCTGGTGCTGATCCGTGTACCGGCTCAAACATGGATGGGTATTTGCCATTTACATTGATGTTGGCTGCTGGCGCAACGCCAATACTTCCCATAATGGCTGCACCAAGATCAGTCAAAATGTCGCCAAACAAATTGCTGGCTACAATGACATCGAATTTCTCCGGTATTGTCACAAAGAAGGCCGAGAGTGCATCAATATGCTGCGAATCTGCTGTAACCTCAGGGTAGTCCTTTGATACGTCTTGAAACACTTCATCCCAAAATGGCATTGTATGAACGATGCCATTCGATTTTGTTGCACTTGTTACATGCTTTCGTCTCTTTTCTGCTAATTGAAAGGCAAAACGCATGACACGCTCTGTCCCTTTTCTTGAGAAAACAGCATTTTGAATGGCGAGCTGATCTTCCCCTTGATAGATGCGGCCTCCAATTTCACTGTATTCACCTTCACCATTTTCTCTCACAACGAGAAGATCGAAATCCTTTGGCTGGGCAAGCGGTGAGCGTATTCCCTTTAGCTGTTTTGCAGGTCTGACGTTAATCACCTGTTCAAACTCTCTTCTAATTTTAATGAGCAAACCCCAAAGTGATACATGATCAGGCACTAAGTTGGCATCTCCCACAGCCCCTAAGAAAATGCTGTCAAAGGCTTTCAGTTGATCCAATCCATTCTTCGGCATCATTTCGCCATGCTCTAAATAATATTCACAACTCCACGGAAAATCCTGAAAAGTAAAAGACAGACCGCCATGCACTTCTGATACCGCTTTCAACACTCGTACTGCCTCAGGTACAACCTCTTTCCCAACCCCATCACCTGGTATTGTGGCAATTGAAAAATGCTTCATTGATATCTCCCCCTCATCATCGGTCGACCGTCGACCATTTAAGTTGAGTTTACTAAAGAGTCCATGTTCTTTCAATAAACAAAAAGACGCTTTTTTGATCAAAGCGCCTTTTTATTCTGCAGCTGTATCGGAGCTGGCTGTTTTTGTCTACCCGCTCCTTTTTTATCTGAAAGAAGCAAGCCTCCTAACGTCAGTGCCGTTCCGAGCAATGACAAGAGGGTCATTCTCTCTTGAAGAACGATCATTGAAATGACCATCGTGATAATGGGAACCCCATAAATGTACACACTTGATTTCACCACACCCAGCGTTTTCACTGAAAAGCTCCATGTCAGGAAACAAATCGCAGAGGCGAAAAGACCTAAAAACAGCAAATGAAAGGCAAGCGATGGATTCGTCAATCGCTCCCAGTCTAGGTTGATTTTAAAGTGCCAGAGCAGCGGAATCATCCATAGTAATCCGTAAAAAAAGACACGTCTTGTCACCTGAATGATATGGTAGCCGTATTTATTGATGATTTTCGATAAAATAGAATAGAAGGCCCATACAATGGTAGCAGTTAATGCTAGAAGATCCCCAATAGGGTTTAATTGGAACGTCGTCATCCCATTAAAGCTAATAAGGGCAATCCCCGTCATTGCGATGAAAAAGCCAATGAAAAACTGTTTATGTAAAGGCTCATCTTTTAACAAAAAATAGGCCAATAAAAAAGAAAAGAACGGGACAACAGAACTGATGACACCAGCATTTGAAGCGAACGTATAGGTAAGTGCTACATTTTCCAAAAAATAGTATAAGACCACCCCACATAGCCCTGCCAGTGCAAACATCCCTTCATGCTTTTTATGACGTACCTTCATGGTCACCGGATAGATGATCATAAGGGCAAGATACCCAATGAAAAAACGAAGAAATAAAATCTCTGTCGGAGAAAAAACCGCTAATAATATTTTGGTTGATATAAAGGTAGATCCCCATAAAAAAATGGTAAACATGGCCGCTAGATGACCAAGCAGCTGTTTATTTTTCATCAGATGTTACCTGCTTTGCAAAGATTTGCTGATATTGTCCTGGCGTAAGCCCAATAAATTCTGAAAAGAAATGACTCAAATGACTTTGGTCAGAAAACCCGGCGGAAACAGCCGCATCTACAGGTTTCAATCCTTGAGCGAGAAGCTCCTTCGCATAGTTCACTCTGACTGTCTGTAAATAACGATACGGCGTGATCCCCCTGAACTTTGTAAAAGCTCTGAGCAGTGAGTATTTGTTCATCGATACAAGCTCACCTAATTCGTCTAACGATATATTTTTCGTGAGGTGCGCCTCGATATATTCCTGTACGTCTTGGACTTTCTGTTCATTGGTATGCGGTGCTGACGCTTTTTTCTCTGGCATATCAGCATAGGCTTCGATCAGCTGCTTCATGAAAAAATAGAAGGTTTCCTGTTTATTCAAAGCAGGGGCTTCTTCTGTGATCATTTGGTGAAGCTCATATAAAAGCTTGGTCAGTTCACTTTGTGAAAACACAGGGGCTTTAAAATGCGGCTTGTGCTGAAACATCTTCTCCATCACGTCTGCTTCAATATTTAAGCAGCGATAATCTAACGTCTTGTGATCAATTTGTTCACATGCGTGATTATCATATGGATTAAAAAGAAGAATATCTCCCTCTTCAATGATGTATTCTTGATTTTGGCAAATCAAACGTCTTTGGCCGCTTTCAATAAATCCAATCACATAGTATGTATGAAAATGATTCGGGAATTTTTGCATGATGCCATGAAAGCGATACGCTTCTATTTGCAAGTCTTGGTCAAAGTGTACAGTTCGTTCTTCTTGTGTTTTCATTCCGTTCCCCTCTTTTCACTGAACTGATCATTAGTGTAGCACACCGTTTTTCTCTTCGATTGTACGATATTGACTTTTTATACAGGCTTGCTTAGAGGCAGGAACTTGGATAACATGAGACAAAAGATCATGAGTAAAGAGGGAATGATGGGATGAATTCATTCGAGATTGAAAGACCAACACCGTATTACATGCAATTTTATGAACAGCTGAAGCAAATGATATTTGATGGACAGTTTCAGCCAGGTGAGCGAATCAATGAAACACAGCTTGCCAAACAATTTGGCGTGAGCCGATCGCCGGTTAGAGAGGCCATGAGGCTTTTAGAAAAGGATGAGCTATTAATCGCTGATCATAAATCAGGCTATTCCGTCTATACGTTAACGGAAAGAGATGTCGAAGAACTTTATCAAATTCGGATGGCCTTAGAAACACTTGCCGTTCAGCTTGCTTGTAAGGAAGCTGAACAAAGAGAGATTGATGAAATTGAGCAAGTTCTCACACAGGCGGACAAAGCGATCAAGCAGCAGCGGTCATCTAAAGAGATCGTCCAGTTACACGAAGCCTTTCACCAAAAAATCATTCTAGCCAGTCACAATGACCGCTTATGTAAACAATTGAATCATGTGAATGCACTCATTCACTTTTGCCGCATCTTCCATTTTAGCGGCGGGACGCGGGCTGATACAATTCAAAGGGAGCATGCAGCCATTTTCGCTAAGATCGAAGAGCGCCGTTCCACGGAAGCCGTTCAAGCGATGACAGATCATTTATTACATGATGTGACGCACTTAAAGCAAGTACTCTCTGAAACAACCAAAGGTTAAGTGACTCTTCCTTTTCCCATTTTTTAAACATTACATGAACATATTTTGAATTTTTCGTAGATTTTAGCATGTCCGGACGATCTTTCGTTTATATTAGAAGATGAGAAACTAGGTTTGATACAGGAGGATTTGTCTATGCATACAAGTATTAGCCGTCTGCGACAGGCGGGTTTTATTGAGGGTATGTCTCTTTTAACCCTTCTTTTAATTGCCATGCCTCTAAAATATTTTGCGGGTATTCCGATGGCAGTCACCATTGTGGGCTCTCTTCATGGCGCATTGTTTGTGATCTATATGCTCGTTTTGGCATATGCGACATTTAAAGTTCGCTGGCATTTGAAATGGTCCATCGCCGGTTTCTTTGCGGCATTCATTCCTTTCGGCAATTTCGCCTATGATAAGGTGCTTCGCCAATTTGATACAAAGTCTTAATAGAAAAAGCGCTCCTTTACAGGAGCGTTTTTTTAAATCGATGCATATTTCACAATGGATGCTTGACGCGTCATT
Organism: Bacillus sp. LLTC93; assembly: GCF_002993125.1. Classification (NCBI taxonomy): domain Bacteria; kingdom Bacillati; phylum Bacillota; class Bacilli; order Caryophanales; family Bacillaceae; genus Bacillus; species Bacillus sp. LLTC93. Next base: position 318,661 of record NZ_PVME01000004.1, on the reverse strand, counting down.
TCGTGATACGCCACCCATAATTCATCACCAGGCAATACGCTAGTGATAGGATCGATTGGCTGTTTCACTTCATACAGCATGCCATTTCTCTCCACCTGAATGATGGCTAACGGGAGATGGCCGATCACCCCGGCAAAGGCAACCTTGGTTACTTTTGCACTTCCTTGTTTCTCTTGTAACAAGGTCATTTCTCTATCCATATCTTCTTTCTTTGTCTGGATCGTGATTTGTGTTCCTGCTGCGATCTGCATATGATCAGGGATGAATTGACTGACCGTTTTTGTGATGGACTGCTCTCCGTTTGAAACAGTCACATCCAGCAGGACAGGTTTTTGTTCATGAATGGCAATTGGGTATTGCTTCACACGCTGGATGGTTCCTGTTAACGTCACATCTTTCCCCGATCGATTCCGCACCTCATGGCCATAGGCTGTCATTTTCAGCTGACCGTTGATGTCAATGAGATCAGCTTTCTCTCCTGTTTCAAATTGAAAACCAGTGGCTTGAATCATCGGGATAACGTAACTTTTCTGATCTGACTCAAATGTAAGTGATAAAACGGTGCCTCGCCCTACGGTTCCATATGATTCTATTTTTCTTAAAACAGCGCCTTCGATGATCTTTGGCTGGCTTGGCTGCGAGGAGTCGCCCTCTTTTAAAAGCATCGCCTTTTGTTTCTTCGGATGATAATAAATGACAATATGTTGGCCAGGCTGTGGCATCTGGGTGTATGATACAACGGTATTGACCGTCTTTTCTATGCTTTTTCCTTCATATTGAAATTGGAGCTGCAAGCTGACAACTGGCTGTTCGTTGATATACGTCCCCGTTTCTCTCACAGACACAATATAGGCTTGTAATGTGACACTGTCCTTGATCTTGTTCTTTCTGATCAGTCTCAATATCGGCGGAAGGAAAATGGCAATCACAAATAATAGCAGTGGAATAAACAGCCAAATCACCCAGTTGATAACCAGTGCCCCGCCTTTCATGACATATTGTGTAAAGGTATCGACAGACGTTTGATGAGCTGGACTTGCGTTTTCAATTGAGATGATTGTTTGTAAAGGAAATTCCTTCAGCTCATTGGTCTTCGTCTCATATGCACCCGTTAATTGCTTGTTAGATGAATAATAGAGCCAATTGCTTTTCACATTTTTATTGAAAGAGAGCGCTTGTCCTTGTAAGGATTCATAAGACAAAGAGTGAAAAAGTTTATCTGCAGACGTGGCCTTATTTGTTCGATGGTTATAAATATACCCCGTCAGCTTGCCTTTAGCTTCATCCTTTGTGGTAGAGCCTGCAATAAGAACTTCCTCCTCATTGAGCTGGTACACGTAGGTTTGGTAAATGGGTTTTGATGTTGGAACGACTTCTCCAAGCTCTCCGTCTGCTTTCACTTTCCGGGCCCTTTTTGGGTATTCGGATTCAACCGCTACAGCAAAGGCCTGCGATGATCCAATCGTTTTTTGCAGTTGCTGCTCAACTGTATCATCAATGAGACTAAACGGTTCAGCCCCTTTGGATACATAGACCCCAAGCTGATGTTTGTGATTAGAAATACCGCTGACATACGCCTTCTCGTCATTTTTTAAGGTGATTTCAAATATTGGAATAGGGGTTTGTCCCTTAAAGGAATTCATGACTGCATCAATGGACACAGGCCTTGCTGGCAACTTTAGCTGGTTGAGATTGTGCACATAAAACTGACCATCCTTTAGCTCACCGATGACCGCAGCTGCACCTTCCATTTCTCCTGTAAACACAAACCGTCCATTCCATTGATATGTATTCGTATTTAAAAATGATGGGATCTGTAGTTTCTGTTGAACGAGCTCTTTTTTTTCTCCATTTGGAGACAGCTTCTCGATCATCAGCTGCTCGTCTTTATTTTTTAAAGCCAGCAAGAGGTTGTTACCTTGAATGGATGGCCACATTTCATTAAATGGGTCGCTTGCTGTGGTCCATTCCTTGATTCTTTTTCCTGAACGAGGATCATACATTGCGTAATGGAGCTGCTGGTCTTTTGATACAGCACTCACCACTCGTTTTCCTTCATCAAATGCGAAGATTCGCTGGACGTCATTCTCTGTTATTTTCCCATTCTCCAAATCATCCTGGTAATGATTCCATAACATGATACTGATAATGATAGCTGGAATAAAGAAGACAATATATTTTAGGAAAATCACTGGTATTCTTTTCACTTGATCGCTTCCTTTCATGAGGTTCCTTTATCATATACGTCAGTACAGCGAGATTGTTTCATTCTAGAAGAAACCATTCCAATTCCAAAATCCATATTTTACAAACTCGGTTGTTTGCGATAAAATCCAATCAGATTCAAAAAAGGAGTTATCTCATTGGATAAGCTAACCTCTATCATTCTAGCGGCATGGCTACGTGTTCCCCGTTGGTTCAAACAATGGCTGCTCGTATCCATTTTCATTTTCTTTTTTTATATGTGCTTTGTAAAGGGGCTGACTCGCTGGCACACCTTGCCGCCCGTTACCTTGATCTCATGTGCTATTGGTTCCTTCTTCATTTGGATGATATGGCTACAAGATCAAAAAAATAAGTGAAAAGGGGAAAATCATGAAAGAATCCATCCTTTATTTTGCTATCTCTTTTGTTCTGCAATTGGTTTGGTTTGGTATTGTGCACACAGATAAAGGCGTGACACTGCTGGACATGCTCATCTTCTCTATTTTGTTTGCGGTGATGTTCTTTTTTATTGAAAGGATTTGGCGGTATCAGAAGAAAGGAAGAAGTGAGTGATGATGAAGTATGTCCTATTGACTGCTATCACCTGTGTGTTTGCTGTTCTATTTTTGATGGCGAATCCTTTTGGTGGGGATGCTATGCGGATGGTGTCTACCTTCATCTTTCCTTTCCTCGGGATCATCGGTCTCGGAATCTTATTGTTTGACCCACTTAAAAAGGCTGCCAAATAGATGGCAGCCTGCTTCTTACTCTTTTCATGCAAATAAATAATCAATTTGTGATCTCCGTCACGGAGTTTATGAGTCAAGATTCGATCATATCAGTGTGTCATATGTGTTCCGAGTGAACCTACGTTTGAAAGTAAACGCCATGGAAGTTCTGGATAACAAGACAACGAAAGCCCTACCTCTCATTCGTCCTTACGGCTCCGAAGCCGTGCCAGTGTGAATTGTAAATCAAAACGTCTTTTTTCATTCTTCCGCTTTTATAGGGGGCGGTGCAGAAGGAAAAGAATAAGTTTGTTCGCTTTAACAGCGTCTCGTTCTTATCAAGTAGAAGCTCTATTGCTTCTCATTATGTCATAGAAAAAAGAAAGTTTACTTTCTTTATTTATTTGCTTATTTCAACACTTAATAACAAACTATAACACATTCCCCCTACTTACGCAAGTGTTAAAGTGATAATTCTGCTGGTGTACGGCTTCCTTCATTCATATAACGGATGGAAGTTGGGTCAATCTTCAGAATCACTAGATTTGGATCATCTTTGCCTTTAAACCATTTCTCCATCTCCTCTGACCAAAGGCGGTCGATCAGCTCTGGATCATCTGTTAATGTAGCGGTGCCTGCAATTTCTGCATACGTGTCACCGAATCCTTCACCTGTATATCCAATGAGAATATGAACATTCGGGTTTTTTTCAATTTCGTCTGCTTTATGTGTTTCTTTGCTCGTTGGTGTATATAGCGTCAGCCCTTCATGGAAAAAAGTCATGTAGCGGGTATGCGGCTGATTCTGTTCAACGGTCGCTAGTGTTCCAACCTTTTGCTCATCTAATAAGTTTAGAACCTTTTGCTTTAACTCTTCTTGTGACATAGATCTTCACTCCTTCAAAGTTTCATCCGTACTCATAGGTTTCCACGACAATCCATTCATTAAACAAAGAAATGTGTTTTTCATAAAAAGAGAGCTTCTAGCTGATGCTATAGGAAATAGGTTCAATGAAGGGAGAAGTTGGACATGCCTCATGAAACGATGTTCCATTTGGGTTCACTTGTCATTGCGGCAGTTGTTGTGGGCATTATCGTATGGTCTGTTACATCTGTGCAGAAGAATCGCAAGAAATACTAAAAACACCGCCCAATCGAAGCTGGGCGGTGGCACTATTGATCATGTATTCATAAAGGAACCGCCATTGACGTGAAGCGTTTGTCCCGTCATATAAGACGATTCGTCAGAAGCAAGCAGCACGAAGCAGCCAACATGCTCCACAGGCTGTCCTGGTCTTCCCATTGGGGTTTCTGCCCCGAAGCTTTCCACACTGTCTTCGTCAAATGTAGATGGAATGAGCGGCGTCCAAATTGGACCAGGCGCTACACCGTTCACGCGAATCCCATCTTTCACAAGCGACTGTGCCATAGAACGAGTAAAGCCGTTGATGGCCCCTTTCGTCGCTGTATAATCGATGAGCACTGCGTTACCTCGATATGGATTGATGGATGTTGTATTAATAATTGAACTTCCCGGTTTTAAGTAATCAAGTGCCTTCTTCGTAAAATAAAAATAGGAATAAAAGTTGGTTCTAAAGGTTTGGTGAAGCTGTTCACTAGAGATATCTTGAATTCGTTCTTTCGGATGCTGTTCAGCCGCATTATTCACTAAAATATCTAACTGACCAAAGGCTTCAACCGTTTTTTCTACCGCTTCCTCGCAAAAGGCTTCGTCTCCGACATCTCCTGCAATCGTTAAGCATTTGACGCCTTCCTGCTCTACACGCTCTTTCGTATCTTCTGCATCCTCATGTTCATTTAAATACACAATGGCGACATGTGCTCCTTCTTTGGCATATGCAACAGAAACGGCACGTCCAATTCCACTGTCTCCACCTGTAATCAGGGCAACTTTCCCTTTTAGCTTGCCAGACCCTTGATACGATTCATCCTCAAAGATCGGCGCAGGATTCATTTCTCTTTCACTGCCTGGCTGCTGATCCTGTGTTTGACGCGGAATGCCATTTGTTAAGTATTCACGTAAATCCATGTGTAAGCTCCTCCTTGATTTGTTGATGTATCCTTTCATTACCACTTCATTTTTTCACTCAAACATAACTATGCTGTACAGATGCGTTTTGAAAAACAGGTGGTTATGTTTCAAATTAGGAAAAATCGGTTACTTGATCATCAAAAAGGAGCGTTCTCATATGTTGTCAACCATTTCGAAAACCTTTAGCAGACCAAAAGGCTGGCTTGGAAGCATCGCGGGCTTCATTATGGCAAATGAAAATAAAGCATTGAATCAGTGGGCGATCCGCCATCTAGAGCTTGATGATGGTGAAAATATTCTAGAGATAGGCTATGGCCCCGGCTATAGCATGAAACATATGTTGAAGCATTATGAGGATCTTCACATTGATGGGCTGGATGCCTCTTCGACCATGCAGGAACAAGCGCGGACTCGCTTGAGCAAACGATCAAAAGACAAACAGGTCCGGCTGTATGTCGGGAAAATTGAGAAAACACGTCTGCCGGGAGAGCAGTATGACAAAGTGCTTTCTGTTAATAATTACACGATTTGGGATGACCCAAAGACCGGCTTACTCAATCTTTATCACACCTTGAAGCCGGGCGGAAAAATTGTCATTGTGATGCAGCCAAGAGAAAAGGGCGCTGACGCCAATCGGACAAAAGAGATGGGTGAAAACATACTGAATGACTTACAGTTTGCGGGGTTTGAACATTTTTCTGTTGAGTACGAGGAAATTCGTCCAACCCTCGCTGTCTGTGTCACGGCAAAAAAGCCGAGAAGCGAATAAGCTCTCGGCTTTTTTCCTACCACTTTGCCTCTTTCACAAATTGATAGAAAAGCTGATGTAATTTCTGTTCAATCTCTTCCTTTGACCCATGTCCATAAAGCGCCATGCTTTCTTCACTTTCAATGATGGATGAACTGATCAGACTAAACATTTCAGAGCCTTCCTTGCCAAGCTCCAGCGGCGCTAGCATCATGAGCATTCGTGACATCATCTGCTGACCGCCATCCATGCTTTTGACCTCGTATGCCTCATCAAGATCATAGATATGAAAGATAGGCTCTTTGATCAATTCATGCTTTAAGTGAAAAAGAGCAAACTCAGTACCTGGAATCCCTAAACCGCCTTGTTGTTCACGTTCAAGTAAGCTGGTTGCCACATTGTCCGCATGTTTTACATATCCTTCACTTTCAATCTGACGAAGCAGCTGTCTGATTGTTGCCTCATGATGCGGCAGCGTCTTCTTATTTTCTAAAGTGAAATGAGACACAATGCCGCGAATCACAGACATATAGTTCGTTATCTGCTCTGCAACTGCCATCATATCAATGGTTTCTTGCACGGATTCTTTTACAGATTCTTTCGTTCTTTTTTTCTCTATCATGTAAGGAATCTTTCGTTTAATATGAGCCTTCACACGCATGGCGTCATCCTCATTTAAAAGCGGACTGACCATGATGTAATCGATATGATCATATGGAATAGGAACGGTTGATACAATCATGTCATAGCTCGCAGCATCAATTTCCTTTAGCTCCATCAAAGAAGATAGATCGAATTTAGCGATCTCTGGCAGCTCTTTTTTCAACCGTGATGCGAGCATTTTGGAGGAACCGATTCCGCTTGAGCAAACGACCAATGCATGAATCTTTGTTTCTTCTTTTTTGATTTCAAGCACTGAACCAAAGTGCAGCACAATAAAGGCGATTTCATCCTCTGGAAATTCAATCTCCGGAAAGAAACGCTCGACTCCTTCTTCGATGGCCATAAAAAGCAAAAAGTAATCTTTTTTGATTTGTTGTGTGAGCGGGTTATAAATTCTCATCTTTTCCTTTAAACGGTTCATGGCAGGTTCAAGATGAGACACGAGTCCCTCGTACAATGAATCATTTTCATTTAAATGGTAGCCGGTTTTATTTGAAATAAAATCAATGAGCTTTTTCGTTCTCAGTGCTATATCAAGCTCAATCTCATCAATGCGGTATTCTGCTTGAAAGCTGCGATTTGCACTGCGCAGGTGGATGGTCATATATCCAACCTCTGCTTCAGGGATCTCGACATTAAACATGCGTTCAAGTGCTCTTGCGATTCGCAGGGATGATTGATATTCTTTCGTCCGCTTTAATTCAAGCAGCTCTTCTTCTTCCATGCGAATGGTTTCGCCAATCTGAATGCGTTCGATGGCATACGTTAGGTGAACGACAAGTGCAATATAGGCACTATCAGACAATGAGAGCGACAGTCGATTTTTCAAATGAAAGAGCAGTCTTTCTACCTTAAGCAGCTGCCCTCTGCTGACAACCCCAAACACCTTTTCCGTCGCTTTCGTTCGATGCTTGATATTCATTTCAATCGTTTCTAAAAATAATTGAATATCGAGCCGGTCGACGATGAGGTTGCCGACAATCTTTCGTTTGGCTTCCTCCGGTCCTTTTAATTCAATGCCATACCCGCGTTTTCGTATCAGCTGCAAACCGTAAGGCGCGATCCACTCCGTCAGTTCATCTAAGTCATAGCTGATGGTCGCATTTGTCACCTGCAAGTCGGCGGCAAGTGTATATAATTTAACCGGTTCCTTTGCTTCAAGCAGCGCACATAGGATTAAGAGCTTCCGTTCATCCGAACTATATTCAATTTGATCCTCATTTGAAATGTGAGCAAGAAGCCGCTGTTTGTCCTTCTGTTCTCCGACCGTCTTCAAGCCTTTCCCCGGTTGTTTATCTAGCGAAAGTTGATAATTCTTTAAAATAGGTTTAATGGATTTGAGTTCTCTATGGATGGTTCTTGTACTCACCTGAACAGAATCGGCTATCTCACGAATGGTGACATAACGATTTTGCTGAATGATGTATTTGATGACTTTCTGTTCTCGTGCCGTTATGTACATGAAATGCCTCCTTCTGCTTACATAGGTCTATTGTCACACTTTAATATAAAACGCTTTCAACCAGCGATGCAATCTTTAGTTCATCTGACTTTGGCACATTGACTGTGACAAAAATGAAAGACCATGTCCCGGTCAGACGTTTTTCCAAAATGACGGTCCATACTCCTTTTGATGAAATTGAACCTTTTGTTCACGGAAGGGCAGTGTGCCCCCAGCTCTTAATGAATAAGTTCGGTTGTATACTGGAGAGCCAAAGCAATAATCCATCGTCCCTTCCTCCGGCCGGAACATGACAGTTCGCATCGTCCCAAACAGCTCCTCGTAATTGTGCACAGTCAGACCATCTGGATATTCTGTCTGAAATAGTTTGATGAGAGAATCGCTTGATCGTTGTTCTTCTAAAGCCTCTATTAACATTTCGTATCTGACGACAGAATGATGCTTGGTCATCCCTTTTACCGTTTGATCAGCAAGCGGATGATTCGTTGCTGCAATATAACCATGCTCCGGTCTTCTAACAGCTTTTTGTCCGTCCATCATTTCAATCGCAGCCGCCTCTCCTTTTCGATCGGCCAGCATGAGGTGCACATTTGAAGCAACAGGCATTTCCTGTATAGAACGAATGGCTTCCTCAACTGTTTCACAGTATTCCAGAACAGATCGAATCACATGATATACTTGCAAACCAGCAACGGCTGGCGGCTTTAAGCCGGGTTCATTGCCAATTGGCGGTCCGCATGCAGAGAATGTCACAGAAAGACCATGCTCATTCATCCCGTCAGACCTGCCAAACAACAGCAGTGACGAGCCTGTATGAACGGCTAAGCCTTCTACATGTGTAGACACAAGGCGCATATCATCAAACATCGGGGAAAAGTCATAGTTACGTAGCAACACCGTTTGTTGATCTGTCGTCTTTTTTCCCTGCATGACGCAATGGGAGCAGCCTGGCTGCAGATGCGATGAATAGTAAAAGGTCAAATAGGTTTCATCCAATTGCAGTTCATCACAAAACCCCGCGATCTCTTCATCTAATTGAGGGAGATATGGAAGCAGTAGCTGCTTCGTTTCCTTCACAGCCTCTTTTGCCATCGGTTCTGTTCGAATGTATTGTTTCTTTAGCAAAGGGTTCTCCTTAAGCCAGACAGCCTGCTGCTTTCCTACCTCATAAGCTGTTCCTTTCATTTCATGAAAATACGCGTTGATCTCTTGCATACATACACCTCTTTCGCCTTCGTTTCTTTTATCATATCGAAACAGCCCTTCATTTAAAAGAATGAAAAAACTGCAATCCCACCGGATTACAGCTGTTTAGAGGATTGTTGAAACAGTGCTTCTGCCATTGCTTCATATCCTTTATGGTTCGGATGAAATTGATCAATCGATAAGTAAGCTCTTTCGTGTCCTTCAAAAACGCGGTAAACATCCACAACTTCTACATGCGGACTAGCTGCCAGCAATCGAAGATGATCGTTGTATTGCTGCAGCCATCTCTCTGCTATCGGAATCCCAGGAAAAGGATTATATAAATTCAATAAATACACACAGTATGGCTGATGCTGCCCTCTTTTGATTTGAGCGATTTCTTGAATCATTTGCCTAAAATTCGCCTGACAATGCATGGACGCTTGCAGTAGTTTCTTTTCATCTCCACCTTCTTCATACTGTTGAACAGCTTGAACAAGATCATTCCCGCAGCCTGTAATAGTGATGATGTCAGCTTTTGCAATAGCACGTCTCACATCAGACCGCTTGAAAAGCTGTAAGATTTCCTCCGTCGTTAACCCTGATTTCGCAAAAACGGACAGCTCGACCGGCGTATGCAGCCTTTTTTCAAGCATCGCCTTAAACCGCTCGGCAAAGCCCCCACCAAATAAACGTGCCCCCACCCCGACCGTTAAGGAATCTCCAATCGCAACATAGGATCGTCCCATTCTTATCCCTCACTCTCTCCTGCCTTCTCTTATATATACGAAAAATGAGAACAGATGCTTGTAGCAGATGGCTTAGGGGCATTCATCTTTTTTTCAAATCCACAGAATGAGACGCCTTTACAAACTCTTTACTTGCGATATCGATCGATTTTTTGTTCAATGGGAGTAGGCTTTTTATGCTTAAATCCTTGTTTCAACGTGTTCCAGAAAAATTTACAAACTTTTTATCTTGATTTCGAGACTTTATACCTTGACTTCAAACTACATTGTGATTACAATGAAAATATCAGTTTTTATGTAACTGTGCTTGTTACATCTTTTTCATAGCATTCCAATATGATTAAAGATGCCACATATTCAGTGTATCTTTGGGATACGCTAAAAAAATCACTGAACCCGAAAGGATTGAATGAATTATGGCAAAAGTTTTATACATCACTGCACATCCGCATGATGAAACAGTTTCTTACAGTATGGCTACTGCTAAAGCATTTATCGAATCTTATAAGGAAGCAAATCCAAGCGACGAGGTTGTACATATTGATTTGTACAAAGAAAACATCCCTCACATTGATGCAGATGTATTCGCTGGCTGGGGCAAGCTTCAATCTGGCGCTGGCTTCGATACACTTTCAGCTGAAGAGCAAGCGAAAGTTGCTCGCCTAAACGAATTAAGCGATCAATTCGTTTCTGCTGACAAATATGTATTTGTTTCACCACTTTGGAACTTCTCATTCCCACCAGTTCTTAAAGCATACATCGACTCTGTTGCTGTAGCTGGTAAAACATTCAAATACACAGAGCAAGGTCCTGTTGGATTATTAACAGACAAAAAAGCGCTACACATCCAAGCACGTGGCGGATACTACTCTGAAGGTCCTGCTGCTGAACTTGAAGCAGGTCACCGTTACCTTGGAACAATTGCAAACTTCTTCGGTATTCCTTCTTTCGAAGGTCTTATTGTTGAAGGTCACAATGCTGAGCCTGCGAAAGCAGAGCAAATTAAAGCAGATGCAATTGAACGCGCAAAAGCTTTAGGAAAAACTTTCTAATCAATCATACAGAAAAAGCCAATGATCTTGACGGTCATTGGCTTTTTGTTTGTGTAGATGAAAAACCTAGTTCTCTCGAAATACCGCTGGCGGATTTTTTGACCTGATCAATTAAGTAAGGAAGTCGTTCCTTTTGGTATCCTGCTTCAAATCCTGCAATGCTAATACCTGCGACCACTTCCCCGAGATGATTGAAAATAGGCGCTCCAATAGCAGCTGTATAGTTTTCAAGCTCTGAATAGCTCAACGTATAGCCCCGTTTATTTGATTCTTCGAGTATGTTCCGCAGAACTTCTTTATCTGTGATGGTTCCAATTCCGATTTTCCCTAGCTCGATCGAGTCAATATAGGCCAGTCTCTCTTTCTCTGGCAAAAAGGACAGAATACTTCTCGCACAGGCTCCCGCATATAGTGGAGATCGCCTGCCGACAGCGGTGTAGAGCCGAACAGGCTGCGTACCTTCGATTTTTTCCACGTAAATGGCTTCGTCTCCCTCACGAATAATGAGCTGTACAGCTTCTCCCACTTCATCTCGCAAGCTTTCCATAAAAGGCTTCGCAATCCTCCGAATATCAAGGCGGTCGGCTACAAGCTGACCATATTCAAGGAACATCAATCCTAACCGATAAACACCGGAATCATGCTTTTCTAATAAACCCATATCCGCTAATGAGCTCGCCATTCGATGTACAGATGTTTTTGGCATTTGGGCTAGCTCAATCATCTCATTTAACGTTAATTGTTCGTGTGTGATAAAAAGCCGCAAAATCTCCATTGACTTCACAACGGTTTTATTTGTGTTTTGCATGTTCCTCACCTTTTCTCAAACGAAAATGCTTCCAGCTTTACTCTTGCGGTCAGTTCCCTGAGTTTCGCCTCTTGCTTGAACAGTGCCTGTTCTGCTTCATGATGGTCGATTTGCTTAAAATACAGATTCGCACCAGGCATTGCCTGTGCAATGAGCGGCAGATCTACTGTCGCCACTTCTCCAATTCTCGGGTATCCTCCTGTTGTTTGGCGATCTGCCAGCAGAATAATTGGCTGACCGTCAGGAGGGATTTGAACAGAGCCAAAGGCAACAGCTTCTGAAATCAATTCAAGCTTTTGCTTTAAGCGAATGGGTTCTCCTTTCAATCTGCATCCCATGCGATCTGATTGGGGCGTGACCTGGTAGGGCTGTTCAAAAAAGGCTGTTTGAGATTCTTCCTGAAAATAAGAGAGATGTCGGCCTCCCAACACCCGAATCACTGGTGATTTCCGCAGCGGCAAGAAATGAGCATGACTCACTGTCCAATCAGGGGCACTATATCTCACTTGTTTCTCTTTGCTTTTTAGCATGTGAAACAGGCTCACCGCTATCGGTGATGGCTCTCCAATAGTCAGGACGTCTCCTTTTTCTAGCGGACGCCCTTTCAGTCCACCTATCCCCGCTCTCACATAGGTGCTTTTGCTCTGCATAACTGGCTCGACGTCGAATCCACCTGCCATAGCAAGATAGGAACGGCAGCCTCTTTTACAAGGTCCAAAGGTGATGGTGCTTCCTGCTCGAATAAAAAGAGGCTTCCATAAAGGTGCTGGCTCTCCATCAATATCGATCTCCACATCAGCGCCAGTGACTGCAATCAGCTGATCCTTCTGACACGTCAACACAGGGCCTGGCCCCATCAATGTGATTTCCAGCACAGCTGCATTTTTTTGGTTTCCGGTGAGGATGTTGGCGATTCTGAGTGAGAGTGGATCCATGCCGCCACTCGTTAAGACGCCATACTTCTGATAGCCTTTTCGCCCTTTATCCTGAATGGTTGTGAACATCCCCGGCTTGATGACATGAATACTCAACGTTCTGCCTCCTTCATGCTCAAAAATTCCTTTTCAGACATTTGGACAAATCTGACCTCGTCCCCTGCCTTCAGTAGACTTGGTATCTCATCATCAGGCCGAAACAATGACAGCGGGGTTTGTCCAATGAGCTGCCAGCCTCCTGGTGTGGAAATCGGGTATACGCCTGTCTGCTTCCCCGCAATGCCCACAGACCCTTTCGGAATAGACATTCTCGGTGTTTCCCTGCGCGGAGCGGCGATTTTTTCAGAAAGCCCACCTAAAAACGGAAACCCCGGGGCAAATCCAATCATATAGACAAGATACGTCCCTGTTGTGTGAATACGCACGACTTCTTCAGGCGTCAACCCATTGATGCGGGCGACTTCTTCTAAATCAGGACCAAGCGCTCCTCCGTAACAAACAGGAATTTCGACGATGCAGCTCTTTGCCTGAAACCCCACCTGCCACTTGTCTTCAAGAAGTTTTTCGATATAGGCTTTGACCCATTCATATGGAGACATGCCATGTTGATCAAGATGAGCAGATTGATGAACGGTATACGGTTCGTAAAAAACCGTCACGTTTGTAAAGGCCTGAACGGCTTCAACATATCCGTCAAATGGATGCTGTTCAATACATGCAAACAACTGCTCAACACGCTCATGAATCTCTTCACGTATGTCGGCTCCAGCTTGAATGACGATCGCTGCATCTCCTAGCGGGTGGAAGCTGATAGAATCTTTTATCGTCGAAAACATCACTTGAGGACACCTCTCTTTCTTTATAGCACTCCGAGCTGCTGATCTCTTCGATCTGTGATGAACATATGACCAGGTGCATGAGTGATCGCAATGTCTGGTTTTGTGTGCATGACGATGGCTTGCGGCGTCACACCACATGCCCAAAACACCGGAACTTCTCCTTCTTTCATCACAGACGGTTCTCCAAAGTCTGGTTTGTCCAGATCTAGGATTCCAATCATAGCTGGGTCTCCTATATGGACGGGACCGCCATGTACTGAAGGAAATCTAGACGTCACTTGAACACTTCTTGTGACTTGATACGCCGGAATGGGTCTCATGCTGACTACCATCGGGCCATGGAACACCCCTGCCTGTTCACAGGAAAGATTCGTTTGATACATCGGTACGTTATGACCATCTTCAATATGACGTACAGGGATATCATTCAGCATGAGCGCATGCTCAAACGTAAAACTGCATCCGATGAGAAAGGCAACCATATCATCCTCCCAATAAGAGGAGATATCTGTCACCTCTTGCTGAAGAATCCCTTTTCGGTAAATACGGTACTTTGGAAAATCCGTTCGAATATCCGCTTGAGGCGCTGACCGCCTTGGCACTGGATCACCTGGCTCCAGCACATCAAGTAAGGGGCATGCAGCCGGATTCCGCTGACAAAATAAAAGAAAATCAAAGGCAAGTTCCTTTTTGACAATCATTAAATTGGCTTGAGCAAATCCCTCTGCAAAGCCAGCCGTTGGTCCTGTGATCTCCTTTTTGCGAATCAATTCCCTGATCTGTTTAGGCTCACAAGTTTGATATGCATTCATCCGAATCAGCTCCATAATTTCGGGATTTCATTCATGATTGTATACCCACCCATAATAGCCATAATGACGACAACAAACGCACCTGACAGTGTCAAAAAGAATGGATGGCGATAATCACCGACAATTTCTTTTTTATAGGCCGCAATAAGCAATGTTCCAAGTGCAAGCGGCAAAATCAATGCATTAATCGCCCCAACCAAAATCAATATATTCACAGGTCTTCCGATCGTAATAAAACAAATGGTCGAGAGGGCAATAAAGCCGATGATAATGCCACGTTGATTTTGCTCAATTTTTGGCGAGAAGGTTTTAAAGAAGGAGACAGATGTGTATGCCGCTCCAATGACCGATGTGATCGCCGCAGCCCACATAATAATCCCGAACATTTTATATCCGATATTTCCTGACGCTAATTGAAAAACCGAAGCAGGCGGGTTTGATGGATCAATCTGCAAGCCTTTTGAGACAACTCCTAGAGCGGCAAGAAAGAGCGCAACACGCATGATTGACGTAATCAACACACCAAAAATGGAGCTTTTCGTCACTTGCGGCAGTGCTTCCTTCCCCTTAATGCCAGCATCCAGCAGACGGTGACCGCCAGCGAAGACGATATAGCCGCCTACTGTTCCACCCACAAGTGTCACAATCGACAAAATATCAATTTTCTCTGGGACGAATGTTCTCAATGCCGCTTCTCCAACTGGTGGAGCTGTTGAAATCGCCACATACAGCATCAGGCCAATCATGACAAAGCCGGCTATCTGTGTGAAACGGTCCATCGCTTTTCCAGCCTCTTTGATCACGAAAATCAGTATAGCAATGACAGCACTGACCCCTGCTCCGATTCGCGGATCAACTCCGAAAATGACCTGAAAACCGAGACCAGCACCGGCGATATTTCCGATGTTAAAGGCAAGCCCCCCAATGACAATCAAAAAGGCTAGTACATAACCGAGACCCGGCAGAACCATATTCGCAATATCCTGCCCTCGTTTTTCTGAGACGGCAATGATGCGCCATACATTGGTTTGCGCAAAAATATCTAACAGAATAGATATCAAAATGACAAATCCAAAGCTAGCTGCAAGCTGCTGTGTAAACACTGTCGTTTGTGTTAAAAATCCCGGTCCGATGGCGGAAGTAGCCATTAGGAAGGCTGCGCCCATCAGCATAGACCGGTTCCCCTTTGGCGCCTTCATGTTTTTGCCTTTCTCTGTTTTCATGCTGTTTCCCCCTTTGATGTCGTTTTTTATTAAAAGGCCCCGATGTGAATATTGGCTTCTTTTAGCTTCGCTGTAATGGTTTTTGCAAATTGAAGCGCATGGCTGCCGTCTCCGTGTATGCAAACCGTATCTGCTTTGAGCTGAATATCTTCCCCTTGAACTGTACGAACCTTTCCTTCTCGTACCATACGAACGACCTGCTCGACTGCCAGCTCATCCTCTTCAATGAGTGCATGTGGTTCGCGGCGGGACGTTAGTGTCCCATCAGTTTGATACGTCCGATCAGAAAAGACTTCATGTGCCACTTGAAGACCGATTCTTTCACCTGCTAACGCGAGTTCACTGCCTGACAGCCCAAATAACACAAGATTCGGATCGACATCATACACAGCCTTCGCAATCGATTCAGATAATTCAGTATTTTCAGCCGCCATGTTGTAGAGAGCACCGTGTGGTTTGACATGCTGCATCTTGCCGCCTTCTGCTTTTAGAAAGGCTGATAGAGCGCCTATTTGATAAATGACGAGATCATAGGCTTCCTCTGCAGAGATGGCCATTGGACGTCTGCCAAAGCCGACTAAATCTTGCAAACCTGGATGCGCACCGATTTGAACCCCTTTATCTAGCGCCATTCTGACCGTCTTTCTCATCACCGTTGGATCTCCTGCATGAAAACCGCAAGCAATGTTGGCTGAGGTGACATATTCAAGAATTTGTTCGTCTGCACCGATTGTGTATTGACCAAAGCTTTCTCCTAAATCACAGTTGATATCCACTTGATACATAGGACCCCTCCTCATTGTTCCGAAATACGGAATCATAAGTCCGAATATTCGAATTTATATTGATTATACCAACTTTGGAGAGACTGCACATGAAATTGTCAGAAAACATAACAATAGAACTAGGAGAAAAATAAAAAAAGCGAGAGGTGCTGTCCTCTCGCTTTTTTTATTTAGATAGCACCCAATGTTGGATGGCTTTTGCTACACCGTGTTCTGTATTAGGAGCGGTAATCCAATCAGCGGCTTCTTTCACCACTTCTTGCGCATTTCCCATGGCGATTCCTAGTCCAGCTTCTTGAATCATGGCCATATCATTTAGGCTGTCGCCAAGTGACATGACGTTGTCCATTGTACAGCCAATGCGTTCTGCTACCTTTGCAAGAGCCGCAGCTTTGTTAATGCCTGCCGCATTGACTTCGATATTGGTTGGACTTGAATTTGTGATCTCTAGATGACCATTTGTTTTCAGTGTATTAAGCACTTCCTCACGAACGTCATCGTCATGAATTTCAAAGCCGAATTTCAGCCATTCATGGTCATGAATGCGTTCTGGAAATTCACCTCTCCACACCTTATCCACAGTGGAAGCCCAGTAATCGGTTTCGTACCTGTTTTTTAGATCCCACATCATTTGGACGTGATCCGGATGCAGCAGATCTCGTTCGATCAGCTGAAAATTTGAATCCCAAATTTCACTTCCGTTTGCTGTCACAAGATAGGAAGAGAGTTTGAGCGGCTCAACCAACTCTCGGCAAGTCATCAGCGTTCGCCCTGTGCTAATAACGACATGGACCCCTTTCGCTTCTGCTTCTTTAATGGCTTGTTTATTTTCCTCAGGAATGACGTGCTCACTATTTAACAGTGTGCCATCCATATCAATGGCAATCAATCGGATGTCTTTCTTATCAGCTTGTGTTGACAAATTGAGTACCCCACTTTGTATCATTTTTTGAAACTATCTTTATTTTAATATAAAGACGAAGATGGCACAAAGGGACGAGTTTGATCCCATAGAAAAAAAGACCTTGTTACAGGTCTTTTCACATGTGTTTAGCGTTCACAAGCAATGCCGTCTTTATCACGATCAAGTCGTATATTTTTTTGGTAAAGCGCTTTTGACACATAAGGCTTGTACTTTGTTTTGCCGCCTTTGTTTTTCGTGTTTTTGCTTTTCGCCACGCCGCCTTTATATACTTTGTTGAGCGCTTTGCAGTTTTTGTAAGACTTGACTGCCTTTGCATCCGCTGTGTGGATGTCGACTTGTGTAAAGCTTAGTAAAAGACCTAAAGACAAGACAGCGACCATGATTTTTTTCAACATATGTAATCCCCCTATTTTTTCTAATTTTACATTTTTATCATAAGTCACCACTTTTTGTTTTTCAAGACTATTCAGCTAAAAATATTGTTTTTTTTGGAATCAGATGAACCTTATATCCTATATGATAAAATAGGTGGGAAACCTTTCCGGTTTTGACACGTATATGAAGAGAGGAGTTTTTCACATGAAAATGAAATATACCATTCTATATGTAAACGATGTTGAGGCGAGCATTCATTTCTATCAGCATGTACTTGGTTTCCCTATTAAATTGAGAGTTGAATCCTATGTTGAGTTTGATACTGGAGAGGTGACCTTATCCATTAATTCACGCCAGGATGTAAAAGATGCACTTGGATTACCTGTTCCAGAGGCGAATAGCTCGTCTCAAACCTTTGAGATTGGCTTTGTCGTGGATGATGTGGATCAAACAATTGCGTCAATGAAGGAAAAAGGGGTACCTATCATCAAAGAACCTGCAAAAAAACCATGGGGTCAAACCGTTGCTTATGTGTCTGATCCTGATGGACATTTCATTGAAATATGTGATGCCATCTCCTAATGTCATATTTGAAGGGAGTGAACCGGAATGAGAAAAAAACATGCTTTTTTCGCCGGTGTTTGCTCAATGATTGTGATTTGCAGTGCCGCTATCATTCTACAGCACTATGAGTGGATTGGGTTTGTCAGTGGAGGGATCTCTATTATCGGGCTCGTTGTATCTGGATTTTTAATGGGTGCATGGACAAACGGGGAAGAAGCACGAGCAGCCTATCACTCTGAAACAAAAGAGCACCGCATGTGGCGTCTTGATACGGCTTTTCTTTTTATGATCTTTGCACTTCCACATATGGCTGCGGCGGTCTTTTATGTTTTGATGTAAACACTTGATAAAAAGGAGTTCGCGATATGGCTGTCTTTGTGTTATTGATTGTATTTGGCTTCCCCATCATCTCCGTGCTGATTGGTATTCTCGGCACGCTGCTTTTGAAGAATGTTTGGATGCCTACTTTAATTGTACTGTTAGCAAGTGTCATCCTGATGTTCACATATATTGGCGGGAATAAATCCTTTATCATTTGGGTCATCATCTATACAGTCTTTACGTTTCTCGCTGGATTGATCACAAAGCGGCTCAAGGCTGTTTCATAAATACTCATGAAAAAAAGAACAGTTTGCACTGTTCTTTTTTTTGATCAAATATCGGCGCACCATAGTTCAATTTCAATTTTCAGCTTTGGCCATCCTAATGCAGATACATAGGCAACAGTCATTGAAGGATAAGCCGTTTTGAAGATTGCATCCCACTGAGGATATAGATGATCCCAATCGATTTCTTCTGTTGCCCATATATTGACCTTAATCACATGTTCTTCATTCAGTCCTTCTGATTCAAGGACTTTTTTAATATTTTCAAATGTATTTGTTACTTGGTCGTTTAAGCTTGATGGTACCTGCCCATCCATATCTGTTCCTACTTGACCCGATGTAACAAATAACCCCGCACCCTTTGGCACTCTTGTGATATGACTATAGTTGCCCACTGGTTTCGGCATAAATTCTGGGTTTTTCCTCGTGATTTTTTCCATGTATATCCCTCACTCACTATGATTTTTCTGCTAGATTCTTCATCATGTAGACAGACTTCACCAATTTCTCTCTATTCTAGAAAAAAACAGCAGTAGAGTATCCATAGCCACAAGACAAGAACATCAATATTTTCTTTTTCATGACCGGACACTCCTTTTTTTATCCTGTGAGCAGGGTTTTCTTAACTTCATCCTACCTTACGTGAGACACGTAGTCAAAATGATTTATAGACGATAACGTGCAATATCTTGATTCAATCGCATACTCAGCTCATTGAGTCTTTCTGCTGCCTTGGCCACATTGGAGATGGCTGTCACTTGTTCGTCTGTAGATGCTGTGATTTCTTCAATAGCAGCAGCATTTTCTTGAGAAATATGTGCTGCACCATGCATCGCTTTTGTGATGAGATCGTTTTGCTCCAGCAGGGCGTTCAGCTCTTTTGCCATCGCATTTGTTTCGACAATGGTTTGTGAAATCGATGTAGAGATGGCATTGAATTCATGTTCTGTTGCGTGTACCGCCTCATCTAACTCAGCGAAACGATCCATTGTGTTGGACATCATACCGGCTGTTGCAGTCGTTTCTTCTTTAATGCCTTGAATCATTTGCTGAATTTGAACCGCTGATTGCTTTGTCTGCTCAGCTAAATTCCTTACTTCGCTCGCCACAACTGAGAAGCCTTTGCCGTGCTCTCCTGCGCGTGCTGCCTCAATGCTCGCATTCAGTGCAAGTAAATTGGTCTCATTTGAAATGCTTTCAATCGTATCTGTGATTTGAGAGATATCCTGCACTTTTGTACTTAACTGCTCAATTCCTGTTCGAATACCTTTTGATGCCTGAATTGATTGTTCATTTGATTGTTTTAATTGCTGAACAATTTGCTGGCCCTGCTGTGATGATTGATTCGATTGGTCAGAAATTCGTTTAATTTGATCGCTTTGTTCTTTGACGTTTTCGATGGATTGATTGAATTGGGTCATTTGTTGATTGGCTACCTCAAGGTCAGATGCCTGATGAAGCGTACCAGTCGATATGTCTCCAATCGCTCGGCCAATTTCTTCACTGCTGGCTGATGTTTCTTCAGATATCGCGGATAAGTCTGTCGCTGATTCGACGAGTTGACTGCTCGTTTCCTGTAAACCGCTCACAAGTGCTCTGAGCTCTCCAGACATATGGTTAAAGCCTTTTGCCAACTGTCCAATTTCATCCGTTGTTTCCTTTAAGTTCGTGCGTTCTATATTACCCGCCGCAATTTCTTTTGAAGCAGCGGTGACTTGCTTGAGCAGCCTGACTTTTCCTCGTGCGGCCAAATAAAAGACCCCAAGACTCAGGAGAGCAACTCCCGCTGTAATCAGAATAATATAGAGCTTCATCTGCTCTAATTCTTTATAAAATTCATCCTGAAATACGGCAATTCCTACACTCCAATTCCACGGCGTGAACTGGCTCATATAAGCAAGCTTTTGCTTTTCTTCCCCAGTTGCATCATCTTTATCCATATAGGTGATATAGTGTGCGTCCTCGCCTTTTGCTGTGGCTCCAGCAACCATTTTTTGACGATTGGTCGTATTATCCGGGATGACGCCAATGTCGTTGATAGGATGGACTTGTGATGAATAATCCGCTCCATATGCGACGAGATAGCCTTTATTTTTATAGATAAAATCCGATTTTTGAAATTGGTATCCTTTCCCGTTGTCGTTTTTAGGTCCGCTTAAGTAAATGCGGGCTTGTTCCTGCGCCTGTTCAAGCGTCAGTTCTTTTTTCTCCACACGGTCATTCAATTGTTCAAGTGTGGCCATCGATCCGCTGACGATGTGCTTTAAATCTGCTTTCCCTGCATCAATTAATACATTTTTCGCTAACAAATATCCCGTTGTTCCAACAAGTCCGCCTGTTAAAATCGTAATCACGATAATAGCTGACATTAATTGAAAAAAGACACTTCTTGAAGCAAACGCTTTCTTTTTCATGTTCAAATTCCCCCTTACTTCATATATCGTCCAGCGGGGAAAAGTATTAAAAAAGTCATAGAAAAAAATCCCTTTCACATGTTGGAAAGGGATTTTTTGATTATAAAGCGGTTTCTTTGAGAATGGCTTGATAGAGATCATCTGTTGGCGTGAGTCCACATACCTCTTCTAGCACACCTTCAATGCCTTTTTCTTTTCTTAATGCTTGCATGCGAACGGCTTCTTCGTCTTCTGCAAAGTCGTAAGCCAAAGCTGCGGCAATGCCTTTGATTAAATAAACCGGTTGTTTGATCTTCTTCGCTGGACCAATTAAGCGGTCATTTGCCCCCAGCTTTCTAAGCGGGGAACGTGCGACACGCGTCACTTCGTCGGAAATAAAGGCATTTTCAAATCGTTTGATGATTTTTTGAATATACGCATCATGCTCTTCTTTTTGAAAGCCATATGTGTCAATTAAATAGCTGCCCGTTTCGTGAAGTGCGCCTTCGACAATCTGACGAATTTCTAGCGTGTCGACGGCTTCTTTAATCGTTTGGACACCTTGCTGGTACCCGACATAAGCAGCTAGTGCATGTCCTGTGTTGACAGTGAAGAGCTTACGTTCAATATATGGCGTCAAATCTTGTACAAAGGTCGCTCCGTCAATTTGAGGAACATCTCCAATAAAGCCCGTCTCATCAATGACCCACTCGAAAAATGGTTCGACTGATACTTTCAAAATGTCCTCATGGTGCTGAATAGGAACAATGCGGTCAACAGCAGCGTTTGGAAAACCAACTGTTCGTGACAGCGCTTCTTGTTCATCTACTGTTAAATGAGAGAAGACGGCTTCTTTTAAATGAGAGCTGCCCCCAATCATATTCTCACACGCAACAATGTTGATGATATGGTCAGGCTTTTTTTGTTTTAATCCTTCAGCAATTGATGACGCAATGACCTTCAATACGGCTGGTCCAACAGCTGTTGTAATCAAATCGGCTGTTGCAACGGCCTCGGTTAATGCCGCTGGATTTTGCGCGGAATTGATCGCTGAAACAGGGCCTACTCCTTCTTGCTTTTGCCCTGGTGCTGCAAGTTCAACCGTGTACTCTCCTCTTTCATTCAGCTCGTGGATCACCGCTTCATTTACATCGGTAAACACAAGCTCAAACCCTGATTTTTTTAACAAAGATCCGATAAACCCTCTGCCAATATTCCCTGCTCCAAAATGAAGGGCCTTCATGTTAGTTCACCTCGTTAAAGATGGCGATCAGTTCATCCTGATCCTTTGCATGAATGATGCGTTCTACATTTTCTTCTTCTGAACAAACAATCGCAATTTGAGAAAGAATATCGAGATGTTCATTGTTTTTCCCAGCGATACCAAATACGACTTTGGCGATATTTCCTTCGCCATATTCAACGCCATCTGGAATTTGAATGATTGAAATCCCTGAATGAAGGACAGCGGCTTTGGCATCCTCTGTTCCATGAGGAATTGCAATCCCGTTCCCCATAAATGTAGAAGAGATCTTTTCTCTTTCAAACATTTTGTCGACATAATCACTTGTGACATAGCCATTTGCCACTAGGACTTCGCCTGCTTTTTTAATGGCTTCTTCTTTAGAGCCTGCTTGTTCGTTTAGATAAATATTGTCTTTTGAAAGTACTTGTTTCATGAATGATCACACACCTTTTTTAGAATGGAAAATCAGGAAAACAACCAAAACGGGGAGTTCAATAAGGAACAATTGAACTCAACCCGTTTCGCCATGTTATTTTTTCAACTTCTCAATCAGCTCATCGTATTTCGGGCTGTTTAAGAAATTATCAACTGAGATATGCACAGCTCCTGGCAGTTTTGCCTTCGCTCTGTCTGTTAAATCTTTATGGGTAAAGACCACATCGGCATCATTTGGAATGTTGCTGATGGATGTGTTTGTCACGTCAATATCAAGCTCTGCCTTTTTGACTTTGTTCTTTAAGATGGAAGCACCCATCGCACTTGAGCCCATTCCTGCATCGCAGGCAAAGATGATTTTGTTCACGTCATCTGGATTGACATCACTTGGTGATGCTGATTGCTCGTTCGCTTGAGCTTCTTCCTTTTGTGCAGTTAGAGCGGCTGCTGCTGCACTTTTCTTCCCTTTCATATCTTGCATCTTTTCTGCCGCCGCCGTTAGGTCCTCATCTGTTTCCTTGGACGCTTTTAAAATCACAGAAGCGACAAGGAAGGATACGATTGCTGCCACGACAACACCTGCTAGAACGGCAAGGTGGCCTCCTTTTGGAGACATCAGCATGAGCGCGATAATACTTCCTGGTGATGGCACAGCCTTTAATCCTGCATTTAAAAGTGTAAAAGTCAGAACACCACTTGCCCCACCTGCAATGACAGCCAAAATGAGCTTTGGCTTCATTAAGATGTACGGGAAGTAAATTTCATGGATTCCCCCTAAGAATTGAATGACAATCGCACCAGGTGCAGACTGCTTCGCATTCCCTTTTCCAAAGAACATATACGCAAGAAGAACACCTAAACCTGGCCCTGGGTTGGTTTCAAGCAAGAACAGAACGGACTGACCCGTTTTTGCTGCTTGCTCCACCCCTAAAGGACCTAAAATCCCTTGGTTAATTGCATTGTTTAAGAACAATACTTTCGCTGGTTCTATGAAGATACTTGCCAGCGGAAGTAAATGTGCATTGACAATGATATCTACACCTGCCGCTAGGGCTTTATTAAGACCAAGTACCACTGGGCCGATTGCGTAGAAAGCAATGGCGACAAGAATGGCACCTAGAATACCTGCCGTGAAGTTATTCACAAGCATTTCAAAGCCTGATTTGATTCGATCTTTGAACAGCTGGTCAATTTTCTTAATGAGATAACCGCCAAGTGGTCCCATGATCATGGCACCTAAAAACATTGGAATGTCCGAACCGACAATGACCCCAATCGTAGCGGTTGCACCGAGTACCCCGCCTCGGTGGTCATATACGAGCTTACCGCCTGTGTAACCGATTAATAGCGGCAGTAAGTAGTTGATCATTGGGCCAACGAGTGTATTTAATTGTTCATTTGGAAAATAACCACTTGGAATGAACAAGGCTGTAATAAGTCCCCAAGCGATAAACGCTCCAATATTCGGCATAATCATACCGCTTAAATAGCTTCCAAAGCGCTGTACTTTTACGCGGAATCCGCTTTTTTCCTGCATCTGTGAAAACTCCTTTCTTCTCTCCCTTTATTCAGGGCTTTATAGGTCAAAAGATATAAGAACAAGTGTCAGTGAAGCCCTTATCCCTATCGTAAAACGCTTTCACTTCTCCTTCAATTGAAACTAAACGTCACTTTGTCACATAGTGTGTGACAAAATTGAAAAATGATGTGAATTCTCTGTCAGATCACAAGGAAAAGCGGGTGAAAAGATTGATCTGCCGTTGTTTTGGCGCAAAATTCATTGGAATTTCACAATTTTTAAATGGTCACTTCTTGTTTCCTCTTTCTAAATCGAATAGGCTTATATTGATCAAACCTATTCAATCAAGAAATGTCTGCGCAGACATGACACAGAAAAAGTGAACCATCTTGCTATTTGTTTCGTTTACCTTTTAGAGTGAGCGGCACAATAGGAGGAGCGGTTTTTTCTGTGACTCACAGTTTACTGCCGCTCTCTTTCTGATACATGAGACATTTTCATAGGTAGAAAGGCGGTTATTCACCTTGTTGAAAAATAGTAAGTGGCTTCTGCTTCTTATCTTCTTGTTCGCTTTTTTCATTCCAAAGGAAGCATTTGCTCATGCATACGTGGTGAGCTCGAATCCAGCGGCAAATGAAGAGCTGGCTAAGCAGCCTCCTTCAGTTTCTATCACTTTTAGTGAAGGAATCGAAAGCGGATTTCATGCCATTAAGGTGCTAAATGCAAAAGGAGATCGTGTGGATCAGGGAGATACGGTCATTAAAGATCAAAAGATCATGGAAGCTGCTTTAAAAAAGGATTTACCAAAAGGGATTTACACCATTCAGTGGAATGCGGTATCAGCGGATGGACACTCTGTCTCTGGCATGATCCCGTTTAGTATTGGAAAAGCGGATGGTGGATTTGACCAATTAGATCAAGGTCAATCGAATGAAGCCATCGATATGGCTTCGACCATTGACAAAGCCTTTCTTTATACGTCGTTTAGCTTATTCCTCGGGACCATTTTGTTTGGACTGTTTTGGTTTAAAGCAGCCATTTCACACACATTAGCTAAACGAATGAAGTGGCTTTTGACATTGTCACTGATTATGATGGGCGGAGCACTCGTGTTCCAGCTGCCGATTCAAACAAAATCAGCGGCAGACGTATCCTTTTGGGGAGCGTTTCAACCATCGCTTTTGCAAGAAACCATTGCGTCGACTTCTGGCGGTAGTCTGTGGATGATGCTCATGGCATCGTTTGTTTTTCTTGCCCTTTGGACCATCGTGGCGATGAAAAAAGGGGACTTCACTTCTTTTCGGAGATGGCTGTTTCCGCTGCTCATTTTCACGGTGCTTCTTTGGCTGAAGGCACAAATCGGTCATCCAGCAGCAACAGATAATAAAATACTCACAACGTCACTTGATTTCATCCATCTCGTTTCCGCATCCATTTGGGTCGGTGGTTTAACAGCCATTGTCCTTCTGTTGATGAAGAAGCTGCCGGATGAAGATCAGCCGCTCATACGTATGACTCTGACAGCCTTTCATCCGTGGGCACTGCTTTCTGTTGGACTCATTGTGTTTTCAGGATTTGTGAATGCCATCTTTATTTTGCAATCGTTTGATGCCCTTTTCCAATCAGCGTACGGCCGAACTTTTTTAATCAAGCTTGGTTTATTTATCATCATGGGCCTCCTTGGACTTGTCCACTACTTGATGCTGAGATGGGAAAAGAAGCAGAAACGCCACGTTTCCTTACGGGCAGAATGGATCATTGGGATCGTTATTTTGTTATTAACGGCTGTGTTCACGAATATTCCAAGCCCTCCACCGCCTGCACCTGAGCCATTCTTTGGAGCAAATCAGGTCGAGCATCGTGACATTGTATCCTTGAGTATCACCCCGAATGCCCCTGGGAAAAATACATTTGAGGTGGCATTTACAAAGAAGGATGGACAAACGATCACTGACATTCAATCTGTGACAGCCAAGATCCATAAAGTCGCCTTATTCGGTGACGAGAAACCGAGTGAATTTCAGCTGGAGCGATTAAAAAATGGACATTTCTCTGCTGAAAATCTCTTATTAAATGAAAAAGGCACTTGGAAAATTGAAATCCATGCGTTGACTGGTTCTTTTGAAAATATCGATACCACATTTATTAGAAGAAACTAAAAGGAGTTTAGATCACATGAAAAAATACGTTAAAGCTTTATTACCAATGCTTCTCGCTTCATTTTTACTGGCGATTCCTGTGAGTGCGCACGTGACAGTCAAACCTGATACGTCTGCGACAAACGCTTGGGAAACTTATACGTTAAAAGTACCTTCTGAAAGTGATAGCCCGACAACAAAGGTTGTCATCACAATGCCTAAAGGCGTAGAATTCCAACAATACGAGCCAGTACCTGGCTGGAAAACAACAACTGAAGAGAAAGATGGCAAGGTGACAAGAGTCACTTGGGAAGCAACGGGTGATGGTGTGCTTGCTGGACAGTTCCAACAATTCGTTTTTGTGGCGAAAAACCCTGAAAAAGCAAGCGAAGCTGCATGGGATGCGTATCAATATTATAAAGATGGAACAGTCGTTGAATGGACTGGCGATAAAGACGCTGATAAGCCTCATTCCATCACAAACATTGTTGCATCTAATACCGTAACGGATTCACATGGACAAGAAAAACCAAAAGAAGAGAAAGCATCTGAAACAGCCTCCACTTCTTCTTCACCACTTGTCCTTGGCCTGTCCATTGCCGCTCTAGTCGTAGCACTTATTGCTCTTGGACTTGCTTTTAGAAAGAAATAAATCATACATGAGCGATCGTTTATCAGAAACGATCGCTTTATCTTCTTTTCAGCGTGAGATAGAAAACCTTTGAAGTCTAGGAAGAACGAGTACCGGAGCGGAGCGAATTTGAGATTCGTGAGCACCGGCACGCAGGACTGACACCGAATGCGAGGGTTTGTCTACACGCTGGAGCGATCGTTTTTCGGAAGCGATCGCTTTTTATTTTCCCAACCTATCATTTCCAATATAGGATTGAATAGGATACAGGCGCATGCCATAATGAGACTCATGACCACCTAGGAGGCTATAAGATGAACCATCTAATCATATTTGCTCATCCCCAGCAAAGCTTAAATCAAACCCTATTAGATCTTGTTGTGAGCACTCTTTTGAACAATGGTCATGATGTGACTGTTCGTGATGTCTATGCCCTTGGCTTTCAGCCAGAGCTCACCATAGCGGAAAAGGCTGCGATCAAACGCGGTGATGTGCCGACTGCTATTCAAACAGAGCAGATGCTTATTCGACAAGCGGATGTCCTGACGTTTATTTTTCCGATATGGTGGACTGGCTTACCGGCTATGCTAAAGGGCTATGTGGAGCGCGTCTTTTCGGAGGGCTTTGCTTATCAGATCAATGAGCATGGGGCTATTGAAAATCTGCTTCGGGACAAAAAAGGCGTCATTATCAACACACATGATGCCCCGAGAACCTTTCTTGATTCCAATAGGATCGTACCCCCTTCCCATCACATGACAACGGATACAGAAGTCTTCAATTTTATCGGTGTTGAGCCCGTCGAACGGCTTTTATTCAGCAGCATGAATCAAGCATCCGCTGATTACATCCATGAAATCCTCCAAGAAACGAAAAAAACGGTGGATCAACTCTTCCCGCCAGCTGTTTAACATAAAAAAGACTGCCGAGGTTTCTCGAGCAGTCTCAATCATTCATTATCCATCTAAACCAATGGATACATATTTTGTTTCTAAATATGGCTCGATGCCTTCAATGCCGCCTTCACGACCAATCCCACTCTCTTTCATACCGCCGAAAGGTGCCTGAACAGCCGATGGGCCCCCATCATTCCAGCCAATAATACCGTAATCAAGATTCTCTGAGATGTAGAGTCCGTTCCGATAATTCTCTGTAAAGAAATAAGCCGCAAGTCCAAAAGGGGTATCGTTCGCTAATTCAATCGCCTCATCTAATGTTTGGAACGTCGTAATCGGCGCCACAGGACCAAAGGTCTCTTCATGCATGATGTTCATCGTAGGATCGACATGTGTGAGCACCGTTGGCTGAACAAAATAATATGACTTCTCATCGTCAAAATCCGTACCGCCGCCGACAAGCACTTTCGCGCCTTTATCCACTGCATCTTGAATTTGGTCGACAATTTTATTAAAGCCGCGCTTATTGATAATTGGACCGATTGATGTGCCTTCTTCAAACCCATTTCCTACTTTCAGCTTTTCCACTTCTTTGCTGAACGCTTGAGCAAATGCTTCATGAATCTCTTCATGCACAATTAAACGGTTGGCACAGACACAGGTTTGTCCTGCATTACGAAACTTAGATGCCACTGCTTGTTTCACAGCCAGTTCAAGATTTGCATCCTTGTCTACGATCAGCGGGGCATGACCGCCAAGTTCCATCGATACGTGTTTCACTGTGCTGGCACTGTTTTTGATCAGGTGCTTTCCGACTGGCGTTGAGCCTGTAAACGTGATCTTGCGAATCAATGGACTATCTGTGAAGATTTCACCAACTTCTTTTCCATCTCCAACAACCCATTGCAGAGCATCCTCCGGAATTCCGGCTTCATGTCCTAATTTCACAAGTTCAATGGCTGTCAGCGGCGTGTCTTCAGCAGGTTTCACAATAAACGTACAGCCCGCTGCGAGTGCTGGTGCTGCCTTTCTCGTAATCATCGCCGCAGGGAAATTCCACGGTGTAATCGCAGCGACAGGACCGACTGGCTGCTTTGTGACAAAAAGACGCTTATTTGTTGTATGAGACGGGATCGTTCTGCCGTAGATTCGCTTTGCTTCCTCTGCGTACCATTCAATATATCCAGCTGCATAGACGATTTCGCCTAATGCTTCTTGATAAGGCTTCCCGTTTTCTTCGGTGATGATTGTTGCAAGCCTTTCTTTATGTTCGATCATCAGATCAAACCACTTGCGAATGATATTTGCACGTTCATGGGCTGACGTCTTTGCCCATGTTTTGAATGCTTTGTGCGAGCGCGAAATCGCGTCTTCGATCTGTTCTTTAGTATGCTGAGCAACTGAAGCAATTTCTTCCCCTGTTGCAGGATTATACACTTTGAGTTCGTTTGTCATGCTCTACCTTCTCCTTCGTTCTTGGATTCATTACATATAGTATATACCCAATGAGTGCCCAACCTAAAAGCAAGATCCATTCAGCTGGCCATGACAGAGAGGCCGGCATCCCCGGAAAATAAAATGAAAGAAAAAGGAGACTCAGTCCGATGGCTAAAACGCCTGTCGTCCGCCAATATTTAATGCGGTATGGACGCTCAAGCTCGGGTTCTGTTTTACGAAGTCTCATAAAGGCGATGGACACAATTAAGTACCCGACGATGATTCCCACGCCGCCTGCATTGACAATCCACACAAGGGCAGGGCGGCCTAGTAATGGAGCAAAAAAAGCCAATCCACCTAGAAATAAAATCGCATTTGTCGGTGTTTTATACTTTGGATGAATATACGCAAACCATTTGGAAATCATGCCTCTTTCCGCCATCGCGTATAGAATACGACTTGCACCGATGATAAAAGCATTCCAGCTCGTCACAATCCCTGCTACACCGCCAATGACAAGCACTGTCCCAAATGCTTGATGACCGAGAAGCTGCACCATCGCATCTGCTGTCGCCAGTGAAGAGGCTTCAAGCTGACCTTTTGACAACCCCGCCGCTACACCAAAGACAATGAGCAAATAAAAAACAACTGCACTCACGATGGAGATAATCAAGATTCTCCCGATGATTTTCTTCGGTGCATTGATCTCCGCCGCCACTTGCGGAATGACATCAAACCCAACGAATAAAAAGGGAATCATGACTAAAACGGCCATGAGACCGCCAACCCCGCCATGAAACATCGGCTCAAGGTTTGCAAAATCTCCATTAAAGGTTGCTCCACCTAAAAGGAGAAAACCTGTCAGGATAATTGCAACTGTGAACACTGACTGAAA
Source organism: Bacillus sp. LLTC93 (assembly GCF_002993125.1). Taxonomy (NCBI): domain Bacteria; kingdom Bacillati; phylum Bacillota; class Bacilli; order Caryophanales; family Bacillaceae; genus Bacillus; species Bacillus sp. LLTC93. Next base: position 288,356 of record NZ_PVME01000004.1, on the reverse strand, counting down.
AATGGCAGCAGGCTTTGCCCCAATGTAATTCAGAGCTGTTAAAAATAACGCCCCGCCAGATCCAATCAATACCCAAGTAAAATAAACGTCCCATCCCCCTATATTCCATAGGAAACCAACATGCTGTGTTGGAATGACATAATCAATGACCGTCGGCAGTGCGACAGCTTCAAACGTAATCACGGACACATAACCAAATAGTACGCCCCATGCTGAGACAAAAGCTGATTTCATCCCGAATGCCCGTTGGACAAAGACGAGTCCTCCACCTGTCTCTGGAATCGCAGACGAAAGCTCGGCATACGTGAGTCCAATAAAGATGACGAGAATACCGCCGATGACAAAGGCGATGACACTACCTAAAAATCCTGCTGTTAAAATCCAATCTCCCGAAAGTACAACCCATCCCCATCCAAGCATTGCACCAATGGATAAAAACAGTACGTCAGACTGCGACATGGTTTTTGCCATTTGTTGTTTTTGCATACAACCATCCCCCTTTGTTGTTTAGCGTGCTTTGAAGGCGTCCTCGATGATCCCTAGTCCTTCGTGAAGCAGCTCATCTGTGATGACAAGTGGTGTTAAGAAGCGAATAATATTCCCATTAATCCCTGCCGTTAATAAGAGCAGCCCGTGCTCATTTGCATATGATGCAATCGCTGCGGCTGTTTTCTTATCTGGTGTACGCGTTGTTTGATCTTCCACAATTTCAATTGCTGCCATTGCTCCTAACCGGCGGACTTCCCCGATGAATGGGTACGTTGTTCTCCAATCATTTGCTTTGTCCTCAATGACTTGTCCAATGTGTTCAGATCGTTGATTCAGTTGTTCTGTTTCAATAATATCAAGAACCGCTAGTGCTGCCACACAGCCTAATGGACTTCCTGCATACGTTCCCCCGAGCTCCCCTGGGTCTGCTGCATCAAGCAACTCTTTTCTGCCAACAACACCGCTTAGCGGCAGGCCCGCTGCAAGTGATTTTGACACAGTGATTAAGTCTGGCACGACATCAAAGTGCTCAATCGCAAAGTATTTCCCCGTTCTCGCAAAGCCTGTTTGGATCTCATCTGCGACAAATACAATTCCGTGCTGCTGACAAAATGAAGCGACGTGCTGAACAAAACGCTTCGATGGAACAATGAATCCGCCCTCCCCTTGGACTGGCTCCATCACCACACAAGCGACTGTTTCTGGTGCAACGGTTGCGACAAAGAATTGATTAAATTGATCGATGATGTACTCATCGTAGGCCGCATCACTTAATCCTTCAGGCTTTTGATAGTAATAAGGATACGGTGCTTGATATACCTCTGATGCGAATGGTCCGAACCCAAATTTATATGGCTTGACCTTACTCGTCATGCTCATGGTCATATTTGTTCTGCCGTGGAAGCCTCTTGTGAATGACACAACGGCCTGTCGTTTCGTATATTTACGTGCAATTTTCACCGCATTTTCAACAGCTTCTGCTCCTGAATTTAAGAAAATGGCTTTCTTGTCATGGTCGCCTGGCGTTAGATGGCAAAGCTTTTCTGCTAATTCGATATAGGATTCGTACATCATCACATTGAATCCTGGATGAATCAGACTGTCTGCCTGTGCTTTGACGGCTTCCACAACCTTTGGATGTGAATGTCCTACATTTAATGTGCCAATGGCGCCTGCAAAATCAATAAAGCGATTCCCATCAATATCGAACAGCTCGGCTCCTTTTCCTTTCGCTGCAAGATGACGGTTGCCATTACTGACGCCTCTTGCGACGTATTGATCTCTTTTCACCTGCCATTCTTCTGTTGAAAAACGGTTTGTTGTCGTTTGACTCATTGTCATCCATCCCCTTTATGTCTTTTTTATTATTCTGAATATTTTTTGGTATGATAGAAAGTACCAATATGATTTTTTTCATGGTACCAGAGAGGATGAAATGGCGAGATGCTGACAATTCAACTAGATCAAACAGGGGAAAACGGATTTATTTATCATCAAATCTATACGAAAATTAAAGGTGAAATTTTAAATCGAAATCTTCAGCCGCACGATCAATTACCCTCTAAACGAGAGTTAGCCGATACATTAAATGTCAGCGTCAATTCAGTGAATGGCGCCTATCAGCAGCTGCTTGCCGAGGGATATTTATATTCGGTTGAACGCAAAGGTTTTTTTGTGGAATCACTTGAAACGTTTCATGAGTCGGGTCAGCTGAAGCCATCGTCTCTTCCAGCAGATTTAAAGGAAAAGCCCCTTGCACGAAACGACTGGTACTCTTTTTCACACATCTCCGTTGATACGACAAACTTTCCTTTTAAAAGCTGGCTGAAAAGTGAGCAAAAGGCGATCACTCTTCACCAAGAAGCCTTTGGTGAACTTCCGCATCCACAAGGCGTTTATGAGCTGCGGGAAACGATTGCCCGGTTGATCGGACTTGCACGAGGAGTCAAATGTTATCCAGAGCAGCTCATTTTAAGCGCAGGCACACAGTCACTCATTCATTCGTTATCGAGCATTCTTCCGGCTGATCAAGTATACGGGTTAGAAAACCCTGGCTACCGCAGGCTCTATCAAATGCTAAAAAACAATCATCACCGAATTGAAACGATTGGCATTGATCAAAAAGGAGTGCGAATGAGCGACATTCACAAGAAACAGCCAAATGTCTTGATCATTACCCCCTCACATCAGTTCCCAACAGGGGTGATCATGCCGATTTCCCGGCGGATTCAGCTGTTAAACTGGGCAGCTGATCAGCCAGGCCGCTATATCATTGAGGATGATTATGACAGTGAATTTAAGTATGGAACAGACAGCATACCGGCCCTGCAAAGCCTTGATCGATATGACAAAGTCATTTATATGGGGACCTTTTCGAAATCATTGCTTCCTGGGTTGCGGCTTAGCTATATGGTACTGCCTCAGCATTTATTAAGGCGCTATAAAGAAGAACAGCATTTCTTCATTCAAACGACTAATCTTTTTACCCAATACACCCTTCTTCACTTTATTAAAGACGGGGCGTATCAGCGGCATATTAAAAGAATGAATGGTTTATATGAGGAAAAGCGGAAGCAGCTCATTGGAGAGCTCGAAATCGTCTTTGCTGAAAATGTGCGGATTATTGGGGAAAATGCAGGGCTTCATTTTATCGCAGAGTTCCGCTCAGATCGAACGCAGCATGAGATTTTACAGCGAGCCAAAAAAAGAAAGCTGAAAATGTACGGGATGGATCGCTTTACCCTTGATGAGCAATTGCCGGGGCATCAGGAAGGCTTTGTTCCACTCGTCCTCGGCTTCTCGCACATGCGGCCAGAGGATATTCAGCCAGCAGTGAAACGGCTGCACGAGTCGATTTATGGGAGATAAAACAGGTACTTTAAATAAATCGTGACACTCCTCTTCAAGTACCCATAGAGGGGTGTTCCGATGATTGATGGCTTGAAAAACATATGGAACTAAATCAACATTCGTTTCCTCATCAAGGAGAGACTTGAAGTACTATTGAGAAGAATGAGAGAATGAGCTCAATGCCCTCACATTCTTTCATAAATGTAATAGCCGATGTGAATATCTTCTTCTAGCATCTTCACAAGATTTTTATGACCTTTTAAGTTGATTGGTAGTAAAGCAATACCATCTCCCTGTTCAACGATATTAACCATTCCTTCAAACGAATCTAGCTCAAATACATTTTGATGACCCAACACACGCATGGCCTCATTTCTTAAAGGACAAAGCCGATCACGATTCACGACCAATGGGACATGATCATCGTGTATATTTTTTGATTTCCCAAATAAGTTGAATGCTAAATTCTTTGCTTCTCTCAACTGATATCCTGCTGTTTCAAGTTGGTTAAAAGAAATAATTTGATCATAAACATCCTTTTCCAACTCTGTGTTGATATGACTTGTTGACGCAATGCTAAAATCTGTGAATTGAATATCTTCCAACACTTTTTGCTCGTATAAAACATTAAATAGAATTTCAGAGCATAGCACTTTCTTTTTTCTTGGAGTCAACTTTTGTTGTATCAGCTTTGTTTCTTTTATGATCGTTTGAGCGTATTGATAAAATAAATCACCCTGCCCTGTTGAACTGATCCCATTGTGATGTCTGATAAAAAATGTTGAATCATATGAGGTTTCAAGCCATTTTATTCTTTGAGATATATTGGATTGAGCATATCCTAAAGATTTCGCAGCTTGATTAATAGACCCTTTTTGATATACCTCTATAAAAATCACCAAATCATTTATATTCATCAAAATCACCTATCACTTTTAGTGATAACAATAACACAAATATGTATTATTCAACTGTTTTGAAATCCATTATGATTGCTTTTGAAAGGGAGTGTTCCTATGCATGCCATGCAGTATCATGTTGATCTGCCTGCGGATTATGATATGGATATCATTAGAAGAAGAGTGCTGGACAATGGATGGAAAACGGATGGATTGAAGGGGTTACTTTTTAAGGCTTATTTGATCACTGAAAAAAACAAATTTAGAAGTTTGAACAATAGCTATTGCCCATTATATATTTGGACACAATCGGAGGACATGACAGACTTTATATTTAAAGGGTCCTTTGATCAAGTATTGCGTTCGTTTGGTTGGAAGCAAATACGTATTGCCATCACGTATTCAGTTCATTTAACCAATGACTTTGAACGTAGTAAATACGTTCTTGAAGAGTATGTAAACATTCACCCTACTGATTGCCTTGAAAAATTAGAGATCAATCATTGCTTTTCACATGTTAAAGGAAGCAAAGGAGAAGTGATCATATATAACCCCGATAAATGGAAGTTTGTGAAATATACTTTTCTTCATTCAGTACCAGAACATATAGAAAATCACATCCGCATTTATGAAATCGCACATTTATCTTTAGACCATTCTTGTCTCTAATTCGGTTTGAAAGAAGCGCACACATCCCCAAAGCATTGGACCTTGGGGATGTGTGCTATGTGAGCTAATGCAAGGCTCGCTTACCACCGCTCTTTATCTACAGCTAAAATCGATGACACAAGTCCAGGAAAAGCAGTCTCGATGTCTTCTTTTCTTAAAGAATAGTAGCGGTGTTTTCCGTCAATTCGCACTTTCACGACGCCTGCCTCCCTCAGCACTTTGAAGTGATGGGAAAGCGTAGATTTGGCAATATTCATCTCATACGTGCCGCATGTCCTCTCCCCCGCCTCTGCTAAGCAGCGGACAATTTCTAACCGGATTGGGTCGGCCAATGCGTGCAAAACAGAAATCAGTCTCATGTCTTCTTGGTTTGGATGGATTGGAGTATTCATACGATAAATGTACCGTATTTCTTTACAACATACAATCTCATGAATTGTCTAGAAAAGGAACGATATGACTTCACAAACGTCAATGACTGTAATGAGAAGCTGTCTTAAAGGGAAGGAAACCATTTTGACACGTAAAATATGGATTAATAGATTGATAATGTTACTCACTATTTCCTTATGCGCCTGCCAGTCTGTCCAGTATTCCCCGTCAAAACCACCAAGTGCAGAGGAGTTATTAGCTCTCGATAAACATACAGATTTATTTCAATAGAAAGGAACTGTCTATCAAACAAACTTAGACTGGACCAACGATCTGACCGTCACAAAACAACAGCAAGTAGGGATCATCATGAAAACTTCTACCAAACATTTTCAACATGGCACAGCATCTCAGTTGAAAAAAGGGCCCGCTATTTACTCTGTAAAGGGGCGAGAAGACCTTTTGATCGTCGAACATAACGGACAGATGAACATATATGCCGCACATGCGAAAGGATAAGATACCTATCATACAGATAGGTATTTTTTTAAGTTCGTTTTCTTGAAATGAGTCATTCGTTTTGTTATCATAGCAAAAGTGACCACTCGGTTTCCATTGTGACCATATGGTTTTACCGATTCGGAAAGGACTTATGAAGATGAACGAAAAGCAAGAAGAGATTTTGCGGGTTTCAAAGAAATTATTTTCTCAAAAAGGCTATATGAGTGTCTCCATGCAGTCAATTGCCGATGCCTGTAAAATATCAAAAGCGTCTATTTATAAACTGTTTGATTCAAAGGAAGCTCTTCTATTAGAACTGATTAAATACAATCAGTGCAAAATGAGAGAGATTTCTCAGATCATTCATTCAGAAACGACGCTGTCCAAAAAGGAAAAATTCACAAAGAAGATCAAACTTGAGCTTGAAGAGTTTAAAGAGAATCATAAATTTTTGAATATGCTGTCCTTTGAAGCTTTTTCACAGCATTCGCCCATTGTGATTAAGCATTTACGCGAGACACGCTCCATTATCATGCAACGGCACAGAGACATTATTTTAAGCACATATGGTGAATCTGTTGCGCCTTACGTCTGGGATCTTGTGATTGTTCTCAACGGATTAATGAGAGAATTCATCTTAATGCTGGCGATTGAGCGCAAGAACATCCAATTAGAAAATGCCGCCGAAATGATTATCGGCGTGATGGACCGTGTGTCGAAAAAGCCTTGCTCTATTGAGCCTGTGCTAACAGATCAGCTGATGGACTCTTATTTGCTTTCCACACAGGACGAATACGATGAAGAAAAGCTTGTCATCTCGTACTTAACGAAGATCAAACAAGAGCTTCACACACTGTCAAACGGAGAAGAAAAGGACGATCTCCTCTCTGCGTTTGAACTGCTAAGTGAAGAATTATCAAAGGACCAACCGAGAACCTTTTTAATCAGCTCACTACTCGATTATTTAGGCAAAAACAGCGTTTTATCACAAAACGTGTCACAGCTGAAAAGCATCATTTTATAGATAAAGAAGGGATAACATGAACCAATCAACAACATCGTATAATCGACCTGTGATTGTTGGGATTTTTCTCGTCGGAGCATTCGTAGCGATTTTAAACCAAACGCTGCTCATTCCAGCGATCCCACACATCATGGAGGAATTCAATATTGATGTCAGCAAAGGGCAATGGCTGACTACAGCCTTTATGCTGACAAACGGGATTCTCATCCCGATTACTGCCTTTTTAATAGAGAAATTTTCGAGCCGCGCCTTAGTTTTAACGGCTCTTAGCATTTTTACAGCAGGTACGATTCTTGCTGCGTTTGCAACGAATTTCCCAGTGTTACTTGCAGCACGAATTGTGCAGGCAGCCGGCGCAGGGATTTTACTGCCGCTGATGCAAACCATCTTTTTGACCATTTTCCCGAAAGAAAAACGCGGGCAGGCCATGGGAATGGTTGGTCTTGTCATTTCGTTCGCACCAGCGCTTGGGCCAGCACTTGGCGGCTGGATTGTCGATTCCTTTAGCTGGAAATTCTTGTTCTATATTGTTCTGCCAATCGGTATCATTGATCTCATTCTTGCTTATTTCTTAATGAAAAATGTCACGCAGCAAAGAGATACACGTATTGATGTCTTATCCGTCATCCTGTCGTCCTTCGGTTTCGGCGGTTTACTGTACGGGTTTTCTAGTGTCGGATCATATGGATGGACGAATGCGACTGTCCTCATTTCGCTGATTGTCGGCGCCGTGAGCTTGTTCTTCTTTATCCTGCGTCAGTCGAATTTGGAAAGACCGATGCTTGAGTTTGGTGTATTTAAGTTTGCGGTCTTTAGCTTAACAACCTTCCTCGGCATGCTCGTCTTTGCTTTACTGATTGGAACTGAGACCATTCTGCCGCTCTATACGCAGAATGTCAGAGGGTTGTCTGCACTTGATACAGGACTCATCTTATTGCCGGGTGCTCTCTTTATGGGATTCTTGTCACCAATTATCGGACGGATTTTTGATAAAGTCGGCGGAAGAGGGCTGGCAATAGGCGGGTTTACGATATTAGCCGTCACCTCTCTGCCATTTATGATGCTAAGCCTTGATTCTTCGATTGCTCTCATTACGGTGGCCTACACGTTTCGCTTAATCGGGGTTGGGATGATCATGATGCCGCTGACAACAGCAGGTATTAACTCTTTACCACCGCAGCTTATCCCGCATGGGACAGCAATGAATAACACGATGAGACAAATGGGTGGCTCTATTGGGACGGCTGTGCTTGTCTCCATTATGAGCAGCTCTGCTGCAAATGCAGAAATAGCTCATCCATTGAAATCAGCCGTTCATGGCATGAATACATCATTTATCGTTTCTGGTCTCATTGCAGTCGTGGGACTCGTCCTAACCTTTTTCTTAAAGGAAAAACGCGAGAACAAAGTAATGAAACAGGAGCTATCTTCCTCCTCATCTTCTTCATAAGAAAAAGAGCTCGGCATATTGCCGGCTCTTTTTTCATATGATCCCTCTATACCGTCCTCCCTGAAAACACATTTGTTTTTCTAGTGAAGAAAAACCTTGATAATTTAAAGAAAAGAGTTGATAATAGGAACTATTCAATTTGTGAGAAAATTTTTACTATAGGAGATGTATGCATTGAAGGTCGTTAAATTTGGTGGCAGTTCTCTTGCATCTGGCAAGCAGCTGCAAAAGGTATTTGACATTGTAACAGCAGATCCAGCTCGAAAAGCAGTCGTTGTTTCCGCACCAGGAAAACGGCATTCAACGGATACGAAGGTCACCGATCTATTAATTAGCTGTGGTGAACAACATTTACGTTTAGGTGAAGCAAGCGATTTACAGGAAGCTGTCATCGAGCGGTATGCCTCGATTGCAAATGAACTAGGCTTAGGTCATGACATTATTGACACCATCCGGCACGATCTAGACGCATTGTTACAGGCTGATTCGTCTCATCCTGAGCGTTATCTTGATGCTATCAAAGCAAGTGGTGAAGATAATAATGCGAAGCTGATTGCCGCCTATTTCCGCCATCAAGGTGTCGAAGCCCACTATGTGAATCCAAAGGAAGCTGGTTTATTTGTGAGCGACGAGCCCGGCCATGCGCAAGTCCTCCCGGAATCATATGATCATTTGTACAAATTAAGAGAACGCTCTGGCATCATTGTATTCCCTGGTTTTTTTGGATTCAGTCTAACGGGTGATATCGTCACCTTTTCTCGAAGCGGATCAGATATTACCGGTTCCATTTTGGCAAACGGGCTGAAGGCAGATGTGTATGAAAACTTTACAGATGTGGATGCTGTCTACGCCGTCAATCCAACAATCGTTCACGAGCCAAAAGAGATCACCGAGCTGACGTATCGGGAAATGCGCGAACTGTCCTATGCTGGTTTTTCTGTGTTTCATGATGAAGCGCTCATTCCAGCTTTCCGGGCAGGCATTCCCGTTCAGATTAAAAACACCAATAACCCAGCAGCCAAGGGTACAAAAATCGTGAGTCAACGAGATCATATGAATGGACCTGTTGTTGGCATCGCCTCAGACAATGGATTTTGTAGCATTTATATTAGTAAATATTTGATGAACCGAGAAGTCGGCTTTGGACGTAAGGTACTGCAAACATTAGAGGAATATGGACTTACTTATGAGCATGTTCCTTCAGGCATTGATGATATGAACATTATTTTAAGGCAGGATCAGCTTGAGGAGCAGCATATTGAACAAGAGCTGTTAGACCGCTTGAAACTGGTGCTTGATGCAGATGAGGTCGTTTTAGAGCGGAATCTATCGCTCATTATGGTCGTAGGGGAAGCGATGCGTCATAATGTTGGCACAACAGCAAGAGCGGCAAAGGCGCTGTCAAAAGCCAAGGTCAATATCGAAATGATCAATCAGGGCTCTTCAGAGGTCAGCATGATGTTTGGCGTCAAAGCGGCTCAAGAAAGAGAAGCCGTTCAGGCCTTGTATGAGGAATTTTTCTCTATGTCTACTGTACCTGTTTCCCTTTAATAAGCAGACTGCCAGATCCCGGGATCGGCAGTCTTTTTTGATCTCGCGCGATTCAAGCTGATTTGCGCATTAAAGTATATCTATTTCTCGTTTGATTTTGTATGATAGAGACAAATCAACTATCGTTCCGGCCTATGATCGGAGCTACAAGGAGTCCTAAAACAATGCCTCGTCAACAACTATTAAAACAGTTTCGCAATTTTCATGATGCTTCTACAAGTATTTTAAACATGATGAGTCAATTCATTGATGTGAATACACTGTTTATTGCTAAAAACGATCAAAACACCAATCAGATTGTAAAGGTGCTAAATCATGACGAGCAACTTCTTGAAGAAGGGGAAGAACTTCCTTACGAGAAGACATTTTGCAAGCTGGCGGTTGATCATCAGAATACACTTGTGATCCCTGATATTTCATTGGATGACCGTTCTAAATACTTAGAGGTCACGAAACGTCTTCAAGGCGGCTCGTTCATTGGGGTTCCCATTGATTTTACAGATGGTACGAACTACGGGACGATTTGCGGACTTGATTTAAGGCCGCAGCAGTTTACAGAAGAGCATGTGTATATGTTTGAAACGATGGCTTCTTTATTGAGTTACGTCCTTGAACTAGACCGTGCCAACCGGCAGATTCAGCAATTATCTGTACCGATCGTACCAGTTGTTGACGGTGTCGCCGTGCTCCCTCTTCTTGGTGATATCGAAGAGACACGTGCTCAGCATATTTTAGAAACCATTTTACAGGAAAGCTACAGGCTGTCACTCTCTCATCTGGTTATTGATGTATCGGGAACAAAACGCCTGAATGAACAAAGCATTCAATATTTGGTCAGCTATGCGCAAACGCTGAGACTTTTAGGAATTTCGGCTGTATTAACAGGTATTAAGCAAGACCTTGCTTTAAGTGCGATTCAGTCTAATATTTCATTTAAAGACATCACCATTCGTAAAGATTTACCGCAAGCGCTAGCTCATATCGGCTTAACGTTTACCAAACATGAATAAGTGATGATCCGTCAAAAGGGCTAAAACGATTTGTTTTAGCCCTTTTCTTCTGGAAACGGCAATCGAATGGTAAATGTCGTTCCTTTGTTTTTTTCACTTTTCATATCGATATGCCCTTCGTGCAAGTCCACAAGCTGCTTCACGATGGACAAACCAAGTCCATATTCTCCATACGGTGTATTCGTTCTGGAGATATCCGCTTTATAAAAACGTTCCCATATGTGTTTGACTTCGTCTGGCGCAATGCCAATGCCCGTGTCTTCAACTTCAATGATCGTCTCTTGATTCTCTTGTTTCCCTCTTAAGGAAATATGGCCGCCTTCTGTGAATTGAATGGCGTTCTTTGTGATATTGACAAGGATTTGAATGAGCCTGTCATAATCTGCATATACCTTTTGTTCGGGATCAACGTCCACGATCAGTTGATTGTTTTTCTCTTCAGCGATTCGGCTCAGCTGCTCCTTGATCACTTCAAACGTATCAATGAGTGGATAGTGAAATTTTTGAAGGGTAATTTGATTCGATCTAATTTTCTCATAATCCATATTTTCATTGACGAGGCGCAGCATTCGTTTTGTCTCGTCTGTAATTAAGGCATAGCATTTCTCTTTCTCTTCTGCGGGTACATCCGATGTATTCAGCCATTCTACCAATCCTCGAATGGTGGTCAGCGGCGTTTTTAATTCGTGAGACACATCAGCGATAAATTGGCGTCTGCGCTTTTCAAGCCGGTCAATTTCCTCTCTTGATCGTTGGAGACGTTTGGCCATCATATTAAAATCCTCACTAAGAGTGCCAATTTCATCAAGGTGTTTGTTTTCAAGATTGATGTTGTAATCGCCTTGCGCAATCTTCTCTGTTGCCTCTCTCAGTTTTTTGATTCTGTTCACATGAAACTTAGAAAGGAAAAGGCTCAGAATAAAGGTGATCGTCAGCGCCACAAATACGATGATATATAGATAGCGATTCATCTGGGCGATGAGCTGTTCAGCTCCTTGAATTGGGGCAATGAGGACGACTCCGCCCTTCAGCTTCCCATCCTCCATGACAGGGAGCGCAACAAGTGATGCCTCTTGATCGAGGCGGCGTGAATCACTCCGCTTTACAATGATTTGCTCTCCTTTTGAGAGCTTGACCCATAAATCCTTTGTCAGCAAAGCTTCATGCGGAGGCATCCCTTGCTGCTGAGACAGAACATCCCCTTTCTCATCAAACACGAAAAAGCGAATTTGTCTTGTCGAGAGGATATCTTCAAATGGGCGCAGACGGAAGATCATCTCGGTTTTAGGCAGCTGTTTAAAATTCTGCAAGATTTCATTGCCATAGGAGCTCATTTCATCGACCCTGTTTTGATAGGCAATATCTTTCACAAAATGAGATAAGAGGGTGCTGATAATCATGATGGCGATGAGCAATAACCCAAGGTGGCTAATCAGCAGCTGATAAAAATATTTAATCTTCATCGAACTTATACCCTACGCCCCATACTGTATATAAAAAGGGCTTTGGCCCGTCCCCAATTTTTTGGCGCAGCCGTTTAATATGAACATCAACCGTCCGTTCATCTCCATAAAATTGATATCCCCAAATCTGTTCCAGTAATTGCTCGCGCGAAAACACTTGCCGAGGATGCTGAATAAAAAAGCACAGCAGATCATATTCCTTTGGCGTTAAGTTTTCAATCCGCTCTCCATCCAAAAAGACTTCTCTCGTTTTCTTATCTAATTGAAAATGCGCTGTCTCCAGCCGCTCGTCCTCTTTCACCTTTTCTAGAGTGGATGTATGAGCAAAGCGTCGTTTCACCGCTTTGATTCTTGCCATCAAGGTCAGAGGACTAAAGGGTTTTGTCACATAATCATCTGCCCCAAGATCAAAACCAAGCACCTGATCAGACTCCGTTTCCTTTGCCGTCAGCATAATAATCGGAACATCACTGATCTTGCGCACCTTTTGACAAATGGTCAAACCATCCATCGAAGGAAGCATGACATCTAAGATGAGCAAATCCCAATCCTCCTCTTGCTTAAACCGATTCAGTCCTTCTAGTCCATCATGAACGAATTCCGCTTGAAACCCCTCTCTTTGAAAAAACATGTCTGTCATTGTACAAACGCTTTGATTGTCTTCAATCATTAATATTTTCATCATCAGCCTCCGCTGTTGCTTGTTTTTCTTTATGTAGCTTTATTTTACATGTTCCTTCTCAAATCTCAATTGGATTCAAACGATTTCATGAACTTATCATGGTTTGGTCATCTTTTATTCATACTTTTTGATGGATTTGGATGTTGAGGTAAATCACATTGGTTTTTGTTAGATAAAAAGGCTCATCTCGATTGATGAGCCTTTTCCTTACTAAGCCAGCAGCTGCAGATAAGAAGAGTCGTTTGCCGCTTCAATTGCTTGTAGGATCTGCTGTGCATGTGAAGCGTCTATGACACTGCTTAACTTTTGCATGATGTCTTCTTTCGATAATGCGTGTCCGGCTGCTCCCCGCGGAATATCGACCCGATTGCTGATGGTGGTGCCGTCAGTTAAGGTGAGCTTTACAATCGTAAAGCGTCCTTTTGGGACAGCGTCCGGATGTTGTTCTATCGTTTGATCATATCCTCTGCTAACTCGCTTCATCCATGTCCGCATCTCTGGTGAAATGGTTTTTTTCGTAAAGGCATCCAGTGATAAAGTATGTCCAAATACCGCAAGTGCGATGACGTATTCGACACTGAATCGTCCTTCTTCTCCAGTCAAAGGCGTCCGCTCAGTGAGCGCCGCATCTCCGCCAGGCGGGAAAATGACATCGACCTGTTCAATCTGATCCCGTAAGGAAGACCGTTCTTTCACCAAAAATTCAATCGCATCTGCTGCATGGTGCGCTGCTGAGCAGAACGGATATACTTTGAACCATAACCCTGGCGAGACAATGCGCCATATAGAACCATAGCCTTCTAGCAACCTTTTTTCCGCCAGCTCCTGATCTCCATAGAGTGAAAAGAAACCAAGCTCTCCATCTAGAACCGATTCACTCCCGCCAAAACCTGAACAAGCTAAGTCCATGGACCACACGGCTGTTTTAGCGGCTAAGCCAGCTTGTAATGGTTTCATATCAGAGCCAAACTGCTTTCGCATTCCGGCTGATTGCGCTCCGGCAAAGCCGATCGCTTTTGTCAGCTCTTCTCGTGTGACCTGTTTCAAATAGCCAATGGCACATACTGCCGCAATGGCCCCAAGAGTCCCCGTATTATGCCAGCCCCTCTCATAATGCGCCTTGCCGATGGATTCACCAAGCCTTGCCATCACTTCGACACCTGTTATGTAGGCGGCTAAAAATCGTTCGCCGTATCCTTTGCATTCTGTCAGCTGTGAAAGCAATGCCGGCACGATGACCGCACTCGGATGTCCTCTCACATCTGAATGCACATCATCATAATCAAGGGCATGGATGAGATAGCCATTTAACATCGCTGCGGATTGACGGCTGACCTTCTTCCCTTGTCCGATGACGGGAATCTGTGCGGCCCCGCCTTCTTGTTCAACAAGCTGCATCAGCTTCTGAATCCCTTCATCCTCTTTAGCAGCAAGCGCTGCTGCCGCAACGTCTAATAGACCGTTTTTGGCCATTTGTATGGCCCGCTCATCCTGCAGCGGATCAGCTGAAAGCACAGCCTCTGCCAGCTGTTTCGTTAGTTCCATGATGGTGACTCCAGAGCCCGAATGGCAAGCTCGGCAAAGAAAGCAGCAGCGACTGGAAGTGCGTCTTCATTTAACGTAAAGGCAGGATGATGCCATTCCTCGGTGCCGCTTGTCCCCATCCATACAAAAAAGCCTGGAATGCGCTCTTGATAAAGGGCAAAGTCTTCTCCGCCTGGTGACTGCTCTGCTTGCGCTACTGTGAGATCAAGCGCACCAGCCGTTTCTTCTACAACCTTTGTCAGGCGCTCGTCATTCATCACAGAAGGCAAATAGGGATGCCATCTCACTTCTGCCTTTGCGCCAAACCCTTCTGCAATCCCGCTCACGATTTGTTTCATGAGATTTGGAATCATCGCTCTCACTTCTGGCTCAAATGTCCGAACGGTTCCTTCCATCTCGGCACGGTCAGGAATCACATTCCATGACGTCCCGCCTTGAATACGTGTGATGCTGACAACCGCATGATGCAATGAGCTAATGCGGCGGCTGACAATGTGCTGGAGGGCGCTCGTGATCTGCCCGCTGATGGCAATCGGATCCACTGTGTGATTCGGAATCCCTGCATGACCGCCTGTTCCTTTAATATCGATTTCAAATCGATCAACACTTGCCATTAATGCTTTTTCTCTTATGCCGATGGTGCCAACTGGCAGGTCAGGTTTGTTATGCATACCGAAAATTGCATCAACCCCATCTAATACGCCTGCCTCTATGACGCGTTTCGCCCCTTGAGCGACTTCCTCTGCCGGTTGGAACAAAATGCGGACCGTTCCCTTGATTTCATGTTTCCGCTCTTGTAATAAAACGGCCGCACCAAAGATCGAAGCTGTATGGAAATCATGACCGCATGCATGCATTTTGCCCGGTACCTTTGAAGAAAATGGTTCACCGGATGCTTCTTCAATCGGAAGCGCATCAATGTCGGCTCTCAGTGCAATCGTTGGTCCCTCTTGTTCTCCTTTAATTTCACAAACAACCCCTGTTTGAAGGGCCGGGACATCAAGTACAGTGATCCCTTCCTCTTCTAACCAGCGGCGCAGTTTCTTTGTCGTTTCATGTTCTTCAAATGACAATTCTGGATGTTCATGAAGCGCTCGGCGAATGTTAATTAAACGTTTGTTTAAAGCTTCATTTCCTATTGATTTCACTGACACTCACCCCTCTAAATAGTAAAAAGCAGCTTATGCCTCTTCAGCCGCTGCTTCTTTTTGGATAAATCGTTTCGTACGTTCATTCTTCGTTTCATCAAATAGCTCTGTTGGTGTCCCCTGTTCAATAATATGACCATCAGCCATGAAAATCACATGGTCTGCCACTTCTCTTGCAAACGCCATTTCATGTGTGACGATGATCATAGTTGTTTCTTGAATCGCAATGGATTTAATGACCTGAAGCACGCCTGAAACGAGCTCTGGATCCAATGCTGACGTCGGTTCATCCAGTAAAATCGCATGTGGATCAACAGCTAACGCACGGGCAATGCCAATTCGCTGCTGCTGTCCGCCAGATAACGTGACCGGGTAGCTGTCAGCCTTTTGTTCTAACCCTACCTGCTTCAGCAGCTTCATACCGATCTCATTTGCCTGCTGTTTCGTCATTTTTTTCGTCACAAGCAGTGATTCTGTAATATTTTGTAGTGCTGTTTTGTTTTTAAATAGATTATAGTTTTGAAACACCATGGCCGTTTGTTGACGCAGGTGATGCGCTTCTTTACGTGTATATTTTGATGCATTCAGCTTTGCATCGCCAATTTCAATCGTGCCTTCATCTGGCGTTTCTAATAAATTTAAGCAGCGCAGCAAGGTTGATTTACCGGAGCCAGAAGGTCCGATAATGGCCACAACCTGCCCTTTTTGTATGTCAAGATTGATTCCGTCCAAGACGACAAGGTCGCCGAATGATTTCTTCAAATTGGTGAGCTTGATCATGTCCACACCTCCTTAATTCCGGTAAGGTTTGCTGATTTTTCGTTCAAATAGGTCTTGCAGGAAGCTATAAATGATGGTCAGCACCCAGTACACAATCCCTACGGCTAAATAGGTTTCAAAGTATTTATAGTTCGCCGATGCAATCATCTTCCCTTGTGCAAACATTTCTGCCACCCCAATGGTAAAGGCAAGAGATGTTTCTTTTAATAGACCGATAAAGGTATTTCCCGTCGCTGGAATCGCATTTCTGATGGCCTGCGGGAAAATAATTCTGACGTAAGACTGCCATCTTGTCATGCCGACAGACAGACACGCCTCCAGCTGCCCTTCATCGACTGAGTTCAGAGCTGCTCTGAAAATTTCTGCTAAGTATGCTGAGTTTTTGATACTTAATCCGATAATGACCGCTGTTAAGGCATCCATTGAGGTCATCGCAGGGAATAACTGCGGAAGACCAAAATAAATGAGAAAGAGCTGAACCAAGGTTGGAACCGCTCTGAAGAAAGAAATATACAGCTTGGCAAATTGGTATAGGACAGGTATCCGGTTTTTTGTAATGAGAGCGAATACCACACCAATGATAATGGCAAATACCATGGAGACAATCGCCATGAAGATCGTTATCGGCAAGTATTGAATCAAGGTCGGAAAAACCGTCACCATATACTGCCAATCAATTTTATTCATGTCTGCTGTTCACCGCCGCTGTCTTTATTTTTTGATCGGCACTGTGACATCGTCTTTGAAATATTTCTCAGACAATTTCTTAAGTGTCCCGTCTTCTCTTAATTGTTTGATGGCTTTGTTAAATTCTTCTCTTAGCTTGTCATGCTTTTCATCTTTGGCAAATGGATAGCCTACTTCTTCATACACAATTGGGTTGCCTACGATTTTCAGTGGAAGACCTGTTTTTTCAATCTGAGCCAGCAATACACTGCGTCCGTTGACGTAAGCATCCACGCGGCCATTTGCCACTTCATTTAATACACCGTCTTGCGTTTCATATGTTTTGATATTGATTTTCTTATCTGGGTCTTTGCTCTCTAGGTTTTTGGCATGGTTTGAGCCAAGAACCGCCGCCACTGTTTTTCCTTTTAAGTCGTCAAGACCTTTGATGTCGTTGTTGTCCTTTTTCACGATGATTTGTGTTCCTGCGTAAGCGTACGTATCTGTAAAGTTAAACGTTTGTTTACGCTCATCTGTGATCGCTACTTGGTTTGACACTGTATCCAGCTTACCAGATGTCAGCTGCCCCATGAGTCCGCTGAATTCACTCAGCTGCCAGTCTAATTTGTAGCCCAGCTTTTTCGCAACCGCTTCTGTTACTTCGACATCGAATCCAACAAGCTTGCCGTTTTCTTTATAAGCAAAAGGATAACTTTGTCCTGTAGCGCCTACTTTTAACACTTTTTCATCTTTGCCTTCACTTTGATTGTTGCCGCCGCAAGCTGCTAAAACCGCAAGCATTGCCGCAAATAGAACGACTAGCCACTTTTTGTTTTTCATGTTCGTAAACCCTTCTTTCCTCTTATGGTTGTGTCAAATCTGATCTTAATTGTTTTTTAAAATAAATCGTGATATGCCCCTTGCCTAAATCCTTTTCACCTGCTCTGACGTAGCCTTTTCGCTCATACATGGCCATGAGCCACGGATGCTTATCCGCTGTACCGAGAGACACATACGGTACCTTCAGTGTATCCCTTAGCACTTCGGTTTCAACCCATTCAAGTAAGGCTGAGCCTGTACCTTTTTTAGCGGCTGGTTCTGAGGCAAACCACCAGATGTGCGGGACGCCGAACGGTCCTGGTTGCTCTCCCCAAGGCATACGGAGTGATAAGGTGGATAGAATCTCCCCGTTTTCTTCCATGACATAGCAAAGATTCTTTTGTACATTTTGCTGAACGAGAGCAAAATCTGCATGTGCTGCTTGGAACTGGATGCCGAGCTCACGAATTGGCTCATAGGCTCTTGTTGTCAGTTCAAGCAGTGCTTCTATATCTGCCTCTGTTGCCAGACGAAAAGTGTATCCCAACGTTAGTCACCTCATCCTTATGTCGTGTAACGATTTTTTGGCTGCTTTAATCCGAGATTTTCTCGTAAGGTTTGTCCTGTGTAATCTGTTTTAAATAAGCCTCTTTCCTGAAGGATCGGGACGACGCGATCTACGAATACATCAAGTCCTTCTGGCAATAATGGCGGCATGACGTTAAAGCCATCTGCTGCTTCCTCAGTGAGCCACGTTTCCATGACATTTGCTAGCTGCTCCGGTGTTCCAATGAAAATATTATGACCGCGAGAGCCGGCGACAGATTGGTAGAGCTGGCGAATGGTCAGGTTGTCCTTTCTTGCCATATTCATCACAAGATCAAAGCGACTTTTCACCGCATTTGACGTGCTTGGATCAATCTCTGGAAGCGGACCGTCTAATGGATACTGGGAAAGATCAATACCACCTAAGTAATTTTGCAAAATGCTTAGACCAATCTCAGGAACAATCAGCTCTTGTAATTCTTCATACTTCGCTTTTGCTTCTTCTTCTGTATCGGCAATGATTGGGAAGATGCCTGGCATGATGCTGACGTCCTCTCTAGCACGTCCAGCAGCCTCTACTTTCCCTTTCAAGCTTTGATAAAATTCCTTCGCCTTATCGAGATCGTTTTGTGCAGTGAAAATAAGCTCTGCCGTTTTAGCTGCAAGCTTTTGACCATCTTCGGAAGACCCTGCTTGAATGATCACCGGCTGCCCTTGCGGCGTACGTGATACGTTGAGCGGGCCCCGTACAGAGAAGAACTCACCCTTGTGCTGCAGCTCATGAAGCTTACTAGACTCGAAGAATTCTCCCGTTTCTTGGTTTCTCACAAGTGCATCCTCTTCCCAAGAATCCCAAAGGCCTTTGACGACCTCTACGAATTCTTCGGCTCGCTCATATCGTTTGTGATGCGCTAAATGCTCTTCTCCGCTAAAATTTTTCGCTGTTTCTTCAATAGAAGAGGTGACAACATTCCACGCTGCTCTGCCGCCTGATAAATGATCGAGTGAGGCAAACTGTCTCGCAATATGGAATGGTTCACTGTATGTAGTGGATGCTGTTGCTGCTAAGCCAATTGTAGAGGTAGACTCTGCAATGGACGAAAGCAGTGTGAGCGGTTCAAATCTCGTTAATACGTTCGGATGAGAGGTTTGATTAATAGATAAGCTGTCGGCTAAAAAGAGCAAATCCAGCTTTCCTTCCTCTGCTTTTTTCGCTAATTGTTTAAAGTAATCAAGATTCATGGCTGCATTTGGTACTGCATTTGGATGTCTCCAAGAGGCGACATGATGTCCAGTTCCTGCGATGAATACGCCTAGCTTGAGCTTCCTTTTCGGCTGTGACACTTGTTCTTCATCCTTTCTATATCCTGCTATATCAAACTGAAGTCCTCATAAGATACATTTTTCTGATTGAATTAATCGGTTTTAACAATAAAAAAAGGGCAAATGTTGCGAAAAATGAAAAATAATTATTACTATATGCCCTTTTTACATGATTGTCAACCGCCTTCTGAACCTCCAAAATAAGGGATTTCACAAGCCATTACGGTGTATCGATTTCGATATTTCCGATGAGCCGGTCCGTCGTATGAGTCATCAATTGACTCCGCTCCAGCATGTTATGGGCGATAACAGAATGAGTAGATGACGATGTGCGAATAGCAATCGCCTGTTGAGGAGATAGATTGATGATATTATTCCGCAGCACACGTGCCGAAGCGGCTTGATCAATAAAGATCGCCGTCGGCTGTCCGATCGAACGATTTAAATAAAAGCGGTTATCTCCAATTTGTGGTGAGCCATGTTTAATATACATCACCACATATAAGGATGTTTCTTCAAAGGAATTATCTTTAATCTCTAAATGCCCCGTTGTGCTGCTGTATACGGCGTAGTTTTGGTAGTGCTTAAAGCGATTCTGCCATATGAAAGCCTTTGCATTTCCTGTAACACTGATGGTATACGAAGACGCGAGCTGCGGTCGTCCTTCTTGAATGAAGTGATTGCCGTTGATCCCAGCTTCTCCCTCCTGCACCCATATCCCTCTGCTGAATTCTTTGAATTGATTGTGCTGAATCAGGATATTCGTTCCTCTCACCATCGCCGCATCGATGACAGAGTAGACCGTATTGTTTGAAAAGACGACGCTATCCGATTGATAGATACGCAGGGATGTGCTTCTTAGTCGTGTATTCGTCCCTGATTCAATATGATTTCCTTCTATTAAAATACGATTCGCCATATAAACGGACACTGCCGCATCTTCAAAAAGACTGATCTTATTGCCTGTGATGTGAACGCTGTCTCCCCTCACATCAATCCCTTTTTCAAACCCCTCAATCATATTGCCAATAATGATCACATTGTTTTCCGTTTGGCCAAGCGAGACACCTAAGCTCGTAATCCCAGCTTTTGTTACGCCTCCTCCCACTGCACGGATCAAATTGTTTGCAATGATTGTTTCGGTGGCAAAGCCATAGGAGATACTGCTATCTGTATGATTGCCTTCAATGATCACACCATAGCCGTTGAAGTTATAAATGGAGCTTGCGGCACCACCTCTAACGATGTTATTTCGAATCAGAATATTCAGCGGTTCCTCCATATTAATCGCATTTTCTCCGTAGCCTTCAATATCAATGCCCATTTTCGGCTCAACCCCATCTACTCCTGCTCTTTCCAGCAGACAGTCCTCAACAATGACCCCATCGCAGCCTGTAATCGATATATTGTTTCGTCTTGAATCCGTGATTGTGCAGCCAGATATGTGAATAGCCGAAGCCGGCGAGTACGATTCAATCTGTGTCAATAAACCATGGGGGCTGACAATGATGCCGTCTCCCGTACAATTCTTTATTTGCACATGATTCACATTCACATGGGAGGCGCCTTCAATACACACGCCAAAACCCCATTCATGTGTTTTTCTTCCAGCGGGGAGTGACGTGTACACATGCTCATGACGATCCCCTTCAATCTGCCCGCCACGGATGGTCACATGCTGAACCTCTCCTATATAAAAGGCTGCATATCCCCACGAATCGTTTGGTTTCACTTTAATCACGGCATCTGATGCCATCTCAATACATATATGACTTGGCACCCGTATGCCTGCACCACGGAAAGGAAAAAATGGATCACTTCTGTACACCGCATCTACTAGATACGTTCCACTCGGCAGCCAGACGTGGGAGTAGCCTTGTGCTTTCGTCCATTCTAAGCATTCATTGAGCTTGGCTGTACAGTCCGTTTTCCCGTCAGCAATCACACCAAAATCTAGTACATTGACAACGGGTTTTTTCAGATCAGATTCATTTAATTCCCCCAACCAAAATCCCTCCTTTTCACACATGCCCTCTCATCATCCTATGCCTGTGGGAAAGGTTTGCCTGTACAATACTTCAAATTTTATATAAATTCTTCCAGAATAACTTTCCGATAATTTTCACTTGAATGAATCTTTCATAATTTTGAGTCTTTACGCCTATTGAACTAACATTTTCCTGTTTTAGAATAGTTTTATATTGACACAAGAACTATACAAGAATATCATTTTTCTCATATCTCTTTTTTTAAGAAAGGATCTATGCCATGTCTACAATTGACCACGATAAAATTGTTAAAAGTGTGCCTCAAAAAGGGTTTTTTGGACATCCTAAAGGACTTTATACACTGTTTTTCACTGAATTTTGGGAGCGTTTTTCTTATTATGGCATGCGTGCACTGCTTATTTATTATATGTACACAGAGGTGACAAAAGGCGGTCTTGGCTTTGACCAGACGACAGCCAATTCGATCATGTCTGTCTACGGTGCCCTTGTCTATATGTCAGGAGTGATTGGTGGATGGCTCGCCGACCGGGTATTCGGTTCGTCCAGTACGGTCTTTTATGGCGGTGTCTTCATTATGCTTGGTCATGTCATTTTGGCTCTGCCAAGCGGAGCAACGGCGCTCTTTATTAGTATGGGGCTGATTATTATTGGGACAGGTCTTCTAAAGCCAAACGTTTCAAACATTGTTGGTGACCTGTATACAAAAACGGACCCTCGCAGAGATTCTGGTTTTAGTATCTTCTACATGGGAATCAACATGGGTGGTTTTATTGCGCCATTAATTGTCGGAACACTCGGTCAAAAAGTGAATTTCCATCTTGGTTTTTCACTCGCTGCCGTTGGTATGCTTGTTGGACTCATTACGTTTGTGATCACGAAAAAGCCGAATCTTGGCCTTGCCGGCACCTATGTCACAAATCCGCTATCTGCCGCTGAACGCAAGAACATCAAAATTTTCGGCACATTGATCGTGATTGTGCTCGCTGTTTTTGCTGTCATTGGTATTCAAACAGGCGCGCTTACCATTAACCTATTCACTTGGTTTGTCAGTGTCCTTGGCGTCCTCATTCCGATTGTTTACTTTATTGTGATGTATTTCAGTAAAAAGACAAGCGCAGTGGAGCAATCCAGGGTACTCGCTTATATTCCATTGTTCCTAGCTGCGGTGATGTTCTGGGCCATTCAAGAACAAGGCTCAAACATTTTAGCCACATATGCGGATCAACGAACAAACTTGAATTTCTTCGGGATGACACTGGCCTCTTCTTGGTTCCAATCATTGAACCCAATCTTTATTGTGCTGCTGTCCCCAGTATTTGCTTGGTTATGGGTCAGACTTGGAAAGAAACAGCCGTCTACCCCGATTAAGTTCTCACTTGGCCTACTGTTTGCTGGGTTATCCTTTATCATCATGATCATTCCTGCATACATGTCTGGTCCAAACACACTTGTGAGTCCATTATGGCTCGTTCTGAGCTTCTTCCTTGTTGTGATCGGAGAGCTCTGCTTGTCACCAGTTGGTTTGTCAGCGACAACAAAGCTTGCACCTGCTGCCTTCTCAGCGCAAACAATGAGCCTTTGGTTCCTTTCAAATGCAATGGCACAGGCAATTAATGCACAAGTGGTCAAACTGTTTGATAAAGTGCCAGAAACCGTCTATTTCGGTATCATCGGCCTCATCGCCATCATTTTATGTGGTGTCATGCTTCTGCTTACACCAATGATTAAGAAAGCGATGAAAGGCGTTCATTAAATCAAAAAGAAGCCTCCCGACTGGGGGCTTCTTTTTTGTTGGTTTAAAACCGGATCTCATCATCTCCATGAATTTGCAGCTTGAGCGGTTCACTTTTCGCCTGATGTTTCTTCACATAGCGGTGATAGACGACATACCCAATGATCATAAGTGGTACGCCGACATATAACCCAATTCGCTGCTCCGCATCAAAGGCAAGGCTGACCAAAACGATGGAGTTCAGCGTGATTGCAATGATCGGCAGAGCCGGATATAGAGGCGTTTTAAATTTTAAGTTTTCCAGCTTTCCGCCTGCTTTTAAATATCTTCTGCGGAAAAGCAGCTGTGATAATGTGATTGTGATCCAGCCAGTCTGAGCACTCATGCCGGCAATGGACACGATCCAGGCAAAAACGGTTTTCTCTGCAAAGAACCCGGATAATAGCGAAATACCTGTAAATAGGAAGGTGAGTAGTAAGGCATTCATCGGAATACCGCGCTGATTCACGCGTCTAAACGCTTTTCCTGCCATTCCTTCCTTTGATAAGGAGTACAGCATTCTCGTTGAAGCATACAATCCAGAGTTTGCAACAGATAATAAAGCAATGATAATCACAAAGTTCATCATGTCTGCCGCATAGGGAATTCCCGTTCTCTCAAACACGGTGACAAATGGGCTTTGCAGCACACTGGCTTCCTTCCAAGGCACCATACCCGCTAAGACGAAAATAGATAAGACGAAAAAAACGAGTGTACGCCAAACCGTCTGATGAATAGAACGTGGAACGGTCTTCTCAGGGTTTTCACTCTCCCCTGCCGCAATCCCGATCAGCTCTGTTCCTTGAAACGAAAAATTCACCGTGATCATTGTGACCACAACGGCGAGCAATCCATTTGGAAACAGTCCATCACTCACAAAATGACTGAAATAAGGAGCTGGTTCCCCGCTCGTCGTTTGAATGAAACCAAACATCGCCGCTCCGCCTACTCCAATAAATAATAAAATGGCGACAATCTTAATGGTTGAAAAGAAAAATTCCGACTCCCCGAACGCTTTCGCAGATCGGGCATTTAATAAGAAAAGACACAGCCCAAATAGTAAACACCAGATCCACACGTCCACTTGTGGTAGCCAGCGCCTCATCAGCTGTCCTGCTGATAAGAATTCAAGTGCGACGGTTGCCGCCCATCCGAGCCAATAGATCCAGCCAACAGCAAAACCAGCTGCTGGACTGACAAATTTGGTCGCATACGTATGAAACGACCCCGAGACAGGAAGTGCAACTGACAGCTCTCCAAGACACAGCATGGTTAAATACATAATCAATCCGCCCACAATATAAGAAAGAACGGCTCCGACTGGACCTGCTTGTCCAATCGTATAGCCCGTTCCTAAGAAAAAGCCTGTCCCAATGACGCCGCCAAGTGAAATCATAAATAAATGACGGGAGGTCATCGCCCTTTTCAATTGTTCAGGCTGATTTTGTCCAACATCCACAATGATGCCCTCCTTCTTCTAAGATGTTCTGTTATCAAAACATGTCTCCATGTGATTCATTCCATTTTCAAAACAACCTATTAATTATACATCTTTTATAATAAATATGCTTCCTTCTATGGTCACTGTTACAAAGTCTTTATTTTAGTAATGTTCGCACAACTATGTGGTGGATCAAACCATTTGATAGGATGCCATATATCTAAAATATTGCACAAAAAAAACAGCATGAAACTTTATGGTTGCACACTGGTTTCGTTTCATTCTTTTCGAGTCTCATTTTAGACAGTTCTTATGATCACTTTAGTCACAAATCATTCTGCATTTAGCAAACACACTTTGATAAATTCATCTATTTCCTCAAAGCAGCGATTTTTAGATTCAGCGTGAAAAGCCGCAGAATATGGATTGGCGAATCCATGCTCTCCCTCTACTATTGTCACGCAAAGCTTTTCCTTTTTCTCCAAAACACTCGCAATCTCCCTGGGATTAAAGGATGCTTCGATCTTCGGGAAAAATAACAGCGTTTTGCATGCGGGCGCAAGATCGACGTCATCTCTGATTCTTGAACCATAAAATCCAATGACTCCGGTAAACAGCTGATCATTTTGGCTGCATCGCCAGGCAATTGTTGCCCCCACACTAAAACCTAGTAGAAATATGTCTATCGCGGCATTCTTCGTTTTCAACTCTTTTGCCAGATTCAGTACACTCTTTACCGACTTATCAAAACCAACTTTATTCATAAAGTAGTCGTAAGCCTCATTTTCACTGACATAAGGGAAGTGCTTCGCCTGTCCCAATAAATGAGGACAATAAACCTCAAAACCAGCTTTATCAAAATAATGGATCATACTCTTCATATGATCATTTATTCCGTATATTTCGTGTATTAAGATCATGACAGGTTTTTGTTTCGATATATGCAAATGTTCACACTTCCCTTTTGTTTCTTAGAAGTCAACTGAATCGATTGGAAAAATTCGTTGTGATGATCATAGCATATTTTACCATCGAATCGTTTATCTAACGTTCCACCAATCAAATCATCTTAATCATCGTTTGAACTTGCGTTTGGTTTTATTCACCTTTTAATTTGGGTATAGTTCTATCGTTTGTCCGTTCGACTGTTTGCAGGCATAAAGTTGGTGAGATTCGCTCAAGATAATTTCAAATGCTTTACTTTTAGGTTGCTTCTCTGTAAGATCATATGTTGTAAATACCAACAAGAAAAGTGGGGAATAAAATGAAAAAAATGTTCTTTGCCATTATGTTAGGCGTTTGTGTTGCATTGATCACTGCATGTGGATCAGGTGCAAACGACAACGCGAATAAACAATCTGGGTCTAAGGAATCAGGTGACCTTTGGAAATCCATTCAGGATAAAGGCGTATTAACGATCGGTACAGAAGGTACTTATGCTCCTTTCACATTCCATGACAAAAAGACAGATAAATTAACTGGCTATGATGTAGAGGTCATCACAGAAGTAGCAAAACGCCTTGACTTAAAACCTGAATTCAAGGAAACACAATGGGACAGCATGTTTGCTGGACTGAATTCAAAACGTTTTGACGTGGTAGCGAACCAAGTTGGTAAAACTGGACGTGAAAATCAATACGATTTCTCTGATAAATACACAACATCTCAAGCCATTGTTGTGACAAAATCAGATAACAATGACATCAAGAAACTATCTGATGTCAAAGGAAAAAAAGCAGCACAATCGTTAACAAGTAACTACAATAAGCTGGCTACAGATGCTGGCGCTAAGATTGAAGGCGTTGAAGGTCTTGCACAATCCATTCAATTGATTCAGCAAGGACGTGCTGATCTGACGTTCAATGACAAATTGGCTGTATTGAATTACTTGAAAACAAGCGGGAACAAAAACCTAAAAGTTGCATTTGAAACAGGAGATCCTCAAGAAACTTACTTTGCATTCAGAAAAGGCAGCGGCGAAGTCGTTGATAAAGTGAATGGCGCATTAAAAGAAATGAAAAAAGACGGTACACTTGCTAAGATTTCTAAGAAATGGTTTGGTGAAGATGTTACAAAGTAATACCCTAGGAGTCGTCATTCCTTGGGATCTTCTTCAGCAATCTTTTTGGCCAATGGTGATGCAGGGGATTTATTATACAATCCCCCTCGCCATCATTGCCTTCATTATTGGTATTTTTATCGCGCTTGTGACAGCTCTTGCTAGAATGTCTAAAATCAAAGCCCTCAGATGGATTTTTTCCATCTATGTGTCGGCCGTTCGCGGAACGCCGCTTTTTGTGCAATTGTTTATTATTTTCTATTTCTTTCCGACATTTAATATCACACTGGATCCATATCCAAGTGCCATTATAGCTTTTTCATTAAACGTAGGTGCGTATGCGTCGGAAATTATCCGTGCATCCGTCCTATCTGTTCCTAAAGGACAATGGGAAGCTGGTTATTCCATTGGCATGACTCATCGCAAAACGCTCGTCCGTGTCATTTTACCGCAGGCTGTGCGTGTATCGATTCCACCACTATCTAATTCATTTATTAGCTTAGTTAAGGATACATCCCTTGCATCCCAAATCCTCGTGGCAGAGCTTTTTCGGAAGTCACAGGAAATTGCTGCGGCGAACTTGGATCAGATTTTGTTCATTTATATGGAAGCGGCCCTGATTTATTGGATATTCTGCTTCATTCTATCGCTCGTTCAGCACCAAATTGAAAAACGACTTGATCGATATGTCGCAAGGTAAGGAGGAAATGACATGCTAACAGTCAAAGGCTTAAAGAAATCCTTTGGTGAAAATGAGATTCTAAAGTCGATTGATTTTACGATCAACAAAGGGCAGGTTATTGCCATCCTTGGCCCATCAGGTTCAGGGAAAACAACGATGCTTCGCTGTTTAAATGCACTTGAAACACCAAATGGTGGCTCCTTAACCTTCGATGATTTCTCGATTGATTTTTCGAAAAAGAATAAATCAGCTGACCTGCTGAAGCTTCGCCGGAAGTCGGGCATGGTGTTTCAGGATTATCACCTGTTTCCGCATCGCACCGTGCTTGAGAACGTGATGGAAGGTCCTGTTCAAGTGCAGCGCCGGCCAAAAGAAACGGTTCGAAAAGAAGCCATCCAGCTCTTGCAAAAGGTTGGCCTTGAAGATAAAAAAGATCTTTATCCATTCCAGCTTTCAGGCGGCCAAAAGCAGCGTGTCGGCATTGCCCGTGCACTTGCTATTCAGCCAGAGCTCATGCTTTTTGATGAACCAACCTCTGCGCTTGACCCTGAGCTTGTCGGTGAAGTCTTAAAGGTCATGAAGGATTTGGCGAAAGAAGGCTGGACCATGGCGGTTGTCACACATGAAATCAAGTTTGCCCAAGAAGTAGCAGACGAAGTGATTTTTATTGATGGCGGCGTCATCGTCGAACAAGGTCCTCCAGAGGAAATCTTCAAACGACCAAAGGAAGAACGAACAAAACAATTCTTAAACCGGATTTTGAATCCAGTATGATAGAAAAAGGCTGTTCTCACGTGATGAGAACAGCCTTTTTTTATATTTCTTTTTGTAAGCGTAGCGCCAGTAAGTCTTGCAGGAGCAGTCTTGCACCCTCTGGACTGACGACTACTCCACCTGATAGCGCCTTATTGGAGCATGTCACTTGCCCCGTCACTATACATGGTTTGTCCTGCCAATAAGGCTTTAACACAATTTGGCCTTCTTCCTGATAGATCTCTATAAAATCTTGCGGGCGAATTTTCAATCGTTTTCTAATATTTGTCGGAAGGACAACTCTCCCGAATTTATCTATATGCCTTACATAGTCTTCGTTTATCAAATTGACCCCCCCCTGCATCTATAGATACTATATGAGCTATCATCCTCTTATCTGCGATATACTCTGTCGGTTGAAAAATTTAAAGGAGGAGTGGCAGGCTAGTTCAGTGACTAAACACGCTTTCCATATATAATATATCTGTTTGGTGCAGGACCGATATAAGAAAAAGGATAACATGTCGTTAGGACAAGTTCTTCTTTTTCATGTTGCAGTGTAATAATACTTGTATCATCTTTTTTTACAATCTTTGTTTTCTCTATTTCATAGACAAATCGACCATATGAAAGCTCAATGACGAGCTGATCACCTTTGAGAAGTTCTCCTGTTCGTCTGAACACGGTATCCCGGTGTCCAGATAAAACGATTTGTCCCTGTTCATTAGGAAAATAGCTCTCTTGATAATGTCCAACACCTTTTGCCAAGTCATCCGCATCTGTTCCTTCTACAATGGGTAACTTAGCATTTAATTTTGGAATGTGCAAAAGCCCAATTGTTTCACCAGCCTGCGGCGCAAAAGAAGAATCCTTTTGCACCTTATGCTGGA
This sequence comes from Bacillus sp. LLTC93, assembly GCF_002993125.1. NCBI lineage: Bacteria > Bacillati > Bacillota > Bacilli > Caryophanales > Bacillaceae > Bacillus > Bacillus sp. LLTC93. The sequence goes on along the minus strand of NZ_PVME01000004.1, from coordinate 258,964 downwards.
TGACTGCTTGAGCAGCCTGAAACGATGTCTCTACTTCCCTTTGTCCATCAATGATACTCAAGCACCCGCCAACCACCAAACAAAAACCCACTGTGATCAATACGGCAGAGATGATTTTTTGAAACATGACCGTTTATCCGTTTCTTTTTCTTCTTTTCCACACAATCAGGGATACACCAATGAGAACAAGTGCAAATCCTGCAAGAAGAAGATTGTACATCGCTGTTGCTGTATTCGGGAGGTGATGACCAGGTGTTTCATCTTGTGGCTCAGATGGCTGATCTGGAACAGTTGGCACCTCTGGCACGCGAGGCGGTTCAACCGTTGTTGAGTTTTCAGGTTTGTCTGGTTCGTCTACATTCTCACCTTTCACAACTGCGATATTCATGATTGTCTGACCTTCAGAACCTTTGACAACCTTCGCCTCGAATGTCACCGTATGCCACTTTGTATCCTCGATGTCACCAAATTGACCGGTCACCGTACCTTTTGTGTAGTCTCCGTTATCATCATCTTTTGCATCTGTCACTGCTTGTCCATCTACTTTTAATGAACCTGCGACATATGCAAGACCCTTTGGCAATTCATCTGAAATCACTAGATCTTTGATGACACTGTCTTCTACACTGTTTTTTGTTTTGATTGTGTAAAGAAGGGTGTCGCCTACCTGTACTTGTTTTTCATCTGTGTTGCCTTTTGCTTTTTGATGAATCTCTGATGTTTTTTCTGATTCAAGCTTTGGATCTCTTGGATCAATTTTCGTTTCGGTTGTCGGCTCATCTGGCGGTGTGTTTTCGCCTGTTACTTTCGCTGTGTTTTGAATACTTTTACCTGATTGGCCTTTGGTAACCTTCGCCTCAAACGTCACTGTATGCCACTTTGTATCCTCGATGTCGCCAAATTGACCGGTCACCGTACCTTTTGTGTAATCCCCGTTGTCTTCATCTTTTGCATCTGTCACTGCTTGTCCATCTACTTTTAATGAACCTGCGACATATGCAAGACCTTCTGGCAGTTCATCTGAAATCACTAGATTTGTGATTAAGCTATCTTCTTCCAGATTCTTTGTTTTGATCGTATAAAGAAGGGTATCTCCTACCTGCGGTTTCTTTTCATCTGTGTTGCCCTCTGCCTTTTTCTGAATGACGGATGTTTTTTCTGATGCTAGTTTTGGGTCACGTGGATAAATTTCTGTGTTCGTTGTCGGTTCATCTGGTGGCGTGTTGTCGCCTGTGACCTCGGCTGTATTTTGAATATCTTGACCAGATTGTCCTTTTTCGACTGTCACTTCAAATGTCACTTTATGCCAGTCCGTATCCTTGATATCACCGAAATAACCTGTGACTGTTCCGTCTGTAAAGTCCCCGTTATCATTGTCTTTCACATCTGTGACTGCATTCCCGTCGATCTGAAGTGACCCAGCGACATACTTCAGCCCTTTTGGCAATTGATCTGAGATCACTAGATTTTCAACGAGACTGTCTTCTATCGTATTCTTTGTTTTAATCGTATAAAGAAGGGTGTCGCCGACCTCCGGATGCTTCTCATCTTTGTTACCTTCTGCTTTTTTCTGTAAGACTGCTGATTTTTCAGAAGCTAGCTTTGGGTCACGTGGATAAATTTCTGTATTCGTTGTCGGCTTATCTGGTGGAGTGTTGCCGCCTGTGACGTTGGCTGTATTTTGAATGTCTTTACCTGATTGTCCTTTTTCAACCGTCACTTCAAACGTCACGGTATGCCAGTCCGTATCCTTAATGTCACCAAATTGTCCTGAGACGGTTCCGTCTGTCATATCGCCGTTGTCGTCATCCTTTGTGTCTGTCACTGCATCTCCATCCACCTGAAGTGAATTTGGCACATACGATAATCCTTCTGGCAGTTCATCTGAGATCACTAGGTTTTCAACGAGACTGTCTTCTATCGTATTCTTTGTTTTAATCGTATAAAGAAGGGTGTCGCCGACCTCCGGATGCTTCTCATCTGTATTGCCTTCTGCTTTTTTCTGCAGAACTGCTGATTTTTCAGAAGCTAGCTTTGGGTCACGAGGATAGATCTCTACATTCGTTGTTGGCTCGTCCGGCGGTGTGTTGCCGCCTGTGACATTGGCTGTATTTTGAATGTCTTTGCCTGCCTGACCTTTGTTAACCGTCACTTCAAACGTCACTGTGTGCCATTTTGCATCTTTTACTTCACCGAACGTTCCAGTGACAGTTCCGTCTGTCATATCACCGTTGTCGTCATCTTTTGTATCCGTGACTGAGTTTCCATCTACCTGAAGTGAATTTGGTACATATGATAATCCTTGAGGTAACTTGTCAGATATCACGAGGTCTTCGATCACGCTATCTTCAACAGCGTTACGGGCTTGAATGGTGTACAGTAATGTATCTCCTACTTCTGGATGCTTCTCATCTGTATTACCTTCTGCTTTTTTCTGCAAGACCGCTGATTTTTCTGATTCAAGCTTTGGATCACGAGGATAAATTTCTATGTTTGTTGTTGGTTTGTCTGGCGGTGTGTTTTCCCCTTTTACATTGGCTGTATTTTGAATATCTTTGCCAGCTTGACCTTTTGCTACTTTCGCTTCAAATGTCACTGTGTGCCAATCGGTATTTTTCACATCACCTATTTGACCAGTAACAGTGCCATTTGTATAATCACCTTTGTCTTGATCTTTTGCATCTGTTACGCTTGCGCCATCCACCTTAAGTGAGCCTGGAACATAGGTTAAGCTGCTCGGAAGGTTATCTGATATGATCAGATTTTTGACAATACCATATTGCACGGTATTTTTTGCTTTAATAGTATATAGCAGCGTGTCTCCTACTTCTGGATGCTTCTCATCTGTGTTGCCCTCTGCTTTTTTCTGTAAGACAACAGATTTTTCTGATTCAAGGTTAGGAGGATATGGATCAAATTCTGGCTTTACTCGTGAAGCTAAATCATAAGATAATGAATCACCAGCAGTGCCCATATAAGTTGTACTTAATGTTTTCGCATCAAGTGTAAAAAGAGTAGAATGACCGATAGACTCATTTAACCCTGACTGTAATAGCATTTGTCCATTTGGCAAAAAGCTAATCCCTCGAACGCCTCCGTCAATCGTTTTACCATCCGCATTTTTAATTGGAATGACACGAATCACTTCAGCTGTATCTGGATTCATTTGCGCAATGGCTCCACTTCCATTAGATGCGAACCAAAGATAGCCGTCTTTATCGACTACAAGGTCCCCGCCAACGCCAGAGCCGATGTCATAGCCTACAATTTTTTTGGACGTTTTTTGACCCGTAGCTAAATCGTACGTTCCAAGGAAATAATCTCCATTAGAAGAATAAGAATATATATATTTATCTTTATACACAACGGCATTAGAAGCGCCTTCAGGTAATTTAGTTACGCGTTCTGCTTGCCCGGAGGTCGCATTTATTTTATAAAGAGTGAGGTCAGTGCCATTTGCAGTTGCATATACAACATTCTCTCGATCACTTACAGCAACACCATTCACTGCGCCTATATCGATTCCTTTCACCTGTACACTAGCTTTTACTTGTGTTGGATTATTCCCATCAAGTTGCTGAAGAACTAGTGGTCTACTCCCAATCATGTAGGAATCTGTGTTGTTTACAACCACCGTTCCAGCGGCTTTCGTAACAACTGGTGAGACCGTTAATAAATTTCCAACCACCAGCACCAATATAAGAAATAATTGACTCGTTTTTTTCAACATGTTCATTCTTTGACCTCCCTTTTTTCTTGCTTCATATAGCAAAGGTATGTACCAGCTCACCCCCCATACTTTGGTAAAGAATATCAGTAATATTTCAGAAGCCTCAACATGACTAAACGACTATTTTCGACAAAAATAGATCTTTAGTAACATACACCTCTCATCATTTATTCCATCTATGTTTTTTCCAATAAAAGAAGCTTTTTTCATTGCGTTCCACACATTTTACCTATCCAATGAAACATGTCTAATGACGTGATTTATATACAATCTCTTCTATTTAAAGCTAATTATCCTTCAAATGGATAAAGATTATTTTTTTGTCAAATTCAATTGCATTTTTTTCTTATTTTCATAAAAAAAGTTAATAATTGGTTCGCTTTGTTAAAAAAAACAATCCAAAAGTCTTGCTGCTTGTTTTGATGTTTTCGTTCATTTTTTCGAAAAAAATCTTTTTCTTAAGTAAGCGATTACAATCGAGCAAAGCCATTTAAAGGGGCTTGTGAGTATGTTACGATAGAAATCGAGTGTTTAAGAAAGAAGGGAAAGCTTTTGAAGCGGGAACATCTTTTACGTTGGTTTTTTTATTTTGTTGGATTGATCGTACTTGCTTTTGGACTATCGCTGACAGTGAAAGGAAAGATCCTTGGAATTGGTCCTTGGGACGCTTTTCATTACGGACTGTTTCAGCACTTTGGACTTACGATTGGACAATGGTCCATTATTATTGGTGCACTGATTGTGACACTAACATCTGTTTTTACGAAATCATTTCCAAAGATCGGCGCTTTACTGAACATGGTGCTGATTGGCATGTTTATTGATTTCTTTAACGCGGTATTACCTGCACCACATGGGTATTTACCCGCTTTATATGTATTTATTACGGGCGTTGTTGTTTCTGGATATGGCGTTGGCATTTATGTCTCAGCCAATCTTGGCGCCGGTCCAAGAGATTCATTAATGCTGCTCATCTCAGCAAAAACAGGGTTGAACGTACAATGGGTCCGAAATGGCATTGAATTAACTGTGCTTCTATTTGCATGGATACTCGGTGGACCGATCGGAATCGGGACCATTTTGACCGCCATTTTTACAGGACTTGTGCTTCGTTTCTCATTGCCACAATCCACACGGCTCTTGCAGCTGCTCATTACAAAAACGGCAGAGAAGCCCGTTCAAACTCTTACCCGATAGGAAAAAGCCATTCTACTGATGAGAATGGCTTTTCTTGTGTTACATTTAATAAACTGAATATTCTTATATTAAAAACAGGAGATGAGTCTTCATGCAGCTTTTCCACTATCATTACTGGACACCATTTGTTGAAGAGACCGAAAAGGCTTACTTTGCACTAGGCTTTCAAGTAAAGAAGCGTTTCACAAAGGACGGTTCTTTTCACCCTCCGCTCACATGGGATGATTTTAGAGAGAAAGAGCCGAGCTTTCGAATTGTCGAAATGAGAAAGGGACATATCAACCTTACATTCGGTTATAGCAAGAAAGTGCTTTTTGATCACATCGGCTTTCTGGTCACAGAAGAAGAATATGATCAGCTGCTTGTACAGGCAAAAGAGCTGAACTGGCCGATCCAAGCTGGGGAACGAAGAACATTTATTTCCACACCATTTCGTTTCAGGCTCGAATTGCAGCGCCGTATAGATGTTATTGAGAATGGAGCAGAAGCGCTGCGTGAGATGACGATTGCTGTTCCTGATTTGTTACATACACCAAAATTCGATCAGCTGCTGTTTGGTTTGAACCAGCCCATCCACTGGCAAATAGGAGAACGCCTTTCCTTACTCGAGGTGAAAATGTCTGATTCTGAGGCGATGAATATGACGGATCCGAATGGTGTTCACGTCATCAAACAGACGTAAAAAGCAGCGGGACACGCTGCCTTTTTCACGATGATTCCTGTTTTCCTTTTGCACGGCCCCCTCAAATGGTACAATAAATGTAAAAAATTGAGGTTCGTTATGAAGATTTTCGCTATCCAATTACAACACTTACAAGACATAGAAGCACGAAAACAAATCGATCGGCTGAAGCCCTTTGTGTCACCTGAAAAGCGTGCTGCGGCTGAGCGCTTTCGTTTTCTGATTGATGCAAGAAGAACGCTGTTAGGTGAAGTGTTGATTCGTCAAATCATCCATGATATGTACGCCATTCCTATAGATCAAATTGTGTTTGAAACAGAGGAAAATGGCAAGCCTGTCGTCCGGCAAATTCCTTCTTTTCATTTTAACCTTTCTCACTCTGGCGATTGGGTGGTTTGTGCAGTAGATGATGCACCTGTTGGCATCGATATTGAGGAGATGAAACCCATTGATCTTACGATTGCCAAACGTTTTTTTTCAAATGATGAATATCAGGATTTACTCTCACAACCTGTGGAACGACAGGAAGCCTACTTCTTTCATCTCTGGTCAATGAAGGAAGCCTTTATCAAGCTGACCGGAAAGGGATTATCCTATGGTCTTTCGTCCTTTACAGCCCGCCTGTCAAAAGGTGGACAAGCTACTTTGACATTACCTGATCATGAAGCTCCTTGCTTTGTCCATATATACTCACTTGATCCTGCTTATCAAATGGCCGTGTGCACAAGAAAGCCTGTTGCGGCTGAGAGCGTCGAGACACTCACTTGCAAAGAGGTACTGTCACGCCTTTAATAACGTGCGATTTGCTGAAGTGCCGTCTTTAACAAATCGACTCCGCGTGTGATTTGCTCTTCTTTCACATGCCAGATGTTCAGCTGAAGAATGGGCGCCTTCTGATAGGTAGAGATGTAATTGCGGTCTATTGGCTGAACGTAAACAGATGCCTTTTTCAACTGATGAATGAGCTGATTCATCGGAATGGAACGATCGAGAAGAAGATGTGTATGGGTAGCTGGGTCCTCTTCCCCCAGCTGATAGGCGCCTTGGTCGTTTTTTAAATATGTCACCAGCTGTTTGGATCGGTTTCGATAGGTTGTTTGCATCCTTTCTCTATGACGCTCAAACATCCCGCTTTTTAAATAAATTTCTAAGGCTGCCTGGGATAGCATAGAGCTGTCGATATCAATGAGCCGTTTGTGTTCACTAAAAGGTCCAATCAGTTCTTCAGGTAAGACGACAGCTCCTGTTCGAAGCCCTGGAAAGATGATTTTTGAGAAGCTTTTTAAATAAATAACCTTTCCCGCCTGATCGTACGAATAGATCGGGTCTCTTTTTGTGTCGAATTCTAAATCTGCTACATAATCATCTTCAACGATGTAGACATCATACGCCTCGGCAAGAGCTGCAATCGCTATTTTTTCTTGTTTCGATAGACTCGTTCCAAGCGGATTTTGAAATCTTGGCATCGTATAGAAAAAGCGAATCTCTTCTTCTCGAAAGATGCGCTCCAATTCCTGAAGGTCGAGTCCTTTTTCCGTCCGCTGAATCCCGCGCACGGGCAATTGATTTTTCTCTAAATATTGGAGGTATAGGTGATAGCCCGGCTGTTCTACTAATATGGTCTGTTTCCCATTCGGAAACGGGATGGTGCTTAAAATCGATAAAGCAAGCTGAATACCCGAGGTCATGACGATCTGTTCTGGATTTGCAAATACTTGATAATCCATCAATCGCTTTGAAATGACTGGTAGTAGGGATGGTAATCCGTTGGCTGTACCGTAAATAAATAGATCATTTTGATACAAATCTATCGCTTGGTTGATGCAGTGCTGGAAATCGACATATGGAAACACAACAGGATCAGGCGCAGATGAAGCAAAATCAATCCATGTGCTGTCCTGCTTACCCGCCGACTGATTTGTTTTCACGACAAAATAGCCGCTTCTTTCCACAGAATAAAGCAGATGTTCACGCTCTAATGTGTCTAATGCTTTGATGACCGTGCTTTTACTCACAGCATATTGAGCCGCTAAGTGGCGAATTGAAGGGATTTTCATACCAGCCCTGTACTCACCGCACTCGATTTTCTCTTTTAAGCTCAGAACAAGCTGATCATATTTCCTCACACTACTTCCTCCTTGTACCGGTACAGATATCATGAACTCTTATTGTACACCTAAGATGATCCGTTTACGATAAAAAGACAGAACCGGTCAATTCAACTGAAGCATGCATGCTCGTGTAGAGGAGAATATTTGTGGACAATTCCAACCAAAAGGCGTATTTTGCTGCGATAGCATACGCCTGTATCATTGGTTTTTCATTCTTATTTGTGAAAATCGCATTAGAATCAGCGAATCCGATTGATTTATTGGCACATCGCTTTACAATTTCTTTTGCAGCCGCTCTTTTGCTGTATCCATTTTTACGTAAGAAATACCGTTTATCCTTTCAATGGCGTGATCTCATCTACCTTGTACCGTTTTCCTTGCTTTACCCTGTCTTGTTTTTTGCATTTCAAGTATGGGGGCTAATGTATACGTCTTCGTCAGAGGCTGGCATCATTCAGGCGACGATCCCCATTCTGACGATGGTGCTGGCAGCTTGGTTTTTAAAAGAACGTGCCACATGGATACAGGTGCTCTTTACCATTCTTTCTGTGTCCGGGGTGATGCTCCTCTTTGTGATGAAGGGAATTGATGTGAAACATTCACACATGATCGGCTATGTGCTGATTTTACTTTCTGCCTTGTCATCCAGTGCTTACAGTGTATTTGCCCGGGTGATTACACGGCGGTTCCATGTGATTGAACTCACCTTCGTGATGACATTCTTTGGATTTGTCTTTTTCAATGCCGTCGCTCTCATTAGACACTCGGTAAACCATACAATGACGCAATTTTTCAGCCCTTTTACACATTCATCTTTTGTATGGTCTATGCTCTTTTTAGGCATTATTTCATCACTTCTCACTGCGTATTTATCTAACTATGCCCTCTCTCATCTTGAAGCTGCAAAGGTCAGCACCTTTAACAATCTATCCGCGTTTATCACAATAGGCGCCGGGGTTCTCATTTTACATGAAACGATTGATATCTATCATATCATCGGGGCTGTGTTGGTCATTGGCGGGGTGATTGGCGGGAATGTAGTGAAGAAGCAGAATTCATAAAAGAAAGCGGCCCCTCAAACGAGGACCGCTTTCTTTTTAATGTCTGATCAATTGATGATTTGTTGCATGTTGGATGACATATTTCTTTAGACAGACGACTACTTTGACATTCCTAATCATGAAGCCCCTTGCTTCGCCCAAACTTACTCACTTTACCTTTCCTATTAAATAGAAATGCGTATAAAAAAGCTTTTTTTGATGAAAACATAGAGACAATCACCTGTTCAGAGATTTTGTCCCGTCTTTCATTATTGAATTACTGAAGTGTTGTCATTGTAATTCAACACACATTGTAATTGTTCTACTTTTACAATCTAGATGTTAAAACAGTTTATCAGGTGATGATTTTTGAACAATTATTTCATATCAATTCTAATATTTTATCAAAATACTTCCAAAGCTTATGTTACAACTAAATGAAATACAGTATAAAAAACCCATTTATCATAAAATCTTTTTATGTATAATATGGGTATATAAGTAAGAAAGGGGGTGTCGAATATGGAATTAGGAGTAAAAAACAGATTATTTGCTATTTTAGGCTTGAGTCTTATTTTCACTCTAACTTTAACAACTATGATTTTATTGACTCTTGAACCAGTAACGCCTTTTGCAAATCTAGTAGCAAACTATCCTCAAATACCTGGTTGGGCAATAACTTCTATTAGTGCAATTCTAAATGCAGCTGGTACAGTTGGTGCTATCGCTGCTGTACTTGGTACTTTCGGACTTGGTGTTATTGCTTCTCTAGTGGTTAATTACGCTAAGAAATATGGAATAAAATATGCTATTTCTTTCTAATTTTTTTAATAGAGAAGGTCTTAATACCTTCTCTATAACAAATTTAAAATGGAAGTGTTGTAAATGCATAAATATTTAACCTACACAAAAATCTTGTTAATTAATGATTTTAGAAGGCATCAACGTAATAATGCTCTCATTTTTGTATTATTTTCTTTCTTATACATAATATCCCCTCTATTTCTAGGTGTACTAACTACTTATTTCATTAAAAGTTTACCAACCATCTACTTATCTTTTTTGATATTAATGTTAACAGTAAATATCGATAAGAGTTTGATGAGAATTCTCTTCTCTTCAGATAAAAAACAGATGGCTATTTTAAAAATCCATCTAGATCAGTACATTTTCGGCAAAGATATGAGCAAGTTTTTCAGTATTATTGTTGGTTTATTATTCTTTTTTTTAGGGTCTTACTTAACAAATTTAAGTATAAATGGGTATCAAGAACCTTTTACATTAGCAGCTTTGGGAATTACTTCGGTTATTTTAGGATATCTACTTAGATTACATTTATTATTTTTACTTTCAAATCCTAGATTTTTTACAATTTCATCATCTATTGGGTATATAACTACAGGCCTCATTTTACTTTGGGTATTTACTGTATTCAAATTCAATTTATTAATAAATTCTTTAGCCGGTTATTCAATATATATTATTTTAATCTTCACATTCATTAGTTTACTGTTAGTGATTAATTGGAAAAGAAATATTCATAATGTACCTATTTTTCATTTTCAGAAAAAAACTAAAGAAAAGCAAAAAGAAACATCTAGAAATTTTAATCATATCTTATTTTATGAGATTACACTTTTAATGAGAAATCCCCCTATCCAATGGTCTGTTTCACTATTTATATTAACATTATCTGGAGGTTTATTAGGTTTAATACTTTATGGTGTTAATACAAATCAACTTGAAACACTAGATATAGAAAATGATTTCTTATTTATTTTTTGTGTTATTTTTCCTATGATTATTTTATCAAACGCAATACAAAGTTATGTCTCGTTCGATATTGACGGTCCAATTCTCCCTTTAAAACAAAAATTACCTAATTTTGCGAAAAATAAAATTAAAGCCAAGATGGTATTATCTATCGTAATACATTTGTTTTTTTGTATTATATATACTATTTTCTCTAGTTTTACAATACATTTAGATAAACCTGTGTTCGTGATCATTTCTTTAATCAACTGTAGCATTCTAATAGCTATTTGTACTGTCGGTTCTACTGTTTTATTTCCTTATTTTAAATGGGAATATGTTTATCAAATTCCAAGTTCCCTTAGTAAATTGACCTTGAATATTTGCTATAGTTTCATTTTAGGTTTAGCAGTTATCTCCTCATATAACACAATATATTTCATTGTGACAAATGCAATTATGGCTGCTAGTTCAATTATAATTATATCTTTAATAATTACTTATTGGCATAGAACAATAAATAAAAACTATAAATCGTTTAAAACATTATTTGAGTGAGGGATAGTATGTTATCAATTCATGATCTAACCAAAGAATACAAAGAATCTAACTTTAAAGTCATGATTCCTGAAATGCATTTCAAAGAAGGTTCCATTATTGGACTATTAGGGAAAAACGGTGCTGGAAAAACTACTATTTTAGAAATGATAGCTGGATTAATAAACCCTGATGAAGGTCTAATATTAATAAATGATAGTAAACAAAACTTCTCTTCAATCGGATACATGGAAGACGATCCAATTCTATTTGAAAATTTAACTTGTTTTGAATTGATAAAATACCAATCCATGCTTGTAGAACAAACCTTAGAAATTGATCAAATCAAGGATCTGTTGAGTGAATATGGTTTAGAAGAACAAGCTCATCGTCGTTCATCTGCTCTTTCACGAGGAATGAGACAAAGAATGTCTTTTATTTTAACCATACTACATAATCCAAACATCATTTTATTAGATGAGCCTTTTACAGGCCTTGATCCTACAAACATGGCGGACATGAAAAAACATTTAAGAAGTTTCAGAGACGACAACAAAATCATTTTGCTCTCCACACATATCATTCAGTTTGCATCAGACTTATGCGATGAAATCCTTTTTATTGACAATGGTAGTATCATACACTCAGAAAAAAAATCTTCAGGAGTGACGTTTCATGAAGATCAAATCGAAAAGAAGTTTTTTGAAATATTATCTTAAAAATTTCTCTGTTTTTTTAATACTATTTCTAGGAGGTTTTAGCTTAAGTATTTTTGCTTCAACGTTTATAGATAGTGTAGATTTTAAAAACAACATACAGATTGATAGCTATCAGGAAATTTTTATCAATAATCTTTTTGTGTCACTCCTAATCTTAATATCAGGAATAGTTAGTTTAGGGTTGTTATCTAGTATTATTATTTTTTTAAATGGGTTTTTCCTAGGTGCATTTTTTATATCGTATACATATATATATGGCATTGATATAGCATTATACTATGTTATTTTCCACTCTCCGGTGGAGATTGTTGGTTTGTTCCTTTTTTATTTTGTCTCATTTGATATATCAAGGCAAATTGTACGGTACATAATTTCTAAAGACAAAATTTCATTTAAAACAAAAGGAAAAATCTACTTCAAGCAGCTCATAACAGGAGTATTCTTGTTATTTATTGCTTCGATTATTGAATTTTATTTTATAAAAATTTGATATTGAAAAAGGATGTTATTATGAAAAAACACATTATATTAGTAAGTATACTCTCTGGTATTATAGCCTTCATCCTTTCTATATTGAAAATGGATGAAATAAATAAGAATTTACTAGAGCTACAACTCGAAGGAAATCAAGATATAATTGAAGTTAGTAAGTGGATAGGTATTTCACTTGCTGTTATTGGAGAAACATTTAAGCCTATAGTAGAAGTTTTATTTTTTTCATTAGTCATTTTTCTAAGCTTTATAATTTTTGGAATAAAAGACTCCTATAAAAGCATATTTAAAAGAGGGATATTAGCTTACTATTTCATTTTAATAGGTAATTTGATTGTCATTATTTTATATCTCTTTAAGGTATCTAATGCTGAACACATGATTACACTTCCATTTTTATGGAATGTCAATATTTTTGTCATAGTATCATTTAGTGTATGGTGCTATTCCTATGTAAAAGCTAAAGAAAATAGGAGTTATAAATTTTACATTCCGTTTGTATTATTATTCTTATTTTCTATAGCTATATCAGCTTTTTCAAGTATTATTCCTCAGTAGAAAAACGACCCAATATGGGCCGTTTTTTCTTATTTCTATATCAATTGATGATTTGTTGCATGTTGGATGACATGTCTCATCTGTTCTGTGAAATGCTCGAGGTGTGTGTTGATGTACATGTGACCTCCGTCGAAATTGGTGCGTTCGATGGTTTTTGCCCATTTTAGCCAGCCGCTTGCATCTTGCATACATTTCTCATCTTGCTTTCCATTGAATAAATAAACGGGCGATTCAATGATCGATTTGTCTGTGTGCTGAAAGGTTTCCAGTGCTTGATAGTCTGCGCGCAAGGACGGTGTAAAGTAATCCATCATTGGCTTGTTCTCTAATAATTCCTTTGGAATCCCGCCCATTTCGGCAATATGCTGAACAAATGCTTCATTGGATAAATGAGTCAGAATCTGTCTTTTTGTTTGCGGCGGCTGAATGGCAGAGATCACTACGGCTGCAGGATATATCCCTTCCTTTTCTAGCAGTTGGGTCAGTCTGTACACCACAAGTCCTCCCATTGAATGTCCGAATAAGATAAATGGACGGTTCAATTTGCCTGTCAATCCTTCTTTGTACAACTCAGCCAGCCGATCAATGCTTGATTCAAGCGGCATGAGATTGGTCCCATGGCCCGGGGGCTCTGCTGCTGTGACTTCGGCAATGCCCTTAAGCTCTTCAAAGAGTGGACGGTAAGAGGCGGAATATCCGCCTGCAAAAGGAAAACAAATAAGCTGAATGAGGTCTGATTTTTTTTCAAAGGTTTTAAATAACTGATTCATACGTCCTTACCCCTTTATGATAGTTTGAAGAATCCGTGCAAGTTCATCTGCCTGCGGCCTTTTCATCATGGTGACATGGTCACCTTTGATTTGATAATACGTGCACGTTTCTTTCGTATAAGCCTCCCAGTCTGCAAACTTCTTCTGGAAATCTGTGGCGTGATCACTGCTTTGTACAATATAAAACGGCACAGGGAATGGTTCTTTTTCTAATTCAATGGCTTGTGACATGATCGTATTATGTGTCTGCATTTGCAAGTATTTATCTAAATAGTGATCATTCATAAATTGATGGACCACTTCATCCTTTTCTGCCTCTTTGAGTATTTTCTGTTTCACTTCTTGGAAGCTCAATCCTTGTAAAGCTTCTGGCTGGATTCCAACGAGATTCCCCATTCCAAGGACGAGCGCAAGCATTTTCACTTCTTCTTCGTTCATATCCGCATGGAGCGCTTGATCTGCCTCATCTCTTAGCACTGGAACCGTATCTAAAATGATCAGTCCTTTCGGCGCTTTTCCTGCATGGCAGAGCCGCTGATTCATTCCGTAGGCAAGATGGCCGCCCATTGAATGCCCTGCTAGGTAGTCAATTCCTGGTCGATAGAAGGTCTCAATGGCTTCGATAAATATGGTGACAAGCTCTGTGTAATGAAGGAATTGTGGTTCTTCATCCTCATATAAGCCAGGTGACTGCAAAGCGTAAACGGCTCCTTGATGTGTCATGAGCTTGGTGACATCGATATAGCCCATCACCGTCCCCCCGGCAGGCGGTGCAAAGAAAATAATCGGTTCAGTTGGATCGCCTTTTTTCAGCTCGATCACATAGTCCTTCGGTTCTCTTTCTACATGCTCGCCGGTTTCTGGCAATGTGTCCAAGTAAGCGGCTAGCTGCGCTGGCGCTGGATGCATGAAAATCCATTTTGGATCAACACGAACGCCCTTTTCTTTTAATTTGGCCACAGCCTGGATACTCATAATCGAATCTCCGCCTAAATCAAAGAAGGAGTCATGCACGCCTACTTGTTTCACCCCAAGCACTTCCATGAAAGCTGAGACAATTAGTTGTTCCGTTTCAGTTGCCGGTTTGTCGTCTTCATGAGAGGAAGAGACCATTTCCGTCGGTTCTGGCAGGGCTTTTTGATCGACTTTCCCGTTCGTTGTGACTGGAATCGTATCCATTGCGATAAAGTAACTTGGAATCATATAGCTTGGCAGGCTTTCCTGTAAAAATGCTTTCCAGCCCGGAACAGGATTCTCTCCATCAGTGACAAGGTAAGCCGCCAGCCGTTTTGAACTGCCATACGTTTTGGCGATGACTGTGCATTCTTTTACTTGTGGATGCTTGAGCAGGGCTGTCTCAATTTCTCCACATTCAATCCGGTAGCCTCTAATTTTCACCAAGTTGTCTTTTCGGCCGAGGTATTCAATGCTGCCATCTGACCGCCATTTCCCTAGATCACCTGAACGATACAGCTTGTCTCCTTTTAAAGCCGGGAATGGATTGTCAATAAACCGTTCCTGCGTCCGTTCTGGATCATGGAGATACCCCTTAGCCAGTCCTGTTCCGCCGATATAGATTTCTCCCTTGACGCCTGCTGGTACTGGCTTGAAATATTCATCTAGTATGACGACAGTCGAGTTCGCCACTGGGACCCCAATTGGAACTGATCTTGCATCCTCTGGTACGTGTGTGACTTGATGAGTTGTCGCTAAGGTCGTGTTTTCTGTTGGACCGTAAGCATTGATCAACACACCTTCCATATACGGCAATGCCTTTCGGGCATGCTCACTAGACATGGCTTCTCCGCCAACAAGTAATGTGCGGTAGCCTGCCACACTTTTTGGGTCATGCTCAATCAGTCGATTGAATAATGCCGTTGGCAGACAGTTGGCTGTCACTTGATGTATTTTGATCAACTGCGTTAATTCATCCATATTCAGTGCTGCATATTTTGGGATCAAAATCAGCTGACCGCCATTCAGCAGCATTCCCCATAATTCAAATGTAAAGGCATCAAATGCATAGTTTGACAGCTGAAGCATCTTATCTTCTGAGCCTAGTTCAATATAGTTCGTTTCTTTGACTAAACGGACAACTCCTGCATGCGGGAGCATCACGCCTTTAGGCGTGCCTGTTGATCCTGATGTGTAGTTGACATAGGCCAGTTGATCTTCCCCTATGATTGATTTTTCTCTTTGGTACACTGCTTCTGTCTTTGGTAAAGGCTTGTCCATTTCAACGATTGTGCCTGCAAGACCCTCTAGACGATCTGCAAGATGAGACTGGGCTAAGATCACATCACTTTGTGTATCACTGACAATCAGGCGTATTCGTGCATCTGGATATTCAGGTGACATCGGAACATAAGCAGCACCAGACTTGACGATACCTAGTACCGAGACAATCATTTCAAAGGAACGGTCAAAGAGCATCGGTACAAGTGAACCTGGTCCAATTCCTTTTGACTGTAAGTAAGCAGCAAGTTGTGTTGCCTTCTCATCCAAGGCTTGATACGTCATATGCTCTTCCATATAGGACAAGGCAATACGATGCGGATCACGCTGCACCTGTTCTTCAAACAGCTCTTGAAGTGTTCGTCTTGGATAAGACGTATCGGTTTGGTTTTTCCCTATGATCATGGCTTCCTGTTCTGCTTTGTCCATTAAGCAATAATCAGAAAATGCGCGTTCAGGCTGAGCCGTCATGCCGTCTAACAGATGAAGATAATAATTCATATAACGATGGATTGTCTCTTGATCAAATAAATCCGTATTGTATTCCACATGAATCGACAGCTGATCTTCCTGTTCAAATACATGCAGGGTAAGATCAAATTTAGATACTGTATGATGGACCATCACATGTTCAGATGTCAGCCCCTTTAGGTTTACCTCTAACGAATCTGTTACATATCCCATGGCGACTTGGAAAATAGGTGATCGACTTAAATCTCTATCCATCGAAAGGTCATCGACAAGCTTGTCAAATGGATAATGCTGATGCTCAAAGGCTTTTAACGTCATTTCTTTCACGTTTTTCATTAAATCAGCAAATGTGTCCACTTTTGAGACGTCCTGTCTCAGCGCGAGTGTATTCACAAACATCCCAACAAGCTTCTCTGATTGTTCGGCATCGCGCCCTGCGATAGGCGAACCAATGATGACATCTGTTTGGCCTGACAGCTTGTGAAGCAGAACGTAATATGCTGACAGCATCGTCATGAAGAGTGTTGTGCCCTGCTGCTTGGACAAAGCCTGCAAGCGCCGGATAAGCGGTTCATCTAGTACGATTTGCTCTGTAGCACCGTTGAATGTTTGAACCGGCGGACGAGGGCGGTCAAACGGCAGCTCTAACACTGGAAGCTCTCCTTGTAAGGTATCAAGCCAATAAGTTTGATCAGCTTGATGATGCTTTAATTGTTCATTTTCCCAATGAACATAATCTGTCCATTCAATTTCAAGCGCTGGGAGTTGAGGTGTTTTCTCTGCAAGCAACGCGTCATATACCACTTCTAGTTCCTGAATGAGCAGGCTGAGCGACCATGCATCTGAAATGATGTGATGCTGTGCGCAAAGCAGGTAATATTCCTCTTTGCCCATATCGACAATCGTCCACTGCGCAAGTGGGCCTCTTTCTAAATCATAGATGCGGTTTGCTTCTTGCTGAATGAGCTGCTCCAGTCTTCTCGCTCTTGTTTTTTCATTAAATAATGAGAAATTCGCAACTGTCACTGATGGCGGGAGGTCTTCACGAATGAGTTGAACCGGCTTGCCGCCAAGTGATTTGAATGTTGCACGCAGTGCCTCATGACGCTTCGTTAAATGGCCAATCGCCTTCGTTAATGCTTGAATGTGTAATCGTCCTGTCAGCTTCCAAGCACCTAATATATTGTAATGATGGCTCTTTTCTAATGTGGATAAGAACCAAATCCGCTGCTGGGCATGTGACAGCTCATAGGTTGTTTGCTTTTCCAGCTTTGGAATCTTGGCTTCCTGAACGGCTGGAGCTCCTTTGATGTCCTCGACCATTTGTGCCAAATGTGCCAGATGTTTGCTTTCAAATAGTATTTTTAATGGCGCCTTGATTGAAAACTCATGATTGATACGGGAAATCGTTTGAGTCGCCTTTAATGAATGCCCGCCAAGGTCAAAAAATTGATCCTCTTTGTACACACGATCTACTTCCAAAATGTCCTCCCATATAGCCGCAAGCACCTGCTCTGTCTTCGTTTCCGGCAATTGTTTTTCAATCTGGTGTACGTTTTGGTAATGATTCAGCTTGAGGGCTTCATGATCAATAGAGCCATCTTGTTTTTTCGGTATATCCGGTACTTCTCTGATGTCCCAGTCCCCCACTGTTACGCCCGTGATATCATCAAGATTCACTTCTTTACCGGGCTGAACAGTATAATAAAGCTTTTTCTCAAAACGCGGCATTGAAGCTGGTTGAAGATGCCCAGCGATCTCTGGATTCGCCCCGTCCAGGCCGATAAATAGGTGCGCTTCATTTAGCCGAACACCTAGACATAATGAGTGGAGACCTTGTTTCTTTCCAATCAATTGAAATCCCTTACGAACAGTTAGTGCTGCCCCAGTATGTCCCTTAGACAAACCAAGATTATCCCACATGCTGAAGTTCAAAGAGATCGCTCTTCTTCCTTCTTGAAAGGTGAGAGCGTGCGCGAGTCCATCTAAAAAACTGTTCGCCGCAGAGTAAGCCCCGAATGTTGTACCGCCAAAAAAGCCATTGACCGATCCAAAAAAGACGAGTGGTACTGTCGGATTATGCTTGAAGGCTTCCTGTAACACCCAGGCTCCGTCTGCTTTTCCTGATAATTCTTTTATGAAATCTTCCTCTGATGTATGAGCCAGTGTATACTTGTCCGCATGCTGAAAATGCTCAGACACATTGCCGGCTCCGGCTAAATGCAGCGCGCCCCGGATTGACTGTCCAAAATGCTTTTCTGCTTCATAAATTGCCTGCTCGACATCAGATAAATGGGTCACATCGGCTTGGACATAGATGACATCTCCAAGACCTTTAAGCTGTGTGAACGCCTTTTCCTTTTCCACGTCTTCTTCAAGAGGTGTCCGTCCAATTAACACGAGCTTTAAGCCAAATTGGAGCATCTGCTTAGACAGTTCAAACCCAATACCGCCCAGTCCTCCAGTAAGCAAATAAAGACCTTCATATTCTAAAAACCCTTCTGTTTGAGGTGCTTCGATCATATCGACTTTTTCCAGCTTTGGTACGAGACGATGTCCCTGTCGGTAAGCCACCTCTGCTTTCATATGAATCGCAGACAGTTCTTCAGCTATGCGTTTGGCATCCTGATCCACATTCTCCGCTTCAATATCAATATGAGCCACCTCTGCCCCTTCCCATTCTTGCGGGATGGTTTTTAACAGACCGACCAGCGCTGTTTTCTCAACATGAAGATCGTCTTGCGGCTTCACAAATTGACCACCTTTTGTCACAACGGCGAGACGGATCGGCTCTTGATTTTCTTGTCTCAGCGCTTGATATAGATACAAAATGGATTGACTGGTACTTTCATGCAGTTCTTTGAACTGAGCAGGATCAACGATCTCTTCTTTGTCCGACACATTCCACAGGTGGAGCATGCGGCCGGTCTTTAGTTCATCTGCTTCAAGTGCTGCAACGAGCCTGACGTAATCCCCCTTGATTCTCGGATTCATCTGATACATTCCTTTTGACAGGCGTAAAAATTCATACCCCTTTTTCACAGAAACATAGGGCTGATTCGTTTGTTCGAATTGTGCGTAAAGCGATTGGTAAAGCCCTTTTTCATCCTCAAAAACGAGTACATGATCAGTAGAATTTGGCTGAGATGGACCGATATGTTCCTTTGCCCAAATGCGTTTAAAAAACCAATTCGGGAGTGTTTGTTCATTTTCTGAGGCAAGATCAAGTGCACGTTCAATGTCGCGGAACACTCCATCTTTAAGCGCAGCGCCTAACTGGGCACGTTGAATTTTCCCACTCTCTGTTTTCGGAAATTGGTCTTTTTTCACCGGAATGATGTGATCAGGCTCTATCCCAATTTTTCGAATGATCGCCTCTCTAATCTGCTGAATCATCGTGATTTGATCCTCTATTGAATCCTTTTGTGAGACAAAAAAGACGGCGAGCGTATCGTTGCTTGATTCCGGATTATAAATGCCGTACGCAGCGGCAAAGGTGACTTCAACCCCATCAACTTCTTCCACAACGGCTTCAATTTCGTAATTCAAATAGTTCGCTCCATTGATGACGATGATGTCCTTTTCCCGTCCTGTGAGGACAAGACGCCCTTCATGAATAAACCCTAAATCCCCTGTGTGAAACCAGCCGTTTTCCGCAAATACTTCTTGATTGGCTTCCTCATTTTGATAGTAGCCCATCATGATCGTTGGGCTCTTCACCTGCAAGCGCCCCACCTGATCTTCTGGCAGCACCTGGTGATGCTCATCTACAATCCGAATCCATACAGAAGGAATCGGTGCACCTACTTCTGTAAACGTCATCTTGTGCGGATGATCATGCGTTACATATTGAATCTCACTCGTTAACGAGGTCTGGTCGATGGTCAGCTGTCCATCCTGATCATCCTGCCGCATGAATTCCTTTGACTGAACAATAGCTGATGATGTTTCTGACATACCGTAAGCCGGCACCATCGCATGGCGGCTTAACCCATGCTGACCCATGATGTGCATGAAGCGCTGCGTTACTTTCGGAACAACCGCTTCGGCTGCATTCATGATATAGGTCAAGGTGGAGAGATCCCAGCCCCCCTTGCGAATCTCATCCTCATATTCATTCATCATGGCAAATGCAAAGTTTGGTGCCCACGTCCTTGTGACGCCGTATGTTTCTACCCAATCCAGCCACACCATCGGCCGCTCGATAAATTGATCAATGGATGGACTAATCTGCTGGCAGCCAAGATAGACATCATGTACATGAAACATGACAATACCTCCTACATGGTCAAGCGGCATCCAGTTAAGTGACACATCCTCATACGTAAAACCATTTGCCTGCTCAAAGGAAATGATTCTAGACAAAATACTTTGATGGTTGTGACGGATACATTTTGGTACACCCGTACTTCCTGAAGACAGCAGCTGAAGCACAGGCTCATCCGGCTCTGGCTCATAATGCTGTTCATCCGGTTCGCATGCAAGCAACGTTTCGATTGTTAGAATAGGAATCGCTTTTGATTCAAATGCCTCTCGCAACCCAGCAATGTCCTCAGCACTCGCTTCGTTTGTAATAATGAATGGTTCATTTTGCAGCTGAAATACGCCCTTCAACTTGTTCACACCTTGATTCATTTCATCATAAACAGGCGGCACAGAGACCGGGGTTGGAATGATTCCACCGAGAATACAGCCCCAGAACACCGTGATAAGATCGTGATGATCCTTCAATTGAAGTAACACTTGATCACCGTTTGTCAGCCCTGCTGCCCTTAATCCAGACAGGACCCGTTCAGCGTCTGTTAGTAGTTCAGGATAGGTTTGGGTCACCGCGTGACCGCCTTCTTTGATATAAGTCACTCCGTGGTCAGGTGACATAAAGGCTGCACGGATCAGCACCTCTGTCAATGTGACAGGTGTACCTGGTTTTTCGATGACATCACCGCCATAAATAAGTGCTGGCGGTTTTTCATGAGCGGATGATTGTTTTGTTTGGCTGGCTTCATCCTTTGAGATCGATTCGTTGCCTTGAGTACGCTGTCTGTCAGGGAATAAGTCATCTAAATGATAGGGCGTCTGTCTTTCTGTCTGACTCTCAATGAAAGCAGCCGCTTCCTCTACTCCATCTATGTCTTTGGTGCGTTCTTCTATCTTTCTTAATTCCTCTTGATCTAGTACATCAATTGAAAGCAGTGCCTCTGTATCGACGGCTCCAATTTCTGTCTTTGGCAAGGAAGGTAATAAGACGAGAGCGGATGGCACTTCATAAGAATGAAGCGGGCCGTTCATCAGATCCTCTCTTGTCAGCGAAGGGTCCTTCGCCTGTGCAAATAGCACAAGCGATAGGCCGCCCTCTTGATTTTTCTTCGGGATCAAAACACATTCCTCTAGTGGAAAGTGATGCATGATGACACGTTCTACTGCTTTGAGATCGATTCGTTTTCCATTGATTCTGACGATATGATTTGCTGTATTTCCTTTTCGTCTACTGACTAACATGGTTTTTCTCCTCCTACATCCAATCCAAAATCTGAATCTTGCTTTTTTCAGTCCAAACGCCGACATCCCCTGTCGGATAGAGGTATTCGCCTGTTTGATGTTTGAATGGATGCGGAATTTTATGCGCCTCCATCCAATCGGCAAGCTCCCCACAAAGTGCTTTTATATCCTTTGCACCGATAAAGATATCCCCAGGAAAGCCTATCGGCATGAGCTGATGCTCATCACTCAGGATATAAATTTCCGTTTCACAGGAAGGATCATGCACACCTGAGTAGACCTCTTCTTGGTCTGGGTACAGCACGCTGACTTGTGCGTTTTTCGCCCAATCGCTGATCATCCGTTCTTTTTCTTCATTTGTCACGATTGTGAAGGAAGAGAGCGGTGTCTCCACTTGTTCTGTCATGGCTTCAAGTGTGTGAATCAGCTGCTGCATCAGTGATTGTATTTGCTTTTCTGTATATTGATTTAAGCGGTATGTGACCCGAAGCTCCAGCGTATCTCCCGGAACAGCCACAAGGGTTAAGTCATAATTCGTTTCTTCATGGCTTGCGATGTCTAAGATGCGTACACCATACGGCTCAATGGATTCAATCGGATAATTTTCAAACACGACAATGCTGTCAAACAATGATTGTCCACTCGGGATATCGGTCATCTGCTGAATATCTGGCAGCACCGTATACTCAAATTCACGCATGTGAAAAACGGTTTCTTGCGTATGTGCCAGCAGGCGGGCGATGGTCCAGTCTGGTGCAATCAGCAAACGGAGCGGCAAGGTGTTAATAAAGAGCCCTGTCATGCTTTCAACCTCTGGTAAGTCCGCTGGCCGGCCAGATACGGTCACACCAAATATGACATCCTCTGAGCCTGAATGAAGGTGCAGGAGCAACCCCCACGCTGACTGTATCAGTGTGCTCATCGTGACCTTCTGCGCGCCTGTCATCTCTTCTAGTTTCTGCTGCATCTGGGGCGTCAGTTTGACACTAACCTGCGTGATACCTGCTCCATGATCCGAAGCCTGCTCACTGTCTCCAGGAAGCAGTGTTGCTTCCTCTACCCCTGACATATAATGTTTCCAAAACGTATTCGCCTTCCCTTGATCCTGCTTTTGCAGCCACTCGATAAAATCTTTATATGGACGTACAGCAGGGAGGTTGATCTCCCGTTCGTCTACAAGGGAGCGATACAGCGCAAAGGATTCTTCAATAAAGCTGAACAAGCTCCAGCCATCTATTAAAATATGATGAAAGCTAAAGACAAACGTGCATTTTCTTTCATCACAATGGAATAATGCAATACGGATAAGTGGTTCATCAATATCTTCTAAATCGAAATCCTTTGAACGATCGGATACTAAATAGTGTTCAATGATCTCCTTCTGATCCGTTTCACTCAGGTGGCGCACATCGTGCTGAGTGAGGTGAATACTTCCTTCTGATTGAATCAACTGGACAGGCTCCTTTAACCCTTCCCAAGCAAATCTTGTCCGCAAAATCGAATGACGTTCTACAAGGAGATTCCATGCTTGTTCATAGGACTCGCCGTCCGTTAAGCCTTCAAGCGTCATATGCACCTGACCAAAGTAAGCTTGTGACGCTTGATCCAATAGTGCATGAAACAGCATCCCTTGCTGCATTGGAGACAGTGGATACACATCGACCACATTGTCTGGAAGCTCGTCTATTTGCTTTTGCGTGAGCTGAACCATAGAGAAATCAGATGGTGTAAAGCCGCCTCTTGCCTCTACACAATGCGTCAGAATGTCCTCCATTTTTTCTTTGAAACGCTCAGGTAACAAGCGCACATCTTCATGCTGGAGCAGCTCTCGATTCATCATAAAATTCATTTGAAGCTGCCCATTGACAACGTATCCGTACACATCAATTAAATGCTGCCTTTCTGCTTTCGGATCGTGTACATGTCCATTTCGTTCATCTGCTAAATAAAGCTTCACCTCGCCATCTGTCTGATCTAACTGTCCAAGGTAATTAAAGCTCATCTGCGGCGCTGCCGTTTTGAGTAAACGAGATTCTGTCATATATTGAAGTAAGCCATAGCCGATTCCCTTTTGCGGCACAGCTCTTAAGGTTTCTTTGACGTCTTTGATTTGTCTTTCAACATCGGTTTTAATAAAAGGAATAAAAATAGGATAAGAGCTCGTAAACCAGCCGACTGTCCGTGACAAATCCATCTGTTCAAATAAATCCTCGCGTCCATGCCCTTCTAACGTGATGAGTATTGGCTTTCCAACGGCTTGCGCAAGTCCTGATAAGAGTAAATCGTTTACCTCTGTTCGGTACGCTTGAGATGCCTGCCTTAGTAAAATGTCGGTTTGTTCCTTCGTCAATTGAACAGACAGGATATCTGCATGTTCTTCTATATTAGAAAGCGCAGGCGTTTGAAAAGGGGAACCCTCTTCCTCTTGATCCGTGATCTTTTCCCAAAAAGGGACCTGCTCTTGTAATTGATCTGTTTGTGCATATTCATATAGTGCATCTGCCCACTGCTTATAGGAGGCGGTTTTCTTTGCAAGTATTATTTCCTGCCCCGCAGCAAGCTGCTTCAGTCCATTTATTACATCTTCTTGTAAAATGCGCCACGATATGCCATCCATGACGAGATGGTGTGCAGCGATGAAAAGCTCTGACGTATCATGACTTGTGTGAAAAAGAATAGCCTTGATCACTTCTCCCCGCTCTAATGACAATGTTCCTTGACAAGCTCCTGTCTCTAATCGGATTTGTTCAAGCGCCTCCTCCTGAGAAACATCCGTCAAATCAAAGGATGTGATACAAGGGGTAATGCCAGGCTCACGAATCGTTTGGACCCACGTGCCATCTGCCTCTTTTGTATATGTCGCTCTCAGCATATCGTGATGATCGGCAACCTTTGAAAGAACCTGTGTTAACTGCTTTAGCGGCACGGACTGCTTGAATTGGAAATGTGCCGATAGATTCCAATAATCTTGGTTTGTCATCGATTGCTCAAAGAACCAAGATTGGATCGGAAGCAGACGAACATCTCCTGTAATAGGTGCCTGATTATAGGACACAGAAACATCTGCCTTTTTCATGACGAGGGCAAGCTGTGAAATGATCTGCTTTTCAAACACATCTCTCGGCTGGATGATGTAGCCTTCCTGCGCTAAGCGTGCCACCATTTGTATGACAATAATGGAATCTCCGCCAAGCTCAAAGTAGTTATCATGTACACCGATGGAAGGAGCGCCAAGCAGCTGAGACCACACCTTTTCTAACACTCGTTCTTCCTCACTGACTGGTCTGTCAATTGGCGTATCCACTTCTTCCTGTCTCCACTCTGGCGGCGGGAGACGCTTTTGGTCTACCTTGCCGTTTGGTGTGAGCGGCAGTTCATCCAGCTCCATCAATAGGCTTGGCACCATATAATCTGGCAGCATTTCTTTTAATGCTTGGCGAATGGCTTGCTGGGTCAATGCACCTTTTTGGACAAAATAACCGATCAAGCGTTTATGACCACTCTCGTGTTGATGCGGGATAACAGCACATTCTATGATGTCCTCAAAGCTCAACATAGCGGCTTCAATTTCTCCACATTCGACCCGGTGTCCGCGAATTTTCACTTGATGATCGATTCTTCCAAGGCAGTCGATGATGCCATTTGACAGCCAACGGCCCATATCGCCTGTTTTATATAAACGCGCTCCTTCTTGGAAAGGATGCGGAATAAATGATTGCGCTGTTTTTTCTTCATCTCCAAGGTAGCCAAGTGCAAGCCCTGTTCCGCCAACGTAAATCTCACCGATGACGCCTTGCGGGACCGGCTGCAGCTGGTCGTCTAGTACATAGGCTTGTGAATAAGTGATTGGCTGACCGATTGGAACCGTAGCCTGACCGTCGTCCAATGCTCGAATGTGATGCACACAGGAGAACGTCGTATTCTCAGTTGGTCCATAGCCGTTTAAAAGCCCTTCAGGCAAATACGGCAGTGCTTTACGGATATGAGCGGCAGACAAAGCATCACCGCCGACCAATAAAGCGTTGAATCCAGATAAGGCTTCTGGATGTTCTTCTGTTAACCGGTTGAACAGCGGCACAGTCAGGAACCCTGTTGTGATTTTGTAAGCTTTCAGCGTGTCAGCCAGTGTATTCATTGATAAAATCGTATTACGATCGGTGAGTATCAGCCTTCCTCCGTTCAGAAGGGCCCCCCATATTTCATACGTAAAGGCATCAAAAGAAAAGCTCGCGATTTGTAAAATGCGCGTATGTTCATCAAGGGTGACATAGTCTGTTTCACATACAAGCCGGATGACCGCTTGATGCGGAATTAGCACCCCTTTTGGCTGTCCAGTCGATCCCGATGTGTAATTGATATAAGCAAGTCCATCAGGGCTTAGGGCAGCAGGGATGACTTCTCCTTCTGGTAAAAACTCTTCATACCCCTCGTCAAGACAAATGAGCTCGGTTTGACTGATCGACACCTTTTTCAGCCATTCGTTTTTTGTCAGCAAAAGCTTAATGCCTGTATCCTTCAGCATATAATCAATGCGTGATTCCGGATATTCAGGATCAATTGGCACGTAAGCGCCTCCCGCTTTCACAATCGCCAGCACACCAAGAATCATTTCAGGCGACCTGTCGATAAGAAGCCCGACGGGTTCATGCGGGGCGACTCCTCGTTGCTGCAAATAAGCGCCAAGCAGATCGACTTTCTCTTGTAACTCGCGATACGTCCACTGCTCTCCCTGGAATTCGAGAGCAACTGCATGAGGTGTCTTTTTCACTTGCGCTTCAAATCGTTCCGTGATCAGAAGTGAGCCTGCTGGTTGATCCGTTTTGCCGCTCCATTCATAGAGCAATTGATGCTTCTCTTTCTCTGGCAGGTAATTCATTTGTCTGATCGGCTGCGCCGGATTTTCACAAATACTTTCGAGCAGCATCTCATAGTAACGGAGGAATCGATCCATCGTGTCTTCAGAAAATAAGTCCGCATCATACTCAAGTTTTAATTGAAGACCCTCAGCCCCTTCAAAAACAAATAGGGATAGATCGAATTTGGCTGTATCGTTATCTTCAATGGCTAAAACCGATGTCGCCTCCCCCATTGGAGATGCTTCCAGCGGTAAGTTTTGCAGAACAAACATGACCTGAAACAGCGGCTGCTTACTGGCATCACGTACAATGTTCAGTTCATCTACCACCATCTCAAACGGCACATCCTGATGCGCATAGGCGCCGACTGTTGTCTCTTTTACTCGCTCTAATAGCTCTGCAAAAGCAGGATTCCCGCTATGGTCGATCCGAAGTGCCAATGTATTCACGAAAAATCCGATCAAATGCTCCATCTCAGTACGATTTCTTCCAGCAATGACCGATCCAATCACAAACTCATCCTGTGAAGACAATCGATGTAAAAGCGTAGAGAAAGCAGAAAGTAAGGTCATATAAAGTGTGCTGTCTGTTTTCTTAGAAAGTGCAGCGAGCTGCTCAGACAACGACTTCGACAATCGATATTTTTTCGTTTTTCCTTTATAGGATTGAACGGCTGGCCGCGGATGGTCATACGGCAATATCAAATCTTCCACAGGTGCCGCAAATTGCTCCTTCCAATAGGAAAGCTGCTTATGCAGCGTCTCGCCTGTCAAATACTCCTTCTGCCATAGCGCATAATCGGCATATTGAATAGGCAGTGGCGGCAGGTGAGGCTCTCGCCCTTTGATCATCGCTGTATACCACTCTGATAGCTCTCGCGCGACAATACCGATCGACCAGCCATCTGACACGATGTGGTGAATGGACATCAGCAGCAAATGATCTGTTTCCGACAACCGAATCAGTTTCACTCGAAAGAGCGGATCATGCTCTAAGCGGAAAGCTGTGCCCGCCTCTCTTTTCGCCCATTCAGACGCTTTTTGTTCTTTTTCTTCCTGTGACGCCAGGTCTGATACATCCACCACCTCAAGCCCTGGTAAGGTCATATGTTCATGAATAATCTGTACCGGTTCATCTCCGCTCATGGAAAAGGATGTTCTGAGCGATTCATGTCTTTGCACCATATGCTGCAAACTGCTCTGAAGCACCTTCACATCTAAAGGTCCATTCATCCGAAAGGAAATCGTATTATTGTAAAATGGAAGATCAGGCTGTAATTGATAGAGAAACCACTGCCTTTGCTGGGCGTAGGACATCGGAATCTCCTGACCCTTTTCCATTTTTCTAATCGGAATCGCTTCATCCGCTTTGGCATGTGAATCAATCCAGTCCGCTAGTTCCCCAAGTCGCGTATGTTCAAAAAGAACAGCGAGCGGCACGTCAAATCCCGTTCTTTGTCTAACCGCAGACAGCATTTGCGTTGCCTTCAGCGAATGACCTCCCAGTAGAAAGAAATGATCACCGCAGCTGATATTTGAGACATCGAGCAGCTCTGACCAAATGTGCGCCAAGAGTTTCTCCGTCTCTGTTTGAGGAGCTCTATCCTCTGAATTCTGTCCGCTTTCTTCTATTAATTCATTGAAAAACGCTTCATCCGGCATCCCGTCTTCTGTTTCTTTCCAACATTCCTCAGGATAGAGATGCACGGAGTATTCACCAGATAGACGAGACTGTAAACACGTATGAATGGAATGATACAGCCGTTCTTCAATCGCCTTTGTTTGATCGGTTTTGAAAAAGACATAAATGGCTTGCTCTTTTTGTATCTCCGCATGCACCATCTCCTCAATCTCTTTCTTCGACCGATCTAATCCCATATACATGAGTGGAGCATCTGTCATCAAACATGCCAGCATCGTCTGGAAGCCCACCTGCTTTGAAATCGGGAGATAGCCTCTTTCTTGTAAAATACCTTTGATCATGGAGCCTTCGCTCATTCCGATCTCGTCCCACATGCTGAAACTAAAGCAATACGGCTTCACTGTAGATGTCAGCTTCTGATAATGAGCAAATTGTTCAACGAACTCATTGGCAGCGCAATAGGCGCCAACGGTCATCCCGCCCTTTAACGTACGTGCTGACGAACTAGAAAGGAATAAGACGTTCTGACGTTTGGAAGCAGCTTCATGAAGTGCAATCGTTCCATATACCTTTGCTTCGTACATGTCATGTAAAGAAACGGACGTCATGTCTGCAAGCAGCTCTTCTTGAATGATGCCAGCGAAATGAATGATGCCATGCAGCCTTTTGCCTCGAGCCACCTCCTGCCTAGAGATGAGGGCTTCAACCTCTTTCGCATCAGTGATATCCACTTTTTCATAAAGAACGGTGCCACCATGGTCTTTCGCCTGTTTCTCTAGTGAAGTCAATATGTCTTGCTGCTCCGCAGATAAAGCCTCTCGCTCCTTTCTTCCAAGTAACACGAGGTGTGCTTGATCAGACTTCAGCAGGTGTTCACTCAGTAAGCTCCCAATTCCGCCAAGTCCTCCTGTCATCACGTAAAGCCCGGATGATTCAAATGGCGGTTTCTTCATCTTTTGTTCTTTTTCCAGATGAAGCGGCGATAAAAGTGGAATATAACGAACACTCCCGCGATAAGCGGCGATATAACTGCGTTTGTCATGTGTGCATTCTGTCATGATGGCTGATGCATGGGAACGGGTTGATTCCAATTCTGTCAGAGAAAAATCAAGACATTGCACCTTGATAAACGGCCATTCATGCTGAACAGATGTCATCAGTCCCACTGTTGTTGCTTTTTCTACATCATGTGTTTGATCTTCCGGCAAATTCATCGCATGAGCTGAGACAAAGGTGATCTCAACAGGTTCCTCATAGACGGCGACCGTTTTTGATAAATATAATGCACTCATGCTGCCAGTTTTCTGTGCTTCTTTCGCCATGGCCACATGAAGTTTGTCTTTCTGATTTGTATAGTTCCAAAGGTGAATGATTTGTTTCACCGAAACGCCATACGAACGGAGCGTCTCAAAGAGTTGTTCGTAGTCAGACGGCCGATTCGGGTGGATGATGAAGTGAGTGTGAGTGAGTTGTGTGAATTCTTGACCCGGTTCAACCGTAATGTATGTTTGTTCACTGTTTGAAAGAGATTTCAACTGATCTGCCAGCCCTAATGCATCTGCAAAGATCACAATGTCCCCTACTATTTGCTTTTCAGCTGCATCAAGCGGAGCAGGTATCCACTCCTTTTGATAGCTCCAATCAGGCAAAGTGTGTTCATTTTCTAGTCTGATGTCCATTTCCTTGATGATTTCATCGAATTCGCCTTCCTGCCATCTTGTCTTGAGCTGCGCCCTTTCTATTTTTCCAGAGCTTGTTTTCGGAAATGCATGCTTCTGGACAGGAATAATACGCGATGCAGACAGACCCATTTTTGTCGCAATATGGGATTTAATGTGCTGACTTGCCCTCATGATATAGGAAGGCTCATATAGCTTCGGTGTAAAAAAGAGAATCAATTCATCGGATGCAGAAGCCTCCATCCGAACGGAGCAAGCAGCCACAAAGCTCGTTTCTACTCCTGGTACTTCCTCTGCAATGGCTTCAATTTCATAGTTGTGATAATTTTTCCCGTTGATGATGATCATGTCTTTTTCTCTACCGGTTAACGTCAGCCTTCCTTCGTGCAGGAAACCTAAATCTCCCGTGTGAAACCAGCCATCTGTTTGAAATACTTCTTGATTCGCTTCATCATTCTTGTAATAGCCCTTCATTGTCGTTAGCCCTTTGATTTGCACGCTGCCAATGTGATCTTCTGGAAGAAGCTCCTGCTGATGATTGACGATGCGAATCGTGATACCTGGAATTGGTCTTCCCAGCTCTGTAAAGCTGACGGTTCCTGTCTCACGCGCCTCAGCTGGTCTTAGCTGCTCTGTCAGCGATGTTTCTTCAAAGGTCAGTACCCCGCTGTTTTCATCTCCCCGCTCAATCGCAAAAGAGAAGACAACCGCTGATGAGATTTCAGACATACCGAAAGCCGGCCGGATGACATCTCCCTTTAAGCCGTGCGGAGCCAGCAAGTGTAAAAACCGGTGAATCGTCTTCGGTACGACCGCTTCTGCCCCATTGATCATGCAGGTCATGGCAGAAAGATCCCAAGACCCTGAAGAAATTTCTTTCTCATAATCATTGATCATCGCAAACGCGAAGTTAGGCGCCCACGTCTTCGTTGCACGGTAGCGATCCATCCAGTCAAGCCAGCGCAACGGCTGAGCGATGAAATCATCTGTTCTTGCCCGAATTTGCTCACAGCCCGTGTACACATTGACAAGGTGAAACATGACAATACCGCCAATATGGTCTAAAGGCATCCAGTCTAACGAGACATCTTCTTGTGTAAATTGATTGGCTGC
This sequence comes from Bacillus sp. LLTC93, assembly GCF_002993125.1. Taxonomy (NCBI): domain Bacteria; kingdom Bacillati; phylum Bacillota; class Bacilli; order Caryophanales; family Bacillaceae; genus Bacillus; species Bacillus sp. LLTC93. The sequence continues at coordinate 227,882 of NZ_PVME01000004.1, read as the reverse complement.
CACCGTTCCTTTGACATTCGCAAGCACACTTCTATGAGAATGCTCTACGCATTTTGGCATCCCTGTACTTCCAGACGTTAAGATAAAAAAGACGGAATCATCTGGCGCCGCGGGATAAGCCCCTGTATCTCTTTCTAAAGAAAGCATCGGCTCGACTGCTGCTACACGTAATTGATCTGTATGCCACAGCAAAGCTAAGCCTTGTACCTCTTCGATCAATGTGTCATCTGTTAAAATAAGCGGATGCTCTAGCAGCTCCCATGCATGATGGAGCTTCTTCACTGCGGCATTCATCTCCCGGTAGGTCGGAGCAGCCGATACAAGTGTCGGAACAAATCCGCCTAACACACATGCCCAAAAAGCAGTCACCATCGCATGATTCGATGAAAATTGAAAGAAAACAGGATCACCTGCCTTTAGACCCAGCTCCCTTAAACCCGTCAGAACCCGCTCGGCGTCTTCCTTTAACTGCGAGTAGGATTGCGTGAGTTCGTTCTCACTATTCACGATATAGGTGAGTCCATTTGTCGTTTTTGCAGCCTCTGTTAAGACGTCCTGCAAGGTCTGTGCTCCTGTTGTGATATCTATTTCCCCGCCATAGGAAAGGGCGGGCGGCATGTCCGCCAAAGCAGGCGCAGCCGTTTGCATGTGTATCGATTCAGCTGCGGCCTCCTGCTCAAAATGATTGTCGAGAAATAAATGAGAGAGGTGATATGGCCGCGGTCGAATGGTTTTTTCACGCGAAAAAACAGCGAAGCGTTCAATTTCGTTGGTTTGTAAAATGGTTGTCTTTACATCTTGTAAAATGGCATCCATTGATTCATATAGACTCGATTGGTTAATGGTTGATGGTTTCATATGAGTTCCTTTCCTTTTTTGTCAATCAGGGCTGCAGGACTGCACCCCTGACTAACCTAAAGTTTACAAAACTGGTTCTCTATCTTTTTGATTGAATATCCTTTTGATCAGCTGTGCATTTTGGGCTGCACATTCTTTATGCTTGAACATTTGAGCGTGTTGACCGTAGCCTTGATATTGGCTATAAACACCGGTCGTCGCATGCGCCCAATTTTCCATCCAGTCCGGAATCTCAATTCGTTCTTCAGATTGGATAAAATAAATATCTGCTTGTATCTCTCCTTGATTCACCCCCTTAACAAATGTTTCATAGTAGGCCCGCGTCTTTTGAGCAAGCGCTTCTTGGACGAGCTCCGCATGAACCAATTCACTTTGCTTCGACTGTTGAACGATCACTTCTATATCGTCATCAATGGATCGTCCTTCTAAGTCACTTTCTCCGATTTTCTTATAGGAGTCGATCATGATGACCTTTTCGACTGTACGCCCCGCTTGTTCAAGCGCTTGAACGAGTTCAAAGGCGAGGTAGCAGCCGCCAGAGTAGCCCATTAAAGTCAGCGGTCCTTCTGGCTGAAGGTGCTGAACATGCTGAGCGTACTGCGACATTCGGTTATCCGTTTCGATAAAATCAAAAGCAATGAGACGCACATCATCGAGCGTTTTTGCTGCTTCCTGATAGATGAAACCGTAGCCCGGTAATGGCGGTAGAGCAAAGACGGTTGACGATTGAGATTCATTGAATACAAGATAGCCAGCGGCTTCCTGGTCCTGCTTTTGAATATAACGACTGATCGCTTCAATCGTTGGCGTCTCAAACAGCAAGTGAATGGGCACCTGGACCTCGAATTCCTTACACACTTTGGACAAAAGTGACATCGCTTTTAAGGAATGTCCGCCAAGCTCAAAGAAATGGTCATCCGTGCTAATATCATCTCGTTCAAGCACTTCCCGCCACATCACGAGTAGCTTTTGTTCTACTTCGTTTACTGGCAGCTTCACATGGCGCTTTCCTTGCGGCGCCTCAGGCTTTGGCAGCTGGCGTTTATCAACCTTTCCGTTAGTCGTGAGCGGAAGGTTATCGAGTCTGATTAGCTCATGAGGCAGCAGATAAGCAGGAAGACGCTCCTTCAGCCCAGACTTGATCACATCGAGCTTGTCCTTCCATTCATCCTCACATGTGATATAGGCGAGCAGTCTTGTATGATTTGTTTCATCATGGTCAGCTATGAGTGCAGCTTGTTTTACACCTGGATGTACAAGAAGATGGGCTTCAATTTCTGTTAGCTCAATTCGGTGTCCACGAATTTTCACCTGATCATCTACTCTGCCTGCATACTCAATCAGACCGTCTTCTCGAAAATAAGCTAGGTCTCCCGTTCGATACAGCCTTTCCCCCGCAGCAAATGGATGCGCGATAAAGGCTTGTTTTGTCAGGTCCGGACGATTCAAATACCCCTTCGCTAGTCCTTTGCCGCTAAGACAAAGCTCTCCGACCATGCCAATCGGCTGAAGCTGTCCTTGCTGACTCAATATATAAGCACTCGTCTGATTGAGCGGCTTCCCGATTGGAATAGAACGTGCCTCTACCGGTATGGCTTCATCTACAGGATAATAGGTGGCGAACACTGTTGATTCGGTCGGGCCGTATACATTAATCAGTCTGCCTTGCCCCATCACATCAAAGGCTTTCCTTACATGCTGAACCGATGCCCGCTCCCCTCCAAATAGCACCTTACGCACACCACGCATCCAGTCTGTCCCTTCATCAACGAGAAGATGGAATAATGCCGTTGGAACAAACATGACAGAAATGCTTTCTCCTCTAATCAGCTCGGTCAGCTCGCGCATGTCTAAAATGGTCTCTTTTTTCGGGAGTACGAGCTTCGCACCGTTTAAAAGCGCACCATATACATCAAATGTAAAGCCATCAAATACGCTATTAGATAACGACAGCAATGTATCTGTTTCTGAAATGGTTAAGTAATTCGTATTTTTGACCACCCGGGCAATATTGGAATGGGTCGTCATGATGCCTTTTGGCTGTCCCGTTGTGCCAGATGTATACATGATGTATGCCGTATCATGTAAACCTGCTTCAAGCGGTAGATTCTCCGAGCTCATCAGTGAAATTTCCTGATCATCTGCAAAAAGATACGTGCCATCAAACGCGAGTGTCTTCGCCTGACTAATGAAGGTTGAGTGAGTCAGAAGATGCGTCGCCCTGCTGTCTTTCAGCATATATTGAATGCGGCTTTCCGGATAATCGGGATCAATTGGCACATAGGTTGCGCCTGCTTTTAAGACAGCAAGCAAGCTGACAATGAGTTCAGACGTGCGATCCGCTAAAATGGCGATGACCGTTTGATGTGCCACCCCATATTTTTGTAAATGCCTTGCCAATCGATTGGCCTGTTCATTCAGCTCCGCATATGTCATCGTGTGCTCTCCCGTTGATAAAGCCACCGCATTCGGCTGTTTGTGGACATTATGCTCAAACCATTTAGACAAATAGAGCTGATCATGCTCAAGCTCAGGTGCATTCCATTCCTCAAGAATCAGCTGCTTTTCCTGCTTCGTCACGAGAGTAAGTGTATGAACCGATTGATCTGGATGCTTGATCGCCTCTTTCATCAAAACAATCAGCTGCTCCTTTAACCGGTGGACAAATGCAGGGTCAAATGCTCTTTGGTTAAAGGCTAGCTTCAATTGCAATTGTTCTCCAGGCGAAGCAAGCAAATTGAGATCATAGTTCGATTTTTCATATACATTCATTTCTTCCACAGTAAACCCTAGCAGAGCCTCTTGTTCGTCCTTCTTTGCAGCTGGGACATTCTCAAACACCACAATATGATCAATGAGTTGCTGCTGACCTGCCTTTGCCTGAATATCATAAATCGGGATATATTGATGCAGTTCTGCCGCAAGAGACTGCTGCTGTGTGTCTGATAATAGAGAACGAAATGTCATTTGATCTGTCAGCTGAATTCTTCTTGGGATGACATTGATGAACAATCCAACCATCCTGTCAACGCCCGCCAAATCTGCCGGACGTCCTGACACAACCGTTCCAAACAGCACATCGTTTGACCGCTGATACCTGCTCAGCAGAATCGACCAAACCGATTGAAGCGCACTGCTTAACGTAGCGTTCTGCTGCAATGCTAGCTCTGATAAAGCAGCCGTTTCTTTTTGGCTCATCGACCATTCGATTTCGCCTAATTCATGCTCGTTTGTTTGTTTTCGTTGTTCTTTAAAGGTCGATTGTCCATCAAACCCTGCTAATGATTGCTGCCAATATTGAAGTGACGCTTGTTTATCTTGTTTTTCCAGCCATTGAATATATTCTTTATACGGCTTGACTGGTTCCAGCCTGTAAGGGATGTCATGCAAAAGTGCATGGTAAATCGCAAATAACTCCTGCACGACAAGTCCAAAACACCAGCCATCTAGCAGGATATGGTGATAGCTCCATATCCAGCGATAGCTAGCAGGACCCGTTTGGAAAACGGATGCCCGCATGAGAGAATCCTTCGAGAGGTCAAAGCCTCTCAGTTGATCTTTTTGTTTGAAAGCCTCAATACGCACAAGCTGTTCGTCTTCAGAAAGATCCTGCATGTCCACGACATCAAGTGTAAAAGGACGTTTCTTCAACACAACTTGAACAGGGCGCTTCACTTTTTCATGGAGAAACACGGTACGAAAAATATCGTACCTTTCCACGATGATATTCATGCTTTTCTCAAGTAAGTCATGACGAAGTGTGCCCTTCACGTTCATATCCATCTGCTCTACATAAAAGCCCTTTTCTTGATGATGGAGGGTATGAAACAGCATTCCTTCTTGCATCGGTGACAGATAATACATGTCTTGAACTTGATCCCTTTTAAATTGACTCATCTATTTCACTCCTCCTTCCCTTTTTCATGACTGATCTAGTAGTGTTAGGTCAATTTCTCCTCAAGCATGTCAAAAATGTCGTCCATCTCATCCATTTCAAGATCAGCAGCAGAGAAGTCACTTGGCGTAAACTCTCGCTCATGACGCGCTAAGCAATGCGTGATAATGGATTGAATTTTTTCCTTTAGCAATGCCATGAACTGCTGAATTGTCTGTTCTTCATATTCACTTGCACAATAGGAGCACGACAGAATGAAACGATTATGTTGAACAAGACCACTGAGGTTCAGCTTATAAACAGCTTCCGAATCTGGGCTTGCTTGGCGCCCCATATCATAGGCTGACGGCCTAAAGAGTTCTGTCGTCACTTCTTGATCAATCTGCCCAAGATAGTTCAAGCTGATTTCAGGATGTACGTGTTGTGCTGATGGCTCCGTTGCTGTCACGTATTTTAAAATGCCATAGCCAATTCCTTTATTCGGCACACGTCTCAGCATCTCTTTCGTTCCTTTAATGGCATCAGCTATTGTCTGACCCTGCTTCGCTTCAAGAACGACTGGATACATACTCGTAAACCATCCAACCGTGCGGGATACATCTAACCCTGATAAAATATCCTCTCTTCCATGACCTTCGAGCTGCACATGTACATGAGATTGACCTGTCCATTCCTGAACGGCAAGGCCAAGAGCACACAGGAGAACATCGTTTATTTCTGTTGTGTACGGAAGGTGAATATCGGTCAAAAGATGCTCCGTTTCTGTTTCTGTCAGCTGCATTTGGACCGCTTTGGTTTGAGCGACTTTTCTTCCTTTCACTTCATGATCAACAGGTAAAGTGGTAAATGGCATGCTGTCAATCTCTGTCCAATACTCGTGTTGGCTTTTTAATGGCTGTGACTGTGCGTAGCGCTCTATCGCCTCTGCCCATTCTTTGAAGGAGTGGGTTTTTGACGGCAAAACAAACGTTTGTCCTTGTTCTGCTTGCTGATAAAGGGACATAAAGTCCTCTAGTAAAATTCGACATGAGACACCGTCAATGACAAGATGGTGGGTCACCATGAGTAGATGATCACCGTTTTCTGTATGGAAACAAATCACTTTCATGAGCGGACCTTTTTCGAGGTTCAGCTGCCGCTGATACTCATTGGCATATATGGAAATGGCCTTTTTCACGTCCTGCTCTTTTGAAACATCACAAGAAATGATCGAAAACGGTTCTGTGAGCTCCCGCTGATTGTATTGCAGGATGTCACCATGTTCCTGCCTGTATACCATACGCAGTGCATCATGATGTGAAATCAGTTTTTGCAAGACTTGTTCTGTGATTGCCAAGTCAAACCCTTTTGGCGCATGAAGCATCATCGAGAGATTCCAATGGTCCTGACTGCTGAACTTTCGCTCAAAGAACCAGCGCTGAATCGGTGTCAACATGACTTCCCCTTCAACTGGTGACTGGTTGGCTTTCATTTGATCAGCTTCTTCGATATATGGGCGGAGCTCGGCAATGGTCGGGTATTGGAATAATTGTTTCATATCAAGCTTCCAGCCCGCTTGCGTGAGCCTGCTTGCCATTTGGATGCCTTTAATGGAATCTCCACCTAGGAAAAAGAAGTGATCGTGAATGCCTACCTGACTCACGCCGAGCACGTCTGCCCAAATGTCGCAAAGAAGGGCTTCGATTTCATCTCTTGGCGCTTCGTATGCTGTTTGATTCGCCTCTATATCGGGAGCTGGCAATGCTTTCAGATCGACTTTGCCATTTGCCGTCATTGGAAATTGGTCGAGATGGATGATCCATGAAGGCACCATATAGTCTGGCAACGTTCGTTTTAGACTTTCTTTCAGGGCTGTCCTTTCTTCATCGGTGATGACATATGCGACAAGCGAATCTTGTTCGCTCGTATCTTTGACTGTTGTTACAACTGCCTCTTTGACTGCATCCAGCGCAAGGAGCTGGGCTTCAATTTCCGATAGCTCTATACGGAAGCCGCGAATGTTGACCTGATGGTCTTTTCTACCGAGGTAGATCAGCTCGCCATCCTCTGTCCATTTCACCAAATCTCCTGTGCGATACATACGCTCGCCTGGATAAAATGGGTCTGGGACAAATCGTTTGTCCGTCTCCGCCGGGAGATTCCAGTAGCCTCTGGCCAGTCCTTTCCCCGCAATGACGAGCTCACCCGGTACACCTGGCGGCGAGAAGTCATATAACGAACCCAAAATGTAAAAACGGGTATTGGCAATCGCTGTTCCGATAGGAAGCGTGCCTTGATATGGATCGATGATACCGCTTGTTGCCACGACCGTATTTTCAGTCGGACCGTAGTTATTCACTAGTTTGTATCGAACCGGCTTCACCTGTTTCAGCTTGTCTCCACCTGTCAGTAAGTAGCGCAGAGAGTGATTGTCCATCGACATAAACTGCTCACATAGCTGGGTCGGTAGGAACGCAATGGTGATGCCTTTTTCATTGAAATACGTATTGAGCTTGATCATATCGAGGCGAATCGCTTCGTCGATGATGTGCAGCTCTGCGCCGGCAATCCACGTTGGGAACATCTCCCAAATGGAGGCGTCAAAGCCAAAGCCGGCATATTTGGCGGTTCGATCTTCATTCGTCACCCGGAAGGCATCATTATGCCAGAAAGCAAGATTCACAAGTGACTGGTGCTCGACCATGACACCCTTCGGCTGTCCAGTCGTTCCGGATGTGTAAATCATATATGCGAGATCAGTTGGTTTGACATCAACCTGAACGTCTTGTGCTTTTCCTTCTGCGGCATCTTCTATAAACAGAACATGACCTGTGAAAGAAGGTGGTGCATTGAGTCCTTTTTGGATAAGAAGCATCTCTGCCCCGCAGTCTTCCAGCATGAACGCAATGCGCTGCGCAGGATAATCGGCATCAATCGAAACGAATGCCGCACCAGCCTTGAGGACGCCAAGGACGGCGGCCGTCATGTGAAGGGATGGGCGGGTGAGAATGCCCACTCGATCTCCTGATTTTGTGCCGAGAGAGATGAGTTTCTGAGCGACTCCATTCGCCCTATTGTTCAGCTCTTCATACGTCCAGCTTGTTCCGCAGAAGGTCGCCGCTTTTTGATGAGGTACTCCATGTGCCTGTGCCTCAATCAGGGCATGAACGGTTTGACCTGTGGGAACGTCAAGGTTAGGCCCTGACCATTCATTGATCAGTTCTCGTTTTTCCTCTTCAGTTAATATAGATAGCGCTGAAATTGGCTGATTCAGCTTAGCCAGCATTTCATCTATGATTTGTTCAAAGTATCGACTCCAGCGCTGAATGGTACTCTTTTTAAACAGTGCTGCTGCATATTCAAAGCGCAAGCCCACTTGATCTTGTTCTTCAAATATACCGAGTGTTAAATCAAATTTTGCATGTACCGTGTCCTGCTGTTTTTGGGAGAGCTTTAGTCCATTCAGTTTCGGTAACGTCAAGTCACGGTCATCTGTTGTCAGCATGACACTAAACAATGGATTGCGGCTCGTGTCTTTCGAAAGATCTAACTGTGCCACCAATTCCTCAAACGGGAATCCTTGATGTTCATAGGCTGATAGGTTGCGATCTTTCATTTTTTCAAGCAGGTGCTCGGCGGTTTCTTCTAGCTGCAATTCATTTCGAAGGGCCAGTGTATTCACAAACATGCCTGGAATCCGTTCGAGTGAAGCATGTGTACGTCCTGCTGTCACAGCGCCTATCACAATATCTGTCTGCCCAGTTAATTTATGAAGGAAAATGGCAAACGCGGTTTGCATCACCATGTTCAAGCTCACACCTTTTGCAGCCATGAGCGATTTGATGGACTGCGCCTTTTCAGCAGATAACCATCTATCGACTCGGTCTCCTTCAAATGACTGAACACTAGGACGCGGGAAATCAAGCGGAAGCGCCAAATCTTCTGGAGGCTGTGCATATTGCTTCAACCAATAATGCCTTTCTTTTTCAAGCGATGTTAGTTGCTTTTCCTCCTGCTGCCATACTGCATAATCCTTGTAATGCAGCTGAACCGGTGGTAACGCCTTTTTCTCATACAGCTGCGCCAATTCTTGAATGAGCAGACTGCGCGTGACACCATCTGCAATGATATGGTGCATATCCATCATGAACACATGTTTCTCATCAGAAAGCTTTGCCACTTTCGCTCTCATTAATGGTGCCTGATGTAAGGAGAATGGTGTGATGAATTCCTCTACGACAGATTGCTCTTGACCACTCTCTACTTCAACAATCTCTAACGTAAACGGTACTCGGCGATATACTTTTTGAACTGGTACACCGTCAATTTCCACAAAGGCTGTCCGCAAAGATTCATGTCTTTCGATTAAAGCTTGAAGCGCTTCTTCCAGCTGCTGCAGATCAAGGCTTCCTTCCATCATTAAAACGGCTGGCATATGGTAGGTGACTGCTTCTGGATGCAGCTGCTGTAACACATACATACGCTTTTGTGCAGAAGACACTGGATAGAAATCTTGCTTTTCCGCTGGCTGAATGGATGTGACAATTGAAGAATCCGTCTCTTCCAAATATGCCGCCATCGCCCGTATGGTTGGCTTTTCAAAAAGGATCTTGAGCGGCACATGCTTGTTCAGCTTGGCTTGCATTTTCGAAATGAGTACCATGCCTTTGAGGGAGTGACCTCCTAATTCAAAGAAATGGTCATGAATACCGATTTGTTCAACCCCAAGAGCATCTGACCAAATGTCACAAAGCGTTTGCTCAAGTGCCGTTTCTGGTGCTACGTGCTTCGCGCGGTTCATATGCATCTCATGTGGAAGCGGCAGAGACTTCGCATCCACCTTTCCGTTTTGTGTAAGCGGAATGTGATCCACTTTGACAAAATAGGTTGGAATCATATAATCCGGCAGTGCCTCCGCAAGCTTTTCTCTAAACATCAGCGTTCCAATATGTTCAGGCGCTGTATAATATAGCGCCAGCTCAGGCAAACGGGACAGGTGAATCACTTTGACATACACTTCTTGAAGGGTTGAAAGTGCACGCGCGGCATGCTCAATTTCTTGTTTTTCAATTCGGTAGCCGCGGATTTTCACTTGATCATCTACTCTTCCAAGAAACTCAATGTCTCCATTTGCAAGCTGTCTGACCAAATCCCCTGTCCGATACATCTTCTCTTGAGGGAAAAATGGATTTTCAAGAAAACGTTCTGCTGTCAATTCAGGCTGATTCAAATACCCTTTCGACACGCCTTCCCCAGATATATAAAGCTCTCCCGGTGCGCCATAAGGGACAAGGCGCTGCTCTCGATTGCATACGAGCGCTCTTGTGTGAGCAATTGGCTGCCCGATCACAGAGCGTTCCTTCAAAGCGCCCAGCTCATGCGGTGTGATCAGCTTGGTCACTGTTCCGATGGTGGTCTCTGTTGGACCGTAATGGTTCATCACTGCCACGCATGGATGCTGCTTCATAAATGTCTCAACATCCTCAGGTACAATGGGTTCTCCTCCAAGTACAACAAGGCGTAAAGCAGCAAATTCATGATTCTTAGTATCTGCCATCATATGAAATAGGGATGGTGTCATTTTGATATAAGTCAATTCTTGCTCATCAATGAAACGTATGAGACGCACAGGATCTGTGTACACGTCTTCACGAGGAACATAGAGTGTACCTCCTGCTTTTAAAACAGGGAAAATGCTTGTGTAACCGAGATCGTATGCATAAGAAGAAAGAAGTGCAGTTCGATCACATTCTTGCAGTGTTACCGCATTCGTCAGCCAGTTGACATAGTGTGATAGATTACGATGCGTAAGCTGTACACCCTTCGGCTTCCCTGTTGTACCAGATGTATAAATCACATAAGCCAGCTGATCAACCGATACATCCGGCAGATCTAACGAATGGTTTTGGTGCACTGCTTTTTCGACATGTACCACTTGAAGAGACTGCTGATCCTTATAGGAATTGGTATGCGTCTCATTTGTGACGATGACTTGTGCACCTGAATCTTCTAATGTATAGCGGATACGTTCAGCAGGAAAAGCCGGATCAATTGGTACGAATGCACCTCCTGCTTTCATCACACCGAGCATTGAGACAATGACATAAACAGAGCGATCAAGAATGAGCGCCACTGTACATTCTTTCTCTACGCCTCGAATCTTCAGTTCACTGCTAAGTGCATTTGACATGTCCTCAAGCTCGCAATAGGTGAGCTTCCTTTGATCATCCATGACCGCAATGGCATCTGGCGTTTCCTTTGCCTGACGTGAGAATTGGATATGAAATGGCTCATGACGATTCGTTTGCCCTTCATCTTTTTTCTCCAACCGCTCCATTTGCTCATGCTGGTCCAGTATATTGAGCAAGCCGATCTGTTCATCCGGATGGTGGATCGCCTCACGAATAATCGCCAGAAGATGAGTTCCTAACCGGCGGACGGTCTCCTCTTTAAATAATGCCGTTGCATAGTCAAGGCTCAGTTTTAATTCTCCATCACGTTCAAATGCCTCTAGAGACAGATCAAATTTGACCGAGCGATGCTGAATGGCATAAGGCGATATGTCAAGATCACCAAGCTTTAAAGCCGGAACCTCCATGTTCTGCATATTAAATGAAACACTAAAGAGCGGGCTCCGAGTTGTATCACGGTCTAGCGGAAGACGCGCAATTAACTCTTCGAGTGGATAGCTTTGATGTGCGAAAGCCTCGACACTCGTTTCTTTTAATTCTTCAAGCAGCTGTAAAAATGATTTGGTTTGTTCTGGTTTCCCGCGCATCGCAATGGTATTGATGAACATTCCCGGCATGTCCTGTATATCAGGGTGTGTCCGCCCTGCAACAGGGGAACCAACGATGATATCTTCCTGCCCACTATAGGAAGCGAGCAGCACTTGAAATGCAGATAACAAGAACATATACAAGGTCGTATCTGTTTTCTGAAGCAATTCATGAATGCGCTGAGTCGTCACTTGATCACAGCCAAACATTACTCGTTCTCCGGAAAAATCACGTTCGGCTGGACGCGGATAGTCTGTTGGTAAATCTAAAACCGGTAATTCTCCTTCGAATTGCTTCAGCCAATACGCTTCATGCTCCCGCTGTTTCTCCGTCTCTTCTTCACTTAACTGCCAGACAGCGTAATCTTTATAATGGATGGCTCTTTCTGCAAGTGCTTCTCCATCATAGGCCTTCGCCAAATCTTGAATGAACGTCTTCATGGAGCTGCCATCTGTAATGAGATGATGTGCTTCCAATACTAGAAGGTGACGGTTTTCATTGACTTTCAACAGCTGTGCTCGTAAAAGTGGTGCGGATGTCAAATCAAATGGTGATTGACGTTCAGTAAGAAACGCCTCTGCATCTTCTTCCTTTATGTCATGGACAGGAAGGTCAAATGCAGTACGTTCATGCACCCTTTGTACAATGTCTTCTCCATTCATATGAAAACTCGTTCTTAAAATTTCATGCGTTTGGATCAACTGATCAAACGCTGAGCTAAGCCGCTGATGATCGAGTACACCTTCTAGTGTTAATACGATCGGAATATGATAGTTCGTGCTGTCCGGTTCGAGTGTCTGTAAAATGTATAAGCGACGCTGAGCTGGCGACACAGGATATTCTTCGGCCTGCGTTGCTGGCAAGATTGGATGTCCTTGTTCTTCTTGATTGTCCTGCTCGATATATGCCGCAAGTGAACGAATCGTTGGCTTCTCAAAAATCACTTGAATTGGGACTTCCTTTTGAAACACCTCTTGAATCTTTGCTGACATCATCATCGCTTTGAGAGAATGTCCGCCAGCCATGAAGAAATGCTCATCTACTCCAATCGTTTTCCCAAGGAGCTCCTCCCAAATTTGAGCGAGTGCCTTTTCCGTTTCGGTTTCAGGTAGAATGATCTTAATCTCTTCACGATGCGCTTCGTCTGGCTTTGGTAAGGCTTTTCGATCTACCTTTCCGTTTGATGTAAGTGGAAATGCATCCAACTTCATCACATGGTGCGGCACCATATAAGCTGGTAGCTCTTGATTGAATAAAGCCCTCACCTCTTCTTCTGTCATAGTACCTGTGAAGTAAGCGGTGATTTCCTTTTCATCTGCACAAGACTCATGGACGAGCACAACCGCATCATCTATTTCTGCTTCTTGCTGAAGCACCGTTTCAATTTCACCGAGCTCAATACGGAAGCCGCGAATTTTCACTTGATCATCTGTCCGGCCGAGGAATTCGATCTGGCCATCCGCTCCATACCTAGCCAAATCCCCTGTTCGATACAAACGTCCTGCCGGCTTAAATGGGTCTGCCATAAATACTTGATTAGTCAAATCCGGAAGATGGAGATATCCTCTTGAGACACCATCACCGCCAACATACAGCTCTCCAGGCGCCCCAATTGGCTGAAGTCTTTGATAGTCATCTAAAATGTAGGCTGACGAATGATTGATCGGCTGACCAATTGGGATTGTGCCCATTTCATTCCCTCTCACCTCGTAAATGGTCGAGATCGTTGTATTTTCTGTCGGGCCATATGCATTCAGTAATACAAGTGCTGGATGATTCTTTTTCACAAGCTCTGCACTCTTCACATTGATCACATCGCCGCCTGTGATTAATGTGGTTAATCCTTTGAACATCTGCGGCCGCTGCTGAGCCAGCTGATTAAATAATCCTGTCGTTAAAAAGAGCGCCGAAATCTGATGTGTTTGAATAAATTGTTCGAATCGATTGATATCCAGTAAAGTATCACGGTCAACAGGATATAGCGTTGCACCACCCAGCAGCGTGGTGAAGATTTCAAAGGTAATGGCATCAAAGCTGACTGCCCCTGTATGCGCCATACGATCCGAAGTGTTCAAACCTAATTTTTCCTGAGAACATGCTAATCTCACAATATGCTGATGCTCAATTTGAACACCTTTTGGTCGTCCAGTTGAGCCCGACGTATACATGATATACGCCAACTGAGAAGGAGACGTCTGAGCTAATATGTCCACGTGTGAGCAATTAGACGTTTCTGTCACATGAACCGCCTTGATGCTTTCATAAACTGGCGGCTGACTGTCAGCATAAATCAAAAGCGATACGCCGCTGTCTTCAAGCATAAATTGGATTCTCTCCTCAGGCTGGGATGGATCAATCGGTACATAAGCAGCCCCTGCATGAAGAACCGCTAAAATGGCGATGACCGCATCTGCTGATCGGTTCATATACACTGCGACAGCATCCTCGGGCTGTACACCATTTTCAACCAGACTGCCAGCTAATCGATGGATTTCTTGTCCAAGCTCCTCGTATGTGAATGCTCGATCTCCTTCGACTAATGCCAGATGGTCAGGCTGCGCCTTGATGCGTTCCTTGAGAAGCTCAGGAATGGACAGGTGCTTCGGATAATCTCGCTCTGTTTTGTTCCACGCTTCAATCTGCTGTTTTTCTTCTTCTGTGATACATGTCACTTCATGAAGGCGTACTTCAGGGTTTTGGATGATTTGCTTCATGAGATTCGTTAGGTGTTTAGATATGTTTTCAATGACCATTTCTTCAAACGCCTTGGCATTGTATTTGATTTTTAATGTCCACGTTTTACCTGGATATACAAGGACATTCAGATCGAAATTCGTTTGTTCAAATCCGTCCTTTACATCAATCGAAAAACCAAGACGTGCAGACATGGTGTCACCAGATAGTTCCTGATCTAAAGGATAATTTTCAAATCCAACCAAGTGATCAAATAGCTGTCCTCCAGCAGCTGTCTTTTGCTGAATGTCATAAAGCGGCATAAAATCATAGTTTTCCGCTTCAAGTGCATGCTGCTGAACCTTTTGAAACAGCTGTTTGAAGGTCTGCTCCTGATCCAACGTCACCCGGACTGGTATCGTATTGATAAACAGCCCTGCCATGCGCTCAATCCCTGACACACTTGGAGGCCTTCCCGATACGACCGTTCCGAATGTGACATCATCTTCCGCATGATATGTGCCTAAAAGAACGGACCAGACAGCTTGAAACAGGTTCGGTGCTGTCACTTGGCATTGTCTTGCTGCATCCTGAATGGCTTGTACCATGTCAGCATCCCATGTGAACGTCCATTCCTGATGATCGTATTGTCCGTTCGCCTCTTTTTGCTGCAACAGCCCTTGATGCTGAACAGCACCGTCTAGACGCTTCTTCCAATAACCTTCCGCTTCTTGTTTGTTTTGCTTTCCAAGCCAATGGATATAGTCTGCATAAGGCTTACCTTGTGAGCGGTCAGGCGTTCGGCCGTTTCGATCAGATTCATAGTAATGAAACAGTTTTTTCATCAAAACACCCATGGACCAACCATCCATGATGATGTGATGGTTGCTCCAAATGAGATGCCAGTTTGTTTCATTTAGTTGAAAAACAGCGACTTTCAACAACAGATCATTCGTTAAGTGAAATCCTTGTTTGCGCACTTGCCTCTTATATTGATCTAATACCTTTTGCTGCTCCATCTGATTCAGATGAGATAGATTCTCTCTATACACATCTAAATGACGTTCAGCTAGTACAACCTGACGAGGCTTTTGTAATTGCTGATAGACAAAGGCTGTACGGAGAATGTCATATGTTCGTATAAGCTCATTGAGACTCTTTTCAAAAAGATCGAGATCAAACTCTCCGCTTATTCCCAGCTCAAGCTGTGTGAAATAAGAGGAGGAATTAGGGTCTAGCATGGCATGATACAGCATGCCTTCTTGCATTGGTGTTAAAGGATATACCTTTTGAATTTTCTGTTTGCTCATAGTCCACCTCTTCGTTTGCTTAAAATATATCCATTAGCTTTTCAAGTTCATCCATCGTGAGATCATCATCCCCTACATCACTAGGTGTGATCTGGGTCTCATCCTGAGATACACAATGAGAGATCAGAGCCTTCACATTCTTTTCTAGGAGATCCTTGAACTGTTCCATCGTATGTTCTTCAAATTCAAGGTGATGATATGAAATCGTCACATGGAGCATGCTTTGTTCAACAAAACCAACAATATCTAGCGCATGAGGTTTCTCTGATTCAAGACTAAGCGATTGACCTGCATGCCATGCGGATCGATTCAGTTCACCGCCGCCGATCTGTTCGTCAAACTGGCCAAGGTAGTTAAAGCTGATGTCCGGTGTGACATCAAAGGCGATATCCCCCTTCATTTTGTCAGGTGTTAAATATTTTAAAATGCCATAACCGATCCCTTTGTTCGGAATGTGCCTGAGTTCCTCTTTTAAATGCTTGATTTGATAAGAAAGATCGTCTGCATGCGACATATCCAGTAACACAGGATACATGCTTGTAAACCAGCCAATAGTCCGCGACACATTGACCGCCGGAAGGATTTCTTCTCTTCCGTGCCCTTCCAGGTGAATAAAGTGTCTGTCATCACCTGTCCACTCTTTCATTGATAACCCTAATGCTGTCAGCAAAATATCGTTTATATCTGTGTGATAGGCCTCGTGTACACCCGTCAGGAGGCTGTGCGTTTCCTCTTCAGACAATGTAAATCGAATTGTCTGCGTATGAAGCATTCGTTGATCCTCCGTGACATGATCCTTCTGAAGCGGCGTGACTGAATGTGCAAGGAGCTTTTTCCAATAGGCTCTTTCCGCTAGCAGGTCATCTGACACAGCGTATTCTGTCAGCTTCTGGGCATATTCTTGGAAGGAATGAGTTTTTTCAGGAAGTGTAAGGACCTCCCCGCGCTTCGACTGTTCATAAAGAGCCATGAAGTCTTCAAGGAAAATACGCCATGACACACCATCGATGACAAGGTGGTGTACGGCGAGCAATAGGTGATCTCCCTGCTCCGTTCGGAAAATAGCAGGTTTCACTAATGGTCCCTCTGTTAAAGAAATACTCGCCTGCACTTCATTTGCCAGCTTTTCTACCTGCTGCATTTGTTGCGTGAGCTCTCCTTGTACTTCAATCAAATCAACTGTCACAACGTTTTCCTCGACTCCACGATGACGCTGGATGATGCGTCCTTCTTCCAATGGATAAACCATTCGCAAGGCATCATGATGGATCATCAGCTGCTCCAACACTTGCTTGACGATTGCTTCATTCAAACCATTTGGCGCATGAAGCATAACGGATTGATTCCAATGATGCTGGCTGCTAAAGTTTCGCTCAAAGAACCAGCGCTGAATTGGCGTTAAAATGGCTTCCCCTTCGACTGGTGACTGGTCGGCTTTCATTTGATCAGCTTCTTCAATATATGGGCGGAGCTCGGCAATCGTTGGATACTGAAATAGCAGCTTCATATCAAGCTTCCAGCCCGCTTGCGTGAGCCTGCTTGCCATTTGGATGCCTTTAATGGAATCTCCACCTAGGAAAAAGAAGTGATCGTGAATGCCTACCTGACTCACGCCGAGCACGTCTGCCCAAATGTCGCAAAGAAGGGCTTCGATTTCATCTCTTGGCGCTTCGTATGCTGTTTGATTCGCCTCTATATCGGGAGCTGGCAATGCTTTGAGATCGACTTTGCCGTTTGCCGTCATCGGAAATTGATCGAGATGGATAATCCATGATGGCACCATATAGTCTGGTAATGTTCGTTTTAGACTTTCTTTCAGGGCTGTCCTTTCTTCATCGGTGATGACATATGCGACAAGCGAATCTTGTTCGCTCGTATCTTTGACTGTTGTTACAACTGCCTCTTTGACTGCATCCAGCGCAAGGAGCTGGGCTTCAATTTCCGATAGCTCTATACGGAAGCCGCGAATGTTGACCTGATGGTCTTTTCTACCGAGGTAGATCAGCTCGCCATCCTCTGTCCATTTCACCAAATCTCCTGTGCGATACATACGCTCGCCTGGATAAAATGGGTCTGGGACAAATCGTTTGTCCGTCTCCGCCGGGAGATTCCAGTAGCCTCTGGCCAGTCCTTTCCCCGCAATGACGAGCTCACCCGGTACACCTGGCGGCGAGAAGTCATATAACGAACCCAAAATGTAAAAACGGGTATTGGCAATCGCTGTTCCGATAGGAAGCGTGCCTTGATATGGATCGATGATACCGCTTGTTGCCACGACCGTATTTTCAGTCGGGCCGTAGTTATTCACTAGTTTGTATCGAACCGGCTTCACCTGTTTCAGCTTGTCTCCACCTGTCAGTAAGTAGCGCAGAGAGTGATTGTCCATCGACATAAACTGCTCACATAGCTGGGTCGGTAGGAAAGCAATGGTGATGCCTTTTTCATTGAAATACGTATTGAGCTTGATCATATTGAGGCGAATTGCTTCGTCGATGATGTGCAGCTCTGCGCCGGCAATCCACGTTGGGAACATCTCCCAAATGGAGGCATCAAAGCCAAAGCCGGCATATTTGGCGGTTCGATCTTCATTCGTCACCTGGAAGGCATCATTATGCCAGAAAGCAAGATTCACAAGTGACTGGTGCTCGACCATGACACCCTTCGGCTGTCCAGTCGTTCCGGATGTGTAAATCATATATGCGAGATCAGTTGGTTTGACATCAACCTGAACGTCTTGTGCTTTTCCTTCTGCGGCATCTTCTATAAACAGAACATGACCTGTGAAAGAAGGTGGTGCATTGAGTCCTTTTTGGATAAGAAGCATCTCTGCCCCGCAGTCTTCAAGCATGAACGCAATGCGCTGCGCAGGATAATCGGCATCAATCGGGACGAATGCCGCACCAGCCTTGAGGACGCCAAGGACGGCGGCCGTCATGTGAAGGGATGGGCGGGTGAGAATGCCCACTCGATCTCCTGGTTTTGTGCCGAGAGAGATGAGTTTCTGAGCGACTCCATTCGCCCTATTGTTCAGCTCTTCATACGTCCAGCTTGTTCCGCAGAAGGTCGCCGCTTTTTGATGAGGTGCTTTGTGCGTTTGAGCCTCAATCAGTGCATGAACAGTTTGATCTGCGGGAACGTCAAGGTTAGGCCCTGACCATTCGCTGAGCAATTCTCGCTGCTCTTGCGGTGATAATAATTGCATTTGATCTAACGATTGATCTGGCGCTGACACCATTTGTTCAATCAGATAAAGGAAATACTCCTTCCACTTCTCAATTGACGACTGATGAAAGATAGAAGAATTAAAATCAAACACAAGCTCAATCTGATCAGCAGATTCGTTTCCAGTTAAGGTCAAATCAAATTTAGCGATATTCTCTTCATATGGTTGCGGAACAATGTGAAGTCCAGCCATCGACAAGTCACGGATATCCGCATTTTCCATTGAGAACACCACATCAAAGATTGGATGACGGCTTGTGTCTCGAACCGTTTGCACTTGGTCCACCAATTCTTCAAACGGATACAGTTGATGTTCGTTTGCCTCTAACACGAGCTGATGAACATTTATCGCAAATTCAGCAAATGTCTGATGTCCTGCTGGCTTCGTTCTAAGTGCCAGCGTATTCACAAACATGCCGATCACAGATTGAATATCAGGATGGGTTCTGCCCACAATCGGAGAACCGATCATGATATCTTCTTGTCTCGAAAGCTTGCTTAAAAGGGTACTGTAGCAAGCTAGCAGGACTGTATAAGTCGTACTGTTGAGTGACCTGACCAACTCATCAAATTGTGCTTTAAGCGGACCATCGATCGTGAATGCGATGCGACCTCCTGCGAATGTCTGTACTTTTGGCCTTGGCAGGTCTTCAGGCAATGCCAGTACAGGCAGTTCTCCGTGTAATTGCTCCAGCCAAAATGCCTCTTCTTCATCCTTTTGTGCAACGGATTCCTCACTTTTTGACCAAACCGCATAATCCTTGTATTGAACAGGTAAGTCCTCTAGTTTGTCTCCTCGATACAAGATCGAAAGCTCATCAATTAAAATACCGACAGACGCTCCATCTGAAATGATGTGGTGCATATCAATCAGTAAATAATGAACATTTACCGCAACAGACACAAGACCCACTCTGAGTAGAGGTGCTCTTCCTAAATCAAACGGACGGATAAAATCATTCATCAATTCTTGAATATCTCGACCGTTCCCTTCGATTCTTTCAATATCCAAAAAGACATTTTCTTCAATTCGCTGAACAGGTTCATCCTGAACAAAATCAAAGCTCGTTCGGAAAGCCTCATGACGATGAACAAGCTGTTCAATGGCTTTTTCAAATCGTTTTTCATCAAATACGCCTTCAAGCTTTAAGACAGCTGGCATATGATAGCTTTGCTCAGCATTAGTCATTTTCTCCAGAACGTACAGTCTTTTCTGAGCAGACGTCACTGGATAATAGGCTGCCTCTTCCGCTTTCTCCACTCGCTTGATCTCCGTTTGATCCGCTTGATCAACCGCAAGGGCAAATGCCTCTAATGTTGGGGATTCAAATAAAGACTTCAAGGTGAGCTCCACCTGCATCTCTTCGTACAGCCTGTTCAGCATTTTCATGCCGCGCAGCGAATGGCCCCCGCACTCAAAGAAATGATCGTGCCTGCCGATTCGCGGCACTTCAAGTACTTCCTCCCAAATGTGTGCCAACGTACGCTCTGTCTCCGATTGAGGAAGGACGTATTCATTTGCTGCCTGCTCACTTAGATCAGGCGCCGGTAAAGCCCGTCTATCTACCTTGCCGTTACCCGTCAGCGGAAGCTCGTCTAATTGCATGAAGAATGCTGGTATCATATATACAGGTAATTCACGTCCTACTTGATCACGTAAATCAGCTAATGAGACAGAACCTTCTGCTGTGAAATACGCACATAATGTATCATTCGATGCTGCAATTACGACGGCTTCCTTCAGTTGCGGATGTCGCAGCAGCTGATGTTCAATTTCTCCAAGTTCAATTCGCTGTCCTCGAATCTTGACTTGATGATCGATCCGTCCAATGAATTCAATATCTCCATTTGACAGCCAACGTGCAAGATCACCCGTTTTATACATGTTCTCACCAGGGCGGAAATGATTCTCTACAAATTTTTCGCTTGTGAGTTCTGGCTGCCCATAATATCCTTTCACCAGTCCATCACCAGCAACACACAGCTCTCCTGCAACACCCGGCGGCTGCACATGACCAAATTCATCAACAATATAAACGGCTGTTTGGCTCACTGGCTTTCCGATTGGAATGGTTAACGCCTGATCATCGATGTAATCCACAGGATAATACGTGGTGAAAATCGTGCTTTCAGACGGTCCGTACATATGAACAAGCTTGTCCTCCCCAACCGTTTCAAGCGCTGACACGACATGAGGTACAGAAGCTCGCTCTCCGCCAAACAGAACTTTTCTTACATTCTTCAGGCTGTCTTTTTTCATATCAATGAGTAAGTGAAAAAGAGCTGTCGTGATCATTAAAATGCTCACTTTTTCTTTCTCGATCGCTCCAGAAAGCTTATTCATGTTTAAAATGGTGTCTTTTGGCAGAACAATGAGCTTTGCTCCGTTTAATAAAGAACCAAACACATCAAACATAAAGGCATCAAATACATAGTTTGAGAGGCTCATCACCGTGTCTTCATGATAAATGGTGAGATAATTCGATTGCTTCACCGTTCTCAAAATGTTCCGGTGTGTCACCATATTTCCTTTAGGCTTGCCAGTTGTACCAGATGTATAGGTCAAATTCGCCAAGTCCTCAGGTGAAATACGTGCATCTATATTGCTAGCTGATTGCTGATCAATAGCCTGATCTTCTGTTTCTATGATTGTTCCCTCAAAAGCAGTGAGCACCGAGCGATGACGCAGCACATAATGTGTCAGTAAAAATTGTGCATCGCTATCTGTCAAAAAGTGCTTTACGCGCTCATCAGGGAAATCGGGATCGATTGGTACATAGACACCGCCCGCCTTTAGTACAGCCAGAACAGACAACACCATCTCATTGGATCGTTCAAAGAATAAGGCCGCTTTCATTCCTTTTTCAAAACCATTTTCACGCAAATAATGAGCCAGCTGGTTCACTCGGTCATTCAGTTCTTGATAAGAAAGAACCACATCTTTACATTGCAATGCAGACTTTTGACCGTATTGCTGCACCTGTGCTTCAAACTGCGTCACAATGGTTTCATCTGCCGGATAAGGCGTAGGTAACGGGTTCCACATATTCAATTGAGCTTCCGCCTCTTGTTCAGACAGTAAACGATAGGAATGAATGGCTTCCTCCGGCGTTTTGACCATCTGTTCCAGAAGATAAACATAATGCTTGAGCATCTGCTCTGCTGTACTACGTTTAAATAATGCTGTACTGTAATCAAGAACGAAGGATAAACCATGACCCGACTCCATCGCTTGCAGTGTTAAATCAAATTTCGCAATGTGGAAATTGGTTTCTTCGACTTCGACTTGCATCTCTCCAATATACTGGGCTGTTGAATGATCCGGCGTCAGCGTAAAGACGGTATCGAACAACGGATGGCGGCTAAAATCTCTTTGCACATTCAGCTTTTCAAGCAACCTCTCAAATGGATATTGCTGATGCTCAAATGCCCGCATCGTCTTTTCCTTTACCTGCTCAATCAACTGCGCCATTGTTCTGTTCGGATCAACCTCTGACCGCAAAGCAAGCGTCTGGACAAACATGCCGATCATGTCATTCAGATCTGCATGCACACGTCCTGCTGTTGGTGTCCCGACCACAAATTCCTTTTGACCTGTGTATTTCGCAAGCAATGTATAGTAAGCAGAAAGCAGAACTGTATACAGTGTCGTGTGATGATTCGCTGCAAGCTCATGTAATTGATCTTTTAACGCTTCATCTATTTCTTTGATCACACGATCCCCTGCGAAGGATTGAACAGCTGGACGCTGATAATCTGTTAGCAGCTGTAAAGCAGGAATATCTCCCGAAAATTCTTGCAGCCAGAATGCCTCTTCTTTTTGAAAACCTTGGTGTTCTTGCCAAACAGCATAATCTTGATATTGAAGCTTAAGTGGCGCTTTCACCGATCCCTCATAAGCATCTGACAGCTCACGCAGCAGCAAATCGATCGAAAGACCATCCGAAATCAGGTGATGCATATCGAAAAAGAGCAGATGCTCCTGATCGTGTATTGACTGCAAGCCAATACGAAGAAGTGGTGCACACTCAAGATCAAAAGGTCTAACAAATTGCTGCATGTTCTCTTCCAGCGTGCCGCCTGTCAGCTGCTCCATTTGAAATGGCACTGATGGAGCTATCCGCTGACGAGGGACACCTTTGATTGTATGAAAAGAAGTGCGCAGCATATCATGACGTGTGATCAGTCTTTCAAAGGCTTCAGTCAGCTTTTCTCGTTGCAGTGTTCCTTTTAACCTCACAACAGCTGGCATATGATATGCGTTGCTCTGCTCCAATTGACTCACCATATAGACGCGCTGCTGTGGAGGTGACAATGGATAATCGGCTGCAATCGGTGCTTTCGGTATGACCATTTGAGCAGATTTTTCCGCTTGCTCAATATAGGCAGCCAATGCGGCAATCGTTTGCTGTTCAAATAAAACAGACAACGGCACCTCTACTTGAAAAGCTCGCTGAATATGTGTGAGTACTGTCATCGCTTTGAGCGAATGCCCGCCTTGATCGAAGAATGAATCATATACACCGATCTTCTCTTGATCAAGAACTTCTTCCCACAAGCGAACAAGCTTCGTTTCCACATCGTTTCTAGGCGCTACATAAACCGCACTGCCAGCCTTGTCCCCTTTTAATGCGGCGAGTGCACGCCGGTCGACTTTTCCGCTTACTGTGAGTGGAAATACATCGAGTTCTTTAAAATAGAGAGGCATCATGTAAGCAGGAAGCTGCTGTTTGATAGCAGCTTGCAGTGTGTCCACTGACACACCTTCTTGATGGACCTGGTAATAAGCGCTTAACTCCTTTTCACCATCCGCCTCATCAACCACAAGTACGATAGCCTGATCGACTCCCTCTACCTGCTCCATCACCGCTTCAATTTCGCCTGTTTCTATGCGGTAACCCCTTATTTTCACTTGATCATCCATTCTGCCAAGATAATCAATCGTGCCATCTGGAAGCCATCTGACTAAATCCCCTGTTCGATACATTCGATCATGTGGAGAAAACGGGTCTGCTGTAAATACCTGCTCCGTCAATTCAGGTTGATTCACATAGCCTCGTCCAACACCTATCCCCGCAATGCATAGCTCTCCAGCAGCCCCCTTCACCTGTAATTGATTATGTTCATTTAAAATATAAATACGGTGATGACCAAGTGGCTTTCCAATCGAGACATAACGCTGTTCGGATAGTTCCCGCAGTTCATTGAGATCTAGGCGATGAACCGCCGCATCCACACACGTCTCTGTCGGACCATACACATTCCATAGAGCAAAGTCAGGCTGACTCATACGAACAGCTTCGATCAGAGACTGCGCCGCTTTCGCAGGCAATGCTTCTCCTCCAATCAACATGTGAGTCAATGACAGCCCGCTCAAATCCGCTGCAAGTAAAAGCTGCACATGTGCCGGTGTTCCATCCACTGCTTCAATTTGATGTTTTTGATAATAAGCCGCTAACTGCACACCATTTCTCGTCGTTTCTCTTGGGACAATATGAAGCGTATGCCCAAATAAAAGGGCTGCAAAGATTTGTTTCACCGATGCATCAAAATGGAATGGTGCAAGAAGCGCCATTTGAAGCTCACTAGCCCCTTGATACATTTCATGATGCAAAGCATGGACCAAATGATGCAGCTGAAGATGCTCGATCATGACGCCCTTCGGCTTTCCCGTCGTACCCGATGTATAAATCATATAAGCCAAATCCTCGGGTGCTGTCTGATCTACGAGCTCAGGCAGCAAGCCATCATCTAATAAAATATGCTGCTGCACGATCATTTTCTCCGAGAGGACTGGGTACTGCTGAGCTAACAATTCCTCTGTTAACACAATGGAAGCACCTGAATCCTCCACAATAAATTGAATACGCTCCTCAGGTAATGCCGGATCAATCGGTACATACGCCCCGCCAGCCTTTAATATGCCGAAGATCGCCACCATGGCATCTACCGTTCGATCCATTAAAACAGCAACAGGTACATCACGCGAAATACCTTTCATTTGTAAAAATCGTGCAAGCTTTTCTGCCTTTTGAGACAGCTCACCATAAGTCAATGTTTCATTTTCCGCTACAACGGCAACCCGCTCTGCATACTTGTTTGCCGATTCATCAAATAACTGATGAACCGGTTTCGCTGCTGGTAGTTCAAACGATTCTCCCTCAGATAATTGCAGCAGCTCCTTTTGCTCACCTGCTGAAAGTAAAGGCAATGTCCCGATCAGCTGATCAGGCTGAGAAACCGCCGCTTCCAACAAGATCGTGAACCGATCAAACATCTTACTCATATCTTTTTCACTGAATAAATCTGTACGGTAATCCAAATCAATGGTCAATGTATCTGTATCCCAGCGGTCTTTCACATGAATCGAAATATCATTCATTCCGCTCCCACTAAAAATCGGTTCGGTAATAAAAGACAGATTCTCTTTTTTCTGCCACTGCATGACCTGATATTCTAAAGAAATATCAAAAAGGCGCCCTGTAAACCCTTCTCTTTCTCGCAAATCATTCATAAGCAGATTGTAAGGATACTTTTGGTGACGCAATATCTTCATTTGATCCGCCATGACCTGTTTCACAAAATCAAGAAAGGTTTGTGACCCATGAACAGATGCGCGCATTGGGATCGTGGAAACAAACATACCAATCATCTTTTTTTCTTTGGCATTCGTCCGGTTGCCCATAAAGGTTCCAAGGACCACGTCCTCCATGCCGCTAAATCGATGTAAATATATATAAACAGTGGACATAAACATAGAAAGCATACTGACTTTCTGTTCTTCACAAAAGACACGAAGCTTCTCCTTCAAAGAATCTGGAATATCCCCTGAAAATCGCTCCGCATGTAAACCTATCTCGTATCCCTTATGCGGTTTTAAAGAAGCGAAATCTGGAATATGATCAAATTGCCCGTTCCAAAAAGCTTGGTCTTTTTGAAAACGTTTAGAAGATTCATAGGCTTGCTCACTCATAATGTGATCAACGAAGGAAATCTCCTCAACTGGCGAAATGTCTCCCCCGTGCAGCATGTCATGGTATAAATCGATGATGCGATTTCCCATCAAGATAATAGAAATACCATCTGCCACAATATGATGCGCTTTACAGAACAGCCAGCACTCTTGATCACTGATTTGAAAGACCGTAAATTCAATCAAGGGGCTGTCAATCAACGGCATCGGCTCACGAATTTGCTCGTTCGCCCAAGCCCTCACATCCTCTTCACTCCAGCCTTTCACCAGGCGAATCGGCTGCTTCTCATATGGTTTGATATATTGAACAGGCTCCCCCTGTTCATTTCGATACACAAGCCTCAAACGAAGAGAGTCAGTTTGGCGAATGTACTCTTGAAGAACGTCAACGACCAAAGAGGGATTCAGACCTGATACCGATCTCAATCTGGCGAATCCACCCAAATTAGAAATACTTGTACCTGGATAAAATCTTTCCGTGTAGAATACTCTCTTTTGCGCATGTGTTAAGGGGTAATAAACTGTATTCATTCTTATCCTCCGCCTCTTCTATGTTTTCTCCACCAACATGAAACCTTGCACCCTCTATATCAAAAGAACCAAGTCTATTTCATTAAAATAGACGGAATAACGGAAAAGGAGCCCACCCCGAATAAAACGGAGAGACTCCCATTTTGATTCGGTAGCCTGCCGACCTTAGCAAAAAAACAACTTTTACCTTAGGACATGGCTTTGCGTCTCTATGTTTCCATAGATTTGCCTTTTTCTTCTTTTCTTTTAGATATTTTCTATTTACGTCCACTTTATATGAAATTATTGTTTTTTTCACCGAAAAATGGGTGTAAAGATTCATGCGTTATGCCGAAGGGATCACATCATAATTTACGATATTTACCGAAAATAACTAATAATAGTTGCGCATCACCGAAAATAATCGACTAAATACCGCAAAAATTTCATGTTTTCCCTTAAATTTTGCAAATATGACCGAAAATGTAGGAGAGAGGTCTCCTTTCGTTTCTTGCAATTTCTTAAATCTTAAGAACTATATTCCCTGAAACTCCGAAAATTTTTACCATAAAAACAATACAAAAAGAGCTGCCATTTCAAATGACAGCTCCTTGTTTCTTCATTATATTTACATCACCTTAGACAAACCAATCGTTTTCTCAATAATGAGCAACGCAATGATAGAAATGATAATAAATATGACAGATATCGCATTGACACTTGGATCAAAGGTTTGCTCAATGTAATTAAACGTCCTCACTGGAATCGTAATGGTTTGGGGAGTGGAGACGAACAAACTGATCGATATTTCCCCAAATGACGTCACAGCTGAAAACACTCCGCCTGCAATGATCCCTGGCTTGATCAAAGGCAGCGTCACTCGAAAGAATGTACGAATGGGTCCTGCGCCAAGATTCATTGAAGCTAGCTCAAGTCGTGGATCAAGATTCGAGACACTAACGCCTACCGTTCGAACCACATATGGAAAACCAATGATGACGTGACCAATGACTAGCGCCCACAAAGAACCTGTAAAGCCCATAGCTGTAAACAAATAAAGCATTGCAATCCCTAACACCACCTGAGGAATCATGAGAGGTGAAAGAATAAAGGCTTGGATGGCCTCTTTTCCCTTAAAGGAAAGCCTCGCTAAAGCATACGAAGCCATTGTTCCTAAAAGAACAGTAAGAGGCGTCACGATAAGTAGCAGAATGACACTGATACGCAGAGATTCCATCCATTCTGGATTTGACACCACCTCATGAAACCAACGAACGGAGAACGATGTCGGTGGGAATTCAGGAAATGCATTCGGGCTAAAAGCAGAAAGAACAATGACAAGAACAGGTATGGTTAAAAAGAGATAAACCAATGAGCCAGCAGTCCAAATCAGGATCGAAAGAAAGCGGTCACCAATTGACTTTTTACGCATGCATCCTCGCCTCCCAACGCTTCAATAGATAGCTTAGTAGACTGACCACCACAAGCACACACACCAACAAAGTAAACGACATGGCAGCAGCAAGAGGCAAGTTATAGACCTGCATGACTTGCTGATAAATAGACAGCGGCAATAGCGGCTGCATCCTTCCGCCGACTAAAAGCGGGGTGATATAGCTGCCTGCTGCTAGTGAGAAGACAATAATCGCTCCAGTGATCATGCCTGGAATGGTAAGTGGTAGAGTCACATGAAAAAAGGTTCGAATACGGCCAGCTCCAAGGCTCATAGAAGCCAGTCTTAAATGACGATCCATATCGGTCAAGCTTGTTGCGATAGGAAGCACTGCAAAAGGCAGCATGACTTGAACATAAGCAATAATCACCGCATTCATATTCCAGAGCATAGATAGCGGCTTCTCAATCACATGTAAATCTAATAACATGCCATTAATCAGACCATTTTGCGAGAGAAGAACGATCCATGCAAACGTCCGAATAACAACACTTGTCAAAAGCGGCGATACAAGTAAGATATAGAAAAATGCCCGTAGCCGTCGGTTAGGTGCCTTGACTAGTAAGTACGCTGCGGGATATGCCATCAATAAACAAATCACCGTTGTCTGCAAGGCCACCCACACTGTACTTCCGATCGCCTTCACATATGCATCTGTCGTGAACACATGAATATATTGAGAAAAGCTGTATGTTTGTAATGTATTCATCATCGAATCAACATCACGAAAACTGAGGACGAACATCATCACAAGTGGAGCCAGAAGAAATACAACAAGAAACAAACAGGCTGGCAGCAGCATAAACCAATGAAATCGTTGATTCTTTTTTTTGATTCGCATCACGTATGCACCTTCGAATCTAAGAAAACGACATCTTCAGGCTGCCAATTGATATGGACAGTTTCTCCAACCTCCGGCAACTGTGGAAATGCTGCATCTGATGCATGTACTATGATTTCACCTTTATCAAGCCCCACGACCAAACGTAATGAGTGCCCGATATAACTGACATCTGCTAAAACACCTGTGACATGGTTTGGCTGAAATTCCTCTTTGACAGAAGATATGCTGATTCTCTCAGGACGCAGCATGAGTAGATACTTCTCTCTCTTTCTTTTATGCCCTGCAGGCTTCAGCTGAACATGCTGTCCGTTTGACTGGGTTAAATGCGGAACAGTGAATGTGGAACCAGCTTCATCATACACTGCCTCAAATAGATTGACCTGTCCGATAAATTCAGCGACAAATCGATTGTTTGGCTGACGATACACTTCTAAAGGCGTCCCAATCTGCTGGATTCTTCCCTCTCCTAAAATCCCAATCCGGTCAGATAGACTTAAGGCTTCTTCCTGATCATGTGTCACGAGAATGGTCGTAATCCCGACATTCCTTTGAATATTTCGAAGCTCAGTCTGCATATTTTTTCTTAGTTTTGCATCTAGGTTGCTGAGAGGTTCATCAAGAAGGAGAACAGACGGCTGAATCGCAAGCGCCCTAGCAATGGCTACCCGCTGCTGCTGACCACCGCTCAATTGGTGCGGCATACGTTTCGCATATTCCTCCAATTGAACAAGAGATAAACTCTCCATGACCTTTTGTTTGATTTCTGCCTTCTTTTTCTTTTGAACCTTCAACCCGTACGCCACATTATCAAATACGGTGAGATGAGGGAAAAGCGCGTAGCTTTGAAAGACCATACCCGTTTTTCTTTGATAAGGCGGTAAAGCTGTCACATCCTGATCGCCAATATAGACGACTCCTTTTGTCGGTTCTAAAAAACCGCCAATGATGTTTAATAACGTTGATTTTCCGCAGCCACTAGGGCCAAGAAGGGAGAAAAACTCTCCCTCATGCACCGTAAGACTGACATCATCAAGAGCAATCTGCTCACCGAAATGCTGGCTGATGTGTTCTAAATGGATTCCACTCATGCGATCACCTATTTTCCTCCGCCTAATACTTCGTTCCATCGATTTGTCCAATTACCAAGCTCCGAAGTCGCTGTTTCGTAATCTACCCAAGTCAGCTTGCTATAATAATTCTCTCCAACCTTCACTTTCCCCTTAATCTTGTCACCGTATTTCACATCAGAATTCGACATGCCATAATATGATTTTTCAGAGAAAGCCTCCTGGGCTTCTTTTCCGCTTAAATAGTTTAATAGTTTGTAAGCAGCTTCCTCATGCTGACTTCCTTTCGTTAAAGCCCAGCTCGCAACAGCTGCAACAGCGCCTTCCTTCGGATATGAGAAACCAATATCCATTCCTTCTTCTTCAAGAGCAAATGATCGGCCATCCCAATATGGAACTGCCGCAACGTCACCTCGTTCTAACAAGGTTTGAATAGACCCTGGGTTATCTGGAAAAGCAGCTACATGCCCTTTTAATTGTGCTAGGCTTTTAAATGCTTTGTCGATATCCTTAGGATTCGATTCTGTTCCCCCTTGAGCGTGGACAAGCGCAGAGAAAAATTGCAAGCCGGCTGAATAGGTCGGAGAAGAAATAGCCACCTTTCCTTTAAGCTGACTGCTCCAAAGGTCTGTCCAGCTGTTTGGCTCCTGCTTGACAAGGTCTTTTCTATAAGCAATTCCTAGCTGCCCCATACTAAAGCCTGCTGCATATTGTTTTCCGTCAACAGTGAGCTTCTTTTGAACAGAACGATAAAGTTTTTTCACATTCGGTGCTTGATCTTCGTCAATAGGATTAAGTACGTTTGCTGCAATGCCTCTTTGAATCGTATCAGGCTGTAAAATCAGCAAATCATACGGTGGATTTTTACCATTTGATGCTTTTAATTTCGTAAACCATTCAGAATCCGCCCCAGAGACGGTTTGAACTTTTATTCCCGTATCTTTTTCAAACTTTTCAAGGATTGGCTTAATATTCTTTTCCCAATCGCCGCCGTATACGCCAACGATGACAGTCTGCTGTTTGCTTTGATCCTGTCCATTTCCACCGCAAGCAGTCAGCAATAGAACCATTGATAGGATGCCTGCAAAAATAGTGATTAATCTTCTTTTCATGATTCATTTCCCCCTTTTTGTTCATTCATTTGACGAAGTGCTTGAA
The DNA here is from genome assembly GCF_002993125.1 of Bacillus sp. LLTC93. Taxonomy (NCBI): domain Bacteria; kingdom Bacillati; phylum Bacillota; class Bacilli; order Caryophanales; family Bacillaceae; genus Bacillus; species Bacillus sp. LLTC93. The sequence goes on along the minus strand of NZ_PVME01000004.1, from coordinate 197,161 downwards.
TAACATCTGTCTTTGTTAACGGTTCATTTCTATGACTGAAATGGGTATGAACCGCATGTTTATAGTGCGAACGTTCATTAGCTGGGTATGAACGCAGCTGAATAGCAAGTTCGCTGCTTGCTTCGTCCGTCCATACTTTCTCATAAGCTACTCTTTGTTCTCCAAAATCCCACACGACGTCAGTATCATCATCAATCTTTTCGCGAAGCCACTTGCTCTGCTCTTCGTCAATTTTCCATTCATTTTGGTCTCGATAGACTTTAACACCATATTGTTCCAGCGCTCGTTCTTCACTTAAAAGACCTGCTTCCACTTCCTGAAGGACTTTTTCTTTCTTTCTAGCAAATGGGTTCCCCCAGCCTCCTCCACTTGGTGAAACCAATTGAACAATATCGCCTTTTTCAAGACGCAGGACATCTATTTTTGGCTGGTCTTGTTTTTCCCCATTTGCTGTGATCAGCTTTACCTCACCAACAGCTCCCGCTCGGCCGCCCATTAATCCCCAAGGTTGAAACTTCATCCGTTCCATTCCTCGTGCTGTCACCATGGATTCAGGCTTGATCATCTCAAATTCCAAACCGATCGCATGCCCGCCTCTAGTTTCTCCCGCTCCACCTGTGTTCGGCAGAAGCTCATATCGGTGAACATGAATATCAATATGCTGTTCCAAGCTCTCAATCGGTGTATTCTTTAAAAAGCCTGATGAATGATCAATACCATCCACTCCATCAGCACCTTTTTGAGCACCACCGCCTCCACCTAATGGTTCGACAACTGACATCTTCCTGCCTCCTGTTTGATCATCAGGAACAGAGAGAACAACAATGGCAGATTGACCAGCACCTGCTGCAGGTACTGCTGCAGGTAATAGTTTACCAATGGCGCCTAACACGACATTGTACAGCCTCATCGTAATCGAATGCCGAATACCGACAGAAGCTGGATATTCTGGATGTACAAGCGTTCCTTTAGGAGAAATCACTTCGATTGGATATGTAATCCCACCATTGATCGGTATAAAAGGATCTTTACTAATGATGTAATTAATCAATCCTTGATATAGGAAGGAATGCTTCTGACCATTGGTGACAAGGTTAAAGGCCGTTTTTACTTGCGGGTCACACTCAGAAAAATCGAGCGTCAGCTTATTTCCTTTGACCGTTAACGTGATTTTCAATCGGATAGGCACGTCTGAGATCATATCATCATCCAAATAATCAGCGAATTCGCTCGTTCCATCAGGAATAGCTTCAATGACCTTTCCTGCACGATCCTCGGCTTGCTTCAGCAGGTCAATCATTCCTTGTTTCACTTCGTTTTTCCCAAATTTCTCGATCATTTCTTTTAACCGAATATCCGCTGTATTTACTGCGGCAATCATCGCATTGATATCCCCATCATTTAAATGACTGGTTCGACTGTTGGCTCTTAAAAAGGTACGAACCACCTGATTCTCTTTTCCGCCTTCATAAATTTTCACTGGCGGTATTCTTAATCCTTCTTGATGAACATCCGTCGCAGTCGGTGAAATACTCGAAGGCACAAGTCCGCCCACATCACTTACATGAACAAAAGACCAGGCATAGCTTACAATTTCTCCATCTACAAAAATAGGTTTAATGATATGGACATCTGGCAGATGAGTCGCTAAACCATCTGTTGTATAGGGGTCATTTGTGATGATAATATCTCCTGGCTGCATCGGTCCGCTTTCTTCAATCGCTTTTTTTAGACTCAGCCCTAGAAAGATCGTCACACCGACTGTCTTCGGATAAACAAAGAAATCACCAGAAGGCGTGGCTAATGCTGTCGCAAAATCAGCAGATTCTTTTACGAAGGTCGTAAATGACGTCCGCTCAATGACATGCCCCATGCCTGATGCAATCGCATTAAAATAACTGCGCATCATCTCAAGCTTTGCTGGATCAGTTCTCATGTAAAGCCGCCTCCCTTGAAATCACTAAGTTTCCTGATGGATCAATACTGCCTAACCAGTTTGGTAGGATCAATGTTGTCGTATCATCCTGCTCAATAATGGCAGGTCCTTTTACGACAGAACCTACTGACAGAGTATCTCGGTTATAAACAGATGCTTCGTACTCTTTTTCTTCTATAAAGATACGTCTACATTCATGTGGCTCCAAAGACTGTCCGCTGCTTTCATGAACAGGAGAGAAAGGCAGCGGCGGCGTCTCGCCTATGACTCGAACTCGTAAATGCGTAAATTCAATGTTCGCCTGATCGTCTCTATGTCCATATTGACGCTTATGCAGTTTGTGAAATGCTTCAGTGAGTTGCTCGATGTCTTGTTCTTGCCTCAGCCAATCAGCTGATAATGGCAATTCAATCTCAAATGCCTGCCCTTGGTAGCGTGCGTCCGCCAATAATAGAATAGATGTCTGGTTGATATGTTGAATGTTTTGCTGACTGAACCAATCAGTTGCTTTACGTGAAAGCATCTCATAATCTTGTTTTAATTGATCTATCGTATAGTCTTGTAAACATATTTTTTTAGACAACACCGCATCATGAATAAAATCAGCTGTGAGAGCACCTAACGCACATAATGTGCCAGGACTTGGAGGAACGACCACATTTTTTGCATGAATTTCTCTTGCAAGGAAATTTGCCACAACAGGTCCTGCGCCGCCAAACGCTAGCAAACTAAAATCTCTCGGGTCAAACCCTTGCTGCTCCATGACATTGCTTAATTCCGTGTACATATTGGCTACAGCTACTTGAATCAGCTGGTCAGCCGCCTGTTCAACCGTTTTATGAAGCTGATCTGCAATTGGCTGAAAGGCCATTTTCGCTGCAGACAGCTGCAATTGTAAATGTCCGCCGGCAAAACGTTCTTGATTGAGATAACCGCATATGAGAAACGCATCGGTTAAAGCTGCTTTCTCTCCCTTTCCATACGAAGCTGGACCCGGCTGCGAGCCAACGGATTCCGGTCCTGCTTTTAAAAGTCCGCCCTGATCAATCCACGCTACAGAACCTCCACCTGCTCCTATTGAATACATCGCAACAGATGGAAGAATGATAGGAAAACCTGAAAGCTGATTTGATTGGGCCATTGTAGGCTGCCCATTTTGAATGATCGAGATATCCGCACTTGTACCCCCAACATCAAAAGTGATCAGATTGGATTCGTTCGCAGATGCTGCGATTCTTGCTGCACCAATGACACCAGCTGCCGGACCAGAAAAAAGGGTTTTAACGGGTGAGGTTGCTGCACTTTCTGCATCCATCAACCCACCATTTGATTGCGTAATGTATGGAGAAGTTGGTACACCTTCTTCTTTCAAGCGGCTTTTCAATGTTTGTAAATACTGTTTCACCTTTGGTTGAATGTACAAATTGACAACCGACATCACTGTACGCTCGTATTCCCTCATTTGAGGCCATAATTCAGATGAAGTAAGGACTTCTAACTGCGGGTAATGATGGTTGATATAGGATTTTGCTTGTAATTCATGAACAGGATTTTGATAACTATGTAAAAAAGAAATGACAATACCTGCTAGCTTTTTGGATATGACCTGCTGGACAGCATCATCTAATTGCTGCAGATGGAGAGGTTTTTTGATCGTACCATCGTGTATCAACCTTTCAGAGATTGGATATACATGCTTTCGTGGTATCAATGGTTCTGGCAAACGAGAATTGAAGTCATAAGGAATGGGTAATCGTAAACGTTGTAGTGACAAAATATCTTGAAAACCTTCCGTCACAAAAAGGGCTAGATCTGCTCCTTTTCGCTGCAATAATGTATTAAGACCGATTGTCATTCCGTGTACGAGATATTGGATTTTGGATAAATCAACACCTCTCTCTTTTAGAAGATTTAGCCCATTGATAATCCCCTGGGCTGGGTCATCAGTCACTGTGGGTGTTTTGAGTTCGGTCAGCTCCCCTGTTGCTTCATTCATGAGCGATAAATCAGTAAATGTTCCGCCTATGTCTATTCCGAGCCGATAAGAGACATCCGCCATTTGTACTTCCCTCCCGCAATGTAAATGGAATCATATTTTGATAAATTACGACATTTTTTGATATTTGACTCCATATTATTAAAGCAGATCGGTCTAGTCAATTTTATTTTTTTAAAATTTCTGTGTGTTAAAATCTTGAAATTAGCCCAAAAAGCAGTGATAAAGCCGTTTTGCATAAGCAGAATCATTTTATGAGCAGCAAAATTAAAATTTTTATGATTTCCTACAAATATGAAACAAGAAAAAACGATTAAAAAGCGTTTTTAGAACTTTAAAAGACGTTTTTTCAAAACCAGGAGAAATTGGTAAGTAATTCTGCTATACTTCTGTTTACAAAATAAGAAAGAGAGCTAGCATCTATGAAACTTCTTAAAACCATTCTCTTGCTTTTATTGATTGTCATTGGTGTAGCAACAGGCTATATCCAGCTGGAGCAAAGTAAACAAGAGACGACGAATTCATCTTACGATAAAACCATTCACTTTCCATCAGATCGTTATCCAGAAACAGCGAAGCACATTGAAGAGGCAATTGATGAAGGTCAATCCTCCATTTGTACGATTGATCGTAAAAATAGCGATGAGCAGAGAGACCGATCACTTCGGGGCATCCCAACAAAGCGCGGATATGATCGGGACGAATGGCCGATGGCGATGTGTAAAGAAGGAGGCACAGGAGCTTCTGTTAAATATGTACGTCCTTCAGATAACAGGGGAGCAGGCTCTTGGGTAAGTCATCAATTATCGGATGATCCTGATGGCACAAGAATTCAATTTATCATTGATTAGTCCCTTTCATCTTTTCTACATTAAAAAAAGTTTCACGTAACTGTATACAGGTATTTTAAACATTTTTTTCATGCCGATAATCCTTAAGGAGGGATACCCTACCTTATACCTAAAGGAGTCAAAAAGCATGAAGAAAAAGGGAAAACTGAGGCTTGGTGCCAAAATAATGGTGATCTTTTTAAGTGTCCTCATCGTATTTTCAGCGGTTGTTGGTTATGTGGTGAATCGCGAAATGACAGAGAACATCAAGCAAATGGCCACCGAAAAAGCAAAAGGTGATTTAAAACTAGGATACGCCTACCTAAATGAAAAGGTTGCTGGCTCATGGCAGATTAAAGAGGACAAGCTATACAAAGGCGATACCCAAATCAATGATCATGACACATTGGTTGATCAATTAGCCAATTACACTGGAGATACAATCACGATTTTTCAAGGAAATACCCGTGTCGCCACGAATGTCATGGTAAATGGGAAACGAGCTGTGGGTACAGAAGTCTCACCTGAAGTAAAGGCCACTGTTTTAGATAAAGGAGAAAATTATTACGGAACAGCAAATGTTGCCGGGAAAGACTATCAAACGGCGTATATGCCCATCAAAGATGAAGCAGGCGAAACGATTGGTATTTTTTATACCGGTGCAAATCAAAGCATGATTTCACAAATGCTTCAGTCATTCTATATTCAATTTGTCATTGTCCTGCTGTTAAGTCTCATCGTTTCTGTTATCATAATTTCTATTTTCACAAAACGGATTCAGACACGCCTCAAGCACATGGCTTCTGCTATTAAGAGTGCAGGCGAAGGAAATTTGACAATCAATGTGACGGATCACGCAGGCGATGAACTTTCTGAACTGGCAGGTCATTTTAATAAGATGCGGGAAAAATTAAATCAAACCATTTTAAATGTCATGAATACGTCTGATTTAGTAGCCACCTCCTCTGAGCAGCTATCAGCTAGCGCAGAAGAAACGAGTGCAGCATCAGAAAAAATCACTCACACCATCCAGGAAGTTGCTCAGTCGTCAGAACAACAATCGGATCAAATGACAGCAAGCGAACACACGATGATTCAAGTATCCAATGAGCTGACAAACATCACTAACAACGCGGGACAAATGGCAGCAAGAAGTCAATTCGCACAAGAAATGGCCCAAAAAGGTGTACAGAATATTGGAGAAGTGAACTCACAAATGACGTCTATTGCAAAATCAATTGAAGAGAATGGTACAGCGATTCAAGCACTGGAAACACGTTCAGTCGAAATTGACCATATTTCCAAAGTCATTACAGACATCGCCAACCAAACGAATCTTCTTGCTCTTAATGCAGCAATAGAGGCAGCACGAGCAGGTGAACATGGTAAAGGGTTTGCCGTTGTCGCAGACGAAGTGAGAAAGCTCGCTGAAGAATCTCAAGCATCATCAAACATGATTTCTCACCTCATTTCTGAAATACAAAAAGAGATGACTCATTCGACGAGTGCCATAAAACGAGTAAAAGAGGAAGCGGCTCAAGGGGCTGTTCTCATTTCTCATACAGAGGAATCATTTATTGATATCCAGCAGGCAATGAGAGAAATGGCAGATGGCATTAATCATTTATCAAGTGCATCACAAAAAATTGCAGCTTATACAAACGATGCGAAACAATCCTTTGCCTCAATCACAGAAGGCGTTAAACTGACAAGTGAACATTCACAGCAAGTAGCCGGTTTAACAGAAGAACAATTTGCTGCAATGGAAGAAGTAACAGCTTCATCAGAAGCTCTTGCCCATTTAGCAGGAGACTTAAAAGAAATGGTCTCACAATTTCGCATCTAGATCCCTCAAACAGTAGCGCAAGACGGCGACAATCGTCTTGCTGCCTAACATCCCCTTTTCAACATAAATCCATTAATAAAGGAGTTTTTTATATGAATGACTTAAATCAAACCCATTCCTTATCGATCTCCTATCACCAAATCACCGTATACGCTGGAAGCGATACACCCCCTGTGATTGATTGGACAGATGATGACATTCTTCAAGGATTCGCAACTGGAGACCAGGGTGTTTCTTTTGAAGGCGTCAACAATGGAAAGGCTTTTGTGATCGTGACATTAAATGAAAATGAGCCGCCAACATCCGTTGATAGAGTCATAACGGTGCCTTTTACACATTCAAGCGATCAAGTTCATATCACAAGCGTCATGGCACAGGTTCTGTCTTTCTCCATTCCAAAAGGAGACTATCAGCTCACCTGCTACACCTCACAACAACCTGATCAAGATCTCTATTATTTTGATTTCCAGACTGTGTAGATCACGACTGGTCGTACTGTTCAAGCCACTTTTCCGCAAAATCTACCGATTCTCTCACCGGCAATAAATACGAATTGGCAAGCCCGATTTGACCGCGATAATGGGTATATCCTGAATGTAAAAAATCACGACCAATCTGTTCAAATAGTTCTTCTCTAGTAATGATATCCTGATACTCTTTCCATACCCGCCATCCATTTTCTAAAATAGGGGCACCTCGTGTCATGAGGTCTTGCTGAGAGATTCTATATTCAGCTAAGTGGAAAGCTGTATGACTCTCAAATGACGTACCAATCAGCAGCACTTGAGCATCAAGATCGTACATGCGCCCAAGAGGCGAATTTTCTCCTAAACCATAAGAAAGCGCATGGTGTTTCAGAATTTCATGTTTCCTTTTCCCCCAAGCTGTGAATGAAAAATTAGGATGATTGCTTCTCGTCACGCCTGGGTACTTCCAAAACGTTTCCGCTACCTTTCCCATTGCTGTTGGCGTCGTGTGAGCCGGATCAAATGCAGGCATCGTCTCTTTGATCGATTTCCACCATGAATAGGGAACGGGCGGATCAATCCAATCGGCGGGGTCAGACAGTTCTAACGTTTGTGCCGGCATAACCAGTGTTCCCTCTTCTGTTAGGGTTTCCATTAATGCTTGTATGACGGCTACAGCGCCTCCATTCACCCAGCCGACAGATGATAAAGATGAGTGAACACATAAAATCATGCCTTTTTTCACACCAAGTTGAACCAAGTCTGCTTTGATTCTTTCCTTTGTCATCGGTTCAGCTTGATTTTCGATTAATTTTTGCATTATTGATTTCCTCCTGCGGCTCTTCTATTACTGATGGATGAGACGTTTAACCGCAATAGACAATTTATAATTTGCGTAATTTATCAGCTCCGTTAAAAACTGATCAAGCTCATCATGACTGGAGAAATGTCCTTCGGCCATATAACAGCCCTCTCCACTTATTTTAAATAGATTCTTGATTTCTTCCTTTTGATGAAGAAACGACAGCAGTGGTTCATGATGAAGGCTTCGGGTATAGAGCTGCATAAATGTTTGGATGGTCTTCTGAGTCCGCCAATCTACCGAAATGGTATATGCTTCAATCACACCATCTCCTTCTAGCTTTAACACACGATTTGCAACCGCTTGACCGGTTAAATGAACTTTTTCACCTAGTGCTTTCATGGTTAATCGACTGTTCTTTGAGAGTTCTTTTAAAATGTCCATATCTGTTTGATCTAGCATTGGCTCACCTCTTTCAAAAATCAAGTCCTTCCGCTGAAAGACTTTCATGTTCCTCTGTCACATGAAGCTCTTTTAATATACTGTAAACTTAATCAGAAAAAAAGGAGGCCTTTTTGATGAAAATAACACTCATTCGCAATGCTACTTTATACCTTCACTATGGTCAGTCAACTTTCTTAATCGATCCCTTTTTAGCAGAAAAAGGAACATATCCACCGTTCCCTCATACAGCGAATCAACATTTGAACAACCCCATTGTCGATCTGCCTGTAAACATTGATTTAGACAAGATGTTACAGCCGGATGCTGTCCTGCTCACTCATTTACACGTTGATCACTTTGACGATGAGGCGAAAAGGGCATTAGCTCAAGATCAACCAATTTATACTCAATCGGAAAAGGATCGAAAAGAAGTCAAAGAAGCTGGCTTCCAGCATGTCACATGCATTGAAGTTGAAATGGATATTTGCGGTGTTCATATTAGACGTACAGGCGGGCAGCATGGAACAGGAGAAACCGCAAAACGGATGGGACAGGTCAGCGGTTTTGTTTTCTCTCACCCTGATGAACCTACTCTTTATATTGCGGGTGATACCGTTTGGTGTGATGAGCCGAAAGAGGTTGTGAATACATGTAAGCCAGATGTCATTGTGGTCAATAGTGGGGCTGCTCAATTTTTAGAAGGCGATCCGATTACAATGACCAAGGAAGAGATTTTAGACATTCACCGCTCTCAACCAAATGCTCAAATAATCGCTTGTCATCTTGAGGCTGTGAATCATTGCTTGTTAACAAGAGCTACATTGGAAGCTTACATTCAAGAGCATCATGCAGATCAAGCTATTTTTGTCCCTAAAGACGGTGAGACTCTCACCTTCAGATAGGATCGATAAACAAGATAAAACCGGCACCTCTCTGCCGGTTTCATCATTATGGTCGATGGTGCTGAGGTTTTTTCAGTAGTGGAACAAATCCGTTATTTTTTAAGTGATTGTAATGTTCATCCATTCGTTTCGTGATGTGTGTGCCTTGTTCCTTTGTTAACACACCATACTGAACGTATTTCTCAATGACTTCTTTTCGTTTAGAAAGAATTTGCTGCTCCAGCACTTCGATTTGTTTTTGTTGTTCTGTCGTTAATTTTACTTGATGCGTCACTGGACGCTTTTCCATTTGTGGTGTTTCTCCATGGGCCGTTTCCATATGAAAACCAAATAACAGCATCATTGTTAATAAGATCAAGCCACTTATTTTTTTCATATCTTTTGTTCCCTCCTTTATTCGAATTTATTTTGTACGCCCTTTCCTTTTTTATACATTCTTTCACACGTCAAATTGCACATAATATTCTTACTTTTTCGCTTTTCGTCTGAAAACGTTGTCCTAACAGAAAAAGCGTGCTATGTTTTGTTTTGTATAAAAAATAGAGGAGGATTCTTAAATGAGTCGTTTTTATCATAGAAAATCTATATGGGCGATGCTTGTTGTGTCTGCTTTCATGCTTGTCATGTCTGCTTGCAGTCAATCAGGCTCATCTCAGTCTGGAGAATCAAAGTGGGATCAGATTCAAAAGAAAGGGAAAATCGTGGTTGCTACTTCAGGCACCCTTTATCCTACGTCTTACCATGATACATCTAACGGCAAGGATCAGTTGACTGGCTATGAAGTTGAAGTCGTCAAAGAAGCTTTTAAACGCCTTGACGTGAAAGTGGAATTTAAAGAAATGGGCTATGATGGGATGCTGAGCGCCATTAATTCTGGTCAAGTGGATGCCGCTGCAAACGACATCGACATCACAGATGACCGGAAGGATAAGTTTGCATTTTCAACTCCTTATAAATATTCCTACGGAACGGCTATCGTACGGAAAGATGATTTGTCTGGCATTAAAACTTTAAAAGATTTAAAAGGCAAGAAAGCAGCAGGTGCTGCAACGACCATTTACATGGATGTCGCCCGTAAGTACGGTGCAAAAGAAGTCATTTATGATAATGCCACAAACGAGCAATACTTAAAGGATGTCGCAAACGGCCGAACAGATGTCATTTTAAATGATTATTACTTGCAAACACTTGCTCTTGCTGCATTTCCTAAATTAAATATTACGATACACCCTGACTTGAAATACATGCCGAATGAACAAGGTTTTGTGATGAAGAAAGACAACACAGAGCTTCAAAAAGAATTGAATCGTGTAATAAACGACATGAAAAAAGACGGAACCATGAAAAAGATTTCTGAGAAATTCTTTAATCATGCAGACGTCTCAAAGAAAATTGATGCTGATGTCGAAGATGTCGACATTTCCAAATAAGGAGCCACAATCGTGGGAGATATTCATTTAGAATATATATTTAATCCTGCACTGGCAAAGGCGTCGTTTCCGTTTGTCATGAAAGGCATTTGGCTGACGCTGCTCATATCCTTTGTGAGCATGTTTTTTGGCACGATTCTTGGCTTTTTTATTGCCCTTGCCAGAATGGCGAACACGTGGGTTCTTCAGCTGCCTGCACGGCTGTATATCTCATTCATGCGAGGCGTTCCCATTCTGGTGATTTTGTTTATTCTTTATTTCGGATTCCCTTATATCGGCATTGAGTTTACAGCTGTCACTGCTGCCATTATTGGGTTCACCTTCAATAGTGCTGCTTATATTGCAGAAATCAACCGAGCGGCCCTCTCCTCTGTTCCTAGTGGTCAGGTGGAAGCTGCTAAATCACTAGGTCTCAGCTATTGGCAAACCATGCGTGGGGTCATTTTGCCTCAATCCGTTCGCATTGCACTGCCACCATTGACCAATGTCATGCTCGACTTGATCAAAGCCTCCTCACTGGCAGCTATGATTACTGTGCCAGAGCTTTTCCAGCAAGCAAAAATTGTTGGCGGACGAGAATTCGATTATATGACCATGTATATTTTGGTCGCAATGATTTACTGGGGTATTTGCAGTGTGGTCTCATTGCTACAAGACCATTTGGAAAAACGCTATGCGACATATCTGTAACAAAAAAGAGCAGATCCAATCGATCTGCTCTTTTTTTATATTCAGCGTAGATAAGATCTGCACCTTCTCTTTAATGGATCAGCCATAACCACACATATAGCCCCAATAAAGTAAGGATCAATGTTGGGATGGTCAGAATGATTCCAGCTTTCATATATGCGCCCCAAGAGATATGGACGCCTTTTTTCTTCAAGACATGAAGCCACAGCAATGTCGCCAATGAGCCGATTGGGGTCATTTTTGGACCAAGGTTTGAGCCGATGACATTGGCATAAATCAGTCCGTCTCTCATGACGCCTGCTGTATCTGTGTGACCAATGGCAATCGCATCAATTAAAACGGTTGGAAGGTTGTTCATCACAGAAGATAGCACTGCGGCAAGCACTCCCATAAACATCGTTCCTGCAAGCAAACCATGCGATGCCCCTTGTTCAATCCAAGCGGCCAATATCTCTGTAAGACCGACATTCTTCAGTCCATATACGACGACATACATGCCGATAGAGAAAAATACAATGGACCACGGTGCTTCTTTGATCACTCGTTTTGTCGCCACTTGCGGACTTCTTTTCGCCAGCCACAAGAAAGCAAGGGCAATGCCTCCTACAATGATTGACACGGGAATCCCAATCAGTTCCCCGGCAAAATAACCAACAAGCAGACAGCCGAGCACATACCAAGACAAGCGGAACATGCGAACATCTCGAATCGCAGATGCTGGTTCCTTCGCCTGTGACAGATCGTATGTTTTTGGGATAAGCTTTCTATAAAACACATAAAGAACAAGCATGCTCGCTCCAAGCGACACAAGGTTTGGCACAAACATGTTCGCTGTATATTCGAGAAAGCCAATATGAAAATAGTCGGCTGATACGATATTGACGAGGTTGCTAATGACAAATGGCAAGGAGGTGGTATCTGCAATAAAGCCGCTTGCCATCACAAATGGCAGTACCATACGCTCATCCAGCTTCAACGCTCTCACCACAGATAAGACAATAGGGGTTAAAATAAGCGCCGCTCCATCGTTGGCAAAAAAAGCTGCCACCACAGCGCCAAGCAATGTTAAATAAATAAACATGCGGAAACCATTCCCTCTTGCGGCTTTTGCCATATGCAGTGCAGCCCATTCAAAAAACCCGATCTCATCTAAAATTAACGAAATGATAATAATGCCAATAAATGCAAAGGTGGCGTTCCATACAATTTGCGTGACTTCCCATACATCGCTCAGATGAACGACACCAAAGGCAAGAGCCAGAATGGCTCCGCCACATGCTGACCATCCAATGGTTAAACGTCCTGGCTGCCAAATGACAAGGACGAGGGTCATGATGAAAATTAAAATGGCCAAGGTGATTGATCCCAAAGGGTGGCCCCCCTTTCGCTTTTCTCATAAAATCTTTATCTATCATACAACGAAACGCAGCAGTTGTATGCCATTTTCGCATGAAAATCCGCAGGTCTCCCTGTGCACCTGCGGCTTCCATGATTATTGATCTTTTTTCATCAGCATCAATTCAATAAATAACTCACATCGCTGACTAAAATGACTCAAATCAATCGAGGTCATATCAAAGATTTGTTTCATTCGATAGTTTAATGTATTTTGATGAATAAACAACTGCTCCGCAGCTGGCTTTAACTTGCAATTATTCAATAAGTAGACCTCAAGGGTTTTTAAAAAAGAGGTTTGGCTATCGCGGTCTTTTTCCTTCAAACGTAACAAATCTGGATTGAAGTCGTTTTTCTTTTTTTGATGGCTGTAAATCGAGTCTAAGAAACGGAAGACCCCCAGCTTCTCGTAATCATAGGGAATCAGTTCCTGTCTCCCGACAATTTTCACAGCCTTCACTACCTCTATCGCTTCAAATCGACTTGTACTCATTTTCATCACATCGCGATACTCTCTTCCCATCCCAATATACAAAGGGGATGGATGTGAATGCGTTTTCGATTGCAGATGAGCGATAACATCCGCGGCGGTCGCTTTCGGTGAGTGCCGGTCTGATAGACTGCCTAATATGACGACGATGTCTGCTTGAACAGAATAGACATGGTTCACCTTATCCTCTAGCTGCAAATATGTTCTAATGACATCCTTTACATCTTCCGCCGTTTCACTTTTGTTATCGGCAGCGTGAACAACCATGACGGTAAAGACAGCCGGGAGGGGAATGCTTAAGTTCTCAGCCTCCCATTTCAGCTCTTCTTCTGTATAAAAATGATCATCCATGACCTTTTTGAAAAATTCCTCAATTTTGCCTTCCTTTTTCTCCAGCTGTTTTTTATTTTTATAAATAACTTTTCCAACCTGAAAGGAAGCTTCATGCAAAAATTGCAGCTCCTCCTGGGAGAGGGAATCCTCAATGTCCTGCACCCAAATAAAGCCCACAACCTCTTGTTTATGCTTTGCGCTCACAGCCACCCGGCGATTAAAACCAAGCTCCTCATGACCACTCACATAAAAAGGGTTAGAATCTGCGAGAAGCCGCTCGATCACCCCTGTTTTTTTTAACCAATCGACCACAGACCCCGGGCATTCCTTTGAGAAAATCGTTTGCTGATTCACTGGGTCAAACTGCTGAATGCTGTAAGAATTATAAGCAAGTAGCTGACACTCTGTGCTTTCTAAAATGACTGGTTTTTTTAAATAACCGCTAATAAATGCTATTAATTTATCGACATCAAAAAATGTATGAAGCTTTTCTAATATCTCTTCCATCCCGATTGCTCCCTGAATAAGTGATACATTTATCATACTGCTTTCCAGTCAGATTTGTATAGAAACAAGTCGCAGACAGGCAAAAAAAGCATGAACCTGCCTGCACAGGTTCATGCTTTTCCATATTAAAACATTTCACTAATCGTTTTTGCCTGCATATGCAGTGCTAGGTAATCTGGACCGCCTGCTTTTGAATCTGTCCCTGACATTTTGAAGCCGCCGAATGGGTGGTATCCTACGATGGCTCCTGTACAGTTACGATTAAAGTAGAGGTTCCCCACGTGGAACTCCTGCTTCGCACGGTTGATGTGATCACGATTATTGGTAATGACAGCACCTGTTAATCCGTATTCTGTGTTATTGGCTACTTCAAGTGCCTCATCAAAGCTAGAGACTTTCGAGAAGGCCAAGACTGGTCCAAAGATTTCTTCTTGCATCAAGCGGGACGTTGGCTCAAGATCTGCAAAAATGGTTGGGTGGATGAAGTATCCTTCCGAATCATCGCTCGTTCCGCCAGTAACTAGGCGTCCTTCCTGCTTGCCAACCTCGATATAGTCCGTAATCTTGTCAAAGGAAGCCTGATCAATGACAGGTCCCATGTAGACATCAGCAGATAGAGGATTGGCTGTTGTTTTCGTTTCTGTGATTTCCTTCACTCGCTCGATCACTTGATCATACAGCTTCTTGTGGACGACAGCGCGAGATCCAGCCGAACATTTCTGTCCTGAAAAACCGAAGGCTGATGTAAAAATGGCGTTAGCTGCTAGTTCAACATCTGCATCCTCATCTACAACAACTGTATCCTTACCGCCCATTTCAGCAATGACACGTTTTAAATGCTGCTGTCCTGGCTGTACTTTTGCCGCACGTTCAAAGATACGTGTCCCTACCTCTCTTGAACCAGTGAATGTAATGAGGCTTGTTTTCGGATGATCCACTAAGTAATCTCCCACCTCTGCACCGCTGCCTGGTACAAAGTTGACAACACCTTTTGGCAGACCTGCTTGCTCAAGCTCCTCCACAAAACGAGCTGCAATGACAGGCGTCGCACTTGCTGGCTTTAAGACAACAGTATTTCCTGTGACGATCGGAGCTACTGTTGTTCCTGCCATGATCGCAAACAAGAAATTCCACGGCGGAATAACGAGCGTCACGCCAGTTGGTGTGTACACGTATTGATTGCGTTCTCCTTCGCGGCTGTTTACTGGCTTTCCTTTCGCCAGCTCCAGCATTTGACGGGCGTAATACTCTAGGAAGTCGATCGCTTCCGCTGTATCTGCATCTGCTTCATTCCAAGGCTTACCTGCTTCTTTTACAAGAAGGGCTGAATACTCATGCTTTTTACGGCGAATGCTTGCCGCAGCACGGAATAATACGCCGGCTCTTTCTTCTGGAGACGTGTAGCGCCATGTTTCGAATGCTTTCGCCGCAGCTTGAACTGCTTGTTCTGCCTCTTCCTTTCCAGCCTTTGATACGGTTCCAACGACTTCATCCTTTTTCGCTGGATTGATTGAAACAATCTGGTCTTTCGTTTCGATTCTTTCTCCATTAATCACAAGCGGATAGGTTTGACCAAGAGATTCTGTTACTTTGGCTAATGCTTGTTCAAACGCTTTGCGGTTTTCTTCCTGGCTAAAATCCGTGAATGGTTCATGCTTGTAAGGTGTTGTCATTTTTGTCACGCTCCCGTTTCAAATTATTTTCTCGTCATCCCTTTTAAAGCAAAGGCAATGTTTGCCGGCCGTTCTGCAAGACGTCTCATGTAGTAGCCATACCACTCTCGTCCATACGGGGTATAGACCCTCATTTGATAGCCTTCTTTCACAAGCGCCTGCTGCGTTTCTGATCTCATGCCATACAGCATTTGAAATTCGAATTGACTTGTCTGTATGTTGTGTTTTTTCACAATATGTTTCGTGAACTCGATCATTTGATCGTCGTGTGTCGCAATGGCTGTATAGTTCCCTGTGAGTAATTGCTTTTCGATCAGCTTCTGATAATTCTGATCGACGTCTTTTTTGTTTGGATACGCCACATCGGCGGATTCCTTATAGGCACCCTTTACAAGTCTTAAAAATGGTTGTAACTCATTTAGGTCATCAAGATCCTTTTCTGTTCTGTACAAATACGCCTGCAAGACCGTACTGACATACTCATATTGAGATTTCATCTCTTTAAATATGTCCAGCGTTTTTTGACAGCGCTGTTCATCCTCCATATCGATTGTTACCATGATACGGTGTTTCTCTGCCGTATCTAAAATGCTTTTCATATTGCGATACACAAGGTCATCGTCAATATCCAAGCCAAGTGATGTCATTTTGAGTGACACGTGGGAATTGAGCTTGGCCTCTGCAATCCGCTGAATGGTTTGAATACACTCAGTCGTCCGCTCATTTGCAATCTCTGCCTTTGTGACAAACTCACCAAGGTGATCAACTGTCACGGCCATTCCTTGTTCATTTAATCGTTTGATGACAGGGATGGCACTCTCAAAATCCTTCCCTCCGATGATTTTCTTAGATGCAACAGCACTTCCCCAATTACGAGCAATATGGTTCAAGAGACTGCTCTTTGACAAAAACAAGAAGAAATTTCTTGTGACCGACTCCATAAAGGGCACCTCCCACTCTTTGTAAGCTATGTCTTTATTGTAAGGCTCATGAGCTGTCCGCTACAATATTTGAAGATGACAAAAATTCTGACTTTTTTTGTGGTTTTATCACAATAAGAGATCAAAAAGAGCCAGCCGCTAATCGGCTGGCTCTTGATCACTTACGCCCATACCTCATCAAGGGTAGACTGCAGTAGCTCATTTAATTCTTCAGTTAGATTGTCTTTCGGCTGATTGTAGCTTTTCACCAATTCATGAAAGTGAGCCAGCCCTTTGTCGATAAATGGATGGACATGCGCAAGACGGTTCTCTACATCCATCTCTACCCCGTCCATTTTGCGTTTGAGCAGCTCATGAATTTCAGTTAAAAGCGGTCCATCCTCCACAAGCTCTTTCAACAATTCATGAAAATCCATCGGCGGAACCGTCCGGTAGCGTTCAATCCACTGACAGGCAAGCAGCGGACGAAGTACATAAAAATACTTCTTGATTCGGACTTGCTCTCCTCGTAAATATTGACTCTCATTCCGCTTCGCCATATTGAGATAGTGATACATCAAAGCTGCAGGATAAAAGGCTTGATCCTTTAAGTCTCTTAGCTGCTTTGCCAACGAGAAGAATTCAGCATAGATGATGTCAGAAGACAGCCATTCCATGATGGACGGATTCGATTTATTGAATAAACGAAGTGCCTTTCTAAGCTCCCAGCCGCTTATATCAAGCATGTCATCAATCGGCCGTTCAATGACATCACGATGCTCTTCCATCGCCCAATACCATTCTTTTCGAGGAACATATAAAAAACGAACATCATAATCACTATCAGTCGAGGGGAATCCCCATGCCCGGCTGCCTGATTCGACCGCGAGGCAAATCTTTACGTCATATGTTTCTTCAATGATTTTCAGCTCTTCCTTGATTCTCTCTCTCATCATCCATCAACTCTTTCTATAGAATTCTGCATGACTTCTTCATGTTTAGGGAAAATACGAATAAGACATATAAGAAAAAGGAGTTGGATCTCATGTCTATATCTCGCATCATGAAATGGATCACCGGGATTTTTGAAGCCTGTCTGGCTATCCCTGTAATTGGAGGATTATTTGTTATCAGCAATGGTTATTCACCGCTCATGGTCATGCTTATTCTGCATATTATCACACTCGTCTTATCGAGGCGAGACCAAGGACCAATGATTGGAAGTATCATCGGAATTGTCACATCATGCCTCGCCTGGATTCCGATACTCGGATTCATCCTTCATATCATCACAGCTCTTGCCCTCATTATCACGGCGTTAGTGCCTGATGAAAAAACGAGACAGAATACGAGTTATTAAAAAAGAGGCCCTCCTAGAGCGGCCTCTTTTTTCTTTTATTTGAGCAAATGCTTTTGTAAGAAGGCGAGCTTCTCTGTTTGAAAAGCCGGGATATATTCGTGCCCAAAATAGCGATACACCTTCAAGTCTTTATCTGTTTCTAAATGGTTGTATGCCGCAAACACAGTAGATGGCGGGGTTATTTTGTCAATCAGACCGATCGCCATCAATGTTGGCTGTTTCACCCATCCAGCTAAATTGATTAAATCAAAATAGCTTAATGTCTCAAATGCCTTTTCCTCCGCTTCCGGATCACTATTTCTCCGAAAGTACGAATTGATTTCTAAATAAGGCTGCTCCAATGCCACATCCACTGCACGCTCGAAGTTTGATAAGTAAGGATAATCTGCTGCTACGACCTTCGGAATGTCTGAAAGAGCTGCAGCGGCTACCGCTAATGCACCTCCCTGACTTCCTCCAATCACGCCGATTCGGTGTTCATCTACTTCGGGGAAGGATTGAACCACTTCGAGTGCACGAACGGCATCTAAATAAACGCCGCGATAATAGTAAGTCTCCTTGGATAAAATGCCTTTTGTCATCCATCCCAAAGCGTGACCGCCTGGTGTCACTGCCTGATCTTCACTGCCGCCTTGACCGCGGACGAGCATACCAAATGTTGCATAGCCATGCAGCGCCCAGTTGACGATGTCGTGAATGCCGCCATCATAGCTGGCATTATAGCCATGAAAACGAACGAGCGCTGGATGCGGACCTGATTGATCTGGTACGGCGTACCATCCTTCAATTCGAGAATGTCCAAAGCTTTGATACGTCAGGCGGTACACCTTGACCCCTTTCACTGGATAGTCATAAGGTTCAAGCGCTGAATCTGCCTCCACTTGACGCAGTTCTTCGAGCGATGCCTTCCAAAAGTCTGAGAAATCAGGACGTGCTGTTTTCTTTGGTTTATATTCTTTTAGCTCTTCTAGTGATAAATCGAACAATTGCATAACCTACTATTCCCCTTTGTTTTATTAGTTATATGTATCATAACACTCATTTCTCGATTGAGAAAGTCATTTAACAAAACCTTCTGACATTTCTATTGGCAAAGATGATGGAAACCTTTATGATAAAGAAACTGGCCATGAAGACTAGATGTTCTCAGGCAGAATCATTCTATACATATATTCATGAAGATGATCGATCGTTCATGAATTTTCACATGACATATAGCGAAAAAAGGAGGAACCCCTATGAAAATCGCCCTTATCCAAATGGATGTACAAATTGGAGAACCTAAAGTGAACTTTCAAAAAGCAGAAGCGTTTTTAGAAAAAGCGGTCCGCGAGCAGCCTGACCTGATCATTTTACCCGAAATGTGGAATACCGGATATGCGCTAGAACAGGCAGATCAGCTTGCCGATGTAAACGGAGAACGTACAAAACAGCTCTTCTCTTCCTTTGCCCGCAAACACCAAGTGTATCTCATCGCAGGAAGTATATTGAATAAGCGTACAGAAAATAAAGACACCACTAACACAATGTATGTGTTTAACCGTCAAGGTGAGCTTGTATTAGATTATAATAAAATTCATTTATTCCGCTTAATGGATGAGCACAACTATTTAACCGCTGGTGATCAGCTTGGTTTATTTGACTATGGTGAAGATGTGAAGATCGGCGCAATGATCTGCTATGATCTCCGCTTCCCGCAGCTTTCCAGAACACTTGTGAACAAAGGTGCGAAAGTGCTCGTCAATACCGCCCAATGGCCGTCAGCAAGAGTGGACCATTGGCGCAGCCTGCTCATCGCAAGAGCGATCGAAAACCAATCATTTATGATTGCTGTCAACAGGACGGGCACAAGCAGGGACACTGAATTCCCTGGACATTCCATGGTGATTGACCCACTCGGCCGTATCCTGCTTGAAACAAGCCATGACGAAGACATTTATTATGCAGAAATTGAGCTTGAGCTAGTGGATGAAGTGAGACAACAAATTCCTGTCATGACAGATCAGCGTCTGGACTTATATTAAAAAACGAAATCTTCGTGTTTAATTAAACGTTTGTTTAACCCTTTTCTATATAGAAAAAAGTCTACCATTGACGGTAGACTTTTTATTTGAGTATAAATCTCAGCCGTGTCCACAATATAATTAGTCCTTTATGAAGGGCATATATTTCACGACACACTTCAATCAAGCCTCGGCTTTTATCACATGCATGAATTACGGTGCAATGTCCTCTAATACTTTCTCTCGCGTTTCTATCATTTTAAAAGCAAGGATCGCCCCAATCACGGTAACACTTGCAAAGAGAATGAAAATGGTTGAAACACCACTCACCTCTAAAATAAAACCAATCATAATTGGAGCTATCGCTGAAGCTAATCTTAGCCAAGCTGTTGCAAATGCTGTTCCAATAACCCTCATACGTGTTGGATAAATTTCAGGTGTATATAAATATAGAAGAACTGTAATTGTCCCCATCATACCGTACGCAGCAGAGCCTAAAAAAATAACACTTTCTGGGGAACTTGCTCCGTTAATCCATAAAGCAGTTAATAAAGCACCTGTTATCATAAAAGCAATGGTTGCCCAACGCTTTCGTCCCACCTTATCGATTAAAAATGCACATGCAAATACCCCAATTGTTTGTAAAATGTTTGTTATCGATGCAGCTCTAAGCGAGTCCTCAACTGGCAAATGATACACTGTATTATAAAGACTCGGCAACCAGTTATTTAAACCATTTGACACAAAGTAGGCAGAAAACCATAATCCCCATACGATCAATGTTCGCCTACGGTAAAAAGTTGAAAATAGTTCTTTCCAGTCACCTTTTGCATTACTACTAGATACTTTCATCTGAACAGGCACTCGTTTATCGGTACTTGCTTCAATTTCTTCAATAATTCTTTCTGCGTCATCTAACCTACCTTTTGATATAAGCCAACGTGGGGATTCACGCAGCATGAAAAAAAATACAAAAACGATTAATCCTCCAATGCCTCCAATTAAAAACATCCATTTCCACCCAAAGCTAGGCACGATAAATGCGCCAATTTGAGCTGAGATCATTAATCCTAATGGAAAAATCATCTCATAAAGCATAAAGAATCTACCTCTTCCTTGCGCCCGAGACAACTCATTGATATATGATGCTGCCACGGGTACTTCTCCTCCTACCCCAATCCCTTGTATAAAACGAAAAATAAAAAGAGCCATAAAATTCCCAGAAAAAACGCAGGCGATACTCATGATTGACATGAGGAATACCGTCCACTTTGCACTAAATACTCGACCATACTTTTCAGCTAACCACCCAAAGAAAATGGCACCAATCGCTTGTCCTATATAACCAGCTCCAATAAGAAGACCAATTTGAGCAGGTGATAGATTCCATAGTCCGATCAGAACCGGGAGAACAAACGCTAAAGACAGGGCATCAAAAGCATCAAAAAAAGTGGCAGATCCCATAATGATACGAGGCTTTAAATGCCATCGAGAAAAAGGAACACTCTCCATCCTAGTCAATAATTGTGACGCTCTATCACCAGCTTCTCTATCTTGAGATACGATATTTTCATTGAATTCTGATGTCATTTTATCTCCTCCTTAATATAGAGGAAATGATGCAAAAGTACATACTGAAGCACGCCTCCAAGAAAACGCTTACATTAAATTGTAAAGTAAACTTTAGAGGTGATCATTTGAGTTTTCAGCATTTATCTTTTCATTTTTGGCGTACCTGTAGTGCCTCGATCTACATAGTGCATAGGAAAGATGTATTCCTTCTTCTCTAACTCCTTCTCTTCCAACAACTGTGTCAGTATAGATACTGCTTTTCTCCCCATCCCAATTAAATCTACATGAACAGAAGATAAAGAAGGAGTAAGAAAACTTGAAATAGGCACATCATCGGCACCAACGACAGACAAATCATGAGGTATCGACACATTTGCGTTATCTGCAGCTTTCATGACCCCCATCGCCAAAAAATCCGAAGAGCAAACAACTCCAGTCATGTGTTGGTTTCCTTTTAAGAATTCAGAAACCACTTCTACTACTTTTCCCCCATCAAATTCATCCAACTCAAATACAAGTTCCTTAGAAAATGGTATTCCTAAATATTTAAGTGTGCTTTCATATCCTTTGTAATACCTAACACTATGCATCGAACTCATTGGACCATTGACAAGCCCAATGGTTCGATGGCCTTTATTAAATAAGGCTGTCACTGATTGACGTACCCCTTCTTCATCATCTGGTCTCACACATGGGAATGGAGAATCCTCCAGGTAACTTCCGACTACAATAATAGGAATTGCTAAACTTTTTAGCCAATCCATGCTTAATTCTTCATTTCTCGGTGAAAATAGAATAGCTCCATCAACAGCCTGCGTTTCAAGCAACCGCTGTTGTTGTACAGACGTAAATGACATCAACAAATTGAATTCCGTTTGATCTATTTCTTTCGCTATACCATCTAAAATCGTTGAAAAAAACGGATTATTCAAAATATATGAACCACGAGGAACCACTACAGCGATATTCCCAGTTTTGCGTTTGACGAGTCCTCTCGCTCCTAAATTAGGACGATAGCCTAATTCATCGATAACTTGCCTTATTCTTTCAGCCGTTTTTGCACCTACTCCAGGTTTACCACTCAACACTCGAGAAACAGAGGCTATGGATACACCTGCTTTTAACGCTACATCTTTAATACTTACTGCCACATTTCATACCTCCGGGAGTCTGTTGTTTTATTCTTTATTATAACCTGACTCACCTTCATCATGAAATCAATGGATTCACTCTTTACTTGTTTTTATTTAATAATATTTTCCTTGAGCAAACCCACTCTTTGTAAGCCTTGGCGAATCTCATCTTTCTCCTCATTAGTGAGAGGTAATACTGGCTTTCTAGCTAGTGAACTACTTATCAAGCCTCGCTGGAACATAGCTTCTTTCATCCGCAAATGAGACGTAGATGAAGGTTCATCCATTTTATATACAGCATGCTTTAGTTCAAATATTCTATCGTATACTTTATTAGCGGCTACTAGATCTTGTTCTTTTACACATTTGACAAGTTCAGCAATTAAATCAGGCACAAAACAACCAAAACCAACGAGCGCTCCATCAATACCTTGAATTAACGTAGGCAATAAATATTCATCGTGGCACGTAAGCAATGATACATCGGGCGCATGCTTTTTCAATGCCCGAACGTCCACTTCGTACTGAGCCATATCTCTTTGACCGATTTTAAATGATACGACATTTGGAATTTCTGACATTTCTAGTAATTGACTGGTTGTATAAGAGGTTTTTGTCCATGTTGGATATTGATGTACGATGATTGAAATACCAATCGCTTCTGCAACGTCTCTAAAGAATTGAACAGGTGACTCAGGTTGCATACCGAATCTAAGCCATGAATGTGGCGGCATGAGAAGTATACCTTCTCCTCCAGCCTCTTCAACAGCTTTTGCATGTTGAATCGCTTCAATTGTCCCTTCAGCAGAAACACCAGAGATGACAGGAATTTCCCCTTTTAATTCGTCAGCTGCGATACGCACAGCCTCAGCTCGTTCATGAGGAAGTAATGTCATAATTTCTCCAGTATGTCCATTTACAACAATCCCATTAATGCCTTCGTGTCCTGCTACCCAACGGACAAGCTCACGAAATGCAGGTTCATCAATTGAATAATCTTCTTTAAAAGGGATCAATACAGCCGGGAATACACCACTCCATTTTTCTTTCTGTTTCATAAACAAATTCCTCCTCGCCTAATTTAAGTAAACGTTTACGGTAAGCGTTTACGTTAATAATCATAGAATGTTATTGTTGAAGATGTCAACAATATTTTTTATAAAATTAAAATAATTCAAAAAACTATTAGTGGAATTTAGATACTATTTTATTTTTCTAAAAAAAGAAATTAGGCATATATTTCGTTTATCACATCAACAAAAAAACCTCATCATCATTAGCTGGTTGGAATATGATCACTGCTTTTTTCAAAAGGTTATCTTCCGAATAATGGATAAAAACATTTTTATTGTTAAAACATAATCATATCTACAGAAAAAAGCCCCTTCATTTCTGAAAAGGCAACTTTTCTCTTCTTTTTCTCATCTGTCATCAAACATGGAAGAATCAAAATGCGTTTTTCAATCTCTTCTGCCTCGTGATCTAAAACGGGTTTTCTTTCTAAGTCATCATCAATTTCATTGTACATCATGCCAAATTCTATTTTATCGGTTTCCTGAGATAGTCATCAAGGAGTGATTAAACGTTTGTTTAACACCACTCATGATCTAATAGAAAAAAAGTCTACCCTAAACGGTAGACTTTTTATTTCGAGTATAAATCCCAGCCAAGCTTGAGTGTGTCCACAATATAATTGGCAACTTCCTCAGCCTCTAGATGATCTGTTTCGACTCTTGAGTTATGAAGGGCATAAATTTCCCGGCGTTCTTCAAACAGCTCTTTCATTTCATCAATCGTTCGGTTATGGAGAACAGGGCGGTTTTCGATTAAAATATCAAGCCGCTGTTTCCAATTTTCCCAAGACAGATCGAGGAACAGAACCGTACAATGCTTCAAGCAGGCGCGTTTGATTTCTTCCTGTTTGAACGCACCGCCTCCAAGAGACACGATCTTCAGCTGTGTATGTTCACATAAATCGACGATATAATCCTTTTCAGCCTGCCTGAAGAAATCTTCTCCTTTTTGCTGAAACATTTCTGGAATCGTCATGTTGTACTTTTTCTCAATCTCCTGATCCACATCAATAAAATCTCTATATAACTTTTTGGCGACGAGCTGCCCAATGGTTGTTTTACCAACGCCCATAAAGCCAATAAGGACAATATTTCGCTGTCTCACAGGAATCTCTCTATTGTTTTTCATGTTCGTGACACGTCCTCCTTACGACAAGGAATGCTACATAATGTTTCTATTATATGATAAATGGGCTGCGAAAAGATAGGCATTCTTAAAAATTGTGTTTGACGACGTAACCGAGCTGTTCGGAGAGCTTTTGTGCGTGCTCCTTCACTTTTTGCTGCAACTGAGGAATGACTTCTTCAGTAAATCTATGAGTTGGACCAGATATGGATAAACATGCCTGTACCTCGCCATGAATGTTAAAGATCGGCGCTGCCACTGCCGCAGATCCGACTTCCCGTTCATCAATACTGCAAGCAGTATACGTCTTAAGAATATGTGCACATTCCTTTTGCCAGTCATCTTTCTTCACGTTTTCAGCCTCAGACATGAATACTTTTTGTTGAAATTCTTCGTTTTGGAAGGCAAGTAAAACCTTTCCCCCAGCCCCTGCATATAATGGCAGCTTCTCACCGATCTTGACAAGATGTCGAATAGATTGAAGTCCTTCAGCTTGTTCAATACAAACCCGGCTTGTATGATCTAGCACATACAGATTGACGGTTTCCTTTGTTTCATCACGAAGGTTGTACATAAGCGGCTTTGCCAGTTCCCTCAATTTGATGGATTTCCCAGCAATGTAACCGAGCAGATAAAGCCTTTGACCGAGTCGATATTTGAGTGTATCTTGATTCTTCTCCACAAAATGATTCATTTCAAGTGCCTTGAGCAGTCTCGTCGTGGTGGACATTGCTAAATTCATTTCCTTTGAAATGTCCGTTAGCGTCAACTCTTGCCGTTCTTCGCTAAAACAATAAAGAATATCCAAAGCCCGCTGAACGGTACGCAGACCCGATTCTTCTTTTGACTTTTTATCAGCCATGTTCACTTTCTCCTTTTCCCTTTGATTTCTTATCGACATGAACAGCCAACTTTGCTATAATCCATTTTAAATGTTCCATTAGAAGAAAACAAATTCCATTAGACGGAATCAAAATAATCAATGTTGTTTGTCGGAGGAGATGTTCTGATGTACGTGATGATTTATACGCTTCTGATTAGTTTTTACATCGTCAATCAACTATTTCCTGCTCCCATTCTCTCCTATTTTGTTGGTTTACTAGCTGTCGCTTCGCTTACCATCTCTCTCAAGAAGGCCAATGGGCTTTATTTGAAAACAGGCGTTGTTTTTCTCTCAGTTGGTTTGATGTTATTCTTTTTGTCTGGTCAGCCTTTGCACACTTTTTTTCTCCATTTTCATTCCATGCTTGGCTTACTAGCTCTGTTTTTCATGCTGCCTTTTATTCATTCTCTCATACATGTTGGACACTTTGATACACAATTAAATAAGCTGCTCACCTTACATACTACTAATACAAAACAGCTTTATCGAAAGAGCTCATTTGTGACGCATGTCCTTGGAATGTTTTTAAATATCGCCACCATTCCCTTACTATATACATCTTTAAAACCTTCACTGGACTCCCTTAAAGAACATGACAGACAGCGGCTCTATACGCGCAATCTCTTAAGGTCCTATGCGCTTTGCCTAAGCTGGAGCCCTGTTGAAGTGCTGGTGAGTGTGACCATTGATGCAACCAAGCTGAAATATTATCAAATTGCACCTGTTACCTTTTGTTTAATGCTGATTGTATTGATGACGGATTGGATCCTATTTTCTCGCCAGAGCAAGCGATTACCAGATATCATCGAGTTAGAGAATACAAGCACCAATCCGAAGAGAATTAAGCGAAAAACTCTTCAGCTTGCTTTTATGCTACTGAGTTTTATCACAGTTGTCTCGCTAGTTGATGTATGGGTTGGGAAAGGTTATTTATTCGCCGTTGTGTTAGCGATTATTCCATTTGCTCTACTATTCTCGTCTACCATTAAAAAACGAAAACAATATGTCGCTGTGTCGGTTCCTCATTGGAAGGAGCGCACGAGTCAACTCTCCAATTATATGTGTCTATTTTTAAGTGCCGGTTTCTTTGTCGATATGCTGCTCGTTACTAACAGTCTAAAGCCTGTTCAAACATTTATTGTCAGTATATCAGACCATGCGATATGGGTTTATTGTGTCATTGGCTTGTATTTTCTGATCACTGCTCTTTGCGGCTTCCATCCACTTGTCTCGCTTGCTCTGTTAGTGAGCATGTTGACGCCTGTCATTCATGAGCTGCCTGCACTTCCAATAGCGATCATGCTCATTACAGCTGGAACATCGACTGTCATGTTTAGTCCATTTAATGTTTCCGTCTCACTATTAGCAGATTTGATGAAGGTCAATCCTTACCGTATCACTCGCTGGAATATTTGGTTTGCTGGCTTTTACATCAGTATGGGAATCATATGTGCAACGGTTATCACCGTCATCTTTTATTCATAATAAAAAGAGCTCATCATCTTGGGATGAGCTCCCAGATTGTTGACAAAGGGCTAAAATGATCTTTATTTTAGCCCTTTGTCTTCTTTTTTTAAGCGTGATATGAAAACCCTTGACGTCTAGGTAGGGCGAGTACCGGAGAGCAGACCTGACAACGAATGTGAGGATTTGTCTATACGCTGAGAGCTCATCACTAAGATGAGCTCTCTTTCACTCTATGGTTTTAATTGGATGCGTTCAATTTTACCTACGATGAATATGTAGGATAACGCCCCACCTAATGCGACAAGGCTGACAAATAAAATACCTCCGTTATACGAGCCTGTCACGGATACGATCACACCGATGATCAGCGGTGTGATGATCCCAGATAAATTAGCAAAAAAGTTAAACACGCCGCCAGCAAGGCCTACCATCTCTTTCGGCGCTACCTCAGACAGCATGGTCCATGAGATATTTGACAGCCCTTGTGCGAAGGAAGCAATGGACAAAATGGTCAGTACAAGCGGAATACTTGTCGTGAAATTCGCCAACACGATGGTACTTGTCAGGAGCAAACCAACAACGACAGGCAGCTTCCTTGCCACATTGACAGACACACCCTTTTTGAGCAGCCAATCGGACACATAACCGCCAATCAGCACTCCAAAGAATGCCGCAATGTATGGAAGAGAAGCTGCAAAACCTACCTTTAGAAACGCCATATTTTTCGCCTCAGCTAAATAAGTAGGAAACCATGTTAAAAAGAAAAAGAGTGTGGACGCCACAGAAAATTGACCAATATAGAGCCCAATCAATTTGCGATATTTTAAAAGGGCGGCAAAGTCTGCCCATTTCAATTTCTCCTGCGAGGCCACTGTCAGCCCTTCCCCTTGACGAATCAACTCTAGCTCATCTTCATTGACTTTCGGATGTTCTTTCGGTTCGTGATAAAACTTATACCAAAAAAAAGCAAATATAATACCGAGCGCACCTGCAGTGATAAATACAGTTCTCCAATCGAAAGTGGTCATGATCCAAAAAAGAAGAGGAGTTGCAAAAGCTAGGCCAACATATTCTCCAGCAGTGTAAACGCCTGTAGCAAAAGCCCGCTCTCTTCTAGGGAACCACGTTGTCACAATGCGGTTGTTGGCAGGGAATGCTGGAGATTCTGTAATTCCAATAAACAAACGGCAGCCGAATAAAAAAGCAAAGCTGTTTGCGAACGCCTGTAAACCAGTGAAAATAGACCAAGTAATGAGTGAAATACCATACGTAACCTTTGATCCGAATTTATCAAGAATAAATCCGCCTGGTATTTGCATGGCTGTATACGTCCAGCTAAACGCCGAAAAAATCAGGCCTAATAATGCAGGATTTAATTGCAGGGAAGATTGAATAGCTGGTGCAACAATTGACACACTGGCTCTATCAATATAATTAATGGCAGTAATAAAAAACAACAGAATCAATATACCAAAACGGGCTTTCGTTGGTTTCATATAAGTGGGCTGCAGTTCATTCCCCTTCAGTTCTGAATGCACTTTCATAACCATCCTCCTTTGTTTCCGCACCGTGCGGGTCGGTTGAGCGTCCTTAAATAACCCCTTTGTCTTCTAACTGCTTGCACTCTTCTTCTGTCAGTCCGAGCATGTTCGTTAAAATCTCATAATTATGTTCACCTAAATCAGGCGCAATATGGCGGATACTCCCTGGTGTTTTTTCAAACTTCGGAATGATGCCAGGGACTTTCACTTTTCCAAGACGAGGATGATGAACCTCGACGATATTCTCTCGTGCTTTGAATTGCGGGTGTTCAAAGATATCCCGAATGCTGAGGATTGGACTCACAGGTACGCCGTGAGTATCTAAAATGTCCAATACTTCATCCCTTGATTTGGATGCAATCCACTGAGAGACGATGGCATCCATTTCGTCGTTATGCTTCAGCCTAGCTGCATTCACCGAGAATTTTTCGTTTTCTAGTAAATCTAATCGATTCATTGCCTCTGCCAATCGATTAAAGGTCGAATCTGTACTCGTCACAAGGACGAGATAATGTCCATCCTTTGTTTCGTAAGTGCCAGCAGGACTCGAATGACCGCTTAGCCCCGGTGAACGCTCGCGTACCTTACCAAGCTTGTCATATTCTGCAACCAAAAACTCCAGCATACGAAACACAGATTCATAGAGTGCTAGATCCACCATTTGCCCCGTACCTTCTGGATGTGTGTCCCGATAATACATGGCTGTCACAGCAGCAAACGCCACATAGATGCCCGCAATATAATCTGTCAGTGAAAAGGACGGACTGACTGGATGACGATCTGGAAACCCTTGAAGATACGTAAAGCCACTAAACGCCGTCGCAGGGGTTCCAAACCCCGCCTTGTCCTTAAACGGA
This sequence comes from Bacillus sp. LLTC93, assembly GCF_002993125.1. Classification (NCBI taxonomy): domain Bacteria; kingdom Bacillati; phylum Bacillota; class Bacilli; order Caryophanales; family Bacillaceae; genus Bacillus; species Bacillus sp. LLTC93. Next base: position 167,485 of record NZ_PVME01000004.1, on the reverse strand, counting down.
CCTGTCTGCCCATAGCCAGATACACGAATCATAATTAAGCGAGGGTTGATTTCCTTTAATACATCGTAGCCAACGTCCCATTTCTCAAGTGTTCCTGGACGAAAATTCTCAATAATTAAATCGACCTGTCCTGCAAGCTTTTTAAAAATGTCTTTCGCTTCTTCTTTGTGAAGATCAAGTGTGAGGGATTTTTTGTTCCTTGAGAGCCCTGACCATCTTAGCGGTTCACCATCCGCAAAAGGACCAACATGCCGCAGCGTATCCCCTTTACCAGGAATTTCGACTTTGATGACTTCCGCACCAAAATCCCCTAGAAGAACTGCGCCATAGGGTGCAGCTATCATCGTAGAGACATCTAATATTTTTATTCCTTCAAGCGGCGTATTCTTATTCATTACAAGACTTCCTTTCATTCATGTGATAAAGGGCTAAAATGATTCCCGTTTTAGCCCTTTGTCTTCTTTCATTGGGACCTCAAACTCCCTGAATTGAGCTTTTTTGCCCAAGGTATACAGGGGGTGATTCTTAATCCTTTGGCAGCTGTCCTTGTGGTGTATACAGCCAAATGAGCCATAAAGGTTCATCCCCTGTATTCACATGCTGATGCGAGACACCATCTGGAATAAACATAAAGTCATTTTGTTTAAAGGACTGTCTTTCTCCATCACAAATGACCTCGCCAGATCCCCTAATCACATAATCAAACTCCTCTGAACCTGGGTGATTGTGAACAGAGCTTGCTTCCCCCGGCTCAAAAATGGTGAGACCTGCCATCATATGTTCCGATCCAACCGTATCTGGTGTAATGGTTTGAAATACTTTTCGAACCATTTGCTCTTCAGGATGATCTAAACCTAACCATAATGGATGCCCATCTTTAAACGGATTCAATACTTTAATTTTCATTGATAATTCCTCCTATTTTTTAATTCACACTGACATGTGAGCGTTTTGTATTTGGTGAATAAATATCATTAATATTCCAGTGACCATCGGTAGGCACAGGATCATTTTTCATTGCCACATCTATCACACACGGCTCTTGAGATGAGATCGCTTCGGCTAATGCCTCTTTGAATTCAGCAGCTCGGGTGATTTTTATCCCTTTCATTCCATAACCTCTAGCAATGGCGGCGAAGTCAGGAGAATAGCTCTCACCATCTTTTCTAAAAACCGTGCCATACGTCGTCTCATAATGTGCCATTTGTAAGCCGGCAATCGTCCCAAACGCACTGTTATTCATCACAATCCACACGACAGGAATGTTTTCTTCCACGGCTGTTGCCAGAACAGATGGGTTTTGACCAAACCCGCCATCTCCAACAAGTGACACAACGACACGATCAGGCTGTGCAACCTTTGCTCCAAGTGCTGCGGGTGCTCCGAATCCCATCGTCGCAAACCCACCTGGTGTTAATATTGTACCTGGTGTATACACAGGGAATTGCTGTCCTACTCCATTTTTATTCCAGCCAACATCGGTTGTAATAAAAGCATCTGCAGGCAATACTTCACGTACTTCCTGCAAAATACGCTGCGGCTTCATCGGGAAGGATTCATCTTGAATATTCGTCAAATTGCTCTCGCGAAATTCCTCACGATATGCAGCAATGTCTTTTTTCAATTCAGGTCGATCCAAACCTTCTGGCAGTCTTTCTCTCGCCACACGGTTCAGCACGGTTAACGCCTGCTTTAGATCAGCTACAGCTCCAATTTCTACTGGATAGTTCCGTCCAATTTCATTCGGGTCAATGTCGATATGGATCAGCTTGGTTGTTGAGAAGTTAAATGTATATTCCGATTCCCAAGAACTTGCATCCGCTTCAGCAAAACGTGTTCCTAAGGCGACAATGTAGTCCGCCTCTTTACACTGATCGTTGATGAACTTTGTGCCCCAAAATCCGGTCATTCCAAGGGTCATTGAGTGATCATCCGGCATCGCTCCTTTCCCCATTAAGGAATGGGCAACGGGGATACTGAGATGCTCAGAGAATGCCTTTAATTCCTCTGCGGCATCGGCTAGTAAAATGCCTCCTCCTACATATAAAAGTGGTTTTTCAGCCTGCAGTAATCGGTCCATGATACGATTTGCCGTATGATCATCAATAGATGGTTTCTCTATTGTGTGTGTATGATGTTCAATCTGTTTAAATAGAGATACATCTAAATCCTTTGAAAACACATCCATCGGAACTGAAATGAGTACTGGTCCAGGACGACCGCTTTCGGCTAACTGAAATGCTTTTGACAAAATCTCTGGGAATAACTCTGGAATGTCGACACGCCATGCTCTTTTCACAAACGGTCGATAAATTTCATATTGAGAAGCATCGGAATGAAGATTAATTTCTTGGTGTGGGTGCTTTCCGTAGTAATGACTTGGGACATCTCCTGCAATAACAACCATTGGAATGGAATCAAGTGCTGCATTCGCCACTCCTGTTGCCGCATTCGTAAGTCCCGGTCCTAAATGACTGAGAACAACAGATGTCTGTTTCTTCGCTCTTGCATATCCATCTGCCGCGTGTGCAGCAATCTGTTCATGTCTCACATTCACAAATTTGATACTGCTTTTTTCAAGCGCTGATAGAAAAGCAATATTCGTATGACCACAGAGGCCAAAAATATGCTCGACTCCCCGGCTTTCTAAATACTGAATGACCTGTGATGATATATTCTTTTTCATATTTCTCTCCTCTCTTGGTGCCGCTATGACTCTACTACTCACTCATTCTTTGAAAACACAACAGATAAAACGGTATTCAACTCTTGTATTGCGACTTGACCAGGGGCTGAGCTTTCCTTCCCCACTGCAAAGGTCATCACTGACCCAAAAAGTCCTCCAATCATTCTTGTAAAAGTTCCATACTCTCCCATTGCCATTGAGATGAGAGGCACCTTCAATTGATTTTTGGCATTATTGGTTGCAAAGAGCAGCTTTAATGCATCCTCATATGAATGCGGCATCACAGCTATCTTCGCAATGTCAGCGCCAACCGATTCCGCATTAGCGAATATTTGCTCGAGACGAGTGATTTCAGGCGTACTGTCAAAATCATGATAAGAGACAATCAAGGTCACTCCATTCTTTTTGGCCGCTTGACTGACTTTCTGCATATATGTCACATCATGCATCAATTCATAATCAATGGCCTCCACAAGCTGAGTGGCACATATCGTTTCAAGCAGCGTTACCTTTTCTTCCGTTGAAAGCGATATTGCTTCGCCACCTTCCTTTTCAGAACGAATGGTGAACAAAATTGGAATTCCCTGTGCCTTGTCTTTCAGCCAATGAAGGGTCTCTATTACTTGTTCCTTATCATGGAGGTTCGTAAAAAAGTCCGCCCGCCACTCAATCACATCTGGTCTCTTCTCGGCTAACACCTCTAGTTCATGAAGCAGTTCTTCCTTTGTTTGCCCTATTAATGGAGTACAAACCATCGGCCGACCACCTGCCTGCACGACTTTCAGCTTGTGCTGAAATGCATTTCCATCCATACCTGCTTCCCCCTTATATACCTTCTGGAAGGACGACCATTTTGGTTTCCGTCATCTCTTCAATGGCGAAACGTGGACCTTCCCTTCCAATACCACTTCGCTTAATACCGCCATATGGCCAGTGATCCAATCTGAAATTCGATGTCCCATTGATGATCACGCCCCCAGTTTCAAGCTCTTTCGCTGCGTGTAACGCCACATCCAACTGGCTCGTAAAGATTCCGGCTTGCAAACCGTAGCGACTATCATTTGCTTCTTTGATCGCTTCATTTAAATCTTCATAAGGAAGGATGCTGACAACTGGACCAAATACTTCCTCACACACGACTTTGGCCTGTTTCGGTGGGTTTAGCAAAATGGTTGGTCTAACGCTTGCTCCATTTCTTTGTCCTCCAGAAATGATGCTAGCGCCCATTTTCTCTGCTTCTTGTATCCAAACTTCTACACGTTTTGCTGCCTGTTCATCAACCATACAGCCGATATCACTTTCACTGGACAGTGGATCTCCAACGATAAGCTGATCCACTTTTGCTTTTAGTGTCTCAGTAAATGTTTCCAGGATTTCCTTGTGGACATAAATTCGTTGAACGGAAATACAACTTTGACCAGAATTACTGAAACCCGTTTTTGCGCAAAGGGATGCAGCTTTTTCAATATCCGCATCATGATGGACAATAGTAGCTCCATTTCCACCAAGCTCTAGTAGTACCTTTTTCAATCCAGCGGAATTAGTAATATGTTCCCCGCCGACTGCGCCTCCGGTAAAAGAAACAAGATTTGTTCTTTCATCCGTCACTAATTGTCTTCCGGCATCTACTCCACCGATAATGAGCTGCACGCTTTTTTCAGGGAATCCCGCTTCAAGCAGCAGTTTGACAAATGCTGTGGCAACCGCTGATGTTTGCGGAGCCGGTTTTAAAATAATGGCATTCCCTGCTGCAAAAGCAGGACCAATTTTGTGACAAATGAGATTGAGTGGTGCATTAAAAGGGGTAATGGCTAACACCACACCAACTGGCACTTTAAATGTCATCGCCATTGCTCCTTGTCCGCGAGATGATACATGACCAGGAATGGTCTCCCCTATTAATCGATTGGCTTCTTCGGCTGATTGCACTAACGTTTCAATAGATCGCGAGACTTCATCTCGTGTGTTTTTAAGCGGCTTTCCTAATTCTAAAGAAATGAGTTTTGCAAAATATTCTTTTTGATCTTCTAGCAATGTAGCTGCTTTTTTCAAAAGAGTCGAACGCTCTAACGCTGACATACCCACTAGTTGTTTTTTGATTTGCTGTGCAACAGTCAGTGCGTGTTCTATATCTTCTGTTGACGCTAAATAAGATGTGCCGATTGTCTCTCTAGAGTAAGGATTGATGATGTCCTCTTTTTCACGGTTTGCTTCAAGCCAATCTCCATCCACATATGACAACGCTTTCAATTCACTCAAATTGTCTCACCCTCCTTCAAATGACGCGTTCCATGCCCAACGTAACGAACCAGTTTTTCTTCATTTGGACAAGGTCCTTTTACAAGGGCTCCCTTTGTTAGCTCCTCGTATGCGTGCGCCACAATGCCCATTCCTCTTGATAAGGAAAAGATGCCTTTTGCTGCTTCAGCCGGGATGTTTAATTCACATTGAATCGCAGCTGATACGCCATCTATGTTCATCGTTATTTTTTTCCCTTTTCGGTTTTCAAGTTCGTGCCTGATTGCCTCCGCTAACCGCAAGTAAATCCCACTAATATGACCGTGCTCGACATATGACTGACTCAATTCATATAAACGTCTCACCCGCGGATCATCATCATGCAGCTGATGGCCGATACCTGGTATCTTGGCTTTACGGGCTAACCAATCCTGACACACTTGCTTTGCCGCATATTTTACATCTTTGTTTTCATCGTAGATTGATTTTGCCTCGTACAGCATACGCATTGCCTTTTCGCCGGCACCGCCGTGAATATCACCTAATAGATTCATCCCTGTCGCTACAGAAGAATTAAATGAAATGCCACAAGTAACGGCCATTCTTGCTGCAGCAATAGATGGTGCTCTTGGTCCATGGTCTGCACCTGCGACAAGAACACTCTCAAAAAGGGCAGCTTTGGAATCATCTAGCAATTCTCCGACAAGCAATAAATAAAGCATCTGTGGATATGACAATTCGCCAATGAGCTCTTCAATTGGATACCCTCGTAGCTCAATTGAGTTTTTCTGAATATCACTAATCTCTGTCTCCCACCAAGCGCCCCCTTCTTTGTATATTTCCAGTGCACTGCGATTTTTCATTGTGTGACTCATTCCTTTAGCTTATTTTTGGAGATGAAGCTCCTCTTATTCCGTCTAGTGGAATCTAATTTCACTTTTTGGAATGTGATTTCATTGTAAGCGCATTCGTTTTTGCCGTCAATCTTTTTTCTGAAAATACAGTCATTTGGTGATAAATTAAGTGAATCGAACTAATCATTTCACTGTCTTATCCAAAAATCCACCCTTTATTTAGTAAAACAGACGTAAGTATATCGTTCTACTAATTTAATGAAACATGTTCTGCTTATTCTGTCAAATTTACTGAAACTAAAAAACCTCTCCGTCACAGGAGAGGTTTCAGACATTTTCTTATTTCCACCAGTCATCAAACATTGAAGCTGGTACTTGGCGTTTATGTTCTGATTGAACATAGCGTTTTTCAATTGCTTCAGCAGCGTAATCTGAAACTGGTTTTCCTTCTAAGTAATCATCAATTTCATTGTACGTAATACCGAGTTCTGTTTCATCCGTTTGCTGAGGCTTGTCATCCAGCAGATCGGCTGTTGGTTTCTTTAAGTACAAGCGTTCTGGCGCTTGAAGAGCTTCTAACAGCGTCCGTCCTTGGCGTTTCGTCAGACCTGTGAGCGGCAGAACATCTGCACCACCATCTCCATACTTCGTGAAGAAACCAGTCACTGCTTCAGCCGCATGATCTGTACCGAGGACAAGTAACCCTTCCTCTCCACCGATGGCATACTGTGCGATCATTCTCATGCGTGCTTTGACATTCCCTTTATTAAAGTCAGACAGCGGCTTGTTTGTTTCCTTTTGATACTGATCACTGAATGCAGTCACCGCAGGCGCAATATCATATTTCCACGACTTGTCCGGCTGTATAAATGATAGAGCCAGCTGAGCATCGTCTTCATCCTGCTGCACGCCATGCGGGAGACGAACCGCAATAAAGACAGCATCTTCTTTTCCTTCTTGACGCAGCTCAGATGCAGCCAGCTGAGCGAGACGACCAGCAAGCGTTGAATCCTGTCCGCCGCTAATGCCGAGGACGAAGCCTTTTGCGCCGGTTTTTTTCAAGTAATCCTTTAAAAATCCAACCCGTTTTTCGATCTCCTGCTTTGGGTCAATTGAGGGCTGCACATGCAACTCTTGGCTGATCTTTTTCTGCAAACTCATACACTTTTCCTCCTAAGCATCCTCTACATGAAGAGAACAGGTTTTACTCTCAATTTAATTGGTTTGACAACGATTTTAGAGTCTTCATTATAGCATGTTTTCATGAAGGATATTTTATTAGACGTTCCCCTTTTTCATAAATGATCAAACATTCACAAACGAAAGAGACCAAGGTCTTTTTTGACTGGCCTTTCATTTTCAATCAATTTCTACCCGTATGGATGTACAGCTTGCACCATTGCACTTTCCTATATCTGCTGGACATGCGGACACTGCCACAATGAGATCCATTTCTGCTCGGAGTCGAATGTAATCACCGGAGAGTGATTTTGGCAGTTCTACAGACAGCTTTCCTTTTTCATCAATGACTGTATTCATAAAGACATTAAAAGGATAGTACATATCTTCTTTCGGAATACCAAATGGCTCAAAGGCTGTACGAAGATTATCGTAGCATGTATGCATGACCTCTAAGTGTGTCCGGCCATATAAGAGCTGATACATTTCTTGCCGGCACGCAGGCATGTATAAATCATGGCATTCTACTGTATCTTCAATGACCGTAAACATCGGTTTATATAAATTAGAATAGAGCTTATCGCCTTTTTTCACTTTGGAAGAGAACAGGCTGTCCATTGTAGCGCCTTGATCAAATTTTTCATAAAAATCCTTTTCATGATAAGCCATCACATCTGCTACTTGCTGACCTTCGACATCGACTACTCGCATACATTGGCCTTTTCCTAAACGAAAGCCGTGTCCATCCTTTGGTAAAATCACATATTCTGCGTTCATCACATGCACTCCTTTCCATGACAGTATGCCCAAAACGTCCCTTTGATCATGTATAAAAAAAAGAGGCGGTCACAAGCTAATGTCATTGAAATAGAAAGGTGTTGCACTTGCATTGAAAGAAGAACAATCTTTATCTTGGTGGCAGCTTTCTCTCATCGGAGTCGGCTGTACAATTGGCACTGGGTTCTTCCTTGGTTCCAGCATCGCCATTACAAAGTCCGGTTATTCCGTCTGCATTTCTTTTTTGCTTGCTGCAGTCGGCACATATCTCGTCTTTAAACATTTGGCTGCGATGACAGCCGAAAATCCTGATAAAGGGTCGTTTTGTTCTTATGCTCGTAAAGCATATGGACGCTGGGCAGGTTTTAGCAATGGCTGGGTGTATTGGTTTGCAGAAATGCTGATTACAGGGAGTCAGCTGACGGCGATTTCTCTTTTTACCCGTCACTGGTTTCCATCCGTTCCGCTTTGGGTGTTTTCGGCGATTTATTCCGCTCTCGCCCTGCTCGTGATTATCATTGGGCTTTCTTCTTTTCAAAAGACTGAAAATGTCCTTGCGGTGCTGAAGACCGGAGCGATTCTGCTGTTTATGATCCTTGCCGTCCTTGTTTTATGCGGTATTCTCACAGATCATAAACCGGCCCTCCATCTGCCTAACAAAGATCACGAATGGATGCCGCTTGGTCCGCTTGGTCTCTGGAATGGATTGATTTATGCGTTTTATGCATTTGGGGGAATTGAAGTCATGGGTCTGATGGCGGTTCATTTAAAGGACCCGAAGGATGCTGCAAAGTCTGGACGAGTCATGCTGATCATTCTAGCGGTCATTTATATCGTCTCAATCGGACTTGCTCTCTTGCTTGTCCCAGTGACAGCCTTTAACGAGAACAGCAGTCCATTTATTACATCTTTAGAACCGTTCCATTTGTCGATCTTTCTTCATATCTTTAATGGCATTTTCATTATTGCCGGTTTTTCTACATTGGTTGCCTCTCTCTATGCGGTCACGACGCTACTTGGCACGATGTCGGAGCATCAAGATGCACCTGCTTGTTTTAAACAAAAAGACCCAGCTCATGTCAGATGGTCTTCGATTATCTTAACTGCTGCTGGATTAATTGTCTCGATTTTGCTTGCACTCTTTTTGTCCAAACACATCTATGAGCATCTCACAACAGCAGCCGGTCTTACCCTTCTGTACACATGGGTGTTCATCCTGTTCTCAAGTAAAAAGCTATCAAAGCCATCCACTCGCCAAACGTGCGAAATGATTCTTGCGCTGCTCTTAATTGGAGCCGCCGTTTCAGGCACATTGACAGAGGCAAGCGGACGACCAGGTTTTTTTATCAGTATTGGGATCATTGCAGTGATTGCCATCATGGTGCTATTTATGAAGAAAAAATGGAAACAGGATCAGACCGCATCATAATTTCATCATGTTTTTTAAAGCAGTAAATGGACATTTGGCGGAGTCGGGTTTCTCCGCCTCATCATCTGAGAGGAAATATTGCTTCCACTCTAAATTTTTCTGATCCCCGTACCATTTTAACGCAGGGTGTACGTCTACTTGATCATACGCCTTGAGCCGCTTACGAACAAGTTTGCTCATTTTTTGTCCAAATGTGGTCGAACCATTCATCTTCTCAAACACCCACCTTGGCTGAAACGCCATCATGACATAAGGGAAGTGACGGCTTTTTCTGAGCTTGTGAGCAGGTGTCGCGCATAAAATAAAATAAGGCTCCCCATGAAAGCAAAACTCCCATTCATGATGTTCAGGATCTGCCGGAATGTCATCAGGCCATTTCATTTCATCTTTTTGATGTAATCGTTGAACGAGCGACCAAAACTGATCCTCAAACTCTTCAATCGAACTTTCTTGCAAGTCCTGAGGCGTTTCAAAAAAGCAGATGAATGAAGCATATTGACCGGTTTGTCTTGAACAGCTTTGATAAGCCCTTAACAGCTCTGCAAGCTCATTGACTGCTTCTTCTCCCCTCGGGTCACCGACAAAACCATAACGTAAATGATCAAGGAAAAATCCTTGTCTTCCTGGTACACAAGGGAATGTATCTGCCTCATCTCCGACCATCTCTCCAAATTGTGTGAAAGCGTCCTGCTTCCATTCTTCTAGTGATCGTAGATTTTGATCAAGGCAACTTTTTGCATACAGCTGGGCCATTTCCTTCCACCTCGTTTTAAGCTTCTTTTTCATAGCCTATGAGGAAGAAGAACTCTGGTGACTGTCCTTCAACGACTTTCCTTGCGCATACACAAGGTGTATTTTTTAAATCACTTGAGCAAGTATTGACCCATTTGTTCCAATCATGTTATGAACGGGTGAATGTATTGTAACCATCATATTTTTTTAATAGAGAACTTTTGAATCAAGCGGATGACCTCGAAAAAAACCTATGCTCTCTTGTTCATTAAAAAGACGGAATCCAAAAACCAATAAATGAGAGCTGCAGAGAAGCTAAACAGATAGACTTTGTAGCTAATAAACACGACAAGTCCATAATCAATCCACAAAGCCAACGCCGAACAAACAACCCACGCCACAATAAAATAAATGAGCAAATCACGGCCTCGAAACTTTTTAGGGTTTCGATGTAAAACAATTTGTATCGGTGCAGCAAATAACACATAAGCGATCAAAATAAAAAAACTAGTTATCTCCACATAACTGAAGCCCACTTCAGGCGGGGTGAATAGGATGGTATAAACGAATGTCGCTGAGATGACAGACAAAATCAGCATACACGCATAGTTGAATACTGGCAGAAACATACGCATGGCAAAAGCTCCTTGAATCCATTTTATATTCCACTATTATTCAAGAATGTTCTATGTCTGTCAATCCTTACAAAAAAACAGACTGAACGTGTCAGTCTGTTTTTTGTAGTCCTTCTAACCAATCAACGCCATGATGCCTTGATATCCAAAATAGGCACCGAAGCCGAGTAAAGATAGACCTGCAAGAACCGATAAACCATGAAGGACCCGTTCACTTAAATAACGTCTAAACGTACTGGCCAGTAGTGCCATACAAAAATCCCATAGAAGCATGCCGATGAAAATAGCGATGCTGTACATCAGCATTTGGGAAGCCCCATACTTTTCGATCGTATTGGCCAAAATACTGCCATAGATTCCAAGCCAAAATAAAATACTGAGCGGATTGGAAAGGGAAATGAAAAACCCCGTCATGAACGAATGTCCGACCGATGTGTTTCCTCCGTCCTTTTTCGGGCTCTCCTGCAAATTGATTTTACGTAGGCTTTCAATACCGGTATAGGTCAGAACGAAAAAACCGAACAGCCATAAAAAAGTTTTCACAAGAGGTGCGGTCAAAAGCTGGGCGACACCAAAATATATGAGGAGCATATAGACAATATCCGCAGCCATAGCCCCCACACCAAAAATCCATGCGTGCCAAAATCCACTTTTAATCCCTCTGTCAATCTGGGCTGCATTGACTGGCCCAACAGGCGCTGAAAGTGACAACCCTAAAAAGATATAACCAAAAAACACCGCCACATAGACGTCCTCCTTTTGATGCTGACTTGTACATGTTATTCAAACCTTTTGTGTTTTAGTACAAGTCCTTTGTCATCTTTTCAGTTGGACTTAAAAAAGAAAGGACGAGCAAATTGGATAAGCTGCTTACCGATCTGCTTTCAGCGCCGACTGTTGCGGAAGGTCCGTTTTTTTCCTGGAGCGATTCATTTGAATCGCAGCTGCAAACAGAAGAACGGCTAAGAAGGCGAAAACAAAGACGGCACTTGCCGCTCCTGCCCATTCAAGACTAAATCCAATGAAAAAGGACAAGCAGGCTCCACCTAAACTCGCAGCAGCAATAAAATAACTCGTTGCTTCGTCAATAGCATTTTTAATCATTAATGCAGAGGCAGTCAGCGCGATTGGAAACATGCCAGCTGCGCACAAACCAATGAAAAAGATGAGAATCAGCTGGGCGGCTATGTGGGTTGTCAGTGCAAATACAACGAGCAGCAGGATCATGAGAGCCGCACTTAGCTTTAAAAAACGCAGCGGATGCAGCTGATCTGCTTTTCTCGCGATCACGGTTCTGCCGATGACAATCGCCGTCCAAAAAGTGGAGACAGCAAAGAGACCCCAATTGTCTCCCCCTTTTTCCAGCATGATCGACGGCAAAAAGTTCGCAAAGTTCGTTTCAATTCCTGCGTAGAAAAAAGCAAAGCATATCATGAGCACGACAATCATTCGATTGCTGCGATCAACAAGTAAAGACGGTTTCTTCTTCTCATGATAAGGAGCAGCCATCTGCCCACGAGGCAATTTACTCATAAAGACAAGCCAGAGCATGAGGAAAAATGTCAGCGCACCTACCTGGAATAAAAACACATAATGCCACGTCTGTTCTGTGACGGTCAGCAGAATCAAAAGAGGGAATAGCAGTGCACCTAATCCAAAAAAGACTTCCATGATGCTAATTCGCTTTGCACTGTTTGCCATTGAAATCACATACGCCCCGGCTGTTGTCTCAAGACTGCCCGCACCGCTCCCAAGAAAAAAACCTGCCAGCACAAGCGTCGTCCAGCCTGGCACCAAAAGCCCAAGGAGAAGTGAACCAATCATGAGCAGCAGTCCCATGGTCAAAACAGCGCCATAGCCTTTTTTTCTCACAAGAATGGGGGATAAAAGAACACCTGTCAAAAAACCAATAAACTGAAAAAAGATTAAAGAAGATAATTCCCCGGGACCCTTATCATAACTAGACAGCAAATAAGGAGTTAAGCTTCCAAAAAACACATGAATGGTCCCAATAAAAAAATAAAAGACACAGCCAAAATAAAACACCTTTTTCATCTTTTCACTTCCTCTAAAAAGGAGCGGAGTTGAAATTCTCCGCTCCACCTCTTTAATATGCCTGGGCAGAGACGACAGCCTCTTCCCTCTCGAAGCATGTATTTAACGCAGCCTGCGCGCGAAATCCATCTTCAAAATCAGCCACCTTCATATGAGATGGATATGGATCTGTATTCACCCAATGCATCAGCTGATCACGGAACGTATCGGACCATCCATAAAATTCATTTGGCGGATCAGTCAGCAGGGTTTGCGGCATTTGATGACGTTCTACACTTAAGCCATCAGTGATCTCATATTCGTTTTTCATGTTCGTATGGTATTTGAATACCTTGTCATGGCCAATCACTTCTACACTAAATCCGCATTCCTCAGGCTGCGAGCTTTTGGACGTCACCAAATGAAAGAACACTTGATTCTCCATTTGCCCAAAAATTTCGGTATGATCATCCACCTCTACCTTTTTCTCTTCTTTTTCCTTTACATGTGTCAGCATCTTCGTGTTAAGAGATTCTTTTTTCATTCCACTGCCAAATAAGTACCACAGCATATCAAACAAATGAATGCCAAGATCCCCTAGTGCACCGCTTGTTCGAAGACTCTCGCCGCTGTCTCTCCATGAAAATGTCTTTCTTCTGAGGGCACTATTTTTCTTAAAATGGGTTCTAACCGTTAAAATTCGGCCCAATTCACCATTGGCAATCAAGTTCTTCAAAATATTCACAAAGGATAAGTAACGATAGTTAAAGCCCATACCGGCCTGAACCTGGAACTGTTTGGCTGTCTCCACCATTTCCTTCGCTTCTTTCAACGAGACAGCCATCGGTTTTTCACATAAAATCGGCTGTCCCGCTCTTAGCGCCTGAAGGGCATGGTCCTTGTGACAAAAGTTAGGGGAAGCAATAATCAGCCCATCAGATGCATCGGCTAGCGTATCGATACTTGAATACACCCGTCCGCCGTACTGTTTAATGAATCCCTGTGCTACTGATTCGTGCAAATCATAGACGCCGGATAATTCTGCACCTTTGATCGTTGATAAAGCTCTTGCATGTGCTTTTGCAATATTCCCTGCTCCAACAATTCCGATTTTCTTCATGAATGTGCCTCCTCATGTTTATACATCACTGTTTTCAGTGTTTCGTAGATTCCTTCTGCATACCCATGATGACAAATTTGGTGATGGTGCCGTTTGGCCTCGGCCGTCGCATTTTGGACGAGAAACCCGTGCGTGACGGATTGAAGCATACGCAAATCGTTCCCACTATCACCAAAGGCAAAGCCTTGGTCTATTGATAGATCATATTGACTCAGCATAAAGCGGACAATTTCATCCTTCCCTGTCCCGACTGGTAAAAAGTCGACATCATAGCAATCCGCAGGGTCCCCTGCGAGCGGGTTGCATTTGTTGATGTTGACCGCCACACCCCGCTCTTTGGCAAGTGTTTGTATGAACGAGAGATGATGAAGATCTGTCCGTTCATCCTGCTCCTGATAATAGAAATTTTTCTTATATCCTGAGCTGCCCAGCTGTGTTTGAGGCCTGAGGGTAATCCCCTTTTCACGTACGGTTTGCAGGATTTCTTCGATTTTTTCATCTGAAAAGCCTTGCGCATCCAGCCGTTTCATCCATTTCGCATCAGGCTGTCCGAAATGAGCATCCGACGTATACACAATCTCAGTCCCTAAGTTCGACGCAATAAAATGCGGAAATTGGCTGAAGCCGCCTTTTTCCATTTTGCTCGTGACAGAATCGAGACTGCTCCCGGTCACCCAGCCCAGTATGAGCTGTCCTGCTTCGCTCTTTTCTGCCACAAATGCTTCCAGATGCTTTACATCCTTTCTCTGCTTCTCTGTCATTCCGTGAGAATAATAGGTTTCATCAAAGTCACAGAAGACGATCCACTGCGGGTTTTCCGGCTGATTCAGCAGCTTTTTACTGAATGGAAGATTTGATAACATGATGGACCCCCTCGATGACTTTCTCCTGGTCTTGCAGCGGCATTCCCGGGTAAAGCGGCAAATGGAGCAACTGCCGTGCTGCTTTTTCCGTATGCGGAAGCGTCGCTTGTTTATATTTTTGGGAGACAAGATTTGTTTGATGCTGATGCGATAGAATTGGGTAATAGACATCGGTCTCAATGCCCAGCTCTAGCAACTGCTCCGCCAGCTCATCTCGATCTCCTTTGATCACCCTGATAGGAAATAGGTGCCATACATGATCATCTGTCAGCTTCGGAAGCTTGATGGTTCCTTCATCCTCAAGCGTTTGTAGCTGATCAATGTATCGCTTTGCTAAGTAAAAACGCTTAAAGTTTTGCAAACTTAAATACTTCATCCGTTCTAGTCCGATCGCTGCCTGCAAGTTATCAATCTTGGAATTAAAGCCGTAGTCACTGCGTTTGACATTTTTCTTTCCTACTTCAAACCCATGATAGCTGATCTCCATGCATTTTTCGGCTAAGGCTTCATCATTTGTGGCAATGGCTCCTGCCTTTCCGCAGACTCCAAGGTTTTTGTATGGGTTAAAGCTGAGAACAAGTCCATCTCCAAATGCCCCAAGGCTGCTGCTGCCAATCGCCTGACAGCCATCTTCAATGATTTTTAGACCATGCTGCTTCGCAATCGCCGAAATGGCCTTCATATCCGCTTGCTTTCCATATAAATGAACCGGCAGAATGCATACCGTCTTATCCGTGATATGCTTCTCTATTTCACTCGGTGCCAGGCAGTAGGTATCTGGGTCAATATCGGCATAGACTGGAACAGCCCCAATAGCAAGCACTGCATTTTCTGTTGCAGCAAAGCTATTGGCTGGCAGAATGACCTCGTCTCCTGGATGGACGCCTGCTGATATGAGGCTGATCATGAGGGCATCTGTCCCACTTGACGTGGCAATGACATATTTTTTCCCTAAATACTCAGCGAGCGCTTTTTCAAAACGTGGAATATATGGCCCTGAAGTAAAACGGCCAGAATTCAATACTTCTTTCAGTACCTGCATAATATCATCGATCTCATCCTCTGAAATCAGTTTATCAACTGGCAGGAACGGTATCTTTTTTTCCTTATTTTGTTTATAATGGAAGAGAATTTTTTCCAAACCTGTGTGCTCAATATCTTGTTCAAGGAACGTCACCAGCTTTTCATTCGCTAGATGCTTTTCTACTGAATCAGACTTTACTTGAACACCTTGATTGATCATATCCAGCAAAGGTAGATAATCCTTGCTTTTACCTGATATCTTCGTCAATATTTGCATTCCATTCCCTCCAATTAATCAATTCCATTTGTTAATATTTAACTTGTTTCACATTGTAAATGATGTTATCGATTTCAGAACAATAACTTTGTGTAAAGGATTTGTTAATATGTGTACAATTTATGAAATTGCCAAGCGCTGCGGGGTTTCAACCACCACTGTTTCCAGGGTGCTGAATCATCATCCATATGTGTCAGAGGAAAAGCGTCAGCGCATTTTACAGGTGATGAAGGAAATGGAGTATACACCGAGTTCAGCGGCTCGCACCCTTCGTTCACATCAGACAAAGACCATTGCTGTGTCTGTCCCGGCTGTGGACCATCCTTTTTTTGCACAATTGATTAAAGGCATTTCAAAGGAAGCACTGGATCAAGGGTATAAAGCTATCGTGCTCCAGACGTTTTACCAAGAATCACTAGAGCTTGAAGGGCTTCAATTATTAAAAAGAAAAGAAGTAGATGGCGTCATATTGGGGGCATTAGAAAATAAGTGGGAAAAGATCGAGCCATTTTTATCAAACGGCCCCATTGTCATGGCAAATGAATATCATCAAACAGCAGATATCCCGATTATTGGATACGATGAGCGCGAAGCCGCCTATAAGGCTGTTGACTATTTGATTCGGTCAGGGCGTAAATCGATTGGGTTTTGCTTTGATACAGAAAGTAGTGAGGCACAGAAACAAAGAAGAAAGGGCTATCTGGATGCGCTTTCTGCTCACGGTTTGCCGCTAAATGAAGATTGGCTGTTTGGGGAGGCCTTTACCATTGAAGACGGCTTTCGCTTAATGGATTTGATCCATGGCATGCCGGATACACCTGATGCCATTTTTACCGGCAATGATCAAGTCGCAGCAGGGCTCATTAAACAGGCCATTTCATATGGTTATCAAATCCCCGAGGATCTAGCGGTTATCGGCTATGACAACCAAGACATTTGCGAGGTGATGGCCCCAACGATCACCACCATTGACATCCCGATCGTAGAACTTGGCCAGCGGTCTGTGCAGCAAATGATCCAGCTTCTGCAAGACCAAAAACCATTACAGCGTGATCATATCCAACTGCCTACTCGGCTCGTGACAAGAGAATCTACATAAACAAAAAAAGACTGAGAGCCATCTCAGTCTTTTTTAAAACCTATCTATGAACCTATACAAATTGAGCAAGAATGAATGTCCATATACACACGATGGCAAGCAAGATGAAGCTGTACTTCACTGTCTTTTTGAATAGCTCAGATTCTTTACCTGTTTCTCCAACGGCTGCTGTAGCGATGGCGATTGATTGTGGAGAAATTAACTTCGCCATGACACCACCGGTCGTATTCGCCCCGATTAACAAACCTGCCTGTGATCCGATTTGAGAAGCAGTGACCGCTTGAAGGTTACCGAATAATGCATTGTTACTCACGACAGACCCAGTAATAAACACGCCGATCCAGCCAAGCACCGGGCTGACAAGCGGGAACAAATCGCCTGTTTTGGCAAGCGCAAGACCAATTGCAGAGCTAAGTCCGGCAAAGTTTGCCAAGTTGGCAAAGCCCATGACAAAACAAATGGTGAGAACAGGTACCCACAGCTCCTTCACCGCTGCTTTTAAGCAGGCAGCGCCTTCTGTTAACCTAATATGTCTGCTAAACAATCCTGTCAGCATGACCGCAATCAAAATAGCAGTACCTGTTGCACTAATGACATCTATTTTAAAGATCGCATCAATGGGGGTTGCTGTTTGTGCAATTGGTGGTAATTTCACAATTTGCTGATGTAGAAACGGCATTTTCACTAAAATCGTCGTCCAGTTGAGTGGTCCTCCTACAGCAAACAATGCTTTAAATGCTGGCAGACTCCATACAGTAATAACGGCAGTTAAAATATAGAACGGAGACCATGCTTTCAGGATTTCAACTCCGCGATACGTTTGTTTTTGTTCAATGGCTGGCGCTCCTTCTTCACGATAAATGTGTTTTGGCTGCCATTTCCGAAGAAATAAAGCCAAAATTCCCATACTTGCTAAGGCTGAAATAATGTTGGCAAGCTCAGGGCCCATCGTCACCATCGTCACAGCTTGCAAAATCGCATAGCTTCCACTGACAACAAGCAAGGCTGGCAGCGTTTCTTTGATCCCTTTGAAGCCGTCTACAATCAGAATGAGTAGAAACGGGATACAGAAAGAAATAAATGGGATCGTATACACAAGGGTTTGAGATAAAGCGAGCGGCGTCATATTGCCCATTTGCGCCCCTGTAATGACTGGGATGCCCACTGCACCAAACGCGCCAGACGCAGCATTGGCAATTAAACAGAGCATTGCGGCTTTCAGTGGTTTAAATCCAAGCTCTGTTAAAAGAGCGGCACTGATCGCAATCGGTACCCCAAACCCAGCTGCTCCCTCTAAAAATGCGTTAAAACTAAAACCAATTAATAAGAGCTGAAGACGTTGATCTTGAGAGATTCCAGCAATACTAGAACGAATGACATCAAATTTCCCAGATTTCACAGCAATTTTATAGAGCCATACGGCCATGATGACGATATATCCAATCGGCCAAAGCCCATTAGATATACCGAGCAGTACAGCAGATAGTGCCTTTTCAATTGGCATATGAAAGAAGAAAACAGCTGTCACAAAACTGACGATTAAGGTAAAACAAGCGGCTAAAACACCTTTTAACTTAAATACAGTTAATGCAAGTAGGAAAAACAAGATTGGAAGCATTGCGACCAATGCACTCACGAATTCATTACCAAACGGATCATATATTTGCTGCCACATAGTGATTCATCCTTTTCTGCTCAGATAGGTTGCCTTTGATTGATTAAAAATGAGGAGCCAAAATCTCTTTTAACACATTCACACTGTGTGCGAACTTTTCTTTTTCCGTCTCGTTCAGTGCAAGCTCCATAATTTCTGTTGCACCATTTCTGTTCACAAGGGCAGGTACACCAATGTAGACATCTTCTGCTCCATACTCTCCATCTAAATAAGTGCTGACAGTCAAAATGCTGTTTTCATTGTGCAAGATCGCTCTTGTGATGCGGGCTAAACTCATCGCGACGCCGTAGTAAGTGGCACCTTTTTTCTCAATGATTTGATAAGCGGCGTGACGCACATTTTCCATGATTTCATCCAAATCTTCTTGTTTGTATTGATCATTTCTCTTCACTAATTCTGTAATCGGTACACTCCCGATATTCGCATGACTCCAAACAGCAAGCTCTGTATCACCATGCTCTCCAATGATGTACGCATGCACGTTGTGTGCCGCTGCTTCAAAATACTCACTTAGCATGTATCTAAATCTTGCGGTATCAAGAGTGGTCCCACTACCAATCACTCGTTCTTTTGGAAGTCCACTGAATTTCCAAGTTGCATATGTCAAAATATCAACAGGGTTTGTGGCAACTAAGAAAATGCCATCGAATCCGCTTTTCATCACATTGTCTACAATGCCTTTAAAGATATTTAAATTTTTCTCAACAAGATCAAGTCTTGTTTCACCTGGTTTTTGGTTCGCTCCAGCACAGATACACACAATATCTGCATCCTGACAATCCTTATAATCTCCATACCACGTATTCACAGGATGCGGGGCAAATGCTTTCCCGTGGTTTAAATCCATTACGTCACCCATTGCTTTGTCTTGATTCAGATCAATCACAACCAATTCATCTGTGATCGCTTGATTTATTAATGTAAAGGCATAACTACTGCCGACGAAACCTGCTCCAATAAGTGCTACTTTGTTTACTTTTTCGTTTGTCATTTATCTCATCCTCCTGAGTAAAACTAGGTTGCTTTTTTGTTTGTGAAGTATTTCACATTTCTATTGTGCAATACTTCACAAACTTTTGCAAGGGGGTTGCTTTAAAAAAATATGTAGCGAATTTGTGAACACACTTATTGTGGTTTCAAACCGCTGTCTCCATACATATTTCCATAAGAAAAAAGCTGCCAAACTCTCTTCGGCAGCGTAATACATATTTAATAAGGTCCCCAGTTGATCATTACTCCGATACAGATAAACACAAGACCGATGACAAACCAAATGAGCGCAAGCGGCACCATAAAACGCAGCCACTTCACATAAGGAATACCACTTGCAGCAAGCACAGCCATCAACACACCTGAAGTAGGATTGATACAGTTGACTACTCCTTCACCGAGCATGACCGCTTCTACAGCTACTTGTCTAGTGATGCCCATTAAATCAGCCAGCGGCGCAAGAATCGGAATAAAGACAACAGCTTCTCCGGACCCTGATGAAATCAAAAAATGAAGAAGCGCACTTGCAATATACATCCCGATCGCACCAGCAATTGGACTAAATCCTGTTAACATACTCGCCAAACCATTGACCACTGTATCAAGCAATTTACCGTTTTCTAGAATGACTGAAATGCAGCGCGCCATCCCGACAATAAGTGCACCGTATACAAGGCTTTGACAGCCAACAATAAACGTTTTCGCAATATCATTGGCTGCTAATCCGCCGAGCAGTCCAGCAGCGATCGCCATAAAAATAAACACACCCGCCATTTCCTTATCGGTCCAGCCAAGCTGAAGCGCGCCATATAAAAAGCCTCCAAGCGACAAACCACACACCGCTAAAATCAGCTTATGTCTGCTGGTAAAGGCAGGCTTGTCCACTGATTCCGCTTCAGCTCCTCCAAGCCCCTTAGCAGGAAACCACTCATCCCCAAGAAGGCTTCCCTTTTCTTTATTCTTCAGGCGTCTTGTATATAAATAGATGTACACAATACTAGAAATAAGAAAGCAAAGATAAATAATGACACGCAGGCCAATACCAGAAAAGATCGGCAGTTCTGCAATCGTTTGAGACAAACCTAATGGAGATGGGGATAAAATCGTTGCGTTAAAGCCGGCATAACAGCCGATGTAAATGACCGCCGCTCCCGCCACAGCGTCCCACTTCAAGGACCGTGCCACAATGATGCCGATCGGAATAAAGCCAATGACAGAGTTCACGACAATTCCGGTCGTCCCAAGCACCGAAAATAGTCCTCCAACAATACAAATGAACAATAATTGCTTCGTTTGAAAGCGGCTGATGACATGGTGAATCATCCCGTTAATTGCACCTGTCTTCTCCAAGATTGCAATGGTTCCGCCAGTAAATAAAATCAGAAAAATAATAGAAGATGACCCCACCATTCCTTCTTGAATGGCTGTGAAAAAGCCAACCGCACTCACTGGTGATTGATCAATGCGGTGATAGCTGCCAGGAACGGCTGTTGTGATCTCCCCTGATGTCTTTCGGTCAAACTCTCCCGCTGGTACAAAATATGTTGCAATGGTACAAATTAGTGCAATCATAAATAAGAGCACATAGGCATCCGGCATTTGAAGTGTTCGTTTTTGTTTCTTAGGTGCTGATACTGTCGCTGTTTTCATCTGTCAAAACCCCTTTGTCCCGATCGAAATTTCACTTAATATTCTGAATAATCAAATGATGTGTTATATTATAAACACTGATGATATTTAAGATCAATATTATTTCACTAAAAGAATGTTTTGGCAGATTATCTGTCAGCAAGGAGGCTTCGCATGACAACTTTGACAAACGAAATGAAACAAACCGTGACAGACATCTTTGAACACCTGCATGCCCACCCAGAAATAAGCTGGGAAGAGACGAATACAACTGCTTATATCGAAGACATATTAAAGAAAATGGGCTGCAAGACACGAACATTTGAAGACTGTACAGGGGTGATCGGTGAAATTGGAGAAGGCGTACCAGTGGTCGCTGTGAGAGCCGATATTGACGCACTTTGGCAGGAAGTAGATGGTGAGTTTCAAGCCAATCATTCATGTGGCCACGATGCGCACATGACGATGGCGCTCGGCACCTTCATGGCATTAAAGGAAAAAGAACGACCGAACGGCACGATCCGGTTCATTTTTCAGCCAGCTGAAGAAAGAGGCGGCGGCGCTCTGAAGATGATTGAAAAAGGTGTGTTAGCAGATGTCGATTACTTATACGGAGTGCACGTGCGCCCAATTCAAGAAACATTAAACGGACGCTGCGCACCAGCGATTTTACACGGGTCCAGTAATCATTACATCGGGACAATTATTGGAGAGGAAGCGCACGGTGCACGCCCACACCTCGGTATCAACGTCATTGAAGTCGCTGCTACCCTCGTGCAAAGACTAGCGCATATACATGTCGATCCAAGAGTAGCACATTCTGTGAAAATGACCAATTTGAATGCAGGCGGCGGCAGCTCGAACATCATACCTGGAAAGGCTTCTTTTACATTAGATGTGCGGGCACAAACAAACGAAGTGATGGATGAACTAGAAAAGGAAATTGAAAGAGCATGTCATTCTGTAGCGGACGCCTTTGGCGCTTCTATTACACTTTCAACAGATCATCGTTTGCCTGCTGCGACATTAAATGAGGATGCCGTCCTGATCATGTCTGATGCGATTGAACACGTTTTAGGCAAAGAACATCTCGATCCACCGATCGTGACAACAGGCGGAGAAGATTTTCACTTTTATGCAGCAGAAGTCCCGCATATCAAATCCACGATGCTCGGATTAGGCTGTGATTTAAAGCCAGGGCTTCATCATCCTTATATGACATTCGATCGCTCTGCTATCTTTACCGGCATTGAGATTTTGACTGAGGCTGTATACAAAACGCTTCAGCAGCATTCATCGTAAAATAAAAAAGCCACCCGTCTTTTCTTAAAGCGGGTGGTTTACTTGATCACGATCATTTAAGCATTCAAATCTGTCATCGCTGGGACGTTGATTTCTTTCACACAGGATACCCTTGATAAATGAATCACGCATCTCGCAAGCTCCACAATATCTTGTACAGGTATTCTCGTTTCATCATATAGGGTGATGGCTTTTTCCACTCCATCTTCATATGGGACTTCCGCCGCCAGCTCTCCTGGATTGATACAGGTGACGGATATTTTATCCTTTCTCACATGCTCTCTAAGTGCATTCACGATCCCACGCAATCCAAATTTAGACGCTACAAAGGAAACCTGTGGCAGGTTCGTATGGTCGAGTCCCGCAGTCGAGCCAATCACGATGATTTTTCCATTCTCAGATTTCCTTACATGCGGAAGCAATGCTTGGATGTAGGTAATGGTTGAGGTAACATTCACATTGATTAAATGAGCGATATCCTCTGGCTGGTCCTGATCGAAAGAATAATCGTCTTCAAAGCCTCGTTTCTCCCATAAACCCACGTTATAAATCAGTACATCAATGGTCTTGTTCTCCAATGCTTCGAGCATAAAAGGGATATGTGTTTGGCTTGATAAATCGATTTTCAGCCAAATTCTATGTACTCCGTCATCTATATTCAAACTGCTTGGTTCACTTCGCGACACAATCCAAACTGTATCTCCACTTGAAGGAAGACCTTTCACAAAAGCATCCCCTAATCCTTGACTTGCACCGAATATGATATAGTTTTTACTCATTATTAGCTCCTCCTTCTATGGCTCACGAGCTTCCAGTCGTACAACTGCTCAGCTGTAAGCGTTTTATACCTATATCATACAAGTTCTAAGACACGGTTGCCCCTTTTATGCCTGTCTTCACTTCCTCATAGCATGACTACCTGATTTCTTTTAATTCTGCTGGTAACTCACGCGCCTCTACAAAGCATTTGATCATTTCAGTAAAGAGGTCTTTCCTTTCAAAAGTAAACGTATGTCCAATGTCTGGAACGATGAATCCTGCTGCCTTTGGATGTGCATTCGTTATTTTTTTCGCTGACCGTTTCATGATGCCTCTTTCTTTTTCTCCCACTGTCACAAGAATCCGTGCTTTCGCTTGCTGAAACGTGTCTGGGAGCTTGTAATGAAGGTTTTCTTGAAACATTGTATGAAGGATTTCCTTTTGCAAATGTTTCGAATCAGCCGCATAATGTTCCAGTACATGACTTGGAATTCCCATCTTTTCAGCTTGGAGCTGGATAAACCAATCTTTCTTTAATAACGGGTACGTAAGAGGTAAAATAGGCTTCACCATCAAATAGAGCCACGGCAATGGCATCACAAGGGCGCTATTGATCACGGCTATGTCTACGATGTCTGGCTCTCTCGATAACACATCAACGGCAATCTGTGCACCTAGAGAGAATCCAACGAGAATGACTGTACGGCCGTGCGCATGCTCCTCAATCCATGAGATGATCTCACGGGCGCTTTCTCTCATAGAAAACGGCTGTTCATTTGCTCTTGTCCCGTGACCGATGAGATCAGGGGTATAGCAATCATATCCTTCTTTAAATGCTTCGATCTGTTCCTGCCACATCCAACTGCTTACTCCTCCGCCATGCAGGAAAATCATGATTGGCTTATCCATCATCGACAACTCTTCCACCATCCTTATGTATAAGAAAAAAGCAGCCGCTTTTTGAGCAGACTGCTTTTTCCATATGCTCCCTTCTATTATAAGGGAACGATCACATAATTAGCTATTTTTTCAAATCCTCAATGGAATTCACGTTCTTCATATAAGTCGGAACAACTAGACCCATTCGAAGACCTTTCATGCTTGTACCGAGATCATCATATTTTCCTTTAAACTTCGCTGCATACGTTTTATGCGTATTTGGCAGCCAAGCAGATAATGATGCATCAGCACTTCCAGTTGCAATTGCTGTCCACATTGGACCTGCTTCAACCTGAGTCAAGGTCACTTTAAAACCAAGTTCACGCAATACTTCTGCTGCAACATTGGTACTTGCAATCTCACTATCCCACGCAACGTAGGCAAGATTGACCTTGTCACCATTTGACTTTTTCACGCCTTTTGTCCATTTAGCCACTTGATCTTTATGCTTTTTCACATATTTAAGGGCGGCATCCTTTGGATTGGTACCATCTTGGATATCAATCATGACTTCGCCCATGTCATCTTGAGACCATTTAAACTGACTAAGCATTTTGGCAGCTTCCGGCTGATCCTTTGCAAATCCTTTACGTGAAATGGTATGAATTTCTTCCGCTTCACCGTAAGATTTCTTTGGATCATCTAAATATTTTAAATCATAGCGGGTAAACATCCAGTGAGGATTCCAGCCAGTGATGATGATTGGCTTTTTACGATCATAAGATTTCTTCAACGTCGCTGTCATGGCTGCACTTGATGCAGACACAACCGTCCAATCCTCTAAGCCGTAATCCTTTTTCGCTTGATCCGTTAGAGCCATAATACCTGAACCCGGATCAATCCCGATAATGGTTTTATTGACCTGCTGTGCTGCACTCGAATTTGAATCTGATTGTGCACCACAAGCGGCTAGTAAAAAGACGAGCAGGGCGGTCATCCCAATGTAGAGAGACTTTTTCCACATTAAGCATTCCCCCTGGTTTTTTTCGTTTTAATGTTTTGTGTAATACGATCCAGTGTAATTGCAACAATGACAATGGCGATACCAGCTTCAAAACCAATACCTGTTTTCAGCTGTGTCACAGCACTGTATACTTCAGATCCAAGTCCTGGTGCACCTACCATTGCCGCAATAACGACCATTGATAGGGCAAGCATGATACTTTGGTTAATCCCTGCTAGGATGGTTTTTGTTGCAAGCGGAAGCTGAACTTTGAATAAACGCTGGAATGTCGTTGAACCAAACGCTTCTGTCGCTTCAATTAAATCTGCTGGTACTTGTTTAATTCCAAGAATCGTCATACGAATCGTTGGCGGCATGGAGAAAATAACCGATGCCACAACCCCAGGAACAACTCCAATGTTAAAGAAGAAGATCGCTGGTAATAGATAGACGAACGCAGGCATTGTCTGCATTAAATCTAAAATAGGTGTCACAACTTTACGCACAGTTTCCTTCTGTGATGCCCAAATACCGATCGGAACCCCGATCACGATGGAAATGACCACAGCTGTCAGAACGAGTGCAAGAGTTTGAAGCATTGGCTGCCAGTAGCCTAAGTAGTCGATCAGCAAAAATCCAATAAGTGTGAAAAGAGCAACTCCTCTTGTGCTGATCCACCAAGCGATTCCGGCAAAAATAAGTGTTAAAATAATGGATGGAATCACGCCAAGTGCTGCGACAATCCCATTAACCGTTCCTGCTAATCCATTTGTGATCCCATCAAAGAAACCACCAAAGGTTAATGTTAACCAGTCAACAAATCGATCGATATAATCCGCGAACGGAATTCTAGGTAAATCACTCATACTAAACATCTTATTCTACCTCCTGTGCAGAAGGCTCTTGTGCTTTGGTTTCCTCTGGGTTGTCAGACATGTTGATATACTCATCATTACCTGATAATGCACCAATCAATGCACCTCTGACCACAATACCCTTCATTCTGTTTTTCTCATCTACAACTGCAATTGGAATGTTTGCCGCATCAGACACCGCATCAAAGATCTCTGTCAAATACGTCGATTCCAATACCGTCGTGAATTCTTTATCAAGAACCGTTTCAAGTGACGCGCCCGCTTCTGCCGCTTTTTTCGCTGCTTGTGCAGAAATGACACCTAATAAATGCTTTTTCTTATCCACTGCATAGATAGACGAAATTCCAAGGTTCTTCATGAGCGTGAGCGCAACACGTGCCCCTTTGTCGATCTGAACTGTTTCTGCACGTTTCATAATATGACCAGCGGTTAATACTTTAGAAAGATCCACATCTTCAACGAAACGTTCAACATATTCGTTAGAAGGGGTCATCAAAATCTCTTCTGGTGTCCCAATTTGAACGATATTTCCATCCTTCATGAGAACAATGCGATCGCCAATGCGAAGCGCTTCATCTAGATCATGGGTAATGAAAATAATCGTTTTTCCTACAGACGTATGAAGCTCAAGCAATTCGTCCTGCATATCTTTACGAATTAATGGATCTAGTGCACTGAATGCTTCATCCATTAATAAAATGTCAGGGTCATTTGCTAGTGCACGTGCCAATCCAACACGCTGCTGCATCCCACCACTTAATTGATTTGGGTACTGCTCTTCAAAGCCTTCAAGTCCAACAAGTTTTAGAGATTCAAGCGCTTTAGACCGGCGCTCTTCTTTCTCTACACCTTGCAATTCAAGTCCGTACTCTGTGTTCTCAAGAATTGTACGATGCGGGAACAATGCGAAGTTTTGGAAGACCATGCTGATCTTTTTCCGTCTCACTTCACGCAATTGATCCTTTGACATATTTGTTATCATATCCCCATCAATATATATTTCTCCGGAGGTTGGTTCGATTAACCTATTTAGCAGCCTCACAAGTGTGGACTTTCCGCTCCCTGATAGCCCCATGATGACAAATATCTCGCCGTCATAAACATCAAAATTTGCTCGATTGACACCAACAGTTGCGCCGGTCTCCTTAAGGATATCTCTTTTTGTTTTCCCTTTTTCAAGCATTTGAGATGCTTTTTTAGCATTTTTACCGAAAATTTTAGATACATTATTTATCTTGATTTTGATATTTCTCTCTTCAGAATTCATATTTTCCCTCCAAATTAGCATCTTTATAACCGTAACATAAGCGTTATGATGCGAACAATCTTTAGAATTCGCTTATTTCCGCACAATATGTATGAATTCCATATAGAGGTCTGGTGATTAGAGTTTATACGCCGTATTACTCTTAAATCCTATAGAATGCTTCATAAACTACATATTTTACGGGGTATTTTCTCTCATCAGACAATATTTTACTGGAATTTCCTAATTATGCTAAAAAATAAGTCGAATGCTCATGACACCGGACTTTTTCATTCATGGGTGAACCATTCCTCTGAACAGGATTTACCCGAAAATGGTCACATAAAAACCTTTTCTCTCAAATTTTAATCAAATGAATAAAAAACTGCCTGCAACTTTTGTTACAGACAGCTTATTTTTTTAGGACTCTAGGGCAGCCCGCTTAATATTATCTTGAAGCTCGAGCATACGTTTTGTTCCATCTTCGCGTAATCGTTTGTTTTCCTCTTCGATCTGCTTCGTCTCTTTCATCCCTTGTACAATCGTATTAAAGGAAGATTCGATCGTTTCAATGTCGATACTTGGACGTCCGGATAACTTGGCAATCTCAACACTTTGACTAGAGATATTTTCAGCATTTCGCTTCAGCATTTCATTTGTTCTTCTGTCCAGCTCACTCATTGAATCAGCCACAAGCTTTTGTCTCTTCGCTGTGACAGCTTGAATGATTCCATTTTTGAAAATTGGAATGGTGATGATGAAGGCAGAGTTGATTTTTCCGATCAATTTCGTATTACCACGCTGCAGTAAACGGATTTGCGGTGCCGTTTGGAGAGCCACCATCCGTGCCATATCAAGGTCATATACACGCTCTTCAAGCGCTTGAATACCATTACGAAGCGTATCCAGCTCCATTTGTGCCAGCTGGTTTCCACTAGCCGCTTTTTCTTCATAAGAAGGAACCAATTGCTTTAATTCTTCGATTTTCATTTGACCTGCTACGACATACTTTTCAAGCTCCATATAGTATTGAATGTTATGCTCGTACATTTCTTCAAGCGTCACAGTCGATTTGGTCATTTCGTCTTTATATTTACTGATTTCCACATTGATTTTTTCAATTTCTGTACCGAGAGTTTGATATTTACTGAAAATCTTTTCAATCATGCCGCCGCCACGCTTAAAGATTTTTGACAATAAACCACCCTTTGGTTCATCAAAATCATTTTTATCAAAACGATCCATAATCTTTCCAAGCTGCGTAAGCATCGTCCCTGAGTCTGTAACGCTTGTTGAACGCATCATGGAAAGGATACGGTCAGAGAACTTAGAGATTTCGACAGCAGGCTGCTTTCCGTATTCAAGCAGCTCCAGCTGATTTTTCGCATCAATCTGTCTCGCAATGTTCTGTACTTCTGGTTCATTTCGAAGCTGAACACGAATGTCGTCTGCCTTCTCAATGTTGATTTCTTCTTTATCAATTGAAATGATGTCATTTCCGTTTGTATTTGTCATAAGCTTTGATCTCCTTATCGGTTTTTAATGGATTGAAATAACTTTCTGACGATGGACGGCTCTTTAAACTCTTGGTTCATGACCATTTCATCGAGCCAATGTATATCAAATAATTGGTCATCTATATACCGCTCTATACACTGATATCCCGCCGGATGATACACGAAGAGATCCACACCCATTTCATTCAGAAAAATCAGGGCAGCCGCATCAGAACGAGTCAGCTCACCATTGTATTCCGTATGGTATAAAATCACTTTCGGTACGGTTTGTGCATAATCAAAGGTTTGAATGAGTTCAATGAGGTCCTGGCTAATATGCAGAACCTGCTTGAATAAATAAATACGAACATCTAATTCGGTCTCTTGGCCTTCTTTTAATAGCTTCGGATGCTGACAGATTCGAGATATCGCCTCTGCCATCGCACGCTGCGTGCCCTCATATAATTGAGAAAACTGCCACACATTGCTTTTCATTAATAATTCAGGATCAATCTCTCCCGCAGGAGAAAGTGCATGCTGATAATGAAATTGATAATTCGAGGACACTTCTTTCGTAAAAGGGAAATGGCGAATGATCTTTGTCTCTTTTCCCTCCATTAATGTGTGGATACGATCCCAGTATTCACGCTTGTCTCGCGTGACCCCCATCATTTTCGCAAAAAGATTCGGAATCTGTATCGTGTCCCGGTCTGCTTTGAAATTAGGGCGGATAAAAGATCGTTCTTTCGCAATTAAAAACAGCTCGTCATACGTTGTCTTTAACGTAATGGAATGAGGTGTATGATCTCTGAATTGCCACGGCTTATACAGCATTGAATCTTCTGTGTGAAGCACCTCTTCAAGCTCTCTTGTTGAGCGGTACGCCACCGTGGATTTCCTCTCAGGCTTTTCAGTAGGGAACGGTTCAAGCTTTGAAGTCCCCGGATACTGATCAATAAAAGTCAGCTTTTCTTCTGGATCTAATTCGCGGAACGGATCCTTGCCTTCTGGATGAAATAACACAACATCACAGCCAATCAGCATGACATAATAAAGAAAATAAAGCTGACTTTTATTCGCCTCTCCATACCAAATGACTGCCGGCATTTTTTCTTCTACATTTACTTCCTTCAGCCATGGTCCTAGATGGTTATTTGAAAACTTCACCACATCTAGTAGGACGCGGCGAAAATCGGGATGCTGAAATCCGCCCTCATGTAGTTGTTTGAAATGCTCAAACACCTTGATCAAAGAAAGGCGGATATGCCTGTTCATCACAGGATTTGGATGGCGTACAATCAGCTGTTCGCCATCTAAAAAAGCCACAAAGCGATTCACGGACAATCCCTTTTCTTCTTGGTTAATTAAATGAATCCGTTGGAGAGCTTGAAAGTGCTCCGGCTCAATATGGCGATTGAGTGTTTCACTTAAAATATGCATGCCATCTGTTTCAAATAATTCATGTAAATAAATAAAATAATCGGTTGCATCATGCGGAGTTCCAAGGACCCGGGCGGCGAGACGCGGCAAGGATAACGTATGCTCGTCCTTTATATAGCCATCTCGTTCAGAGAGCGGCTTTTTCAGCACGTTTTTCCAGGCTTCCTGATCCGCCCGTGTATGGGTAACATTGATTTCTTTATAACTCACGCCGCTCCTTCCTTTCTCCTATATTTTTTCAATTGCTACTACTATCATATCATTCAGCCTTCTTCTTCTGCTATCGAATCGAAGGCTTTTTTGCAGTGTTCATCTGCTTGATGACACAAGCGGTGATTTCATCTGCCGCAGCCATGCCAGATGCTGCCGTCGGCTCAAGTGATGGGTCAAAGTCGAGAACTTCCCCATGCCTTGGGGCAAAGCCCGTATCGGCCTGACGTATGAGATCTGCATCTAACAGGGAATCGCCTGCACCATATACGTATTCAAGCGGAAGCCTTTCCTTTAGAAAAGCAACAGCAGCCCACTTATTGAGCGGCTGTGGAATAAAATAGAGCTTCCGGCCCTGAAGTGAAACCTGCCAGCCTCTCTCCTCGCCCCACAGCTTCAATTCAGCAAGCGGAATGTGAGAAAGATACTCGTCTTTCATGATCAAATAAAGAAATCTTCCTTCCGCTGTCCGGGTGCGCTTGACCCATGCCGCAACCGGAAGTTCAGAGATGGCTCGCAGCATATCTCTAACTGACATACACTCTCTGAGTCTCTCATCTACAATCGCCTGCCAATCCTCAAGCGGCTTACCGTGATGGAGGATACAGCCGCCATTTGTCGTGACGGCATACTCCGGTTTGAGCTCTTGTTGAAAGAAGGTGATCCGTTCATATTGTGCAGTCGTTCTTGTCGTCACTGGGATGAACCAGCCTGTTTGATGAATCCTCTGTAAGGAATTCTTCGTTTCAACAGACATATAGGAAAGCGGCCGTTCATCTAGCACCTCAACTAAATCATATGATCCCTCATACGCATACTGCTCAAGCATTCGATGTGAGTATATCAGCGTCCGGTCTAAATCACTGGCAAACGCAAATGTTTTCATGACGATTGCTCCATTGGGCGAATTAATCCGCAGCACGTGTAAGACATATTCGCATATTCAATGACTGGAACGCCTCTGTCCTCTGCCAAAAGCAAAATATGCTTCAGCTTCTCCTGAGACCCAGGCTGAATCAGGATTTTCCAAGGGATTCTTCTGAGCAGCACACGGGTCGTCTCACCAACACCTGGCTTAATCAAATGTGTATTTTCAATTCCAAATTCCTGACCGATTGCTTCAATAGATGTCATCCCCTGCCAGTCAGCAGGCGCCCCTTGCGCGAGAATGGTCTCTGCTTTTTCTTTTACATTTGGTCCGAGACAAGAAAATGCTTCTTCAATCGTATCCACATACAGATTGGACACGTCCTCATCCAGCAGCTCTTCGTAATATTTGGCTCCATGGAAATCATCTGCATGAATCCAGCGGTTGTTTAATACCGTTCGACTAACAAGTCCTGATACCGTCGAATTCAGGCAAGCACTTGGAATGAGGAAGTCTTCTCTCGTTCCGTAAACATTTGTACAATAGCCAGGGTCAGCCAGTACAGCCAGCTCACTAGAAAGACGAATCCCATATTTATTTTCAAAATCAATCACAGCTTTTTGAAGCTCTTTGGAAATAGCACCTTTTCCAGTCCAGCCATCAATAAAGGCAATCTCAAAGCCTGGATGTTCTTTGAGCATATAATGCAGCGCATTCTCGTCTATTCCTCGGTCTCGAATAATAGAGATGCTGTAATGAGGCAGATTGAGACCATACGTCTTGCGAATATATCGTTTGATAAGTACCCCGATCGGTGTACCAGCCCGCGCCAAGCTGCAAAGCACGGTTTGGAAACCTCGCTTTTTCACAATTTGTTCTGCCACAATGGCTACTGCTTCCGCTACCTTATGCTTACTTTCTTCAAGAGATTGATAGAATAAGGTCATATAAGATGCCGTCGGCTTATATTCAATTGGCAGCATTTCTGAATAATGCGCACCGCTCTGAATAGAACGTTCTCGCTCCTCAGTACTTTTCTCCATTTCAATTGATGATAAGTCCTTGAGTAAGAAGGTTACATCCTGCTCTGGATAGCTCCCCATTTTTGTATACACATTAGCCATTCACCTTCACCTCGTCTGATAAAGTCACAATATGCACATGCTTTACATGCCGCTCGGCAAATAAGTGAACAAGCGGAAGCAATGCCTCCTGAGAGACCTTTTTCTCGAAAAAAAGAAATACATCATCGTATTGATCTTTTGGTATGTTGTACACGTAGTGCTGAATTCGAGCATCCTCTGGACTCACAAAGGCAAACCCATTCTGAACAGCGTATCCATCCCTTTCGACCGGATGGATCGGGCTTCTCGTCGTTGAATGATAGAGAACGCCTTCCCCCATATGTGCGGCCAGTCTCATCGGCACATACATCAGCTCACCTGTTCCTAAACAGAGTGTCTGTTTCCCTTTTCGCTCCTGCTTTAGTTTCAGCCCAACCTCAGCAGCTGCTTGGTCGATGGCTGCCGTATCCGCTGCGGTTAAACCAAAACGACCTGTTTCATGTATATATGGCGTATGACCAGCCAAATTTGTTGCATGAGAAAGTGAATAAGGAACTTGCCTAAAGAAGGATTGAAGGGAATGAAAAGAGAGATCTGGTCTATTCTCTTGTTCAGTGATTTCATATGAATAAGCAGGCTCATCTAGTGTTTTGCCTCGAAAAACCATCTGCCCTCTTAATAAAGACAATGCTGTGATGTGAATACCAAGCTCTTCTTGAAGCTGACGCATGGCTTCCTCGTGCTCCTCTGTCCGCCAATCCAAAATGGAAAGAATGGTATAAGAATTCCGCGGGTACTTTGCATGAAGGTCCCGAATGATGTTGATATTTGTGCGGCCTGTCGTGACTTCATCATCCACTAACACAATGGGGCGGTCTGTACGAAGTAATGCTTCGTCGGCATAACAAAGCTGATCCGTTGCATGCGAATGCTCTTCTTCAAATACCAATGCAGGATCAAGATCTAGCAGCTGTTCACGTGTCGTATGAATGTAAGATGCTCCTTCTATCACGTCAAACACACCATGACCAAGTGCTGTTGCCGTTTCAGCAAAACCGATCACGATAGGCTGTTTGCCTGCCGAAAGCTTCTCTTTTTTAAGCGCTTCATAGGCTTCGGTTAACGTCGTGTGATCCTCTGTCTTGAGTGCCTCTACTAGACGGTCTTGAAGCAGGGGCGTCTTGCCCGTTTGCTCTTTTGCATAAGCCATTGCCAAAAGACCCGAGACAAGGAGCGGTTTCACTGGATGAACGGGAATATGTTTACCGAGCACCTTACTAACAAATAAAAAGGCTCGTTTTTTATTCACCCTTGCCGCCATCTCAAAAAGATGCTCTTTTTCCAGCTGAAGCACACCTTCTTTGAGGTCAAGGTCAACCTCCATATGTTCCAAGATGTTCAGCGTATGCTGCTTCTGCTTCTGTGAGTATGTCGATATAGCTTCTATTTTCATGAAACACCCCGTAAATATCTGACTTAATTAAAATGTGCTCTGCCCATCGATAATGGGGCTTCGTTTCATTCATCTTATTAGAGAATGCACTCTTCATCACGCCAACTGTACCATCTGCATGTTCCAAAATGCTTAATGCATCCATATACTCTTCCTTTGTCACAACGTACATGCTTTGAACTGGCTTTAGATGTGTTGGATGAATCACTGTCTTTCCATGTATGCCGTTTGCTACATCCAGCCTTGTCTCTTTGAGTAAGCCTTGTACATGATCAAACTCAGATGAAAAAGACTCGACGCCCTTAGAAAGCGCACGGATGAATGGCTTCTGTTCTTTTCGTACCGGGCCAAAATGTTCCCATACAGCACCAGATACCACAAAAGAACGGCCAAAATAATTGATGATGTCTGTGATCAAATCAGCAATGAGCCTGATCTCATAGATAGTGGTCTCGCGATCACGGCGAATGCCATATAATCCACAAAGATCCGTTGCCCCAATGCGAATATTCAAAATATATTCCTCGTCATTCAGCATGATCTGCTTTAACTCAGACAACACCGCATATCTTGTTTCTTTTTCTAATAAATCGGGTGTTTCCAAAATGGGCATTCCATAAAGTTTCATTTTCGTTTGTGCCGAAGCCCGTTTCAGGCTGTCCAAATATTCCTTTGCATTATGAACGGAACACTTCGGGAACACAAAACCCGTAAGTAAATGAAGAGATGAACCGAGCAAGTCTGCCATTTTGAGCAGCTGCTTCGGCGAACGAACCCGAATAAATAAAAGCGGCAAATGTTCAGCCGTTTCAGGACAATGAGTTAATTTCTCCTTGAGACTGGCCAATTGTGCCACTACATTGCGTTCGGCCATGTCCACTTCTTGATCACCGATGGCATCCTCTAAACAAAACACAACAGAGCAAAGCGCTTCATATTTCTGCGAAAGCAGCATGTCTGCTACATCCTGTCTTGTCGCAGGCATATACAAAGTAGCACCTAGTGCATGCGCAAGTACATGCTTTGGCGTCAATGAATGAATCGCCGCCGGCCGCTTCAAAAAAATATCGTGCTGCCTCGCCTCTGATAAAAACCGAAAATATCGCATGCTGTGCCACCTCCTGTTGTTAGAGAAAATTGATCAAATGACTTGATGATTCAAAAAAGGATGGAGCCGCTAGTCAACTCCATTCCTTTTTTGGTCCTATTCTTCTTTTGAAGCCGCAGCTTCGTTTGTCACATCTTGATGTTTCTTCTTATTGATTTTATGAACAATAAACGTTCCGATAAAGGCTAAGATGATAATCGCAAAGAATACGAGATGCGGGATTTCAATATGAGCAGCACTCAATGCCATTTTGGCTGCGATAATCCCAATGAGAATAAACGCTGTATTCTCAAGCTCTGGTATACGGTCAATGAGAACAAGGAATAACTGTGCTACTGTACGCATCATCAGAATGCCAAGCATTCCGCCTAATAGAAGAATCCATACTTCCTCAGATACAGCGAATGCAGCAAGAATACTGTCAACCGAGAACGCAAGGTCCATAATTTCTACAGAAATAACGGTTGCCCAGAAGACACCAAATACACGTATCATCCAGCCTTCTTTTTTCAATTCCTTCGCTTCGTCATCTCCATCACCTAACCAGAAGTGCTTAATGACAAGCCATGCTAAGTATGCAGCTCCTAGGATTTTCACCCAAGCAAACTTAATCAGCAGCATCCCTACGCCAATGAATAGAAAACGGAAGAAATAAGCGCCAATTAATCCGTAGGTTAATGCCTTTTTACGCTGCTTTTCTGGTAAATGTTTCACCATGACAGCTAGTACAAGTGCGTTATCTGCTGATAACAATCCCTCAAGCACAACTAGGGTCCCTATGAGCCCCCAAGAGACAGGGTCTGATAATACCTCTGCCCACATATGCCAATCAAAAAACGAGGCATACGTGTCCAACATATGTTTCAAAATGTCCAACTGGTTTTCCTCCTATAAGTGTAGAAGCATCAGCAGGCTTTCGCCTGCTGCTATTCTTGATCGCTGTTTCTTTCTCACTTTGGAAAAGGCCCTCATATGAGTCATTGGCAGCGCCTCTCGAATTGATTTGTTTCTCTTTTTTACACTTCTAACCCATAATTTTGACAAAGAGCTGCAAGTCCGCCAGAGAATCCGCTTCCGATTGCGTTAAACTTCCAATCGCTTTCGTGTCGGTACAATTCACACACCACGACAGCCGTTTCAATTGAGAAGTCTTCCCCTAAATCAAAGCGAATCAATTCTTCCCCGCCCTCTTCATTTACAACACGAACAAATGCATTCGAGACTTGTCCAAAATTCTGGCTGCGCGTCTCTGCATCATGGATCGTAACTGTAATTCCGATACGATCAATGTTAGCAGGAATTTTTGAGAAATCAACGAGAATTTGCTCGTCATCTCCATCTCCTTCACCCGTTCGGTTATCACCTGTATGAGTGACACTGCCGCTCGGATGCTGAAGATTATTATAGAACACAAAGTCTGTATCTTGCTGACAACGATTGTTTGCATCCACTAAGAAAGCCGAAGCGTCCAAATCAAATTCGGCTCCGCCAGAATATTTATTCGTATCCCAGCCAAGTCCGATCATTACTTTTGTCAGCCCTGGGTTGGTTTTTGTTAAATCGACACGTTGTCCTTTTGAAAGCTGAATCGCCATATTCGTTTCTCTCCTGTCTTTGAAAATATGAAAACTAGTCGTTACCCGATATCTAAGCCGAAGTCCGTTGCAATACGTGCAAGTCCGCCTTGATAGCCCGAACCGACAGCTGAGAACTTCCATTCCCCGCCATGACGGTATAATTCACCTACAATAATCGCTGTTTCTATTGAGAAGTCCTCTGCCAAATCATAACGAATGAGCTCTTCATTTGATGCCGCATTTAAAATACGTACATATGCGTTAGACACTTGTCCGAAATTTTGACTGCGTGCTTCTGCATCATGAATCGTAATGACAAATGAAATCTTCTCAATACTCGCTGGCACAGCTGAAAGGTCGACATTGACCTGCTCGTCATCTCCGTCTCCTTCTCCAGTGCGGTTATCGCCTGTATGTACGACACTCCCGCCTCCACCAGTTGTTTGATTGTAAAAGACAAAGTCAGATGGAGAGCTCGCTTTACCTGCCGCATCTAAAAGGAATACACTTGCGTCTAGATCAAAGTCTTGTCCGCCGTCATACTTATTTACGTCCCAGCCAAGACCTACTACCACTTTTGTTAAACCTGGATTCGTTTTTGTTAAATCAATTTTTTGACCTTTCGCTAAAGAAATTCCCACTAGGAACCTCTCCCTTCTGGTTAAATGTAGTTTCTCGTAATATCGGCTAGCTTCGCATCATTTGTACCATTTCCAACAGCCGCAAACTTCCAATCATTCTCGTGACGATAAAGCTCTCCGACGATTAATGATGTTTTTCCTGCATACTCATCTTTTAAATTATATTTCACTAATTCTTGATTGTTTGAACGATCAACGATGCGAATGTAAGCATTCTGAATCATACCAAAGTGCTGGTTTCTTCTAAGGGCATCATAGATGTTCACCACAAACACCAATTTATTCACATTGCCTGGCACCTTGCTTAAGTTGACGA
The DNA here is from genome assembly GCF_002993125.1 of Bacillus sp. LLTC93. Taxonomy (NCBI): domain Bacteria; kingdom Bacillati; phylum Bacillota; class Bacilli; order Caryophanales; family Bacillaceae; genus Bacillus; species Bacillus sp. LLTC93. The sequence goes on along the minus strand of NZ_PVME01000004.1, from coordinate 130,008 downwards.
GGACTTGTTCGTCATCTCCGTCTCCTTCTCCTGTCAGGTTGTCACCTGTATGCTCGACACTGCCGCATTTGCTTTTCAAGTTGCCAAAATAAATCAAATCTTTATTTTCAACAAACTTATCATTTTTCAGCATGAGCACTGAAGCGTCACAATCAATATCAGCGCCGCCTCCTCCGCCAAACAGCTTTCCTAAAAAACCGCCGCCTTGTGATACAGGGTCCCAGCCAAGTCCAACAAGAATATTCGTTAGTCCTGCTTTCCCTTTTGTTAAATCAATACGTTGACCTTTTTCTAATGTAATCGCCAAATCAATCACTCCTCCAGCATAATAAAAATCTATTTATTAAGCGATGGACCCTATTAAAATCATCATACATGAAAATTCGACAAAATTCATGAAATGACATTGGAGCCTCTTACTCTTTTTTCTATTTACTAGTATATACGATCTATGTTCATGATAGGTTTCAACAACATAATATTTTTTTAAAGAAATATCCATGTCGTAAACGAAGTGTTTCATGTGAAACATTGTCGAATGCTTCCGGTAAATAGTCTTTACTGATGAACGGAGTGTGGGCAAGGTTTCATATGTTGATATAGAAAATATCATTGCATTCGTTTGGAGGATAAACCCTTTCGTTTCCTTCCATCCATGTATTTCTTTATACTTGTGAATAGAGAACATTCAACGTGTTGATGAAAGGATGTTGATGATGCCATCACTTCATATATTAGATCAAGTCGCCATTCCTAAGGGTCAGACAGCGCAGGAGACTTTGATTCACACAACGCAGCTGGCTCAGCTGGCTGAAACACTTGGGTATGAGCGCTATTGGTTCGCTGAACACCACAGCACAAGAGGGCTCGCTAGTACGGCGCCTGAAATATTAATGGCTCATATTGCGGCGCATACATCAACCTTGCGTACCGGGTCTGGCGGCATTTTACTTCCTCAGTACAGTCCTTTTAAAGTAGCAGAGGTCACGCGGCAGCTTGAAGCCCTTTATCCTGGACGGATTGAGATCGGTGTCGGCAAATCTCCAGGCGGGATTGAAAGGACAAGACTCGCTTTGACGGACGGCGTGAATAAAGATCTGTCTCAGTTTGACCGCCAGCTGAGGGATCTTCTTTTTTACTTATCAGACAGTCTGCCTTCCGGTCATCCGCATGCAGGGGTGAAAGCGGCTCCGCTTGTTGAGTCTCATCCGCCAGTTTGGCTGCTTGGACTAGGAGAAAATAGTGCCAAGCAGGCAGCGGCGCTTGGCATCAACTATATTTTTGGCCACTTTATTCACCCTGCACGTGGCAAGCAGGCTTTTGAGACGTATCGGTCACACTTTTCTCCGTCTGTTTTTTCCCGCCAGCCACAATCTATGTTTGCTGTCTTTGTGATCTGTGGTAAAACAGATGAGGAGGCTGACCGGATCGCCAGCAGTACAGATTTATGGCTGCTTCGTGTTGAAAAGGGACTAGATAGCCGCGTTCCTTCTTTAGAAGAAGCAGCTGAATATCACTACACCACACAGGAAAAGAAAAAAGTGTTACAAAACCGCCAGCGAATGATTGTTGGCTCGAAGCAAACCGTGAAAGAGCAATTACAGATCTTGATGGATCGCTATCAAACGGATGACATCATGATTCTGAACAATTCATTTGATCCACTAGAAAAACAGCGTTCCTTCAAACGAATAGCAGAACTATTTTGAAGCCAATCCTCTTGGCTTCTTTTTACATTGTCATAAAAAATGGGAAATGTAACATAGAGATGTCAAAATCCTTCCGTCTGTCATCTGATCGCAAATGTGTCTTCTAATCGTTAGCGAACTGTAAACGCATGAAAGGTGTACCTTTTATATAGTAGAGGTACATATTGAATGAACGGTTTACGATGCTGAGAAGGAAGGAGATGATAGGCAATGAAAAATAGACTCGATTGGGTAGATGCGGCAAAGGGAATCGGCATTCTGCTGGTAGTCATGGCACATGTACCCATTCCAGATTTGTTAAAGCAATTCATTTACTCTTTTCATATGCCGCTTTTCTTTTTACTATCAGGCATGATGTTTCGATCATCCTCACGCCCTGCTATGTCATTTATTCAGAAGAAAGCCAAAAGCTTACTCTTGCCCTATCTCTATTTCTCCATCATTACGTATGTTTTCTGGTTCTCCGTTACCCGTTTTTTCGCATTCAAAGGGCAAACGGATATTGATCCCTTCGTTCCATTTACAGGTATTTTTATATCCAATGCAGATGAAGCAAGGCTGACACATAACCCAGCGATCTGGTTTTTAACGACGCTCTTTTTAGTGGAAATCTTCTTTTTCTTTATGCACCGCCTAACAAAAGGAAAACCCACCGCCTTGATCTTCCTGACTGTTCTTTGCGGAGGTGCTGGATATGCTTCTACGTTGCTTTTAGATCAGAGTCTTCCTTGGAATGCCAATGTTGCCTTGACGGCTGTTGTGTTTTATTCAATTGGATTTTTGGCAAAGCAATGGTTTGTGGAATTAAAAACAGATCCAACTCTTCTGTTATGTACAGGTCTGCTTGTGCTGACGGCTTACATGCAAAGCTTTAATTCACGGATCGATATGCGTGTGAACGACTATGGCGATCTATTTATTTTCTATGTATGTGCACTGCTCGGTTCAGCTGCTGTTATTTATTTAAGCTTTAAATTGAAAACATCCCCTATTTTGACGTATCTCGGACGAAATTCCATTGTCATTCTCGTCTTGCAGTTTGCCGGCATCGATATCATGAAAGCATTTGTTTATTATGGACTTGGCATCAATATCGCTGATACAGCGCAGCTCTCTTGGACACTGTTTTATACGATCGGCACATTGCTGCTCATGGTGCCATGCATCTCCTTCCTAACCAAGTATCCTATGCTGCTCGGCAAACCAGCCAAAGCAGCACACCGCTACGAGCAAAAAACATCCGCCGGCTAATCGGGCGGATGTTTTTCTATTAATCATTCATTTGAGAAGGATAAAGCGTCATTCCTCCATCTACAAACAATGTGGTGCCTGTGATATAGGCAGCTTCTTTGGATACGAGGAATGCAGCGGCGGACCCAATCTCCTTCGGATCACCAAAGGCTCTCATCGGAATCTTCTCGAGCTGCTTTTGTTTTTTCTGTTCATCCTGCAAATCATCATTCGATTCGGTTGCCATTGTACCTGGCGCAATCGCATTGACCCGAATGCCCGCTTCAGCATAATCAAGAGCCAGCGTCTTCGTCATCATATTCATTCCGCCTTTTGAAGTGGAATAATGAACATTGAACGGGCGCGGAATCTCCTGGTGTACACTTGATATATTTAAAATCGATCCTTTGATGTCATGCTCCATCATATAGGCGATTGCAGCCTTTGCCCCTAAAAAAGCACCTGTGATATTCACATCAATGACTTTTTGCCATTGGTCCAGCGTCATCTCATGCGGCATCGCTTCTTCGCCATTAAAGCCTGAATTGTTGACGAACACATCCACTGCACTGAAATGTTCCAATGCCGTATCCATTATGGCTTGAATCCCTTCCTCTTTGGAGACATCAGCATGTACTTTCACCGCTTGACCTCCGTGCTGCTGAATGGCTTGTACCGTCTCTTCAGCTCCATCTTCATCACCTTTATAGTTCACAACCACATTCATTTGCTCCTGACCAAACCGCAAGGCGATCGCTTGTCCAATTCCTTTAGAAGAACCTGTGACAATGGCTGTTTTCCCTTTTAAATCTTGATACATCTTCATTTCCTCCAATCACGTGCTTCATCTTGTTGATACACAATGGTTACCCATTTATAAAAAAAGAAAAACACAATCCCCTCTATTCGTTCCGAGAGGATTGTGCTGTTCATCAATCTAAAAAGTGTTATAGACATTTTCACACGTTTCAGCTGTAGGCTGATAAAAACAATGCGACTTATACCTTGCCACAAACGGCTGATTGTACCAAGTGGGTGGACAATTTCCAGGCGGTTTAAAATACCAAAGGCTGAATTTTGCCGGCCAAAATCGTTCTCCGTTAATGTTCCTCCGCGCAAGTGTTTTTTCAGTTTCTCGTGCCCGCTGATAAAAGTAACCATGCGTGACTGCCTCAAACGCATGCTCCTGATAAATCATTTGTGGAATCGTACGCAGCCCTTTAAAGTCAGAGCAGTTGGCACGCAAACGATTGATGCCCACATTTCCTACGAGCAGCATCCCTTGCTTCCCTTCACCTTCCGCTTCCGCTCTCAGCAGTCTGGCCATTAAATCGATATCAGAGCTTGTCGCTCTTACCACTGCCATACATCCACCTCCTTCTCATTTCTCTTTTATTTTATGTGGCGTTTCTGTGTAGATGACTGCCATTTTGGCATGAAAAAGCACGTTCAGTGTCGACAGCCTGTCTAAACATCTCAAAATTTCGCTGGACATGTGTCTATCTGTCAACAACACACAAACCAAGTAATCATACACATAGCAGGAAAAAATATTCATTACCATAGACTCATTTACAAGTCATAAAAATCCTTCTAATTGCTACACCTTCTTCAAAAACAGTCATTTGAACCTATTCAATAATCCGACTCAAAACCTTAAAATATAAAATGTTGAGTTTTTACAGGAGATATCAAACGATAAAATACACATTTCTCCTCTCAACTTAGTGTCATTTTTACTACTTGAAGCTCATCATCCTCCGAAACGCACTGAGGTATTGACAGTACTTTCGCTTCATTCTACAGTAAAAAACATACAGTATTTTTCTTTTTGTGCAAAAAGAATGATATGAACTAAAGATTTCCAATGAAATTCATCATAATCCCGAGGAGGAAAACATGTCATGTTTAAAAAGAAATTATCCCTGTTTCTTCTAATGTTGTGTGTAACTGTTATCGCTGCTGCTTGTAGTGGTGGAAAAGACAAAACAGCTGCGAAAGAAAACGATACAAAAAAATCCCTTGATGCAGCAGAGGTAAAGGTAGAAAGTGCTGAGTACACATTACCACCTCAATACGATACATCTGTACAGGATGATCAGTATGTACTAAAAGTGAACGTATCTGTAAAAAACATCAGCAAAGAACCTCTGAATGTTGATAAAAGCAACTTTACGCTTTACCAAGATGACGCACAGGTGTCTACGATTTCTCCAGATGACTACAACGAAGTATTATCTTCAAGCTCTCTAAATGCAGACAAAGTATCAAAAGGCGGTCTTTTCTATGTTGTTGATAAAGATAAAGACTATCAGCTTGTTTACACAGAGCCAGGCAGTGGATCGAAAAAAGATGACAAAACACTAGAGTTCGATATTAAAGGAAAAGACTTAATGAAAAAGGCAGATACGCTTCAAGCATCTGCAAAAGCTCTTTCTTCTTATATTGATGTCATGATTTTTGGTAAGAAAAACGAAGATTTCGAAAAATTAACTGGCGATAACAAATCAACAGTTGTGAACGAATTTGATAAATCATTCAAACAAGGCTATATCTCTTCCTCAGGTATTTCTTCTAGCTCAGCGAAGGACGAAAACCTTGATAAGCTTCTAAAAGCTGTGAAAGAAACATTAGCTGAAAAGTCAAAAGTATCAACAAAAACAAAATCCATCAGTGGTGATAAAGCAGTCGTGACTGTAACCCTCACACCGATTGATGCAAGCCCGCTTGTCGATCGTTTGAAAGAGAAAGCAACTGAGTTCTACAGCAAAAACCGTACAGCGTCTTACGATGATGCACAAAAATATTTACTTTCTATCTATCCAGAAGAGTTTAAAAAATTAGGACCATCCTCTTCTGAAGAAACAGTAGAAGTCAACATGAAGAAAAATGATATCGACCAATGGAAACTTGATTTGAACGATTACAAAACAAGCTCATTAGTTGAGAAGTTCATCAAGAACTAAAGAAAAACCCCCTGTCCCGGGGGTTTTTTTGTTATGATTTATCATCTGGTTTGGCGAACGTAAACCCCCTCTATCATAAAAAGACAGAATATAGTCAAGTTATCTTACCCTTGACAACATTTCTTTCTATAATCAGTGTTCCATTTCTTTAGCTTGATCACTATGAGATATTCAATCCTGATTATTCTTTTTTGTACTTAAGATGTTTTTCTGCTTATTTGTGTTAAAGATGAAATGTAAACTCAAAGTAAAAAAATGTACTCCTCATTCTTTATTTCTATTGAACTATATTATAGATCTAGCTTCTTTCCTAACTCATTATAAAAGTAAACCATCATTTTCATTCACCAACTCTTTTTTCTATTTAAGTTATTCCTTAATAAAATTCTTCGAAATATAAATAATTCCATTTTTATAAAATATTCAAAAAAAGGTTCTTTATGCTTATTTTAAGGTAATTTTAAACTTTTTTATCATTGTGATTATGCTAGAATTAGTAACCACTTCAAAGAGAAAATTTACCATGAAATTAAATCATTTTTTAAGGTAATCGCTAGAATGAAGTCAAAAAAGGATATTTGGTCTATTTCTTCTAATCAGGCAAAAGGTGTTGCAGCTGGAGCTAATCGAAATGGTAAACCAATAAATGAAGTAGATAAATACGATGGTAAGCCCAAGAAAAGTTATTATTATCACTGGCATCCCTATAAAAGGACTCCAAAAGCTCATGCTTTCTACGGAGGGCCTGTTAAATAGTTAATAGAGGTGAATAATGTATAATTACGAAAAGCTATACAAACAGTATTTATATAAAAAAGATCAATTGATTTTTACTAAAGAACAAGTCGTTGAGATGATAACGTCTAAATTTAAAGCTAGAGAATTTTCAAAAACAAAGATTTTAGATTTAGTGAATGATGATCACTTTGAATATACTAAGATATATAAATGTTTTGTCATTGATGATCCGAGTATATTGATTCAATTGTTTTCGAATGAGGAAAAAAAGAATCAACATGAAGACATACTTTATAATCGTCTTCATCCGTTAAACCCTAAAAGAGTCAAAGATTGGGAGTATAATCACTTATTGCGTGATGAACAAGAAGGTAGAAGAATTGATATCATTTTAGAAAGTAAAGATGGGTTATATATTTCAGAATCTCAAGTAAGAGCTAGTTGCGAAAAGCTTGATAGGTATATAAATGCTTTAATTGTAGGTGCAATTATTGAAAATGGGTTAGAAGAATATCCAGTTGATATTCATGACGAGTATTTTCAATTTTATTTAGAGAACTTGGATCAATTCGGTTTCTTAAACTGAAAAATACGGTGATCGACATTCACCTGAAAACGCCCTCTAAGATAGAGGGCGTTTCTTTATTTGGCAAGCATCCACTTTTCTTTCATAAACAAGCTTCTCACGATGACAAACAAGATGACGACTGCGAGAGCCGAGGAACCGAGTGTCAAGGTGATGGACATTGGATCGATGATACCAAACATCAATTGTTTACACAGTGCGTGAATATTAAGGAATGGGATCGCAAAGTAATACGTATCTAGCTGCGTAGCACCCGCTCTCATGGTAAAGAACATTGGGATCACACCTAGTGTAATGATCATGGACATGTACGACTGCGCTTCTTTGACTGAGCCAGAAATCACGCTGAGCAGCAATTCAATCATGGATACCATGAAGGAGAAGATGATAAGCGCCGCAAACATGACGGCGATAATGCTCCACATTTGATCACCAAAGTTCAGTGCTTGTTTTAGCTTTTCTGTAAAGAGCAGCGTGGATAAAAGCAGCATGCCGATCGCCACAATTCCGCTTAAAATACCGAACATGGAGACAGCAAGCCATTTTCCGATGAGAATCTGGAGTCTGCTGGCAGGTGTCAGGAACAACGCTTCAATGGATTTCCGGTCTTTTTCACCCGCTACAATATCAAGCGCAGCTGGCAAAGCGCCAGAGATGACGGAAGTTACCAAAATCATCGGAAGGAGAATCGACAAAAGCATAGCGGTCATTCCATTTTCCCCTTCTTCGCCTTCTTCTACATCAACGGACTGTACCTCAAACGGATGAATCACGGACGTGTTGATCTGATCGTTTGCTAAACGCTTTTCCACCACTTGGTTTTGATACTGCTCCAGCAATGATTGCAGCATTTGAACCGTTATGACCGAATCATCGTCCGTTGTATGCCCATGGATTTTAATTGCAAATGACTTTTGATGCTGAAGCATTTCGTCCGCATCTTTCGGCATTTCTAGGTATGCATTTGCCTGACCATCCTTGACGGCTTGCTGCGGGTCATCAAATGTTTCAAGATTGATGTTTTTGACCACTTTGATCATTTGATTCATGTCGGATGGAAGCTTTTCATTGACTGCGACCGTATAGGTTTCATCCCCTGGATCTGCGATCATGCTTTCATAAAAGAACACAAGCCCAAGCATCGTCAAAAGAGGAATCAGCACTGTTAAGAGTAACGTTTTCCGGTCCCTTAGCGCATCTGTCATTTCTTTTAAAAATACGGTTTTCCACATTATGAAATCCCCCTTGCGAGCTTCGACATAAAGATATAATTCAAGTCTTCACTTTGTTCCTGTGCATATAATTCTGGGAGTGTGCCTTTGTACACAAGCTCTCCTTGATGAATCATCATCACACTGTCACAAAGCAGGCTGACTTCTTCCATGATGTGGCTTGAAAATAGGATGGTTTTATTTTGCTGTTTGAGCTGATGAATAAAATCTCTGAAAATATTACTCGACGTGATATCTAGGCCTGTTGTTGGTTCATCAAATAAGATAATGTCAGGATCATGAATCAATGTTCTGGCAATCGCCACCTTTTGTTTCATCCCCCGTGAGAAACCTTTCACCTTGCGATCCATATATTGTCTCATCCCAAAACGTTTGGCTAAATCCTCTATTCTTGCTTTGATTTCATGCTGATCTAAGCCATATAATTTGCCAAAGTATTCAAGATTTTCTCGAGCCGTCAAACGGTCATAAAGCCCCGTCTCTCCGCCAAACAAGACACCAATTCGCTTTTTCACTTCTGTTGCTTCTTTCACTGTATCAAAGCCCGCTACATTAACTGTTCCATGAGTAGGCTCCAATAAAGTCGCCACCGCACGCAATAATGTGGTTTTTCCTGCACCATTTTCTCCTAGGATGCCAACCACTTCCCCTTCTTTCACAGAGAACGTCATATGTTTCATTGCTTTCACGACTTTTTTCTTATCTTTAAACCAGCAGCTGCAATCGCTGAGAGTAATCATTTGGTTCGCCCCTTTCGACTTCCTAAGTCTATGATAGAAAAAATAACGCTTGCCTGACATAAAAATGTCGCGAAACGTCCTTTTTCTGTCTTGAAATGATCTATTTTAAAAAAACAAATGGTAAAATAGACAAATAATAAGAAGAGTCATAGGTGATTTTTATGATAAAAGTAGGTCTCGTTGATGATTACCGAGTAGATTTAGAAAAACTGCACGCCATTGTAGGCAGAATGGAGGCTGTTGACATTGTCTTTGTCACGCAGTCAGCAGAGGATGCCTATGAGAAGGTCAAACAAGGAGACATTGATCTGTTGTTTGCAGACATTGAAATGCCCGGAATGTCAGGTTATGAACTAGCGGACCTCATTCACTCTCACGCACTGAATGTCGATGTTGTATTTGTGACAGGAAACAGCGGATATGCTGTCCATGCGTTTGATTTGAATGTACATGATTATATTATGAAGCCCTACCATGCCGATCGAATCGCCAAATCCTTAGAGCGTTACATGTCAACCAAGCAGGAGAAAAGCATTCACGGACGGCTTCTCATCAAGCAACAGTCAGATATCCATGTGCTACAGAAGAAGGATGTCATTTTTGTTGAACGAACCGGCCGGTCAACGACCATTGTCACAACAACAGGAGATATCCAAACATACCAGACATTAAACGAGTTAAAGGGCGATTTAGCTGAGAAGGATTTTATCCGTTCCCACCGCTCGTTTATCATCAATATTCATTACATTAAAAACTTTTCGGCGTATGCCAAAAATTCATTTATCGTGTCTTTTGAAGGCACTGATAAAAAAGCCATGATGACCAAGCAGCAATTAGAATACTTTAAGAAATACTACTTTTAAGGAGAACGAACGTGAACGCTTTCTATCTTGGATTCCGCATATATGCTCTCATATGGCTAGGTCTTTCGTTTCGAGCAACTGCTGAAGCTTTTCTTCCGTTGACGTCTGTTGTTTTGTGGCTCCTCACTTTTTGTGTCATTTGTCTTTATACATTCTTCATTTACAAAAGGTTTTGGCCTAGTATCAGTGGATACGTGATATTAGGCGCTTTTGTGCTGATCACATGCGCAGGGCTTTCGCTTTTTCTCCCTCAAGGGAACGGGCTGGGCCATCTTTTGGCTTTCATGATCATGATCACAGCAGATCTCCTTTCATTGAAGATGATGCAGACGGAGCACCGGTTAAACGGGCGGCTTCAAGAGCTGACAAACGCAGAATCAAGAACCAATGAATTGCTGCTTGAGCTGCGCAGTAAACATCATGAAACAGCCAGACATTTAAATGCCTTTTCCACGTCGAACGACGAGCATGAGATCAAGGATTTGATTCAGCAATACGTGAAACATTTCCCTTGGATCAAAGGGGAAAACGCTTATCTGGCCTCAACCCTTCATCCCTTTTTCCAGCGGGCTGAAAAAGAGGACATTGCACTTTCACTAGATCTTCAAGCACCCTTTTCATCGCTTCCCTTTTCAAAGGCGGATCAGGTTAGTTTTACTGGCAACCTGCTTGACAATGCCCTTGATGCAGCAATTGAAGCGAAGCAAGCCGGGAAAGAGGCCAGCATCTCGGTTACGACCTCTATTCGAAGCGGGCTATTTTTAATCCATTGTGAAAACAGCACAAAAGGAATGGAGAAACACGTATTAGATCATTTGTTCAAAACCTTTGGCCGTTCCACAAAAGGCGGCGAGCATCAAGGAATGGGGACTTATATTATCCATCAGCTTGTTGGAAAAGCAGACGGTATGCTTGATTTCACTTACCGTTCTCCAAACTTTCGGCTCGTGATCAAAATCCCTCTCACGGGTGACATAAAAAAATAAGGTGCAGCTGAGCACCTTATTTTTTTATATATTAAGAGAAGATCTGGTCGATTTGGTTGATTTCCTCTTCTGTTAATTGAACATCGTTTGTTTTTAGGTTTTGCAAGACTTGCTCTGCTCGTTTTGCACCAGGAATAATGGCATCAATGCCGTCCTGCGCTAAAAGCCATGCCAGTGCGACGTGTGCCGTTTCTGCATTCTTCGATTGGGCAATGGCCTTCAGCTTGTCTACTTTTTCGAGATTTTGAAGGAACGCATCGCCTTGGAAAAGCGGGTCCTTTGCTCGAATATCATCAAATGTCGCATCCTTTGTAAATTTCCCAGTCAACAAGCCTGATGCTAATGGGAAATAAGGAATAAAGGAAATACCATGCTCAACGCAGTATGGAAGAAGATCCTGCTCCGCCTGACGTTTCAGCAGAGAATACTCCGACTGAAGCACGTCTAAGTAACCATCTCGATTAAAGGCTTGAAGCTGTTCAAAATCAAGATTTGATGCACCAATGGCCTTGATTTTCCCTTCGTCCTTCAATTCCTTTAATGTGCCTGCTACTTCTTCCAGCGGCGTGCGCCCATCTGGGAAATGCATATAGTACAAATCAATATAATCTGTTTGCAGTCGCTTCAGGCTATTTTCGACCTGCTCTCTTAAGAAATCACGACTATTATCGAGTTCAATTTGCCCGTTTACTTCTTTATGAGCTCCTTTTGTCGCAAGGACAAGCTCATCTCTACCGCCTCTTTTGGCAATGATCTCACCGATCAATTCTTCTGAACGGCCCAGCCCATAAATAAAGGCAGAATCTAAGAAATTGACACCTTGATCAAGAGCCGTTTCCACAAGCTCCCGTCCAGCATCTTCACTCAGATTCGGGAATAAATTATGCCCACCTACCGCATTCGTACCAAGCCCTATCGGATTCACCTGTAAATTAGTTCGTCCAAGCGTTACCTTTTTCAAAAGCTCATCTCCCTTATCTGCTTAATCATCCTTATTTTCCCACGAATCATTTTCAAAATTCAAGTATACTGCTCTCTTAAGGGATGGACGCTGCGAAATAGATGGTACGAATGATAAATTCATTTAAGCTGTCTTCGAAATTAGATTCTTGCGACGTATTCAACACCTTCATTTCAAGATTTTCATAAAAAAAACATCTAAAACCCATGATAAATCGATAAATTAATTCTTATTAACCGGTATATTATGCTCACAAAATTCCTTTTTTTATAGGTATTTGTGTAAAAATCTATCAAAGATAGGGACTAAAACCTATTCCGTATCCTGAATGAATTTCGATAGAATGAATAGTGCAAATCGTCATAAGGAGATTTTCCCCTTTAACACCCGAATATACCATTCTATCTGTTTCTTTTTTCTTAGTCAGATAGCGGGAATAAAATGACGAAAGAAAAGTAAAGGAGCATCAACTGTGAATCTTAAAAAAATAAGTGCACTCCTCATGATTTCATTCGTGATGATCATCTCTGCAGCCTGCCAGAGCTCAGCAAAATCAACCGATGCTGATCAAAAATCAACGAAAACAGCAGAGGTAAAAGTCAATAGCTACGAATATACGTTACCAGAAGACTCAACAACTACCTTACGAGACAATGAAATGGTGTTAAAAGTCAACCTAACGATCACAAACAAAGGTGACAAAGCCCTTTCATTATATAACTCTGACTTCTCCCTTTATCAGGACGATGCCAAAGTATCTGATTTGAAATTCTACGGCAGTAAAGACCGCCTTGACCTTGGTTCATTGAACAAAGGAAAGTCACTATCAGGTGCGCTTTATTTCCTAGTGGACAAAGGTAAAAAATATCAGTTCGTCTACCACGACAGCATCAAGAAAAACAGTGATTCTATCGAAATTGAACTTGATGGCAAAAAGATACTCGATACAGCGAAAAAACTGGATAACCCAGCAAAAGCGCTATCCGCTTATACCGACATTATTGTCTTTGACAAAAAGAACGATCAATTCTCAGAATTAACGGGCGACAACCAATCAGATGTCGTCAATAAATATCATGAAATGTTTGTGAAAGATTTCAAGAGAAGTGCAGGAATTTATGGAAATGAAGTCAGTGACCGTGATATTCTTTCCATGTACAAACGCATTCAAAACACGATGAAGGATAAAGCCAAAGTTGAAACAAGTGTGAAAACCATCTCAGATGACGAAGCTAAGGTTGTCGCACAAGTAACAGGCATTGATGCGTCTAACTTAAAAGACAAGCTAGACAAGCAAAGAGATGAGTTTTACAACGGCAAAATCCGCTCTAAAGAAGAATTGTATAAGAAAAGCTTAAGCATGTACGCATCTGAATTCGAAAAGCTTCCTCCAGTCTCCAGCCCAGCTGAATATGAAGTGAAAATGAAACGTAATGGGGATGGTCAGTGGAAAATTGACCTCAACGATTATAATACAGCGCAGTACATGAGCGGCTTTATTAAAACGAGATAATAAGAAACAAAAAAGACGCTGGCCCCTTGAAGGTGCCGCGTCTTTTTTCATTACGTTATACAGTCGCCTCTTGCTCTTCTTTGACCGCTTTTTCGATATCTTTAAAACGGCTCGATACAGTAGACGCACTGATGCCATACTTTTTCGCTACTTGTGCTTGAGAAAGTGGAGCATCACTTGCAAGTGAATGAATGTAGTATTCGATTCCCGCAGCAAACGACGCTGCTTTACGGATTACAGGTGATTTCTGATCACAATAGGCTTTCCAAACTGTTAAAGCGCCATCTGTCAGGCTTTGATCACCGTGCTCCTTCATCCCGTCTTCAATCAGCTTGGCTGTCTCCAGCTGAACGTCATTTGCCCAGTCCATACGATCTGCTGATAGGCCTGTGCCGCCTACCGTTTGAGCAGGTGCTTCTGTTTCTTCTACCTCTTGCTTTGCAAACATGCACTTCAGCACTTCTGGGAATGATTCTCTCATAAATGTGCTGCGTGCTCCTCCATTTGCTTCATATGCTTCAACGAGCTGGCGAACCTGAAGAAGAAGGGTATCTGTAAACTCTTTCGCAAACATCGTATATTGAATGAAAAACTCTGCTTTTTCTTCAAACTGAACAGGGAAACCAAGCACGAGACTCCCCTTCTCTGGCAGCACTGTTTGATCCGGTTTTACATCAACTTCAACCTTCTCCGATGTCACCATATTCTCAAAGTAAAGAGACTCGCCTGCTTTTTCATTTAATAAAAGCAATGATGGTTCCATGTCTGTCCAAGATTGAACCACTTGTTTTGTTTTCGGACGGGTAATATCCTCTGCTTTCTTTGTCAGGAATTCATGGAAGATGGTTTCTTTCTTATCAGTTAATGGGCGGAAGAAGATGCCCCATACACTCAAATGAAAGACTGAGATTTGTTGCGTTTCTTTATCCATATCCGCAAGAAATGTAAACTCATTAATGAATTGATTGATCGCTCTCTGATGCTTAGAGAAAGCATAATTCATTAAATCCTTTTGAACTTGTACAGCTTCCTTAAACACAAGCTCAGACGTTTGTTCTCCGCCTGACTTTTGGCCACAGCAATGTTTATATTTTTTTCCGCTTCCGCAAGGGCAGAGCGCATTTCGTTTAATTTTTCCCAAAATAAAACCTCCGACATTCTAGTCTAACCTCACTATTTTAACAAACGATCGCACAGGAGGGTTTTATTTTCAAGAAAAAAGAAAAATCAGAATGATCAGACAAATAACAAAGACACCTGACTAGCACGACGGATCATAGAAAAAGGCTCCCTTTCTCTGTTTATTTTCTCCAATCATTCCAACAGATTTTTCTTAGCTCATTCCTTCGAATAACTGCTTTGCTTCGAAATAAAAGATTTGAACGAACTTCTTCGTATTGACTCTGCCCGTCGATCCTGCGGGCGAAGATGTCTTCTGCATTTCTTTCATCCTTTGGCTGACATCGGTAAAATCAAAAAACTTCGACGCATAGTGCTCAAACTTAGGATTTGAGAAATCTGTTAATCCTAATGAGGCAAAATGATTCAAGGAATGATGAATGGCTCGTCTAATTCGCTGTTCTGCTGCTTTTACTTCCCGCATCACTTCCACATCGGTCGCACCATGATTCAGCTTTCTCTCCGCCGTTTTGATAAATAACTGCTTTAGTGGAGGGAAATTGACCTCATGAGAATTGGCTGTCTGTGTTTCATGTAAGTAGATCAGTATCTCTATTAGATCCTTAGAGCCGCTCTCTCCGACAATTCCTAATTCAGATAGGAGAAATTCTCCTGCCTCTTTCATCGTTCTTCGCTTCGCCCCAGTGCCCGCATCACGAGAAATCACGGGCTCTAATGGCAGCACATGGCGAAGGGAAGCTTGAATATCGTAAATCGATTTTTCCAGCTTGATGCGCTCTATGACTTTTCGAATGACACTGACGATCTCAATTCGATTGACGGGTTTATGAATATAATATTCAATCCCCAGTTCATAGGCTTCTGCCATCATTTCTTTCGCCTCTACTTGAGAAATCATGATGACCTTGCCTTTGAATTCAGGGTGAATATGACGAATGGTTTGAATGCCATCTCTAGCAGGCATTAATAGATCAATCAGAAGGATGTCTACTTTTTTTAGGTTCAATGAATGGGCTTCTAATCCAATTCCGTCATCAGCTTCATCCACGACCTCTCCCAAATCCTCATCCTCAATGATTTGACCTAAAATCGAGCGTATTGCACGATCATCATCTGCAATGAAAAATCGCATACACTCACCCTCTCTGTATTAAATTTTGTATAGGAAGGACAAGCTGAAAAGCTGTACCTTTTGTTTCTTTTTGTTCGATCTGGATTTGACCGCCAAGCTCTTGAACCAGCTCTCTCACATAGGATAAGCCAATCCCAGTAGACGGTGTACCAAATGCATCAAATTTTGAAGTGTAGCCTGGATCAAATACAACCTCTTTCAATTTTTCAGGAATACCCGGTCCATCATCTTCAATCCGAATCTCTATTTTATCATGACTGCCTTTTAATACGAGCGAGATCGTTCCGTTATCTTCTATTGCTTCAACTGCATTTGCCATTAAATTATTAATCAAAGATAAGAAAATGAACACATGATAATCATGCAAATGAATACCTCGTATATCAGATGTAAAGGAGATGTTTTTCTCTAGAGATAGGGCGTATTTTTCTTGAATGCGGATGACAATGCGAACAAGCTCTTCGGCTCTCATATAGTCTTGCATATTTTCCTTTG
The DNA here is from genome assembly GCF_002993125.1 of Bacillus sp. LLTC93. Classification (NCBI taxonomy): domain Bacteria; kingdom Bacillati; phylum Bacillota; class Bacilli; order Caryophanales; family Bacillaceae; genus Bacillus; species Bacillus sp. LLTC93. The sequence continues at coordinate 113,717 of NZ_PVME01000004.1, read as the reverse complement.
TAATCAGCTTTGAAAGCCCAGCATAAATACGCTGATTGTCCTTTTTCACCTCATGGATTTCTCCTGCAAGCTTCAACAGCTCCTGACTCACTTTCTTCCCTGCTTCGTGGTCATGCAGTAGACGGTAAAGCCGATATGATTCTTGCGTAATATGCTCTGTATGTTTTAACGTTTTCTTTAAGTGAACCGTTTCCTCATATAAATTCGAAATGACCATCATCATATGCTCATTTTGTTTCATGATTTGTTTCTCTCTTGATTGTGCCTCATACAGCCTCATCATATTAAAAAAGCTGATCACCACAAAGCTGTGAGCAAACGCAATGAGGAACATATCACTCAGCTTTGATAAGGTCATCGTTGTATCGAACACTAGAAATTGTACAAACAGCTCGACAAAATCAGCAAGTAGTTCGATCATGAGACCGATGATCCCAATGAAAATAGAGCGCTGCTTAAAACGCCCCGTACGGACGGCAAAAAACAGAAAAGCATAAGTGAAATAGAAAAAGAAACTTGGGAATTGCTGATAAAACGACGCAGCCAAATCAGCATTCTGCTGAATCAGATCTAAGCCTACTCGAAAAAGCACAATGGCTGCGCCTGTTAAAAATCCCGGCAGCAGTGGTCTAGATTTTCTTAAGAGTAATAAACAAAAGAAAAACGCAGGTGCTCCAAAACTGATGCGAAATGTCTCGTTCACAGGATAAAACTTCAGCTCTCCTGCAAGCGGCACAATCACCACCATAAAAATTAAAATGAATGCGTCTTTTTTGACAAGCTGGTTTAAACTCAAGTGACTGACATCCCTTCCCCTGTTTGCATAGCCACAGTATACAAGGAGACTCTTTTCTTCACAATGTGCAAAAAAATAATTTTCGCTACTCCTTTCATCTCCAAAATCCTTTTTTATGACTATTCTCCGAGGCAGCAAGGTGACCTTTCAGCTATTCTGCATTTTGGAGATTGTCTACAATAATGGGAATTGTTTAGACAATTATCGACAGACTGATTTTTATTTGTAAATTTTTCTGTAGATTTACGTCAGATTGTGTAGTTTCCAAGATAAATTGAATGAACAATTTTAGTGAAACTATATGTAAGCGTTTTCTGAATTTTCACTAAAAGCCCTTTTTGTTTTATCGCCGCCAAAGCCTTCATTTGAACATATATTTAGGTGTAAAGGAGTGGTACAAGCAGCGCATGACAAGTTCTTTGAAGATGTGTAACATGTTTTCGTGCCTATTTGATCGCATTTTTTGTCATCCGCCAATTCAATAGGGTACTTTTTGATTTTTGATTGGAGGAATCGTATGAAAACAGCAATTTCTAATAATACACAACACGCATGCCAATCTTCTGTTGATCAATGGGCAGAAGAAATACGACCATATTACAAAAACGGTCAGAATGCTGGCTACATCCCAGCACTCGGAAAAGTGAATTCCTCTCAGCTTGGTATCAGCGTGATAGGCCCAGATGGATCATCTGTACGATATGGTGATTGGGACGTTCCCTTTACCCTACAAAGTATCTCAAAAGTCATCAGCTTTATAGCTGCCTGTTTAGGAAGAGGCGTACCTTACGTCTTGGATCGGGTAGATGTAGAGCCAACTGGTGATGCATTTAATTCCATCTACCGCCTTGAGATGCATAAACCAGGGAAGCCCTTTAATCCAATGATTAATGCTGGAGCTATTACCGTCTCCTCCATCCTTCCAGGAAATACTTCTACAGAAAAGCTAGCATATATTTTCGATTTAATCGAAAACTTAATAGGTAAGCGCCCTTCTGTTAATGAAGAGGTTTATCAATCAGAATGGGCAACTGCCCATCGAAACCGGGCACTTGCTTATTATTTGAAAGAAACCAATTACTTAGAATCAGATGTCGAGGACACGTTAGAAGTGTATTTAAAGCAATGTTCCATTGAGGTCACAACAGAGGACATCGCCTTGATTGGACTGATTATATCAAGTGATGGCTACCATCCCTTTAAACAAGTCCAAGTCATCCCAAAAGATATCGCAAGACTAACAAAAGCATTGATGCTGACATGCGGCATGTATAATGCCTCTGGTAATTTTGCTGCTTTCGTAGGCGTTCCAGCTAAAAGTGGTGTGTCTGGAGGAATTATGGCTTGCGTTCCGCCAAGCGCAAGACGAGAATTCCCGTTTCAGACAGGCTGTGGAATCGGCATTTACGGTCCCGCCATTGACGATTGCGGAAATAGCATTACCGGTGTCATGATGCTGAAAAAGCTTGCCAAAGAGTGGGATCTCAGTATTTTTTAAAAAGAACAGTGATGAATTCGAAGAGGTGATGTTATGAACGAAAAAGTTTTGGTATCTTATTTAACACATACAAATGATTTTATTTGGACTTATATTGTGATTGCTCTATTACTTGGAGTTGGGGTCTACTTCACATATAGAACACGCTTCCTGCAAGTGAGAATGATAAAAGAAATGCTGCGTGTCCTAAGAGAAGGAAGAAAAGAAAAAGAGGGCATTTCACCGTTCCAAGCATTCGCCATCAGTATGGCGGCACGTGTAGGAACAGGGAATATCACAGGGATTGCCATCGCAATTGCGATTGGAGGTCCTGGGGCCATTTTTTGGATGTGGATCGTAGCGATTATCGGTTCTGCCTCAAGCTTTGTCGAAAGTACACTGGCTCAAGTGTATAAAGTAAAAGATAAATCAGGATTCCGCGGTGGACCTGCTTATTACATGGAAAAAGGATTAAACAAGCGCTGGATGGGGGTTTTATTTGCCATCCTGATTACGATTTCTTTCGGAATTGTCTTTAACGCGGTTCAATCCAATACAATCACAGTCGCTTTTAAAAGCTCCTTTGGTCTAGACCGTTTAACAGTCGGCATTGTTATGGCCGTTATTTTTGCAGCGATTATTTTCAAGGGAATCCAAGCAATTGCAAAGGCATCTGAATATATCGTAGTTGTGCTTGCTGTTGCTTACATCGGAATTGCTTTCTTTGTCATTATCACAAATATCACAGAACTTCCTGGTGTCATTAGTACAATTGTGCAACATGCCTTCGGTTTTGAACAATTCGCTGGAGGTACACTAGGTGGGGCATTATTACAAGGGATTAAACGCGGTCTCTTCTCAAACGAAGCTGGTATGGGTAGTGCACCTAACGCAGCAGCAACTGCAGTGACGAGCCATCCTGTTAAACAAGGGTTAATCCAAGCGTTCGGCGTGTTAACAGATACATTAATTATTTGTACAAGTACAGCCTTTATTGTTCTGTTCTCTGATGCGTATAAAACAACAAACCTGCAAGGAATTGAATTAACACAGGCTTCACTAAGCCAGCACATGGGACCATGGGCCTCCGGATTCCTTGCGATCATGATTTTCCTATTCGCTTTTAGTACATTAATCGGTAACTATTACTATGGTGAAACGAACATTGAATTCCTGGGAGCGAACAAAATTTGGCTTAACATCTATCGAATTGCCGTTATTGGAATGGTCCTTTTCGGTGCTGTTGCCACTGTTCCTGTCGTTTGGGGTTTAGCCGACCTATTCATGGGACTCATGGTCATCGTCAACCTGATTGCCATTACCATGCTGTCTAAGGTCGCCTTTGCAGCATTGAAGGATTATACGAGACAGAAAAAAGAAGGCAAAGATCCTATCTTCTATAAAAATGCCGTTCCAAACAATGAGAAAATTGAATGCTGGGACGACGAACCTGCTTCTTTGAAAAAGAATCAAATCGGGTAAATAAAAAAAGCTCTGGTCTTCTGATCAGAGCTTTTTCCTTTATTTCAAAAATTCGAGTATGAGTTTATTGACGACATTTGGTTTTTCATGATTGATCCAATGAGAAGCATCATCGACAAAAATCAGCTGTCCGTTTGGACAAATCTTAATCGATTCCTTCGCCAGCTTTCTGCTTAGAAACTTGTCCTCCATCCCCCAGATCATGCGAACAGGAACGAGAATGCGTTTTGAAATCGGTTTTTCAAAGCCGCCTTTTTTGATAGCCCTGTACCAATTCAGCATGGACGTTATGGCTCCTGGCTGCGTCCAAGCCAGCTTGTAGCTTGAGACATCCTCCTTGGTGAACAAGTGTGGTCTAGCAGTCAGCCCAATCGCTTCATCCAGCCTTTGAAATTGATTTTCTTGAAGTGCTGCCTCTGGTACATTTGGAAGCTGAAAGAAAGCAATATAGGAGCTCTTCTTCCACTGTGGCGGATAAAACGGGAGAACCTTCATCATCACTCGCGGATGCGGCATATTAACAATGATTAATTTCTCTACATATTGAGAACGTGTGGATGCCAAATGCCACGCAACCGCTCCTCCCCAATCATGTCCGCCGACAATCGCCTTTTGATTCGGACTCAGCGTCTTAATCAAGCCCACGATATCATCTCTCAGTTTGTCCAATACATATGAATCGACTCCTTCTGGCTTGTCGCTTAGATGGTAGCCTCTTTGATCAGGAACGACAACACGATAGCCTGCCTCTGCCAGGGGAATGATTTGATTTTTCCAGCCGTACCAAAACTCAGGAAACCCGTGCAGCAGCACAAACAGCGGGCCATTCTCAGGTCCAGCTATTGCTGTATGGAGCTTTATGCCATTTGTTTGGATATATTGAAACTGAATTTGTTCCATTCCTTTGCCACCCTTCTCCTTGTCCTTTTATTCTTCCAACATAGCATATTTTCCATTTTTCAGAAAATAAAAACACTCGTCAAAAAACCTTCACCATCGTGAAGGTCTTTATCTATTTCATATAATTCAAAACCCAGATCAACCCATTTTTCCGGTCCTGTACTTGTCCGTGGAGTGCGCCAAAGAACGTATCCTGTAATTCTACCAGTACATCCCCGTCAGCTTCAAGCGCTTCATACACGGCCTTTAGTTCTTCTTCATTGTCAAACTGCATAATCAATCTGAGATTCTCCGGCTTTGGTGTGCGGCCAAACGTATCTGAAAAGTGGAGCAGTGATTTTCCAAGGTGCAATTCAGCATGTAACACACGGTCTTGTTGTTCATTTAAAATATGAATATCTCCGCCAAAAATACCTTGATAATATTGAAGAGATTCTTTCACATCTTCTACTACAATATAAGGACTAACGCTGATCATATCCCTCATCCTCCTCTTGTTCCGTCCAGCTTCTCTTTTATAGCTTATCCCAAATCGTAAGAAAAAAGGCACAAATCGTCAACGGATTTGCACCTTTTTCTCATAAAGATTTCGCTAATTCACTGTGTTTGTTTGAATACGCTGCGTACATGACGACACCGATTAACAGCCAAACCCCGAAGTAAAGCCATGTCCGGCCCGGTAAGTTGAGCATGAGGAACAAGCAGCAGCCCATTGATATGATTGGCAAGACCGGTACAAAAGGAACCCGGAATCCCCTTTCAAGCTGCTGATGCGTCTTTCTTAAAATGAGCACAGATAAGCTCACCATCGCAAAAGTCAATAAAGCACCGATATTCGCTAAGTTGGACAGATCCTTCAAATCAATAAACCCTGAAATAACAGCTGTCATTCCGCCAATCATCCATATGCTTGCAACAGGTGTATCGCTCTTGTTTGTTTTCGAAAACACTTTAGGCAAGAGCCCGTCTCGACCCATCGCATAGGCAATTCGAGTTGCCGCATAATTATTGGCGAAAATCACAGCCATCAATCCAATGACAGCACCGACAGAAATAATACCAGCCACGCTATTTTGATGCACACTTTGCAGCACATAGGACATGGCCTCTGTCACATTCAGCTTTGTATAGTGCACCATACCTGTCATGACCAAACAAACGACAATATAAATGACCGTACAAATCAGTAATGAACCAATAATACCAATTGGCAAGTTGCGCTGTGGATTTTTCACCTCTTCTGCAGAAGCCGAAATCGCGTCAAATCCTAAAAAGGCAAAAAACACAGCGGCTGCACCGGCAATGACACCTTCCGCGCCAAACGGCATGAACGGCTGCCAATTGGTTGGCTGTACATAAAAGCCACCTACTACAATGAAAAGAACAATAATGCCAAGCTTTACAAATACCATGATATTATTGAATTTTTTACTTTCCTTCGTTCCTCTAGATAAGATCCACGCAATCAGTAAAGCAATGATAATCGCTGGCAGATTCATGTATCCGCCTTGTTCTGGCCCCGCTAAGAATTGATGGGGGATAGAGATTCCAAACCCCTCCAGCAGGCTGTTGAAATAACTAGACCAGCCACTGGCCACAGCCGAAGCAGTCAGCATATAAACGGACAATAGGGTCCAGCCCATCAAATGGCCCACGAGCTCACCCATCGTTGTATATGAATAAATGTACGCACTGCCGAATACAGGAAGCGCTGAAGCCATTTCTGCATAACAAAGTGCTGCTAAACTGCACACAATCGCTGCGATCGCAAAGGAGAAAATGACAGCCGGTCCTGCATCCTTAGCCGCTGTAATTCCCGTTAACACCATCACCCCTGTGCCAATCACAGCCCCTATACCAAGAAGCGTTAGATCGAGCCCGCCTAGCGTTTTCTTTACCTTTTGCTGCCTACTCTGTTCTAACAAATCGTGAATTTGTTTCTTACGAAGAATTTGTCGCAAACCCTTTCCCTCCAAAACGTTAGAAAAACAAAAAATCATTCAAATTTCATTATAGCAGAATAGGTACTACGCATTCACAACCAATTCACGTAAATCTTTCTTCATAATTTTACCAAGCTTGTTTTTTGGCAGTTCCTCCGTGAAATGAATGGACGGAACCTTGTAATCCGCCAAACGCTCCTGGCAATAGTTCACAACATCTTCTTCGCAAAAATCGATGGATTCATCTTTTACAATATACGCACTTGGCACTTCACCATATAAATCGTCTGGTACACCAATAACCGCTGATTCAATGACACCTGGAATTTGATCAATGACTTCTTCCACTTGGTCAGGATAAATATTATCCCCGCCGTACAAAATGACATCTTTGTATCTGCCTGTGATATAAAGAAAACCTTCTTCATCTAGATAGCCTGCGTCTCCCATATGGAACCAGCCATCTTTGAGTACCTTCTCAGTAGCGTCAGGCTGATGGTAGTAGCCTAGGAAGTAAAATGGGCTTCTCATGACAACTTCGCCTATTTCTCCAGCTGGCAATGTCTCCTCTGTTTCAGGATGAACGATTTTTACTTCTACATCCGCATCGACTTTACCGGCAGATCCCATTTTATCTTCGCCCATCGCAGGATGCCATGCACTGACAACCCACGCTTCAGTACTTCCGTAGCCATGCATCATTTGAATGCCCACTTCCTTGTAGTCCTTAATCAAACGTACTGGCACCTTCGTACCACCCGAAATCGCAATTTCAAAGGATGAAAGATCATACGAACCGCATTTCATCTCTTCTAGCATGTACGTATAAGCTGATGGGAAGGCCATCATAAACGTAATTCTTTCTTTTTCAATTGTTTCTAAAATACGTTTCGGCGTTGCATCATGTAAAAAGACAAGGGTATACCCTTCAATGGCAGCTGCGATGAGGTGATTGATCGAGCTCATATGATACAGAGGGTGACTCGCTAAATATCGTTTTCCTTTTAGGTCAAATCCTCGATTCCCACGTCTTGTTAAAAATTGATAGATTCGCCCATGTCCGACCATACAGCCTTTTGGATTGCCCGTTGTCCCAGAGGTGAATAAAATCATCGCTAGATCCTTTTCTGATACCTCTTCAGCAAGGTTACTTCCATCATTTGATGCCAAAATGTCTTCAAACAGCTGTGTTGTTTTCGCATTGACACCTGATTCCACCATCAGGCAATCTTCTAAAGACACATTCACAGCGGCAATGATGTCACGGAATTCTCGGTCAAAAAATAAAGCCTTTGGCTCTGCTTTTTTCAAAATGCCTTCCAGCTCAAAAGAAGTAAGCTGCCAGCTAAGTGGAACTGCAACTGCACCCGCTTTGATGGCTGCCAGCATAATCGTTGAAAAGTGATGATGGTTTTGACAAATAAAGCAAACGCGGTCGCCTTTTCGAATCCCCTTACGATGTAAGTAATGAGCGAGCTGGTCAATGCGTTTTGCATATTCTTCAAATGTATAAGACACACCTCCGCCAGTTACCGCTTCAATTTGTGAAGAGCGTTCCATTCTGTCGTTTAGCAATGCCTGTAAAGTATTCAATATCTTCATCTCCAAACGTTTAATTTCCAATAGCCAATTTCCAGCCAATTGGATTGGCAGATTTTATCTCATTCACATTCTAAAATAAAAACAGATGAAAGTAAAATCATTTCATTTTGGAATTATTCTTTTTATTAATTGATAATATAGGTAATTTTATAGCCGTCTTCCATTTTGGTTTAAATGATGATGATTATTATGATAAGATAGACCTAGTAATTGATCGGAAAATGCGAATGCAATAGGAAAAGAGGTATGGAGAATGCAACATTTCGAGCTAGAGGCAAGTTTGTTAGACCATGCACTGACAAAGTATTTAAAGGCGACGAAACGAATAGATGAAGAGAACATTCCGAAAAACGTCACGAATATCAAAGGGTTTATTTTACGCATCATCTATCGCCATCAATCATGTACTGTGAAAAATATTCTACAGGAAGTTTCATTATCTCCCTCTGCGACAACAACCGCTCTCAATCACTTAGAAGATGAAGGGCTGATTATCCGCTCTCGAAATAACAATGACCGCCGTACTGTATGGATTACCCTTTCTGAATCGGGTGAACAAATAGCAAAACAAATGATCGACAATCGCCAATTGCTTGTCAATCAACTGTTCAACCATTTATCTGAGGACGACAAAAAAACATTTTTTGAATTAATCGAAAAAATGATGGACGAGCAAACATTAAAGGCTTAGGAGAACTCCTAAGCCTCAGATTGTGGACAAAGGGCTAAAATGATCTTTATTTTAGCCCTTTGTCTTCTTTTCAGCGTGATATGAAAACCCTTGAAGTCTAGGAAAGACGAGCACTGGCGCGGAGCGAATTAGACATTCGTGAGCACCAGCGCGCAGGATTGACAACGAATGCGAGGGTTTGTCTTCACGCTGGGCTTAGGAGAACTCCTAAGCCTTCTTTTTATGGCTTTAAGATGACCTTTATACAATCATCCTGTTTTTCGTTAAATATTTGGTAAGCATGTGCGGCATCATCTAATGGCAATTGGTGTGTGATGATCGCTTTAGGATCAATTTCACCCGTTGTCACTTTTTGATAAAGCTTTGACATGTACCCTCTTGCCGGGGCCTGCCCCATTTTCAGCGTGACGTTTCTTGCGAAAAAAGCGCCTAATGGAAACATATTGTACAGCCCCCCGTATACACCAGTCAGCTGAACCGTTCCACATTTTCGAACAGCTTTTGTAGCAATTTGAATCGGTCCAATCGTCCCGCCTTGCAGCTTGAGTTTCTGCTCAATTTTTTCAAGCGGCGACTTCTTCCCGTCCATTCCGACACAATCAATCACGACGTCCGCTCCGCCCTTGGTGAGCTCCTTTAATGTTTCTCCCATGTCGGGATCTTCTGTAAAATCAAATACTTCTACTCCACTCATCCGTTTTGCATGCCGCAGGCGGTAATCAATATAATCGACGGCAATCACCCGCGCGGCACCTTTTTGCCAAGCAAATTGCTGTGCCATTAACCCAACAGGCCCGCAGCCTAGCACGATGACCGTATCGCCCTTTTTCACTCCTGCGTGCTCCACGCTCCAATAGGCAGTTGGCAGGACATCTGATAAAAACAATAATTGTTCATCCTCTAACTCACAATCATCCGGCACCTTAAACGGGGTATAGTTTCCAAAGGGCACGCGTAAATATTCAGCCTGTCCTCCGGGATAATTCCCGAATTTCTCACTATACCCAAAAAGTCCGCCCGAATCATAATGCGGGTTTGAGTGGTCGCATTGGCTTTCTAAGTGATGATGGCAATACTGGCATTGACCACATGCAACCGTAAACGGAATGACAACACGATCTCCCTTTTTTACCGCTGTGACATCCGGCCCGACTTCCTCCACAATTCCCATCGGCTCGTGCCCAATCACATAGCCGATAGGAAGCGGGAAATTCCCTTGATACAAATGTAAATCTGATCCACAAATCGCTGTTGATGTAATCCGAACGATGACATCTTCACGATCTTGAATAGACGGCGCATCTACTTTCTTTACTGCAATGCGATTTTTCCCTTGGTAGGTAACAGCTCTCACATACATTTCCTCCTTTAACTCGAGTCATCTTTACTTAGCTTCACCTTGAATGGATGGTTCATTCATGGGATTAGGATTATATGATACGAAGGAGAAAATCAAAAAAGCCCATCGATATATTCGATAGACTTTTGGATGCTGTATGTGTAACGCGTTACACAATTATTCTTTTTCGACAAAAACCAAATCATACTGAGCTGATGTCTCCCGATCAATCATCAGGTTCCCTTCCTGAATAAAATAAGGACACATACATGGACTTTGTGATTCTTCAAACTGTTCATATACTTGCTCAATATCTCCTGGAAGCAGCAAAGTCAAAAATTTATTTGAATGAGACACTAATTCATAAGAGTGGACGGTATCAGGCGGTATATAGGCAAAGTCACCCGGCATTAGGCAAATATCCTCCCCGTTTAAATGAAGGTTCATTTTCCCTTCAACACAATAGAGGGCTTCTGTATGTACTTGATGATAATGCGGAGGAAAATATTTTCCCTTCGTCCCTTCAATCACTAAATGACTGAATCCGCCTCCTGTTGTTTCAGTTGTCGCAATCAGCTCATGAAGCTGACCATCAATGATGTATTGCTTCCCTTCACCAGCCTCTAACACATAAGGCTGCACCGAATGAGGGAGCTGACTATGAAATAACACTGAGGGCTTGGTTGTGCTGGATAGCTCTCTGATGCCATGCATCAGCATGATATCGCTTTCTTTTTCAACTTGTTGAAAGCAGTCTGCATCAAAAGTAAGATCGGTCATCGGCCATTTATTCTGAAAGAGCTTCTTCCCAATTTGCTGATAGATATCTGTCATTTGTCCGCCAAATGTATACGAAATAAACCTTGTTTTGTGACTATGCATTCTGTAGCCATGAATTGTTTTAGGCGGAATATGAATATAATCGCACGCTGTCACCATATATTTTTTACCGTCCAGCATCACTTCAAGCTTACCTTCGAGCACAAAGATGGTTTCAAACAATGTCTCATGACAATGCAGTGGAAAATAAGCTCCTTTCCCACCTGTGATTAAGACAAGCTCAAACAGTTTATTCGTTTGATTTGCTTCTGCCAGCACATGAACAAGCTGATTCTCCATACCATACAGCTTTCCCGAACCAGACACGGTATAAAAAGGGGTACCCTCGGATTGCTTGATCGATTGCGGTTGCTCCGACATCCCATCACTCCTCATGACTAATTGACTAATTGACTAATTGACTATCTTTATTATATAGACCAATTGATATAATAGATAGACAATATGCGAGAGATTTTACTCCTCTCGCATAAATAAATGTCTAAGGTAACATTTTACGTGTTCTAAAGGTGTCGTTTGCTTGAGTGCAGTGGTCATCGATAGACCTCCGATCACCATTGAATGAAGGAGAGAAGCGAGCTCATCGGCTTTGTTTTCTTCATAACCGCTGTTCATCAGCTTTTCTTTCACAAGCTCTTGCCAGCGGATCATTTCTTGTTTGCAAGCATCATGTAGCTTTGTATGCTCTGGTTTTGACTCTGCCGCCAGCAAGACAATCGGAATCCCTCTTTCACTTTCTTGCTCCATAAATCCCTGAATGATGTTTGTCATAAAACGATCGATGGCGATATATGGGTCATCCGAATAGGCAAAGCTTTCTTCAATTCGATTGATGACCTTTTGACTAATATATTCAACAGCTGCTATGGCTAGCTCTTCTTTTCCATTTGGAAAGTAATAATAAAGAGACCCTTTAGGCGTGCCGCTCTCTCTAATGATTTGATTCAATCCTGTCGCATGATACCCCTGTTTACGCAAAAGAAGTGCGGCCGTTTGAATGATTTTGTCCTTCGTACTCACGTGTGACACTCCTTTCCCTCCATAGACCAAAGTCGATTTCAATGTGTTATTCATTTAATTGATTTGTCCCTTTCCAAATCGAGGATACCTCCATTTCCGCTGCAAGCCTGAGCAGCCAGTCCTCCTTTCCTTTAGGCGCTGTCACCTGTACACCTAAAGGCATGCCCGCCCCAGTGAGATGAACAGGAACACTCATAGAAGGCTGACCTGTTAAGTTGGCAAGCTGTGTAAATGGTGTGTAGGTTAGACTCTTTAGAAACATGTCATAAATGAGATCCTGCTGCGCTTTCATTGAAAGGGATGACACACGTAAAAGTGTGGCTATTTCCTGATCTGAATGCATAAGCTCACCAATCTTTGGAGCCGAATAGGCAGTAGCTGGTGTCACATAGAGATCGTAGGTTTGATGAAATGCGGCCATTTGTGCAGCAGCCATATCCCACGCATCAAGACTCTCTGTATAGGCGGCAGCCGTCACATTCTTTCCAGCCTCCGCTAGCACCCATGCCACGATGTCTGTTTCCTCTGGTTTCACTGGACGCCCTAGTGAACGAGCCAAGGAAGTGAATAATGCCGACATTTCTCCGCTGTTCATGACGTAATATTGCTGCATCAGATGAATACCATCGATTGCCGGTTTCGCTTCCTCTAGTTGGTGCCCTTGTTCACTCAGCCATTTCACCGTTTGCCGTACCGCTTGCTTCGCTTCCTCACTGACCTTCGTGCCAACAGGAGATTCTACGCTGTAAGCAATTCGCATTGAAGAGGTACGTTTCACTATATCCTCTTGGTAGCTGCCGTCGTATAACGGGGTTTGGAAAGCTGCTTCTGGTTGAATGATCTGAAGCAGATCAAGAAGAGCTGCACTGTCTCGAACTGTTTTTGTGAGTGTAAAGTCAATGGAAGCCCCTTGCCACTGCCTTCCTGCACCCGGCCCTACTGGCGTTCTACCTCGTGTTGGCTTGAGTCCAAACAAACCTGTAAAGGATGCCGGGATACGAATGGACCCTCCACCATCACTTGCTCCACCCGCAGGAACGATACCGCTTGCAACAGCCGCAGCCGTCCCGCCGCTAGAACCGCCCGGAGAATGCGCGGCATTCCAAGGATTCCTCGTTGGACCATGTAAAGCGGGTTCTGTCACATTCCTCAAACCGAATTCCGGTGTGTTTGTATGACCGATCATGAGAAGCCCCGCCTGCTTCAATTGATGGACAAAGTGGGAATCCGTTTTCGCCTTTACATCCTTTAACAGCATCGCACCTGCTGTCAGCGGTTCATTTTCCAGCCCTTGTGATATATTTTTCAGTACGAACGGAACTCCCGCAAACGGCTGATTTGCATCTAATTGCTTGATGTCTTTTAACACTTGATCCTGCCTTGTCTGAATCACCGCATTTAGTTCTGGATTGACCTCCTCCAATCTAGCAAATGCGGCCTGTACAAGCTCCTCAGGCGTTACCTGCTTTTTCTGTACAAGTGCTGCCAGACCAGTCGCATCATACGTCATATACTCTTTTACGTTCATCGGCATGTCCTTCTTTCTCTTATTATGATCTCTCTATTGTCTACTAGAATTCTATGAATTTCAATTTCAGGCTACCTGCAAAAAAACTTTCTGACAAGACTATGATTCTTCTAACCATCCATCTGATTTCTCCGATATAATAAAGAAAAAAAGACGGAGGTCATTTCGTATGCAAGGAGCCATTGCCTTGAAAAAGAAAATATTCGTGGTCATCGCGTTTCTTCTTGCGTTGACAACTGCTTTGCCCTTCCATTCGCAGGCAGCTGCACCGCCAAAAGAAACAGATGTCATCATCGTCTATAAAAACCAAAAAGGGAAGCAAACAGCTATTGAGGAAAGTGAAAAAGTGAACGCACAGTACATACATCTTCCCGCTGTCGCTGTGACAGCAGATGAACAAGCGGTCATCTCACTCAAAAAAGACCCAAACATCGCTTATGTCTCAAAGAATGTGAGAGTCAAACTAGCTTCTTCTGCCGTGAAAAAAACCGCTTCTATTACTGGTCAGGATGAATTGGTACAAAAATCTTACAACTTGCAAAAACTCAATGTGAAGCAAGCGATCAAAGAAGGCGTTACTGGGAAAAATGTGAAAGTAGCCGTTTTAGATACTGGCATTTTCCCACATGAGGATTTAAAGGTAGCCGGCGGTAAATCATTCGTGAATTACACGTCCTCTTACAAAGATGATGAAGGGCATGGAACGCATGTCGCCGGCACGATAGGTGCGCTCAATAACGATTATGGCATAGTCGGCGTCGCTTCTGGTGTGAAGCTGTATGCTGTGAAAGTGTTAGATAAAAAAGGTGAAGGCGACTTATACAGTCTGCTTCGAGGCATCGATTGGGCGATTAGCAATAAGATGGACATGATCAATCTGAGTCTAGGCTTCGAAGATAATATTCCAATTTTGCGTTCAGCTGTAGATGAAGCATACAAAAAAGGACTGCTGGTGGTCGCTGCAAGCGGAAATGATGGGAAGAAGAATCATATTAGCTACCCTGCGGCATACAATAGCGTCATTGCTGTCTCCGCAACAACTCCCAAAGACAAACTCGCGTCTATCTCCAATACAGGGAAAGGGATCGAATTTTCTGCCCCTGGCGAGAACGTCATCAGCACCTATTTGAAAAATGAATATTGGTATGCAACGGGTACATCACAAGCTGCACCGCATGTCACAGGGATGCTTGCGCTGTTAAAACAGCTTCATCCAAAGAAAACAAATGCACAGCTTCGCACCTTATTGCGCAGCTATACAGTGGATCTTGGCGCGAAAGGAAAGGATCCACAATTCGGCTATGGCCGCGTGCAATATATTCCGCAATCAACCTTTTTAAAGGCTGCGACCAGCGCTGTCAAAAAAGCCGAAACATCTAAAAAGCAGGCAGATGTCGATCAAGCCAAAACGAAAATCGACCGCCTCACTGCAAATAAACAAAAAACAGCACTCACAGAACGGGTGAAAAAAGTACAAGCAAACATTGATATCCGTTCCGCACGTGCAAAGGTCAAAACAGCCGAAAAAAACAAAACGCAAGGCACCATTAAAAGTGCCCAAACGGCCATTCACAAACTGAGCAAAGGCAAAGAAAAAACAAGCCTACAAAGCCGGCTTGACAAGGTGAAAAAGCAAGTCGCCTATCAAAAGAAAGTGACAGACGCTAAACAAAAGGTAAAAAAAGCGGAAGCCAAACGAACAAAGAAAACAAAAGCATCAGCTCAAACTGCTGTCAAACAACTAAAAGCATCCAAAACGAAAACAGATTTACAAAAACGATTAAATCGAATAAAAGTCTGACAGAAAAAATGATTCCTCGTATAAAGGAATCGTTTTTTTCTATTTCAGAATTGGCTCAAACAAAGTGTGATCGTATCTTCCTTCAGCATCTGACCTCACTTGATCGAGTATGCGTTCTAATGAATCGATCACATCCTCTAATGCTCGACGCACCGAACCATGTTCAAAAGTCGTTAAACTCTCCGGCAGTTCATCTTCATCTAAAACAAAGAAAGCACCATTCGGAAGAACGAGAAGATCAATGATTAAATCTTCAAAAATGACCTTCTGATCCTCGAACCATGTATTCCTGACCATATTAAAATAAGAACCAAGTTCATTCCCTTGATCATCTCTCCAGAAATATACATTGTACGGCCGATTCTTCCAATAATATGCGGTCGTATAGCTCCCTTTTGGAATCGTTACAGCACCATCACCTGCAATCATCGTGAACGTCTTTTCAATCTTGTGAAACAACACAACCTGCTCCTCCTGCGCGTTTAACAGCTGGCAAGTATGTTCCTCAACCTCTCCATCGTATCTCATTTTTCTCTCGATCACTTCACCCCAAGAATTTGCATGTAGCGGAAACAATATGTCACAACTCCTTTTGCATCTGCTTTCTCTTATTCCAGTATACACCGATTTTCTTTAAAGAAATAAAGGGGCATGTTCGGTCTACTCTCATGGGGTTTTTCATTTCTTGCGCTGCAATTGTGGGTGTAGTACTTAAAAAAGGAAGAGCCGTCCATGGGGACGTGCCCTTCCTTTTCTTGTACGGTATGTTATGAACCAGCTGGCTGTTCTTTTTTAATCACATACTGATAGCTCTTCACATGCGTCCCATTTTGATTCACAAATTCTTTATCAAGTGCACGCTCAAAACCCATTCTTTCATATAGACGAATGGCGGCCTGCATTTTATCAGATGTATGAAGATACAGGACATTCTCGCCCCATGATTGCGTCAGATCAATACTTTTACGTAACAATGACTCTGCAATTCCTTTTCCCCGGACATCAGGATCTACTCCTAAAAACCGGACAATGGCTGATGTAATGCCCATTTCAGGTTTGTCATACGCTTGTTCAGATGACCGGAACATTTGAAGCGTCCCTACCACCTTGCTCTCAAGCTCAGCCACAAGCATGAGCTCCATGTTCGGATTCTCTACAGCTGCTCGCAGTGCTGCAGAATAATTTTGCCAGCCTTCCTCTGTGAATTGAGGTTCATACTGTTCGTATGATTTAATCAGCACGTGTCTGATGGCCTCATGATCTTCTTTGACTGCTTGACGAATCATCAGCTCTTGCTGTTTCATGTCAGCACCTCCTGTTGTCTATTGATGGATATACGTATCATGCAATCACTGCATGCCGATGATCTTGTTCTTTTCTCTACTTATTCAATGTAAAGAGTCTCATTCGAAAGATCAATCATTTTGCATGAAATCAGTTTTGAAATTTTTGATTGAAAAGAAACGCTTGATTCATTATGCTGATTTGAGGAAGTATACAAGGAGTGTTGTCATCATATGAGTTCTTTATCCTATCCCCAAGAATCGAAGAAAAATCGATTTCTCCTTGCCGCGCTGCTTGGTTCTTTAACAGCTCTTGCACCGCTGGCAATGGATATGTATTTACCTGCTTTGCCTAATATCGCCCGTGATTTTGAAGCAAGCACGGCGCTGTCTCAGTTAAGTCTTATGGCTTGTTTGATTGGACTGGCGCTTGGACAGCTGATTGCAGGCCCGATCAGTGATACGATCGGCAGAAGAAAGCCGTTGATGATTGGCTTGATCATCTTTATAGCCGCATCACTTTTATGTACAGTGGTCACATCGATTTGGACGTTCATTCTTCTAAGACTGATTCAAGGACTCGCTGGTTCAGCAGGCATTGTGATTGCACGAGCCATCGTACGAGATCATTATGAAGGGTCAGAGATGACGAAATTCTTTGCACTGCTGATGTTAGTCAACGGAGTTGCTCCGGCAGCGGCACCTATCGTGGGTGGACAGATTTTACGCTTCACAACATGGCAGGGTGTGTTTGTTCTTTTAGGCATTCTCGGAGCATTGATGCTCCTAAGATCGATGTTTTCACTAAAGGAAAGCTTGCCTGTGGAACGCAGACAAACTGGAGGCTTTCAACAAATTCTAGGCGCAATGAAAATTCTGGCCAGTGATCGCCTCTTTGTTGGGTATGCCCTCTCACAAGGTCTTGTGTTCGCAGCGATGTTTGCCTACATCTCTGGTTCTCCATTTGTGCTGCAGGGTATTTTCAACCTTTCTCCGCAAGGCTTCAGCGCTGCATTTGCGGTCAATAGTCTTGGCATCATCACGGCTGGACAAGTATTTGCTCGAGTCGCTGTGAAAATTGGCGAGGAGAAAGTCCTTCGCATTGGTTTACTGACAGCTGCCCTAGGCGGTGTCACACTATTTATCATGATCTCCATTGATGCAGGATTGTATGGCATTCTCATTCCATTATTTTTTGTGGTCTCAAGCGTTGGGATTGTCGGTACCTCTGCGCCGTCTCTAGCAATGCAGCAGCACGGAGCGCATGCAGGGAGTGCGGCTGCGCTGATCGGTGTTGCGCAAATGCTGCTCGGCGCATGTATGACACCTCTTGTCGGACTAGCTGGAAGCCAGACCGCCTTTCCAATGGGCCTGATTATTATGCTTTGTGATCTAGGCGCGCTTTGCTGTTATTTCTTCTTTGTGGCCAGAGCAAAAAAAAGACCCGCATAAGCGGGTTTTTTCATGTCATCATCGCGTGCTACCAATTGATGGTGCGGAACACGTTGTTCTCATTTTTTGTGTGATATGCTTCTGGGTCAAAACCGGATAGCCCAAACCCAATCGCCGTTACAATGCACCCGGCAACGGTGAAGATCATGCCCCATTTAAAGCATTGCTTTTTGAATTCATTCACGTTCATATTCTCACGACCTTCTTTCTAAACATTCCCATGAATGCCTTAGTGGTTTGAACAGTCATTTGCACAAATAGCTTTGTCAAATACACCGTCGCAATGCCGCATAATAATCCAACACCTAATAGAAGAATACCAACACCAACCTGCGTCACCACCACATGCAAACCGTCCTGAAAGATAAATGGAGAACCAATGATGCTCCAAACACCTCCGAGCAGACCAGTCAACGTCAATGCACCTGTCACGAGCGGAATGCACCAAATGACCATATACACAGAAAGAATCAGCAGAATGACTGTTGCTAGAATACTGCCCCATAACGGAAAGCCTAAAATGAGGATGGAGAGCCTTGTGGCTTTTTCTCCAAACGTTGGCACCTGAGCGGTTTTCATTCCTTGTTCCTTCATAATCCCTTCAGCGATGATTGCAGGCTGCCCGACTTGATGAACCGCTTCCTGTTCACTGTAGCCATCCTCCTGATAATCCTCGATCATTTCATCGTAATATTCGATAAACCGGTCACTTTCTTTTTCGCCCAGACGATGCAGATGCTTCTCTAAGCTGCTTAGAAACTCTATTTTATTCATTGCCCTGTCCTCCAGAAATAAAGTCGTAAATCGCCATCACCTGATCCCATTCCTCTAAAAATTGCGTCATATGCTCCTGGCCGCTTTTTGTCATCCGATAGTACTTTCTTAATCGACTGTTATGTTCTTGGGAATACGTCTCCACATAATTGTTTTGCTCTAACCGCTTTAAAATCGGATATAATGTCGACTCGGAAATCTCAATACATTGAGACATATCTTTAATGATTTGATAACCATAGGAATCGCCTTTCTTTAATACCGCCAGCACACAAAATTCCAGTAATCCTTTTTTTAATTGTGCATTCATGTTTACAACTCCTAACCATTTATACTATACAATACATAGTATAATGTGACAAGAGGTATATCTGTGGAAATCCAAATATCACTTCTTTACAATGCTCGTTTCATTAAGAGTATTTATACTCAGATGAATTATGATCAACCGTAATATATTAGAAATTTATCTGTTTATTTCATTTTTTTAGAGGAATAAGTTTAATTTTATGGAATTAATATGATTTCACTGATTCAGAAAAAAACGTTGTTAAAATTAAAGAGGAAGGATGAAAATTTAAAAATATCTACGGATAATACCGTAACTACAGAATTCACAACCCAAGCTGTTCCAAAAGGCGGCTCTTACATGGGAAAATTCAGCTATTCTTATAACATAAAAAATGTAACAATTGGGCTTGCTGCAGCAAGCATCTCTGCTGTTACTAAAGCTCCAGTTAGTGTGATTACAGCTATTATTGCATTTCTTGCTGGCACATCCACCACACTGTACTATACAGTTTTTCAATACCGATATGCTTTTAAATGTAATGCTTATCCTTATTTTAATCATACTAAGTTTTACGAAAACTCAACTCAAAAAAAAGTGATGAGAACGGAAAAAAGTGGCAAATTCTTTTCAACTCAACCAATACCGGCTAGTTGTAGACCTTAAAAAAAGAGGAGTTGATGATCTTGAATAGAGCGTTGAGCAATTACCTCACGTTAGTTATTACATTAACTTTATGTTATACCGTGTATTTGTTCATCTTCAAACAACCTTTTACCATTACACCCATCATCCTGTTTGTGGTGGGAGCGGCCATTGCTGAGTGTATACGTTTTTTCGTTCTGAAAAGTAACGAGAAGAAAGATGATACCTTGAAAAAATAGTCACTTAAACATAAGATCACTCAACATATGAAAAGACACCCCCACTTTAAATTGGAGGTGTCCTTTTTTACTTTTTATATATTCACAAATCCTTCTCCAAACACATCCCGCACGTCATGAACAACAACGAATGCATCCCGATCAATTTTCTTAATAATTTTCTTTAAACGCATAAGCTCCTGTTTTTGAATGACCGCATAGAGAATTTCCTTCGATTCCTTTGAATAATGACCGCGTCCGTTTAAAATTGTCACGCCTCGGTCCAGGGTGTGATTGATTTCTTCGGCAATATCATCTTTACATGAAGAAATTATCGTGACCGCCTTTTTCGTGTTGAGTCCTTCTATGACGAAGTCCATCACCTTTGTGGCGACGTAAAGCATCACAATGGTAAACATTAATTTTTCCGCACCAATAATGAAGTAGGAAGCAAATACGACGATCAGATCAAAGAACAAGATGGCATAGCTCACGTTCCAGTCTAAATACTTGTTGGCAATTCTTCCGAGAATGGCCGAACCCGCCGTTGTACCGCCTGCTCTTAACACAAGACCAATTCCAATACCGATGATAATTCCTGCGAAAATCGCTCCAATAATCAATTCATGTACATTCACGACCCATGTTGTGGTCAGGTGTAGAAATAGGGAGTTACTTGCGACGGCAACCACAGTATATATCGTCGTCTTCTTGTCCAAATATTTATACCCCACCAGCAATAAGATGGCATTAAACACAAGATTTGTCAGCCATGGTGCGATCTCAAACAAATAATAAAAAATGATGGACAGCCCCGTTACGCCGCCTTCACCAAATTCAAGCGGAATGACAAACATGTTCACAGCTGCGGCAAATAAAAAAGAACCAATGAGAATCATCGCAATGTCTTTTACACATTTTTTCAATTTTTTCTTTCCTCCTTTTTTAAGCATATAAAAAACCCTCTTTCTGCACGAAAGAAGACAGTCGTTGGACAAAATAAAATCAAAAGACAGCGCCTTTTGATGATGCTTTCTGAAATGAACCTTTCCATAATATATATCTCTTTTTAGAGGCTGTCAATGACTTGGTTTTCTATTATTTTGACTGCATGTTTATGCACGGAAACCCGCATGTTTTCAGGGTTTTTCCGCCAGCTTATGCTTTTTCCTCTCCTTGACAAAAACACTTTAGTCATTTAAACTACTGCCTCATATCATACCCATTATTTCCGATCTAAAAAGGAGGCTGTTCTATTCCGATGAACCCCATTCAAAGCCGTTTACAGGCTCACGCACCTTTGATTTTAGACGGTGCACTTGCAACGGAGCTTGAACGAAAGGGCTGTGACTTAAACGACAGTTTATGGTCAGCCAAAATACTCATTGAACAGCCAGAATTGATTCAGCAAGTACACTTGGACTACTTCCAAGCAGGTGCTGACTGTGCAACAACTGCCAGCTACCAAACAACGATTGATGGCTTCGCTGAAAAAGGCTATACAAAAGAAGAAGCAATTGAACTCATGAAACGATCTGTCACTTTAGCGAAAGAAGCACGTGATCTTTTTTGGCAGGATGAAACGCGTCATGAAGGGCGGACAAAACCCTTTGTCGCTGGATCTGTAGGACCATTCGGCGCTTATTTGTCTGATGGTTCAGAATATAAGGGAAATTACGGACTCTCAGAGCAGGCACTCATTGATTTTCACAGACCAAGAATTCAGGCATTAGTCGAGGCTGGTGCAGATATGCTTGCGTGTGAAACAATTCCTTGTCTGGTTGAAGCAACGGCCATCGCAAAGCTGCTGCGGGATGAATTCAGCGGTGTATATGCTTGGATCACGTTTAGCGCAAAGGATGACCTGCACATTAGTGAAGGTGATTTGCTGAGAGAATGTGTACAAACACTTGAGCCGTTTGAAGAAATTGCTGCTGTTGGCGTGAACTGTACTCCGCCGCAATTCATCTCTTCTCTCATTCAAGAGATGAAAAAGGGGACGAGCAAACCGATTGTGGTGTATCCAAACTCAGGTGAATTATATGATCCTGAAGAAAAGGTATGGAGCGGAGATACGTCTCACCATACCTTTGGTGAATGTGCACATCAATGGTACAAAGACGGCGCGCGCATCATCGGCGGCTGCTGCCGGACGACACCAGAAGATATTACTGACATCCTCAAACGGACAACATCGTAGCATCATGAATCAACACACATACTTCTAAGCAAAAAGGGCGGGAAGACATGGAACAAGCAAAAGATCAGTCACAACAATATCAACGAAAAATGACGAGCCGACACCTGTTCATGCTTTCGCTAGGCGGCGTCATTGGAACAGGGCTCTTTTTAAGCTCTGGGTATACCATTAGTCAGGCCGGGCCTGCGGGAACGATTCTTGCCTATCTTGTCGGGGCATTAATTGTGTACCTCGTGATGCTCTGTTTAGGTGAGCTGTCTGTTGCAATGCCGGTTACAGGCGCTTTTCATACATATGCAACAAAATACATTGGTCCTGGCACTGGCTATACGGTCGCTTGGCTTTACTGGCTGACGTGGACAGTGGCACTTGGTTCGGAATTTACAGCGGCAGGACTTTTAATGCAGCGCTGGTTTCCAGACACATCGGTTTGGATGTGGAGTGGCGTGTTTGCTCTTCTCATCTTTTTACTCAATGCATTTACAGTCAAGTTCTTTGCAGAATCAGAGTTTTGGTTTTCTAGTATTAAAGTGATGGCGATCATTCTCTTTATTATTCTTGGCGGAGCTGCGATGTTTGGCTTGATTCCATTAAAAGGCGGTGAGGCCGCTCCGTTCTTTTCTAACTTTACTGGAGAAGGCGGACTTTTCCCAAACGGCTTTTTACCGATTTTAATGACCATGCTTGCCGTCAATTTTGCTTTTTCGGGTACTGAATTAATTGGCATTGCTGCGGGTGAAAGCGTCAATCCAAATGAGACCATCCCGCGGGCGATACGAACGACAGTGCTGCGTCTTGTCCTGTTTTTCGTCGGAACAATCGTTGTTTTAGCCGGCTTGATTCCAGTAGAAGAAGCCGGGGTGATCAAAAGTCCATTTGTGGTGGTTTTTGATCGGATCGGTATTCCTTATGCTGCAGATTTCATGAATTTTGTCATTTTGACGGCGATCTTATCAGCAGCCAACTCGGGGCTATATGCGTCATCTCGGATGCTCTGGTCGCTTTCTGAGGAACGGACACTGCCTAAGAAACTGGCGAAGTTGACGTCAAAAGGAATTCCTTTGAATGCACTCATTTTAAGTATGATCGGCGGTATCCTCTCTTTGCTATCGAGTGTCATCGCACCAGAAACGGTGTATCTTGTTCTTGTTTCGATCTCTGGACTGGCCGTTGTTGTGGTCTGGATGGGGATTGTTGCCTCACAGTTCATGTTTCGGAAAAGATTTTTGCAGGATGGCGGGCAGCTCCATGATTTATCCTTTCGAACCCCGCTCTATCCAGTGGTTCCGATTGTTGCCTTCTTCCTGTGCCTTGCATCTGTGATCGGCATTGCCTTTGATCCAAATCAGCGGATTGCCCTCATCTGCGGCATTCCTTTCATCGCACTCTGCTATGCTGCATATTATGTGACAGCTTGGATTCAGAAGAAACGAGAAGAACCTGGTGTCTAACATCAGGTTCTTTGTTTTGTTTTAAAAACAGCCTGACAAAAAAGGATATCGCTAGAAAAAGAAGCACAGTTTGGTATATGATAGGAATCTATGATTTTCAGGATGAACCAAGGGAGTTGTCGCTGATATGGAAATGACCATTACAAGAGCATTAAGTGAACTGAAAATGTTAGATAAGAGAATCAACCGAACCGTTGATGAAGCCGTACTTGGTGGATTGATGATCGGGAAACATATACAGCATGGATTTCAGAATCAAGAAGAGATTGAAAAAAAGGCGAAAGCAGATGACCAATCGATTCAAGCTTTAATCAAACGGCGAAATGCCATTAAATCAGCCATTGTCGTGTCAAATGCTACGACAACGATTGATGTAGCGGGTGTCAGCATGACGGTGGCAGAAGCCATTGAACGCAAGACGTCCATAGATTACGATATTCGTTATTTACGGAAATTGAAAAAGGTCTACACAGAGCTAGTGGACAGAGCCGAACAAACAAATGAAGATGTGAAAAAGAGACTGGATCAGCATTTAGAAACCTTGTTTGGTAAAGACGGAAAAACACAAGCGGCTGCCAACCAAGAGATCGTCAAGTCTTTCCTAGCTGAAAATGAGGCAACGATCATTGATCCGCTTCGTCTTCGTGTGAAGATTGATCAGCTTTCGAAAGAGATTGAGGATTTTCAAATGGAAGTTGATTTTTCCTTGTCTGAAAGCAATACACTGACGAAAATACAGATCGATTAATGGATTTTGTTAGTGAGCCGAAAATCGATAGAACTAAACACCTCTGAGGGAAAGGTCATTCCCTCCTCATCTGATGATCATCTTAGGATGATCCTTGATAAAAGTTCAAAGCTGAGCGTTCAAGGATCAAAGCTCAAGTGTCAAAGTTCTTATCCATCAAAGCTCAGGATTAAAAGCTAAAAGCTCGATCGAATCTGGGAATAACGGCTGATGAGTGTTTGTTTATCGACTCTTTCGGTTGCCGCCCAGCAGGCTTGCTAACAAAAAGAAAAGGATGTCAGTTGTTGACATCCTTTTTTCTATGAAAACGACAGAGCTTTCGCCAAGTCGCCTCTTCCAGCAGATTAGTAACGTGATGTATATGCCAAATGATACACACTTGTGACATTTGAAGATAGCGTGATGTCGTTTGAAGTGAAGGTCACTGGAACGATATCGTAATAATGTGTAGACCAGCCAGCATTATTGTATGTACGGTAGCCTGCACCTGAAGGTACTTGAATCGTCAGTGAAAATTGTCCATTCTCGTCCGTTGTGCCTGTCGCTGTTTGAGCCAATGATTTGATCGCTGCTTCAAAATAAAGCTGGATTGACTGATTGGGCATAAGGTTTCCGTTTGTATCTTTTAGTGTCCCTTTAAAAGTAGCTGGATAATACGCACCCACTCTATATTTACTGCCAGCACCGTAATTGACCATACCACCGTCTGCTGCTGTGACACTTGTTACTTGTACAGATGCTGGTACTGCTCCTGTTTCCTCTGCATGTGCAAAGGCTGGGAATACGAGAAGCAATGATAGAAAGAAAGCAAACATCATTTTTTTCATCGATAAATCCTCCTTTTTTTTCCTGCTATATTACTATCGACAGTAATTGGCATTTTTCCAGTAACAAACAAAAAACTTCCCTTTTAGAAAGGGAAGCTCCAAGACTATTTTTTCACGACAACTTTCACCGCTTTACTTTCTCTTTTTCTCACATCTGAAGCGGTCACATACAAGACCGTTTTGGCCTTTTGCGGCTTGATTTGGGCAGTAAATGCGCCCTTACTATTGGTTTTCACCGTTTTGATGACTTTTTTTGATTTGTTTTTTACTTTAATGGTCAAACCTGCACCCGCAGTCCCTTTGACCGTTTTACTTTTGACCGTTACTTTGCCCACCTTCGGCTTAGCTGGCGCTTTGCCCTTTTTCACGACTGTTTTGAGAGAAGTAGCGGCCTTTCCTTTTGAAACCTTGATGTGCAGCACTTTGTTTTTGTTCTGATGCTTGATCTTCACACTAAAGGTTCCCTTTTTGCTTGCTGTGCCTTTCCCGAGTAATGTCTTGCCTCTATACACAGAAATGGCCGCGCCTGCTTTCGCTTTTCCTGTCACCTTCTGATGCTGATCCTCTACTTTGTTGACAGATGCATTCAGTTCAACAGCACTTAATGCGGCAAATGCATTCAGTCTGCCATGTCCTGTCATCCAATCGATACCAGGAATTTTGGGATCGACAATTGGTTCTTCGTTTTCGTCATAGAAAACGTCATCTTTTCCATCAACAGATGTAAAGGAAATATCATCTGCTGTACTTTGCAAAATAGTTCTCACTTGATTTGGCTTCAAAGATGGATTTTTAGAAAGCAATAATCCTGCTGCCGCTGCAACATATGGTGTAGCCATTGATGTCCCGCTAAGGTAGGAGACATTCCCATCAGGCATTAAGCTTGGAATATCAGAACCTGGTGCAGACATGCTCAGTCCTTTACCATAGCTTGAGAATTCAGCGGCAATATCCATGCGATTGCTTGCGCCAATCGCCATTGCGTATTTTGAAGTCGCAGGATAGCCCATTTCTGGAATGCCATCATTTCCACTCGCCACGACCACTAGTACATTTTTTTGTGCAGCGTAGTTCATCGCATATTCAATCACCCTGCTGTAGTAGCCGCCAAGACTCATGTTGATGACCTTTGCGCCTTTGTCCACTGCATGCTTGATTCCAAGTGCAATATGCTCTGTATCTCCAAAGCCATAGGCATCCAGCACCTTAACCGGGATGATGCCCGTGTGTTGGTTGAGACCTGCCATTGAGTAATGATTATCGGATTTTGCGGCAATGATGCCTGCCACATGCGTACCGTGTCCATTGTCATCTATCGCATCTTTGTTTCGTCCAATGAGATTCGCACCTAAGTCTGTACGAACAGTCCCGCTTAAATCCGTCAAACGACTGTCTACACCTGTATCCACAACAGCAATTAATGTTTGCTTCATTTTGCTTGTGCCAATCAGTGTATTCATTTGTTCAAACTTGACGTCAGCGCCTTTTTTCCCGCTGTTTTGCGCACTGTTTTTCAGCGGCCATTGGTAACCATACTGCGTATCGTTACTAAGCGCGCGATAGGTTTGAACAGGCTCTGCAAATTCAACATTTGGCATGCTGGACAGCTTTCTTGCAGTGCTCTTGATGACAGCTTTACCTGCTTTTAGTGTCTTTCCAGCTGATTCTTGCCCTGCTGGCACATCATAGACATACATTCCTTTGAATAAAGGACTTACTGTCTGCGATGTCACACGGTTTTCTTGGATGCCATAGCTTTTCATCTTCTTTTTCGTTGATTGAAGCGTTTGGCCATCCTTTAATTTAAAAATGATTTTGTTTGTTTTAACCTTTTCTTCTTTTACAAGCTTTTGCTTTTCTAGTACATATCCGACCGATTTTCCTTCAAGCTGATCGATTCCAATTTTTTGACTCACTGCTTCTAATTCCTTCTTTAAATATGCCGGACTTGCCTCTTTGAGCATATCCAATAGGGAGCGGATCGCCTGTTGTTCTTTCTTTGTCACGATATGACCGCTAAATGCACCATTTTTCTCTACGTCACTTAACAGTGTTTTTAACGTGAGCAGATGATTGTATACCTTTTGCTGCTCTTTTTGATGTTTGATGAGCTTCGATTTGAGAAACGGCTTTGTCTTTTGGAGCAGACGCGCAAGCTTCTGACCATCTGCTGTTTCATTGAATCGTTTATCTTCGATTGTACGAATCGATTGAAGAATTTCACGCCCGTGCTTTTTCTCAATGATAATGATTTCAGGCTCATCATCTTCAGGAAAAACGGGTTCAGAAGGCGGAAGTTTGGCTCCTTTATACTCGATTGTATATGCCGCATCCTCTTCCTCATCACGGGTGTCTTCCTCTGACCCTAAATAGAGCACTTTCACATAATAAGGACCTGACCATGCATGCGGGAAGTTTATCTCTGTCTCTCCGCTTGCTGTATCCACACGATATCTTGAATAAGTGTCATCCTTCATCGCTCTGTCCTTACTTGGATAGACCGTTACAGATAACATTTGTTTACTTTTTACAGAAATTTGCATATGCGTATGTTTTGCCACCTCTTGTGCAGATGGCGTGATTTGGTACCATGACTCTTCCTTTTCATTCTGTAATGCACCTGAGATGACTTCACCATTTTTCAACCCAATGGCTTCATTGACATTTGTTCCTTTACTGGCAGCTGCTGCCTCGTAGCCAGGTAGTGCCGCCATACATAGAATGATGGCCATGAGTACGATCACACAGGATTTGACCTGCTTTTTGAACATGAAAAGACCCCCTTATTCTTTTACAATACCTTGGAAGAATATCACAGAAAGACATTTAGTAGAATCAGTTTTTTACATAATTAAACTCGTTTTAAGCTAGGATTTGAGATATTCAGATAGCAAGGCGAATAGCTTCATAAACTTTTTGCCATTTCAAACGGAAAATGATGCTATTTAACCATGACAAAAAGTACATTACAATCAACTTGTAAGCGCTTAACAAACAAGAGAGAAGGGATCAGCTTGTTCCAAAAAGATCATGTTTTTACACAAGTAAACGGTCAATCAAAGAATGAGATTTTACAATACATTTCCGAGAAAGCTGAAGACCTTCATATTACAAACGATCAGTCGGGGTTATTAGCAGATTTGTTGAAACGCGAAGACGAAGTCTCAACAGGGCTTCAGCAAGGCTTTGCCATTCCTCATACAAAAAGCTCCACTGTACAAACGGCTTCACTTCTCTTTTTAGAACTTGAACAGCCCATTGAATGGGGAAGCTTCGACGATTTACCAACAAGCTATTTATTTACACTGCTGGTTCCACTAGAAGAGGCAAATGTCACGCATCTGAAACTACTATCAGGCATTGCCACTAGCTTAATGGAACCTGCTTTCATCGAAAAGATTCAACCCGGTCAAACAGCTGATTATTATTACGAAGTCATTGAACAACAATTGAAAGAGGGGATTACACAATGAAAATTGTCGGTGTCACTTCATGCCCAGCAGGGTTAGCTCATACACCAATGGCAGCAAAAGCATTAGAGAATGCGGGTAAACAGCTCGGACACGAGATCAAAATCGAACAGCAAGGAATTATGGGACAGGTGAACGGCATTACACCAGAGGAAGCAAAGCAGGCAGATCTTTGTATCATTGCCTCAAATCAGCATATTAACGATGCAGAACGCTTCTCAGGCATTCCCACTGTACGTGTCGAGATCGGACGCGCCTTAAAAAATGCCGAGCAAATCATCACAAAAGCCGTAGCACTTGTTGAAAAGAAAAAGTCTGAATCTCAATAAACATGAGCAATGCCATATAGAAAGGAGCAAAGAAAATGAAAGCAAAATTAAAAGTCATTGAAGGCCATCTCATGACCGGTATTTCTTATATTCTTCCTGTGATCATCGGTGCTTCACTTATCGTTGGTTTAGCAAAATTGGTCGGTTTAGGGTTTGGTGTTTCAGATTTAAACACCTATAAGGATGCTGGCGGCATATTGCACGGTGCCTATTTAATGGAGCAAGTTGGCTGGACAGGCATTGGCTTAATGAACGTCCTGCTCGCTGGATTTATCGCCTATTCCATTGCAGATAAATCAGGTCTTGCGGCTGGTTTTATCGGCGGAGCCCTTGCCAGCTCAACGAATGCTGGATTTATCGGTGCTGTTATTGCAGGCTTCTTCGCAGGATATGTCGCTCTTTTTGTGAAAAGAAAAATTCAAATTCAAGGCTCTGCAGCCGGACTTGTTCCTCTGCTCATCCTACCGCTCATTACCGTTGGCTTAACCGGACTTCTCATGTCCGTTCTGCTAGGCGGGCCATTAGGCGCTTTGAACACGGCATTAATTGAATGGATCAAAGGCATGGTTGCTGATGGAACAAGCACACTCGCGCTCGCTTTGATTTTAGGCGCGATGATTGGATTCGACCTTGGCGGACCGGTGAATAAATCCGCTTGGATGGCGGGTAACGCGCTCTTCCTATCAGGTGTTTACCTCCCTGCCATTCTCGTCAATATTGCGATTGTCATTCCGCCGCTTGGGTACGGACTTGCGACATTGATTCGAAAACGTAACTTCTCCCCAACCTTTAGAGAAGCCGGACGAGGCGGCCTTGTCATGGGGATTATCGGTATTACAGAAGGAGCAATTCCTTTTACCCTCGTCAATCCTTTGAAATTGATTCCACTGAATGTCGTCGCTTGTGCTGCTGGGAGTGGGGTTGCTGCATTATTAGGTGTTCATGACATCATGCCGCCAATTGGTGGACTATATGGCTTCTTCTCAGTTGGAAACTGGTGGGCTTATTTAATCGGTGCCCTTACTGGCGCACTCGTCATCGGTATTGGCGCCAACCTGCTTGTGAATTTCTCTGAGAAAAAAGAGCCTCAAAAGCCAGAACATAATCAGAAGCAGAAAGAAGAAGACGATTTTGACCTTGTGCTAGAAGGATAATTTGAACAAAGAAAGGTGTCGTTGATCAATGACTGTCAATGTACATGTGATTCCACATACTCACTGGGACCGGGAATGGTATTTCACCACCTCCCGCTCCCGTATCTACTTAATGAAAAGCGTAATGGACATTTTAGACACCCTTGAAACAGATGAAAGGTTCCATTACTTCATGCTCGATGCCCAGGCATCATTATTGGATGATTACCTCAAATGGCGTCCAAAGGATGAAAATCGAATCAAAAAGCTCGTCACGGCCAAACGCCTCATCATCGGTCCATGGTATACACAAACCGATCAACTCGTTATTTCAGGTGAATCGATTGTAAGGAACCTGCAATATGGAATCGAGCGTTGTCAGCAATTCGGCCATGTGATGAAAGTCGGTTATGTCCCTGACTCCTTCGGTCAATCCGCACAAATGCCACAAATTTATCAAGGCTTTGGCATTGTAGATACAGCATTTTGGCGCGGCGTTTCTGATCATATGACGAATCATACAGAATTCAATTGGCGTGGCGCTGACGGCAGTGAAGTCTTTGCTGTGAATCTGCCATTTGGCTACTACTACGGTGGAAATATCCCTGAGAAGGATGAGGACTTACAGGCCTTTCTGTCTGAAAAAATCGGTGCGCTGCAAGCAAAAGCCACAACAAAGAATGTCTATTTTCCAAATGGCTTTGACCAGGCACCTATCCGCAAAAACCTGCCTGACTTATTAGAAAAAGCCAATGAACTTGACGAGCATCACTATCAAATCAGCAGTCTAGAAGATTACATTGCAGCGGTGAAAAAAGAGCGGACATCTTTTGATACATTACAAGGAGAGCTCATTCATGCGAAGCATATGCGAATTCATAAATCTATTTTTTCAACAAGAGCAGATTTAAAAATCTTAAACAATCAAATTGAAAACTATCTCGTTAATGTGATGGAGCCGATCCTAACGATCAGCTATTCACTCGGGCACGATTATCCACATGACACCGTTCGTGATATTTGGTACCTCATGTTTGAGAATGCAGCGCATGACAGCATTGGTGGCTGTAATAGTGACACGACGAATCAAGACGTCTTCTTCCGCTATAAGCAGGCAAAAGAAATCGCCGAAAACCTTGTGGACTTACACATGCGTCTCATCGCTATTCGCCTGCAAACAGAGCAAGAAATCACGTTCACTTTATTTAATACATTGCCTTCAAAGCGTTCTGAAGTCATTGAAGTCGAAACCTTTATTACGGAACGTCCTTTTACGCTAAAAGACGCAAACGGAAGAACTCTTCACTACACGGTGAAAAGCAAAACGGATGTCACTGATTATGTCTTGGCACAGCAAATTTCTCTTAACCCAAGCAAAGAGGTGTACATGCCAAAACAAGTATGGAAAGCTGTTTTGCTTATTGAAGCAAACGACTTACCATCAGTTGGTTATACACAAGTCAGCATGGTTTTCGATGAATCAAGTGAATCCGTTTGGGAACAAGCAGAAGGCCGAGTGATTGAAAATGCATATTATCGAATTTCTGCAAATGATAATGGATCACTCGAGATCACAGATAAGCAAACAGGTCAAACCTTCTCTGAGCAAATGATCTTTGAAGACAATGGAGACGATGGGGATTCCTACAACTATTCACCACCGCGCGAGGATCTGTATGTGTCGTCTAAAGATATTTCATCAGCGGATATCACAGTGTCTAAAAGCGGGTTACAGGAGGAGCTCACCATCCAGCTTCATCTCACTGTCCCGTATGACTTAGAGGAACGATCGGAGCAAAAGGTCACGACTTCACTCCCGATCACAGCGAAGGTGGCTTTAAATAAAGATGAGTCTGTCATCCGTTTTCATGTGGATGTCGACAATCATGCATTAGACCATCGTATGAGGGTACTCTTTGATACAGGCATCGCGTCAAACGTATCACTGAGTGATCAACAGTTTGGGACAATCGAACGCCCAACAGAACTGACGCAAGAGCTTGAATGGTGGAGCAATGAGCATTGGGAAGAAAAACCGATCACCATTGAACCGATGCAATCCTTTGTTGCACTTCGTGATGATGCGTATGGTGTCGCTCTGTTGACCGACTGCGTGAGAGAATACCAAATCACAGGCGAAGGCTACACAACGATTGCTTATACCCTCTTCCGCTGTTTCGGAAAGATGGGGAAAGAAAATCTGCTTTACCGTCCAGGCCGGGCATCTGGGGAAAAAATCGTTGAGACACCTGACGCTCAGCTTCAAGGCGCGCTATCGTTCTCATTTGGCATGCTCTATAGCAAAGAAGCGGTAAGTGAAGGTCACTTAGCGCAGCTTGCCAAGCGGTATACTACTCCGGTTCAATGCTATGAACGAGCTGACTTTTTAAACGGTCGTTTAATTTTCTCTTTCCGAGATGAAGAAGAAGACTTACAATCTACTTATAGCCTGCTTGACATCGAAACAGACGGAGCCATTCTAAGCGCCTTGAAAAAGGAAGAGCATGGAACAGGTATTGTCATCCGTCTCTTCAATCCATATTTAACGCGTCAAACAGCCGCTTCAATCAATAGTTCATCTCTACAACACGGAGAAACAGCGAATTTAGGCGAAACACCTGAAGGACATATACTCAAAGCACAACATGGATCATTACAGATTGAACCGCTCACACCTTGTCAGGTACAAACCTACATTGTAAAGAAAAAATGAACATGTAGGGGCGGGATCCATTTGGATTCCGTCCCTCTTTAATGGAGGGCATTGATCATGCGAATTGGAGGCATCGAAGCAGGCGGTACAAAATTTGTCTGCGGTTACGGAACAACAGACGGAACGATTGAACACATGACTTCCTTTGCAACAGGGAATCCAGATGAAACATGCCAAAAAGTGATCGATTATTTTACAGAGCACCCAGTCGATGCGCTTGGAATTGGGGCATTCGGACCGGTCGATGTGAAGGAACACAGCCCAAGCTACGGGACGATTTTAGATACACCGAAAACAGCCTGGCGCCAATTTCCATTACTCTCTACCTTAAAACAAGCGCTCGGGCTCCCTATGAAGCTTGATACTGATGTGAACTGTGCAGCGCTCGGGGAAGCCCGCTTTTCGACTGAAGCAGAAAATCCTGCTTCGTTGGTTTACATCACCGTTGGAACTGGAATAGGTGGCGGTGCATATATTGAAAATCGCCTCATTCATGGATTGCTACATCCAGAAATGGGCCATATCACAGTCCAACGCCATCCTCATGATACCTATGGGGGCTGCTGCCCTATTCACCATGATTGTTTAGAGGGGCTGGCATCTGGACCTGCCATAGAAGGACGCTATCATACATTGGCACAAATGCTGCCAGAGGACCATCCAGCCTGGTCATTGCATGCCTACTATCTCGGGCAAATGGCGGCAAATTTATTACTCACCCTTTCACCAGAGCGCATCATTTTCGGCGGAGGTGTGATGAAACAGCCAGCTATGCTGCCGCTCATCCATGAAGAAACAGACAAGCGGCTTCGCGGATACCTGCAACTACCAAAACCATTAAATGAAATCGTCACAAAGCCTTCCTTTGACGGATTATCTGGTTTAATGGGAGCGATTGCCCTTGGAGACGACGCCTTACAGGCGCAAGGAGCGGCGCAATGATGATGACGGCAGATACTCGAACCTATCAGCTCATTCAGCGGCTATTCGAAACAAAAGGGTTCGTGAAGCTGGAGGAGCTAACTGCCTCTTTTCGCTTATCTGACCGCTCCATCCGCAATTTAATTAAAGAAGCAAATGAGCTATTAAAGGAAGCCGGGGCCATCATTAAGACCATCCGCGGAAGGGGCTACACTCTCTTAACGAGTGACCAAGACGCTTTCCTGCTTTGGCTTCATCAACAGAAGCTTCCTGCCCACTCTCTCGTACCCGTCATGCCAGAAGAGCGTGTACGATTTATCATGAGAAAACTATTGCTTCAATCTGACTACTTAAAAATTGATCAACTAGCTGAAGAGCTGTTTATCAGCCGCATGACTGTCAGCAGTGATTTAAAAAAAGGACGAGAACTATTAGCCCGTTACGGCATGACCCTTGTATCAAAGCCTGGTTTTGGCTTAAAGGTTGAGGGAGACGAATTGCAAAAAAGAACGTGCTATGCAGACTTGCTGCTTGAGGAAGAACCTGCGCTATCAAATATCACCGAGCGGGAGCAGCTTCATTTTCCTGATATTTCTCTTGAAACCATTCGATCCATTGTGCTGACGAATCTGTATCAGGAATCATTACTCATTAAAGACATTGCCCTAAAAAATTTAGTCATTCATTTAGCCATTGCGATTCAGCAAACACGAAAAGAACAGAGAATATCCGCCAGCACCGAACGCACACAAAGGTCGCCAGTGTTAACGAAAATTGCCAAAAAAATCACTCAGCAAGTCAGCGACACTTTTTATGTTACCTTGTCAGAGGATGAAACAGATTACTTAGTGATGCATCTCTTGGCGAATCAAACGTGGAAAGAAGCGGACCATCATCAAACGACAGAGGAAGTACGGCAGGCGGTCACGGTATTTCTCAAGCACATTGAAAAGACAAGCGGACATCGTTTTGCTGATGATGACATCCTGCGGCAAGACTTGATGCTTCATATGAAGCCATTATTAAATCGAATCCAATATGGTGTGTCCTTACAAAACCCGCTTTTGCATGAGATCAAAACGTCTTATCCTTACCCATTTGACTTGGCTGTCAGCGGACTGAATGCTTTACAGCTGGTGCGTACACCAAATGAAGACGAGGCCGCATATGTTGCCTTGCATATTGCTGCTTCATTTGAAAGAAGTCAGCTCGGCACCTCGCAAAAAAAGAAAGCCATTATCGTGTGTGGGTCTGGATTAGGAACGGCAAGACTGCTTGAAATTAAGTTAAAGGCTGCCTTTCAGCATGAACTTGAAATCGTTGAGCTCTATTCCTATCAGGATTATCTAATGAGCACCTCTTTGCCGTGTGACGTCATCATCACAACCGTGCCACTCACAGCAAAGGGGAAACCAGTGATTCAGGTCAACGCCTTTTTTGAACATCATGATATACAGCGCGTAAATGAAGTCATTCATTTATTAAATGGACACGGGACACCCTCAAAGGAACTAATGGCGTTTTTTCAAGAACGATTGACTTTAATGAATGCTGACCTATCCAGCAAAGATGAAGTATTAGACACACTATGCAGCCGTTTAGAGGCGCATCAGCTAGTATCGTCTTCCTTTCGGCCCTCGGTGTTTGAGCGTGAGCAAATGTCGTCTACCTATCTTGGCAGCGGTATTGCAATGCCGCATCCGCTCATCACAAATGAAGGCAATTCCTCTGTAGCCATCGCACACTTAAAACAGCCGATTGACTGGCAGGGAGACCAAGTATCAATTGTCTTTTTATTAGCGATTCATAAGAATGACGCTGCCTGCATGAACCAATTCTTTGAACAGGCCGTCGATTTACTAGACAATCCAGACCGCATTCACTCCCTCAAGCAAGCCCAAACATTTGATGAGCTGATGGATGCGTTGTTTCAATAAATAGAACAAAAGGCCGCCTCATGAACTGGGCGGCCTTCGTCTTATTTAAAATATGGATCATCAATCGTAGATGACATTTTTTCCTTCTTCACTTAATTTTTTTAAGGAGCTCAGCATATGATTGATTTCTTCATCGGAATGTCTTTCCCATGAACCTAATTCTGCGACTATTTTCAACGGAGATTTCGATCGATAAGAACGTGTTGGGTTGCCCGGAAATCTTTTGTCAGTTACATTCGGATC
Organism: Bacillus sp. LLTC93; assembly: GCF_002993125.1. Taxonomy (NCBI): domain Bacteria; kingdom Bacillati; phylum Bacillota; class Bacilli; order Caryophanales; family Bacillaceae; genus Bacillus; species Bacillus sp. LLTC93. The sequence continues at coordinate 77,665 of NZ_PVME01000004.1, read as the reverse complement.
ATTTTCAAACTCGCCTAACGGTTCTACAATATAAATTCTCTCTTTCGCATCAGACCTCGCTAATTCAGCCCCCCATTTGGCCGCGTTTAATGTTCCGGTAAAATAGATATGGTTCGATTTTTTATCCTGATAATTGGATAAGTACAGCGGTTCAAGCAGATCTCCAATCTTCAATTCTGCTTTCGTCCCATGAAAAAATGGACCCGGGTCTAACACCTGCTGCTTGTCATTCATACAGCGACACCCCTTATCATTTTTGACTTGCGTATAACAGTATACGGCCTGATATGGGCGGAAAACACTCTATAAATGATATCGATTTCGGGGTATAATAATAGTAGAGAGTAAGATGGGATTTGTAACCTCCAGCAAGTTGAAAAAACAGCAAGAATACATACAAAGCAGTCTTCTTGAAAGAGATAAAAAGCTGTTAGAGGCCATAAGAGAAACTCAAGAAACTAAAAAATTAATTGCGGCAACGGAGCAGAAGGAAAAAGAAGGACAAAAAAATGTTGGTGGCAGTTTTGGAAATAGCGTATTGATGCTAGGAAGGAGATCTAATCAGGATTGAAGAAAATGAGGATAAAGTAGCCAATGAGACGTTTGAGGTCTTGGCATGTTGGCATCAATAATTATATAATTAACTAAATTTTACTTTGGAGGTGCTTTTTGTATGTCTATTCAAGTGGATGATGATGATGTTTTAGAGATGTGTAATATATATGCTCAAGAAACTCACCACATGGAAGCATTGATTTTGGGGAATCGAAAAGGTTTGTTGGAATTAAGAAATGCAATTGATAAGGCTTTAGAAACTGGTAGTTCTGTTGCACATTTATATCCATCTGATTTTGAGGGTTATGAAACTTGTATTGCTTTAGTGGATGATGAAAAGCAGTTTAAGAAATTGATTACTCCTTATGTAGAGGAATACACACAAGATGATGATGCGATTGATCCAATTGATATTATTAAAGAGTACGATTCCAAAAAAGAAAAACCCTTATAATAGGGTTTTTCTTTTTTTCTAGTGGAGTATAGTTTCACCTTTTTTAGCTTTGTGTTTGCTTGGTATTGATGCTCTAAGTGCATGGTGTATGTGGATGTTTGGAGCTACGTGAAAATGCCAGTACCATTTGGTTGAACCCGGTTTTAATGGGACTTTTCCATTATCAACTGCAAATACTCGTGTTTTCTTTTTACCCTTTTTATGGAATACCTTAACAAGGCTTGTTACTTTCCCATATTTATTTGTGTAGTTCCAACCAATTTCATAGTTCTTACCAAAACCTTTTATTCTGTTTTTCAAATACTTTACGGCAACTTTTGCGCCTTTTGATCTAATAGCCCATAAAGCAACTCGCCCGACAGTCATTGCGATAGGTATGAAAAATAATGGTAGTGCTTGTGTTGTTATTTCACTCTGACTACTTTTGGAGTCAAGTTGTTTCATTCGGTTTTCTAAAGCTAAAAATTCTTCATTGTTGAAATATTGATCTATCACTTTATTTTGTTCTGACTCTGACATGTTTTCAAATTCTTTTTCTTTAAATGGAAGGTTTTCTATGTATTCCCCCATTGTCGTTTCAAGTTCGTCTAATTCTTTGTTAGCTTGTTCATTTTGTAGAACCGTCGGTGTTACTAACACTTCTAATTCTTGTGAATTGATAGAGTGTGTTTCTGCCGATGCTTCTGATGAAAATGGAGTCCATATTGATATGACAAGAGCTAGGGTAATTAGGGTTAAAAGTGTTTTTTTGAACATTTTGTTTATATTCCTCCTTTTGTATTAAATTCCAAAATCAAGGTTATCAAATCAAAATGAGTGTATCAATGGATTTAAGATAGATTTAAGAGAATTACTTTTTTGGTTGCGGTGTCCGCAATCATTTTTTTATTTTTTAGAACTTCGTTTTGATGAAAATTTCTGTGGTAGAATTCGTTCACTGTGGAGGTGAACATGATGACCTTTGAAATTCATGTGATGGATGGACAAATGACACAAGCCGAAATGCATATGTCCCTAAACAATGGTTCAAGATATTCCCACCACAATCTAAAGAAGCCCAAACTAAAAATATCGTCACTACAATAGCAAAAAAAATTGCTGTTCAGGCTCTTCGCAAGTCAGGCACATATTTAGAAAAACCCTTATCGAAAGTAATAGGCAAGAAATATGCAAAGAAAGCTAAATCAGGTTTTTACAAAGTAGCGCAATTTTTATACAAGCTGGCCTACCACCTGATGAAGCATTCGAAACAGCGAAATGGATTGTGATATTCTTCGGATTATAAAAGAAAGCAGTTTGTTAGGCTGTTAAAATCAGACTATCATTCTAGAGAACAACTTGAACAATATGATCTTGCCAATAGAGTGAACGAGCAAAAAAAGCCAACCACCCGCATAAGGTGATTGGCTTTTTTCATTTTTTACTTCCCGATGTTCTCTCCATTTTGCTGAATCAAGGTTTCGTACCAATAAGAGCTCTTTTTACGAATTCGTTTGAGGTCTTTTAGGTCAAATTCGTCACGGTTGACGTAGATGAACCCGTAGCGCTTGGAGCATCCTTGGTGTGTGCTGATTAGGTCAATGGCTGACCATGGGCAGTATCCGAACACCTCGACACCGTCAGTGATCGCCCATCTGATTTGTTCGATATGTTTCTCTAAATAATCAATTCGATAATCGTCCTGAATGGATCCGTCTTCTTCTAATTGATCAAAGGCACCCAGCCCGTTTTCAGTGATAATGAGCGGCAGCTGATAGCGGTCGTAAATCTCGCGCATCGTTGAACGGAAGCCGACAGGATCAATCTCCCAGCCAAATGCATTTTTACTTAAGTACGGGTTATTGCCGCCTTTGTATACGCCATCTTCACCGGATTTCAAATGCTGATCTCCGCCGCGTGCAAACTCGTCATTGCCATCTCCTTTACTTGCTTCAACCGTTTGAGAAGTGTAGTAGTTAAAGGCAATGAAGTCTGGCTTCGCACTTTTTAAAATATCCATATCTCCCTCTTCAATAACAGGAAGAATGTCTTTTTCTTTCATGTACGCCCAAGCAAGGTTGTTATAACGGCCGAAGACTGCCATATCAAGATAAAGCCAGTTCCGGATCGCATTGTAATTTGCCGCAGCAAGTACATCCTCAGGCTTTGGAGATGCTGGGTAAATGAGAGCAATATTTGGCGCTGGTCCAATTTTCGCCTCAGGCAGCATTTGATGACAAAGCGTCATGGCTTTCGCTTGCGCTACGAGCATATGGTGGTTTTGCTGATACAGTTCTTTTTTCGGATTTTCTAAATTTGGGTCAAGTGTACCGAGCGCCGATCCATGTAAAATCATCATGTTTTGTTCATTAATGGTCAACCAATATTTTACCTTTTGACCATACTCCTGAAACAGAACCTCTGCATAGCGTTCAAACGCATCTACTGTCGCACGATTCGACCATCCGCCCTTCACTTGAAGCGCATGAGGCAGATCAAAATGATACATCGTCACGATCGGCTCAATGTCATAACGGCGTAATTCGTCAATGAGAGAATGATAGAAATCAATGCCCTTTTGATTAATCTCCCCATCTCCGTCTGGCATGATGCGTGTCCACGCAATGGAAAAGCGATAAGCCTTCAAGCCCATTTCTGCAAACAGCTTCACATCCTCTTTATATCGGTGATAGTGATCACTGGCTACCTTAAAATCGGTTGTTCCTTCAGGGTAACTTTCTCTCATGTCAATGACAGAAGGTCCCTTTCCATCCTCGTTCCATGCACCTTCTACTTGATAGGCGGAAGTAGATCCGCCCCAGAAAAAGTCTTTTGGAAATGGTGCTAGTGTTGAATATCTCATGATTTCTTCCTCCTCTTTATTAAACTAAGTGTAAAAATGATTGTCCTGGTGTGACTTGTTTTTCTTCTGTTTCAATCATATCGCTAAATTCACCGGAATTGGTAATAATCACTGGTGTTGTGACTGACAGACCGGCTGCTTGAATCGCCTCAATATCAAACTCAGCAAGCAGTTCACCTTCCGTAATGGTTTGTCCCTGCACAACCTTCGGGGTGAAATGCTGACCACCTAATTGCACCGTATCGAGTCCAATGTGAATGAGTACTTCTGCTCCGCTTTCAGAGGTGAGACCGTACGCATGACCTGTTGGGAACACCGTTGTCACAACTCCTGATACTGGTGCAAATAGCTTGCCTTCTGCTGGAATGATGGCTGCGCCCTTTCCTAGTGCGCCAGATGAGAATGCCTTATCTTGCACTTCCTCCAGCTTGATGACCTCGCCCTTTAAAGGACTTTTCACATGAGCTGCTTTGACGCCATGTTCATGTTCGGCCTTTGGCGCAGTACTCGTCACAGGCGTCTCATCTTCATCAACAGGATCTTTAAATCCAATTAAATATGTTAAGACGATGGATAGGACGAACGAGACCGAAATTCCGATTAAGAAACCTGTAAATCCTTGGCCATAGAAAATCGGCAGTGTCAGTAAACTCGGAAGTCCTGACGCAATGGCCACACTCTGTGAATAACCGATAATCGCACCGCCGACCCCGGCAGAGATAACTGCTGCAATAAATGGTTTTTTCAAACGAAGCGTAACCCCGTATACAGCAGGCTCTGTAATCCCAAACACAGCAGAAACCGCTGTCGATCCAGCCAATGATTTCAGTTTTTTATTCTTTGTTTTCAGCATAACACCGATTGAGGCACCGGCTTGAGAGAACACAGCTGGCGCAGTGGCCGGCTTGATATGATCCTTTCCATGGACCGCAATATTATTTAAAATGACTGGCACAAGTCCCCAATGGATGCCGAAGATCACAAGAACCTGCCATGCCATCGCAATTAAAGCACCTGCAAGTGTAGGGCTAAAGGAGAATACTTTTAGTAAGACGGCTGCTATGCCGTTTCCTGCATACACACCAAATGGTCCAAACACAATGAGTGTCAGCGGAACAACCATGACGAGTAAAATGAGTGGTGTGATAAAGTTTTTGACACTCTCATGAATGACTTTGTTAAAGAAACGTTCTATATATCCCATGACAAACACTGCCAAAATAATTGGGATGACCGTTGATGTATAAGACATTAAGACAACCGGAATGCCAAAGAAGGTAACATCTCCGCCGCCTTTTGTCAGCTCTTGAATGGTTGGGTAGATCAGTGCACCTGCAATCGTCACAGCGACAAACGGATTCGCTTTAAACTTCCTAGCAGAAGTGAATGCGAGCAGTAGTGGCAGGAAGTAGAACAAACTGTCTGACGCAGCAAATAAAATTTGATACGACGTATCTTCAGGAGATAACCATTTCGCATTGATACAAATGCCCAAAAGACCTTTTAAAATACCGGCACCCGCCATCACACCGAGAAGTGGTGTGAAAATGCCTGAAACAATGTCGACGAATTTTCCAAAAAGGCTTGTACTCTCTTCACTCGATCTGGCAGATGAAGAAGCTGAATCCTCTAATAAATTCGTAAACTCCCCAATCTCTCTATATACCTCTGGTACGGTATTGCCAATGACCACTTGGAATTGGCCGCCGCTTTCCATGACCGTCACGACACCATTTAATTTTTCAATGGCTGCTTTATCTGCTTTTGACCTGTCATTTAATGTGAAACGAAGTCTTGTGGCGCAATGGACCAATGAATGAACATTTTCCTCTGTGCCAATGTGTTTGATAATGTCTTCTGCTAATTGACGATAACTCATACAAAAACCCCCTTTTTTTGAAAAAAATACGTTTTTGGGCAAAATAAAAACCTAAACGGGCACCAAAAATAGTCGCAACTTGCCATTGCGCTTTTTCAGTGAACGTTTAGGTTTTGCCTGCCGAACAGTCACAATCCTCTAAGACGATCATTGTGAAACCGTATTCTTTTATGTTTATGAGCAAATAGTACCACTCACCTTTTCTCATGTCAACGCTTTCTTTGAAAATCTATCTTTATTTCTCTCGTTTGATGAGTCGATTCAAATGAATTGAGAGGTACAGCATTTCCTCTGATGTCAGATCTCGATGATACGTTTGATAGACATATTCTGCGATTTTCTTTGCACATTCGTATGCCTTTGGATATTTCACTTTGATCAACTGGTATAAGTCCTGGTCTTCGCTGACAAGTAATGTTTCGTTGATCAGACGCTGTACGAAAAAGCGCAAATGCGTGAGAAAACGGTAAAAGTTGAGTGAGTCTTCATCAAACTCCATGTTGAGATGATATTTCACAATGGTGAGAATGGCATTGACTTCTTTTGTGATATTGACCGTCGTATTCATATCTTCATTGAGCTCTGCATTAATGATATGCATGGCAATAAAGCCCGCTTCATCCTCAGGCAGTTCAATATGGAGACGCTCTTCAATCATCTCAAGACAATCCTTCGCCACGAGAAATTCATCTTTGTATAAGCGTTTAATCTCCCAAATGAGCGAATTCTCAATCAGGTGATTTTTCTTTAATCGTTCGATAGCGTAATGAATATGGTCTGCGAGTGATACATGCAGACTTTCGTTTAATCTTCGGTTCAGCTTTGTATGTGCATATTGAATCATTTCCTCGGTCACCTTGACCACATCATACGGAACCTCTTGCAGTAGCATTTTCATCCGCTCGTGAACGGAATGATCCTCTAGGCGAAAGACTTTATCAATTAACGCTTCATCCACCGGGTCCCCGGGACGTCTTTGAAAAGCAATGCCTCTGCCCATGACGACAATTTCTTTTCCGTGTTCATCTATCACACTAATGACATTATTGTTTAGAACCTTTTGAATCTGTATCTCCAAACACCTCCGTCTATGACCCACAATCTTCACTCAAAATATCTCTCATCTTAACACAACTGTCAAATCACTTGGTGTTTTTATCTGACTTTTGCAATATATTTCATAAATATTTCTACTTCTTCATTGCTGGTCTGATCCTCCATCAGCCTGCATACAATACCCCAAGGAGGAGACCGTCTATGAAGAATTTTTTCTGGTCAGCATCTTTTTTATTCATGCTCATCTTCACCCTCGTTTTTCTAGGAATAGTTTATTGGCTTAGCGGACAAGGCTTGAATCAGCTATGGAGATATGTGCTCATCTCACTGGTCACAGCGGCTGTTTTACACGGTGTCACCACTTGGCTAAAGCGGCATGTGATGCATAGCTCATCAAAATAAAAAAGGCTGCCCGCAATGTTCAGGCAGCCTTTCCTTTATTCTTTTGATGATGCTGCTTCTTTCTGAGAAGTACGCAGTTCATCATTGATTTTTCTCGCGTCTTCTAAAAACTCTGTTTCAAATCCGCTTTTGAGTGCCCACATATAAAATAGCAAGGCAACGACCGCTATGAGTGCCATATCCCAGCCATAATGAATCACATTGTAGCCCCCGAATTTGTCACTGCCAAGACAGGAAATGGTCATCATCACAAGTAAATACACAACCATCCAAGCACCGGCCTTAAAGTTGCGGCCAAAGCCCTTCCACTTCACTTTTGCTTGATAGTAAAAATAGATGGGAAGACCAATGAGAATAATGAACAGCACCTGACCTGTTAACGGCCATCTCGCCCAATACATCGTCAATGATGCAAACACAAAGCCTAGAGGAGCAATAATGCTGAGCCCTTTAATTCGCAATGGACGATATAAATCCGCCCCTGTCTTTCTCAGCGTCATGACAGTAACTGGTCCTGTCAGATAAGAAATAAGTGTCGCGACAGAGATGATTTCAGCAAGTACACCCCAGCCTCTAAATAAAAACAGAAAGATAAACGATACGCCTAAGTTAAAAAACATCGCTTGGCGAGGCACGCCGTAAATAGGGTGCAGACGGCCAAGCACACTTGGCATGTATTTGTTTTTTTCCATTCCATAAATCATACGAGACGTCGTCGCGGTATACGTAATGCCTGTTCCAGAAGGTGACACAAATGCATCCGCATATAAAATCAGGACAAGCCAGTTAATCCCAAGCGCAATGGCAAGGTCAGCAAATGGTGAGTTAAAATTCAAATGCCCCCACCCATTCACAATCATAGATGGATCGACCGCCCCAATAAAGGCGATTTGCAAAAGCACATAGATGACAGTTGCAATCAAAATCGACCCTACAATCGCAATTGGAATCGAGCGGCCTGGATTTTTTGCCTCACCAGCCATATTAATCGGGCTTTGGAAGCCATTGAAGGCAAACACAATCCCTGATGTCGCAACAGCTGTCAGCACACTGGCCCAGCCGTTTGGGGCAATACTTGTTCCAGAAGTAAAATTCTCACTATGAAAACCTACGAATAAGAGCGCACCAATTGTTAATCCTGGAATGATAATTTTAAACACTGTAATAAATGTATTGGCTTTTGAAAATAACCCAACTGTCCAATAATTGAGCAGAAAGTAAATCACAAGAAGTACACTAGCGACCATGAGCCCTTCTGTCGTCAAAACCCCTTTTGTGACCAAGTGACTTGTCCACTTTGCCCACTCCCAAGGCCATGAGCTCATGTACTGGACGGAAGCAACCGCCTCAACAGGAATAACAGAGACAATGGCGATCCAGTTCGCCCATGCTGCGATAAACCCGATAAAAGAGCCGTGTGAATATTGCGTATATTTAACCATCCCGCCTGCCTCTGGAAACATCGATCCGAGTTCACTATAAGACAAAGCGATAAATAAAATCACAACCATCCCAATCAACCAGGACAAAATAGCAGCAGGGCCGGCGATTTGGGCGGCACGCCAAGCACCGAAGAGCCATCCTGAACCAATGATTGAGCCAAGACCTACCATCATTAAAGCGAAAGTTCCCATCCTACGATGCAAATGATTCATGTCCATAACACCTTTCGATTAAAATACAGAGTATGTGTCGAGCAAGCGTCTTTCTTTCATAGCCGTTCCCTTTTCATTCAACTGGAAAATATTTTCTAAAATGAACCTTTACCCTTGTTCATTTTTTCGCCTGTTATATTATCTCTCAATTCTTCATTTTCTGAAATAGTCGAACATGCTCATTTCAAAAGAAAGCGCTTTTTCAATGGTTCAATCTATTAGACTGATTAACTACCTTTACCCTTATTTTGAAAAAAACAAAACAAAAAAGAAAGAGGTAATGACTTCCTCTTCCTTATGAACACCTATCCCGCAAAGAAAAAAGGATAAAGGGGGTTCCCTCTATCCTTGTGAAATCGCTTGTTCTTTTTCAATCACAGCTAGTCTTTCTTGTACTTCTTCTTCAGACAGATTGTGCTGCTTCACATAAAGATTACGTTCGCTAGTACGACATTCATGGCTGCAGCTGCGCATATACTTATACTCGCTTTCTTCAGTTGCAATGATTTTGCGGTTACATGCAGGGTTCGCACAGTTTACATAACGCTCGCAAGGCTCACCGGTGAAGAAATCTTTTCCGACAACCACGTGCTCTGTTTGATTGACTGGCACAGTTAGACGGTTATCGAACACATAACATTGACCGTCCCATAGCTTACCTTGTACTTCCGGGTCTTTTCCGTAAGTGACAATCCCGCCGTCAAGCTGAGATACATCTTCGAAGCCTTCACGCTTCAACCAGCCTGAGAATTTCTCGCAGCGGACGCCTCCTGTGCAATAAGTCAGGATTTTTTTCCCTTCAAGAATCTCCTTGTTGTCACGAATCCACTCAGGCAATTCACGGAATGTTTCAATATCAGGACGAACCGCACCTCTGAAGTGACCAACATCAAATTCATAATCATTACGCGCATCAATGACCACTGTATCCGGTGATTGCATTTGCTCGTAAAATTCAACCGGGCTGAGATGTTTACCTGTTAGTTCTAACGGATTCACGTCATCTTCAAGGCTTAGATTCACCAATTCATTACGATGGCGGACGTGCATTTTCTTGAACGCATGACCGTCTGCTTCGTCAATTTTAATCGGCATAGACGCAAAGCGTGGATCTTCTTTTAACGCTTGCATGTACTTGTCCGTTTGCTCAATGGTTCCTGAAACCGTTCCGTTTATACCTTCTGATGAAACAAGAATACGGCCTAACAAACCAAGCTCCTTACAGAATGCTAGGTGCTCTGCTGTAAACGTTTCTGGGTCCTCGATGGGGACATATTGATAGTAAAGTAATACACGATATTGTTTTTCCATATATATAAACACCTCTTAAATTTAATGAGAACATACCGTTCTTTATCATACAGGAAATACATACCTAAAGGCAATGACAGCGGCTTAATTCCATAAAACGGAAGGGTCTATCTACTCATTTTGTCTGATAATTTGACAGAACTTTCTGTAAAGTGAGATGATTTATAGACTATATGATTTTGTAAAGGAGCAGAACTCAATGATCCAACCAGAAGATATCGTCAGAAGCGGTCCCAACCAGTTTATTTCTCAAAAGGGAATTTATCATGAACTAGATTCACTTGTTTCTTCCTTTCAGTCACCCGCTGTAGTGACTGGATATTATTCATTTCATGCTTTTTCACAGTACACAAAGCTCCCATCCCATTGGCCAGTTGTCCAGCACAAAGGATACAGTTCACCAAATGCGATCACACAAATTGCAGAAGAACTAAAAGGAACCGATGTGATTATCGGGATCGGGGGCGGCACTATTTTAGACACCGCCAAATCGGTTGCAGATGCTCTTCAAATTGAAGTGATCATGGTTCCAACGATTCCAGGTACATGTGCTGCGTCTACACCGCTCAGCGTCATTTATGATGACAAAGGGAATTTCATGAGAGTCGATTATCATAAGCGGTCTAGCTATCTCACCTTAATTGATCATACCTTTTTGCTTTCCTCTCCACTTTCCTACCTTCAGAGCGGAATTGGTGATACGCTGGCGAAATGGTACGAAGCGGAAGCCATTATTCGAAATGCAAAAAATTCCTTGCCGCTCATGGTACATGCTGCACTAAAACAAGCTGTATACGTTCGAGATATTCTTCTTTCTCATAGTGAAGAAGCTGTCCAAAGCTTGAAAACAGGTCAGCTTTCGCAAGCATTTGCGGATGTCACAGATACGATTATTACATTAGCCGGCACGGTCGGCGGCTATGGGGGACGCTATGGAAGAATGGCAGGAGCTCATGCCATCCATAATGGATTGACGTTTATTGAAGAAACACATCATGTGTTACATGGTCAAAAAGTTGCCTATGGCATTCTCGTTCAGCTTGCTGCAGAAAACCGAATGACAGAAGTAGATGAATTACTAGAGCTTTATCAAACACTTGGATTACCTAGAAATATGCATGAGCTTGGCATCAAGACTGATCTAAACGAAGCCGCAAAAACGGTGGCGAGCCATGCTGCACGCACAGATGAAACCTTTTGTTTGATTGGTGACTATTCCAAAGAGCAAATTGTCGCCGCCATTCAAATCATTGAGACGTTTCAGTCTAAAAAGAACGTCTGAACATGCTGGCAAACAAAAAAGCACAGGCATCGCAGCCTGTGCTTTTCTTCATATTAAAAATCAAAATTATCTGGGTCTGGACCCGTCCGCTCGTCTTCATTTAGCTGATCGATAACACCCATCTCATGTGCGGATAGCTCAAAATCAAATACTTGTGTGTTTTCAATAATTCGACTCTTCGTCACAGACTTCGGGATGGTAATAATGCCATGCTGCAAGTCCCAGCGAAGAATCACTTGGGCAACTGATTTGTCATGTTTTTTCGCAATATCCTGAAGAACCGGATGGTTAAGAAGCTTCCCGCTGCCTAATGGCGACCACGCTTCTACATGAATGCCTTTTGCCTTGCAGTAGTCTCGTAAAGGCTCCTGCGTCAGCTTTGGATGAAGCTCAATTTGATTGACCATCGGCACGACTTCTGCACCTTCTAATAAATCCTCTAGATGATGCTGATGGAAATTACACACCCCGATTGCTCGAACGCGTCCATCCTTATACAGCTTCTCTAGCGCTTTCCATGTCTCTTTATATTTGCCTTCAACCGGCCAATGAATTAAATAAAGATCTAATACATCCAGACCCAGCTTGTTCATACTTGTTTCAAAGGCTTCGAGTGTTGACTCATAGCCTTGATCACGATTCCAGACTTTTGTCGTAATGAACAGATCATCGCGAGAGATGCCTGATTGCTGAATGGCTTTGCCTACCCCTTCTTCATTTTGATAAGCCGCTGCTGTATCAATGCTTCGGTAGCCCGCTTCAAGAGCGTGTTTGACTGCATTTACAGCCTCATCCCCATCTTTTACTTGCCATACACCAAAGCCTAGCTTCGGCATTTTTACTCCGTTTGCTAATGTGACTGTATCTGTTAATCCACTCATCAAACAAACCTCCGCTTCATTTTTACTTACCAAGCACTATACCCGAATTTTTTATTTATCATGCATGAATTTCGATCATTCAGAGACGGACTGGTGTTATTTGATATATTTTCCTATATCGACTTGGTTGGCATCAACGATTTGATATTCGCTGGTTTGATCTTTCGTTTTAGAAAAATCATATGTCTCTAAAAAGCTTTGATCGTAAAAAGTTAGACCATATGTTTCCTTCTCATTCTCGTAGACTCTGATCCAATAAGATTCTTTTGAGGCTTTTTTAGCTTCATTCGTTTTCTTTAATTTCATACCTGAAAATTCCTTCAGCAGCTTTTGAATATCCTCTTTCTTTTCAAGCACAACACGCTCATTATCATGCTCAATTTGAATCGAAGTCACCTTGTTTTTGTCAATCGAGACCACATCATCAAAAGAACCTGTTTTCGCTTTGATCATAAAATAAATGCCAATGCCAATTAAAATAACAACAACTACACCAATGATCCACTTTTTCAACCTAACTCCTCCTTCTATTCACGTCACACCTATAGAAACAACGAAGTCCATTCATCCTCCTCAGAGAACACCTGAATCCCATGCTGTTTCAGCAAAGCTGACGTCACACCATCTCCAGCCTTCGTCTGACCGTTAAAATCACCCCGATAAATCATCTGGCTGCCGCAAGAAGGGCTGTACTCTTTTAACACAACCGCTGTCGCTTCAAGAGACTGAACCTGTTCAAGCGTAGCTTGTGCACCTTTTACATACATCTCTGTCACATCAGTTCCATGCACATCGACAACAGAGGCAATGCCCTGTAATACATCATATCCATCGCCGCCAATAATTTCTGCTGGAGGCCTTGGCGTGGAGAAGCCGCCTAGCAGCTCGGGACAGACCGTGACCGCCTTATCTTCCTGAACAAGCTCCTCGATTCGCTGATCTAATCGATGACTGCCATTATAACGAACCTTCAATCCAGCAAGACAAGCGCTGACAACAATCACGTATGTTCCTCATTTCTATGGATTGAGTGTTTTTTGCTGACCGAAAAATAGATACATAATGGCAAACAGAATATCGTGTACCCCAAAAAAGGCAGAGCACAATACAAAGCAGCCGCCCAAATCGGCTCTTCAACTCCTGTAATGCCAAAAAAATAAACAAATAATAGCAAACTGACAAACAATCCAACGAATGGCATGATGAACATGGACTTTTTAAAATTTTCTATCATTTCTTTCTCCAATGAGGCTCCCTCCTTTTGATCATGATCAAGAATAACGTCAATATATGTTAATTTTACCATATATAAAAAACCGAAATCATCTAGTTTGTATGATGATTTCGGTTTTTTATATCTATATTTTTTCCTTCCACGCCTTTAAGAAGCGTTCAATCACTTGTAATTCATCCTCATTAAATTGATGTAGGAATTCTAAATAGGATGTGACTGCTTTTTCATGAAGTTCATCATGTAGCGCCGCCAATTGCGTGCCTTCCTCTGTCAGTGAATAATAGACAGATTTCTTATCACCTTGCCGGTGGCAATAGTCCACCATGCCTTTTTCGATTAGTTTTTTCACAGCCTTTGTAATGGCTGGTTTTGATAGTTTCAGTTGTTGAGAAAGAAATGTATTATTTGATTCGTTTGGATTGGCTTGAATCATCGATAAAATGTGAAGCTGTGTGAGTGTCCAATCTTGCTTGAGTGTATCAGTTGTGGTAATCAGTGGATCTGTTGGATCGTTTCGTCTCTTTTCCCTATGCATAATCAGATCTTGAATCGCTTTTAAGACAATCTGCTCGTTTGTTTCCATCTGAACCTCCACTCTTAACTGGTTAATAAAATGGTACTAATAATCAAGAGAGGAGTCAAAAGAAATGTGAATATGAGAAAAAGAACAGGCCATCGGACCCGATAAGTGTATGAACTTTTCTACTAGATTACACGATATGAAACTGCATGTTTTCTTTTTAGCAAAGGAGTTGCAGAGATACCTCCTCTTTTGCTCTCAAATTAATGATGAAGACCTATCGCTTGAAAATGAATGTACATTCATTCATTCCTTTGGTACATTTAAAAAAAGGAGCTGAAGGAAAGATGATTCAACCAGGTGATCAGTTTCAAACAAGCAGAACCTATACACACGAAGACGTGATTCAATTCGGAGAAATGACAGGTGATCTCGGCAAACACCATACCAAGCTTGATGACCAGGGGCGGCGAATGGTTCACGGCTTTCTCACGGCAAGTCTGGCCACTAAGCTAGGTGGTCAGTTTCATTTTATTGGTCAAGACGTGACCTGTACCTTCTTCCGCCCCGTTTACACGGGAGATACCATTACTTGTCAGATGACCGTCACCAAAGTGGAATCCCTTGAACAATATGATCGTGTGCATCTTTTTTCTCGCTATATCAACCAGCATGGAGAAGAAGTAATTACTGGGAAAAGTGAAGGTGTGATTTTGAAATAGAATCGAACATAAAAAAAGCTCCCTAATCATAGGCAGCTATAGACTGTTGACAAAGGACTAAAATGATCTTTATTTTAGCCCTTTGTCTTCTTTTCAGCGTGATAGAAAACCTTTGCAGTCTAGGAAGGACGAGTACCGGAGCGGAGCGAATTTGACATTCGTGAGCACCGGCACGCAGGACTGACAAAGAATGCGAGGGTTTGTCTACACGCTGAAGCTGCCTAATCATAGGCAGCTATTCAGCATGATTCTGACGATCCATATAAAGAGGCGGTCTTTTCAACGAAATCACCGCACAGCTAAAGGCAATCAGCACAAACACAGCACCGAATTTAGCCAAATCAACGGATGAACCGGTCATTGTAAACACGACACCGCCAACTGCTGATCCGATCGAGATGCCAATTTGCAAAGCCGATGTATTTAAACTTTGCTGAATATCAGAGGTTACAGGATCTGTTTGAATCAAATAGCTCTGCAAGGCAGGCGTCAGTGCCCAGCTGAGCGCTCCCCACAGGACAACCATCACCATAAAGAGCACAAACACACCCGCTGTATACGGAAGGATAAACATGACAATCGCAAACGCTATTGTCACAAACAAAATGGCTTTCCCTGAACCCAGTTTGTCACTAAGCCAGCCGCCAAAACCATTTCCGCCAATAGACGCAAGCCCGAATACCAAATAACAAATGCTAATCCAAAACGGTGTCATATGCAGAACTTCCATCAGAAATGGGGTGAAATAAGAATAGAGCATATAATGGCCCGCAAGCATAAACAAGCTAATCAAGTGTGCACTAAAGATTTTCGGATGCCCTAAAGAACGAATTTGCTCTCTAAGAGGTGTGACTTTTTCAACAGGCATTTTTTCCAATAGAAAATAGATCAGCACCATGGATATGGCCGATAGAATACTGATTCCTAAAAACATCACTCTCCAGCCAAAGCTCTCTGTAATAAAGATACCGATCGGTACACCGAGAACAAGTGATGAACTAATGCCAATAAAAATCAGGCCTAATGCTTTCGCTCGATGCGCTGGTTCCACCAATTTGGCGGTAATCGTCAGTGATAACACCACCACAAGCGCTGTACTCATCGCAATGAACACCCTTGACATCATGACAAGAGCAAAGGTCGAACTAAAATAAGTAAACACATTTCCTATTGTGAACACCAATAACGCTATTAAATAAAGACGCTTTCGTTCGATTTTGGCTGTGACGGTCAGCAGCACTGGTGCTGAGATCGCATACACAATCGCAAATACCGTGATAAGCTGTCCAGCTGTCGCAAGAGAAACATCCAGATCCTCTGCAAGGCTTGGCAAAATGCCTCCAACCACAAGCTCAACTAATCCAACCGCAAAAGTAGAAACGGCTAATAAATATACTCTCCAGTTCATGTCTAACATCCCTTCTGTATATCATCGCTTTCACTTTTGATACAGGGTGTAGACAAACAAAAAAACCCTGATTACAAAAAAGGAAAGCGCGCTTTTGTAATCAGGATTTATCGGATCCTGGTAGAAACCCTCAAACCATATTATTGAGGTTATACAAGTCTATTTTTTCTTCAAATATATTAGCATAGCCTCACATAACTGGCAAGCTGTAAAAATAGAAAAATAATGCCATTCCAATCCCTAAACAAAAGGCGCTGAAAAGGAGATTAGAACAACTTGCTTTCTCCCCCATTTACAGGTAAACTGATGAAAAATCAACGAACAATAATCAACGTAGATCTGGAATAGTAGCTTGAATCGATCTTTAACAGAGAGGGAACGGTGCTGAGAAGTTCCTACTGACATCTTCAAGTGAACCTGCCGATTTAGTTCTGTTTCATACAGCGGTTCAAACCGTTATCATGATTGAGTGTAAAGCTGTGCTTTAAATTAGGGTGGTACCACCAGGAATGGTCCCTAACTTAAAGCACAGCTTTTTTGTTTTTTAAAAGGAGGAAAATGCGATGTCAAAGAAACAATTTGTTGAGAACATTACAAGCATGGAAGACGACTTTGCCCAGTGGTATACAGATGTTGTCACAAAGGCGCGGCTCGTCGATTACTCAAGCGTTAGAGGCAGTATGATTATCCAGCCATACGGCTTTAAAATCTGGGAAAACATTCGCGACGAACTTGACCATCAAATTAAAGAAACGGGTCATGAGAATGTCTATATGCCTCTCTTTATCCCAGAAAGCCTGCTGCAACAAGAAAAAGATCATATCGAAGGCTTCGCTCCTGAAGTGGCATGGGTGACTCATGGCGGTGAATCAGCATTACAAGAAAGACTCTGCGTCAGACCAACCTCTGAAGTGCTGTTCGCTGAGCATTACAAGAACATTATTCACTCCTACCGCGATTTACCAAAGCTGTATAACCAATGGGCCAATGTCGTCCGCTGGGAAAAGACAACACGTCCATTCCTTAGAACCCTTGAATTCCTATGGCAGGAAGGGCACACATGCCATGAGACTGAGCAAGAGGCGATTGAAGAAACAGAAAGAATGCTCCACATCTACGCTTCTCTTTGCGAAGAGCTCCTTGCGATCCCTGTCATCAAAGGGAGAAAAACAGAGAAGGAAAAATTCGCCGGCGCCCGTTTCACCTATACGGTCGAAAGCTTGATGCATGATGGAAAGGCATTGCAAACCGCCACTTCTCATTTCTTCGGTAACGGATTTGCAAAGGCTTTTGGCATTGAATTCTTAAACCGCAAAGGGAAACTGGAGCATGTCCAGCAAACCTCTTGGGGCTTCACGACAAGAATCATCGGCGCCATGATCATGGTACATGGCGATGACAGAGGACTTGTCCTCCCGCCAAACATTGCACCAACCCAAGTACGTATTGTGCCAATCGCTTCTCACAAAGAAGGTGTGCTAGACCATGCCTATGAATTGAAAGATCGACTCGCCCGCATCGCACGTGCTGACATCGATGCAAGTGATAAACAGCCAGGCTGGAAATTCAACGAATGTGAAATGCAGGGCATTCCTTTACGTGTAGAAGTTGGACCAAAGGATATGGAAAAAGGACAGGTGATGCTCGCAAGACGAGACACAGGTGAAAAGCAAGCCGTCACATTAGATGCACTTGAACAGACCATCACAGCCACCCTTGAAGACATTCAGCAGACGATGTACCAAAAGGCAAAAGAACGATTACATGAAAAAACATCCCACGCCTACACAATCGCAGACATCGAGCAAATCCTTGCGGAAGAAAACAGATTGATCAAAGCGATGTGGTGCGGTGATGAAGCCTGTGAAAACGACATCAAAGAAAAAACAGGGGCAACTTCACGCTGTATCCCATTCAAACAGGAAACCGTTTCTGACACATGTGTGTGCTGCGGCAAGTCTGCATCTGATATGGTGTTCTGGGCGAAAGCCTACTAATAATATGGACGAAAGAGAAGCATCCTTGGCGATGCTTCTTTTTGTTAAAAAGACCCAAACACCCATTGACCTCACCTACACAATCCCCTATAATTCATATTAATATAATCGGTTTTTAAGACTTTAACTGGAGTGGTGATACATGAAGCGCTGGCCCTCATTATTTGCAGAACGTTGCCCAAAATGTAAAACAGCATTAGAAGTCTCTAAGTCCAATGCCCTGCAAGGCAAAGTCGTGAAAACATGCCCCAACCTTCATTATCAAAAAGAGTACCACCCAGCACTTGAAACGTATATCGAGCACGATGACGTCAAATAAAAAAGACCAACACGTGTGAAGCAGCTGCTGCTTTCTCTGTTGGTCTTTTCTTCAAAATAGATCCAGCCAAATTTTGATCGCTGTCGCTGTAATCATCACGGCAAGTAGCCATTGCAAGTAGACGGCATTGATTTTCTGACCGACCTTGGCACCAATCGGAGCGGCAATCAAACTTGCCGCCATTAACACAACAGCAGGAAGGAGCATGACTTGACCCGTCAATACCTTTCCAGCAGACGCACCGATGGCAGAAAGAAACGTAATCGCAAGTGACGACGCAATGGTCATCCGTACAGGAATTTTTAAAATAGACAGCATCACCGGCACCAAGATAAATGCTCCTCCTGCGCCTAAAACCCCTGAAACACTACCGATCACAAAGGCAATACCAGCGGCCAGCCCTTTATGAAAAGTCACTTCTCCCTCTGCATCTGCACGCTGCCCTTTTTTCGGAATCAGCATGAGGATAACGGCTACAATGGCGAGCAACCCATAGACGAGATTCATCCCTTTCTCCGGCATGAAGTGTGATACATAACTACCTAATAAGCTACCTGCCAATATACTGCTTCCCATATATAAAATCAACGAGCGATGTAAAAATCCACTTTTCCGATACGCCAGCACGCCACCGAGCGTCGAAAAGAGCACTTGAATGGCGCCAATCCCCGATACCTCGTGTGCTGACATTGCCATCACACCAACAAGAGGCGGGATATAAAGCAACATGGGATAGTTGATCACAGATCCCCCGATCCCCACCATTCCTGATAAGAAGGAACCAATACATCCGATGATAAAAAGTGTAATTAAAAACGCAAAATCCACGCTGGTCTCCTCCTTTGCAAAAGGAAAAGGGGATCTTTAGCAGATACCCCCTACATCCTTTAGGACCCTTTTCTCACCCAGAACTTCAGTACATTCCCTTCTTCCGCCTGCGTGATCAATTCATGTCCGCTTGACTTCGCCCATGCCGCCAAGTCCGCTTTAGCCCCTTTATCTGTTGCATGTATTTCTAACACTTGACCTTCCGCCAAGTCGTTCATTTTTTTCTTCGTTCGAATAATCGGCATTGGGCACGCAAGCCCCGTTACGTCTAACAGTTGATCTGATATCATTTGATCGTTCCTCTTTTCCTATTTTATTGAACATTACCGAATCGCACAACGGTTTGGACCAATTTCCATTTCTCGCTGCTCTTCATCGTCTGGGCTCAGCTTCCCCATATTGGCTTTACGAATGTCTTGATAGGCGTTTGGCTGTGCAGGCAGATTCTTCGTGACCATTTGTCTAAATACGTCTTCATCTTCAATATTCAGTCCATGATTTTCTTCAAATAGAACGCCTAGCTCCATCCAAACGCTTCCGTCTTCATTGACTTCATCCATGATCATGAAATGCGCTGGCAAAACAATGAATTCTTTTGAAAGTGCTCTATATCGGTCATAGAGTGTTTCTCTCAAATCACCTACCCAGTCCTCCGCCATTCCAGCGAGATCAGGTCTTCCAATAGAATCAACGAACAAAATATCACCTGAAAGAAGATATTGATTATCCACGATAAAAGATGTTGAACCAATCGTATGCCCCGGCGAGTAAAGGGGATGAATGTCAATGGAAGCCGCTCCAATTGTCATCCGCTGTCCATCTTCAAGCCGTTTATATTCAAAGGTCACCTCTTCTGCATCTTTTGGTGGCAGCCAGTAGTTGGCACCAGTCTGTTCAGCCAGTTTTTTCCCACCAGAAATATGATCTGCATGAAGATGAGTATCGAGCACATGCGTCACAGTGACATCGTGCTTTTTAGCAAAATGGATATAGACATCCGTCATTCTAGCTGCATCTACAATTGCGGCTTCTCCATTTGACATGATCATATAGGACAGGCAGCCTTTGCCCATCCGCACAAATTGATACAACTCTCCACCGCCGCTTAAATCCCCTATCTTCACTGGCTCTAGATGCTCACTCCACGCCTTCATGCCGCCCTGTAAATAATGGGCAGGCCTGCCCGTTTCTGACAGCATTTCCGCCACCATGATAGATGAGCCCTCTTTCGCACAAACAACCAGCACTTCTCGGTCACTCGGTATTTTGTGTAAAATATCCTCTATGCCCTCAAACAGATCAAAGTAAGGCACATTGACATATTCAATCGCTTCCCCTTCAATCTTCCAGTCCTGAGCATCTGCCTCATTTCGTACATCTAACAAAAAGAGAGGCTCTTTGTTGATGACCTTTTTCGTTAACTGCTCTGTCGTCATTGCCTTTACAGTCATGTCTCATTCAGCTCCTATTTTTCAATCGCTCCTGTCCAGCTATTCATGCCTGGCACGATATTCATCAATTGATGAAATCCTTTTTCTTTTAACTTTTGCGCAGCTAATTCACTTCTTCTACCTGAATGACAGATGAGGTGAATGACCGTATCCCGGCTCAATTCTTCCGTACGTTGTTCAACCTCACCAAGAGGGATGTGGACAGCTCCTGGAATATGACCCGCCTCGTATTCATCCAGCTCTCGTACATCTAAAATAAACAAAGATGATTCTTCTTTTACCTTCTGTTGAAAAATCTCCAAAGACATTTCCGAAATCATTGACTCCCCTTCTTTCTCTTTCGCTCCGCCCTTTCGGATCAAATGATGGAGCACCTGTCCTTCTACTTTTGTTCCTAAAAATTCGTGACCAGCGCTTTTTGACCAAGCCGCTAGATCCGCTGCTGACCCTTTATCGGTTGCTTGCACCTCAAGCACGTCTCCTGGTAATAGCTCATTCATTTGTTTTTTTGTTTTCACAATCGGCATCGGACATGCCAATCCTTTTGCATCTAAAATGACAGTTGGTTGATGCACGTGATGTCCTCCTTTATATAGGGGTGGGGGTATATTTTATACATACTTAATGCCAAGCATTCATGCCACCCTTGATATTCGTAATTTGTGTAAATCCTTGCTTCTTCAATATTTTAGCTGCCTGCATACTTCTCATTCCGCTTTGGCATATCACA
The DNA here is from genome assembly GCF_002993125.1 of Bacillus sp. LLTC93. Taxonomy (NCBI): domain Bacteria; kingdom Bacillati; phylum Bacillota; class Bacilli; order Caryophanales; family Bacillaceae; genus Bacillus; species Bacillus sp. LLTC93. The sequence goes on along the minus strand of NZ_PVME01000004.1, from coordinate 56,139 downwards.
TAGACCTCTTTGTCTTTCGCAAGCTGATTTGCTCGTTCTTTTAGCTGAGGTAAGGGGATGTTGCGAAATCCTTTAATATGGTTTGTTTGAAATTCTACAGGAGACCGAACGTCAATCAGTTGTTGATGCTGCCTACGCAATTGAGGTTTCATATCTGCTGCATCAATTTGTTTTACACCCTTTACAGGAAGGAAACGGCTCACCAGCAAACCAATGACGATGATGATCAAAAGTGTTTGAATCATGTGTTAACACCTCACTAGATAAATAAATTCACATTCCCAATTTCAGCCTCAGCTAAATACGCCGCCACACCAGCATATTGAATATCATCTAATAATTCTTTCTCCTGCAATCCTAAAAGGTCCATCGTCATTGTACATGCCACGAGGTTAATCTCCTGTTCCTTCGCCATATCAATAAGCTGCGGCAAAGTCATGGCATTGTGCTTTTTGATCACGTGCTTAATCATCTTTGGGCCCATTCCAGCAAAATTCATCTTTGAAATGCCCATTCGATCAGCGCCGCGCGGCATCATCTTGCCAAACATTTTTTCTAAAAAGCCTTTCTTCATTGGCACCATGTCATCCTGACGCAAGGCATTCAGTCCCCAAAAGGTATGAAAAATCGTCACCTCATGATCATAGGCTGCTGCGCCATTTGCAATAATGTAAGCGGCCATCGCTTTATCATAATCTCCACTAAATAAAATAATCGTCGTCCGTTTCTTCTGTTCTTCCATCCTGCTCCTCCTTTTAATTACCCGTGGGGGTATATAAAATCTAAAAAATATATACACATACCGGTAAGGGTATATTATAACAAGTAAAAAAATTCGTCAACCTCCAAAGGCTGAAGAATTTCTTATCGGCTTTTCACCAATAGCTCAACCGCTTCTTTCACAAGACCCTCCGTATCCTTGCCTTGTTCAAGACTTTCCCGGACACATTGCTCAAGGTTTGTACTCACAATGACACCCATCGCCCGATCAATGGCATTACGTGAGGCAGACAGCTGCGTCACCACCTCGCGGCAATCCTTTCCCTGCTCCATCATCGCCAGAACACCTTTAATCTGCCCTTCAATCCGGCGAAGACGATTCTTCATCTGCTGATTATATTCCATGCACAAGCACTCCTTTCTATTGGATTCCTACGAACGATAGTATACCCTTAGAGGTATTTAGTCAATCATGATGATTCACTAAAAAAGAAAAACTGCTGAGATGAAATGTCACAGCAGCTTCTCATTTTTAAACTTGTTTCCTTTCTTAGAGCGGATAAATGTGTAGATTTCAAACCTATAGGATAATATACACATTTACAAAATCATTCCGTTTCCATATTACTTATTAAATCATACTTAGATAGATATATTCCTCCAACTATCAAGATAATAGTACAAAGAATAGGTACTATTATCAGTGTAATACTAATAGAGACAACTGGAGATAAACCAAACATAGGATGCCTAATCAGCATAAATGCATTTCCAAGTAGCATTGGGTTGTCTGAGAAAATGGAAAGAAATAATATACAGATACAAACTATGAAACTATAAATTGTTTTAAAAATTAATGATAATAAAGCAAAGATAAAAGTGAAAAGAAATGTCCCAGCTATATTTAAGAGAATTGAATAAACAATAATTTGACTATAAGAGAATTGGAATGATGAATATCTTAAAATACTTTCGCCGTAATCTGTCAAATTATTTACTGTACCCCCACTCAACTTCCATACAAACCAAGTTAAGGACAATATTAATATGTAAAAGATCAATATTGCGGTGGAACAAAATAATAATTTACTTATCCACAATTTAAATATTGACTTGGTTCTAACTCTAATAAACGCACTATGGGCAAATAGATCTTCTTTTATAAAAGTATTGACCAATATTGCACCACTTAATAGAAATATAATCCATCCAAAAGGAAATTCAATTATTTGTTGTTCGACAAGTTCAAAGGGAACACCCGCAAAGGTTTTCCCAATAACATCCCAAAACGCAACAGTACTTTTGGATAAACTAATATGTAGAAAGTAAAGGTAGTATAGAAAATTAAATAAGCCTAGAATAAATATAACGATAAAGATCTTTACAGTTCTATGGGACCCAAGAATCATATCTCTTTTAAAAAGTAATAATAAACCAATCATGTATAGAATCCTCTCTTATCAACTAACTAGAACATAGCATAACATAACTTTTAAGTTAAAAAAATGCAAAAAAAGGTGTATTTTTCTTTATTTTATTGTATAATTTTTATGTACCGGTACAAATTATGGTTTTAGTGGGGAAAATAGTGAAAAAGTTATTTACATTTTTTTTAATTTTAATAATGATATCTTTAATTAGCGCTTGTCAAACTAGTAAGTTCAATAACACAATAAAAGACAAAGCTCCAGATCCCTCTATAAGTATAAAAGATTTGGATAATAGTACAAAAGATGAACCAAAACTATTCTATTTTGATACTGAACAAAAGCAAAGTCTTTTCAAAGTTATATTTTGGGAAAACCTGAAAGAGGATCGTTATTATCAAGGTCAGATTAAGAATAATGATGTCGCAATTGAGAATGTTTTCAAAGGAGAGGACCTCGAAGTTGGACCACTTCCTAAAAATTATGAATTAGCGATGACCTTTAGTCAAAAAGAACCTCCCCCAACAAAAATCTTAGGAAAATTGAAAGATGATAGGGGAGTGACTCATCAATGGGAGCAATCTTATGATATCCCAGATGCTGATCACGATTTTTTAATCAATTTACCAACATTCAAAGGTCAGAAAGCAGAAATAGCATTAAGAATGATTTGGCTAAATAAAGATAATGATTGCATAGGTGTCGCAGATAAATATTTTGTTGTAAGTAAACAGTGAGGAGAAGACCGTTGAAAAATAAAATAATCATTACCCTAACTTTAATTCTAGGAGTAACCTTTTCTACTATAGGAATTGTGCATGTCTATGCAGGAGAACCAACTGGCAACTATAAAGATACTAATTATAATTTTAGATTTCTAAAAGGAAATCCATATGATGAGACAACATCTAGAACAAAATATACTAAATCCTGGTATTATATGAACAGTGAAAAGAATAATACTTCTTATGTAGCCTGGGCCAGATCTAAAGGAAAAGATGTTTCAGATGGCCACTATTATACAATTAAGAAAAATTATAAAGGAGTACAACTCCTATACAATTTGGCAGTTGAAAAAACATTCTTGGGAATAGGATATCCGCCTGTTACGATAGGTGCTAAAAAGAATGCAGCTGGTTATGCTAATGGCGTATGGAGTCCCGATTACGATCCAAATAGCCCTTGATTCTATTAGGCTCTTTAAATTCAAAAGAGAACTATATGACACAGCGACTCAGAATTAACTGAGTCGCTTCTACATTTATTTTTAAATAAACGAAATGGAGAGATACATGTTTTATTTGCTTATATTACGATTAATAAAACGCCCATCTTTTTACATATCATTAGCCATTGGTGCAATTCTAGCAATTGCATATTTTTGGACAGAAGAAATGCCACTAAAAGAACATTTAGAACTTACTGGAGGAATTTCTTTTACCCCTTATACAAAATGGATGGGGATTGGTGGAATATCAGATTATCCAGCACTTTACATGTTCTTATTACCAATTTTAGCAACACTTCCATTTTCAGATCTGTACTCAAGAGATCGATCAACTGGTTTTATTCGCTTTTTAATTATTAGAGGAAAACAAAAACAATATTTCTTTAGTTTGTTTCTTATAAACTTTTTAGCAGGTATGCTCACAGCTGTCTTTCCTCTATTATTAAATATTTATTTGTCTTTCATGAGACTTCCAAATATAAAACCTGATAGAGCGATTAACAATGAGATGCCTTTAGACTCTGATAATACTTTCTTACCAGATCTATATTATACACATCCCTTTGTTCATATGCTTTTATATGTAATATTGATTGGTATTTTCTCTGGTATGTTCGCAAGTATAGCTTTGGGATTTGGAATGTTTATTAAAAAATCATTTGTTGTTCTAATTACACCTTTTGCAAGTTTATATGTCATAAACATGGTACTTTCAACACTAGGGCATCAGGAAATGATATCAACAAGCTTCTTGCAACAACAGGCTACAGATGGTGTGAGTCTAGCAAGTCTTGTTTTACACTTGTTTATCGGATTTATGTTAAGTTTTTCATTATACATTCTAGGGGTTAAAAAGAATGTTATTCATTAAAGAACTACATATCGTTTTACTCGACATATACCGTTATAAAGTGCGATTATTCATTTGGTTTTTTTGTTATTTGCTCTGTATTTTATATTTAGTCAAAGAAAGTTTACCGCAACATGGAATAATGGGAATACCACAATCTTTAAATTTATTTTTCTCTTCCTATACATTTATTTTTCCCGTATTACCCCTTTTTCTAATGTTTTTTTCATTTGGAATCGTACCTTTTTTTGACTCTTCTCGTTTTGTTCGTTATCAAAAAAGAGAAAAAGTATTTTTATCGTTATTATTACGTGTCTTTTGGATCTGTCTAATATTCACTCTCATATACCTAATCGGTGGTTTCCTTCTGGGTGGCTTCCTGTCAGGAAGGTGGGACAACGTTTGGCTGTCTACAAAAGGAGCTCCGTACTTAATATATGGCGATCAACTACCTTTAGATGAATACTTTTCATCTAATATCATGTTAATTAGATATCTGATTACAAGTTTATTGGTATTCTATCTGATCGGACTATTTGTTGTGGTTTGCTATTTGTTAAGTAAAAATTATATATACAGCTTTATTATCATTTCATCTACTGTCATTCTTGATAAAATGCTTAATATTTATTTTGGTTTTTCTTTCATTAATGACTCTCTGTCATTAGAAATGACATCTTGGCTTATACCAGGTTTATTTTCTAGAATGATTTATTTATTTAGTGGTTTTGGATTACTTTTTACTTTTCTTGCATATAAAATTTTTATCAAACAAGATTTTTTAAATGAATACGGTATTGATCATGAAAAAGAATGTTAATCGAGGTGAAACTCATGTCAGAAGAATATATTAAAATTGAGGCATTAAACAAATTTATAAAAAAAAACCACGTCCTTAAGAATATTAACTTATCATTAAAAAAGGGGAGTATTTATGGTTTTCGTGGACCTAATGGATCCGGAAAAACAATGTTATTTCGTGTATTATCCGGATTAGTAAAACCAAGTGATGGAAAAGTAACTGTAGGTGGGAAACACTTACACAGAGACATCTCATTTCCCGAAAATGTTGGAATATTAATAGAGTATCCTGGTTTTATACCAGAATATACTGGTTTTGCTAACCTAAAATTACTCTCTATGATTCAGAATAAAATTAACGATAACGAAATTTCTGCTGTGATTTCTCGTGTAGGGCTTGATCCAAATGACAAAAGAAAGTTTAAAAAGTATTCACTTGGAATGAAACAACGTTTGGGAATAGCTCAAGCAATTATGGAAAAACCAGATTTGCTCATTTTAGATGAACCTACTAATGCTTTAGATGAGAAAGCAGTCGAAATAGTACATCAATTACTCGTAACATTAAAAAATGAAGGTAAAACAATTTTAATTGCTAGCCATGATAAAGAAACTCTTCAAAAGGTTTCAGATACGATTTATGATATTGAATCTGGTGAAATTATAAAAGAAACGATTATTGATAGGGATAAAGAAAAATGAGAAAAAAAGTAATAGTAATTTCAGTGATGACTATAATTTTTATCTTAATCAGCATGTTCCGCTATCAACAAGTGAATAGTGAATACTCCAACTATAAAGTAACAGAAAAAAACCTTACGACAAATGAAACATTTGAATTTCTAAAAATAAGTCATACGTTTAAAAAAGCTAAGAAAATTAATACCATTGATGAAATGAGAAATAAAATAACTGAATACCGCATACCATTTACATTAAAAAATAAAACAAACGATAAACTCCCCCTACATCCTGAATTTTATAGAATGATGAGGGGAGAGGAAGAAACCCAGACCATAGACTTTATTAATAATAAGACGGGGAAAAGAATTAAAGATATAAATCCTCATCAATATTTAAATGGTACAGTCACCTTTACATTTGGAAATAATGGTGAGGAAAATTTAAAAACTCCTAAACTCCATATGATTGGGAGCGATGGAATATCAGTTGAGAAATTCATTGTGGAAATTGATTACTTCAAGTAACAAATAATATTCATATCAAAAGAAATACATCCTATTGTCCTCTTCTATTTTTAGAGGATTTTTTTATTTAAAAAGACGAAGTCTCACTAAAATTAAAGTACGCAGGAAATTAATATATGAAAGCATGTGAACTCATGACAAACAAAAAATGCTCAACCGATTAATCACTGAAAGTCGCCATATTTTCTCCAACAAGCCTATAATCCGGTCAACTGGTACACATGGTCAGACGAAGCATTCAAGAAAGCGAAACGCGAAAACAAAGCAGTTTTCATATCGATTGAGTATGGATAACCAAAGGAACTTGCCATTGATGGGATAGAATCAATTTTATATTAGATGCACAACAATAACTTCATCCAAATACAAAGAACGAATTGGAACTATACTAGTTGTTTTTTAAGTCTACAGAAAGCTAAAAGAGTATTCCTCAAATCAATTCCACTCTCCAAACAATAGCTAGCCTTCGATTAAACGTTTTAACTTAAGCTCAGTTTCAGTATCCTCAACTGGAGTATAGACACTGCATCTTAAATCGATATCCCCATACACTTGTAATGAAGTGAGATTAAACAACATTTTACCTACCTTAGCATGACGAAATTCAATTAATACTTCAGGAGCATAGCTTATCTCATTTTCATTCCATATTTTACGAAACTCAGGATATGCCTCCTCCATTTCTTCTATAAATTGCTCATACCAGTCATCAGCCACATACTGTCCATAATACGTTCTAAATATTGCGATATATCCTCTAACAAAATGCTCCCAATTCACGGCTAAACTTTTAAATTCCTTTCTTGCGAATAGTAAGCGTATGATATTCCTTTCTGCCGGGATGATTTGTTCAAAGTCCAAAAATACATTAGCTGCTGCTTGATTCCATCCAACAATCTGACTTCTTCTATCTGATATAATCGTTGGGCAATAACGAAGTTCCTGCAAAATTTTTACTAGAGCCGGACTGATTTCCTTCTCATTCTCATTGATAAAGGATTGTTTCACTCCTTCCTCTAACGCTAAAGCGTACAAATATCTCCTTTCATCGTTATTTAATTGTAATGCTCGAGAAATAGCATCTAATACCGAAGTAGATACTTTTATATCTCTGCCTTGTTCTAACCATGTATACCAAGTAAGACTTACACCGGCTAGTAGAGCCACTTCTTCTCTTCTGAGTCCTTGTGTTCTTCTGCGGGTTCCTACAGGTAAACCAACCATTTGGGGAGTAATTTTCGAACGTTGGTTCTTTAGAAATTCTGATAATGCTTGAAGTCTTGTTTCAGGTTTCATTAAGATCTCCCTTTAAAATATTATTAATTATACTAGGATAAACAACAACTTGTAATAGGATAACACAATGGCTAAAGTTAATAAAAACAAGGAGGGAATGATCATGAAAAGAGTTGTCGTTACTGGAATGGGAGTTATTTCTCCACTAGGGAATGATGTAAATAGCTTTTGGAATCAACTTATTAAAGGACACTCGGGAATATCTCTAATTGATTCTTTTGATACTACTGATTATAAAACAAAAATAGCTGGAATCGTTCGTGATTTCGATGCAGATGAAATATTGGGGAGAAAAGAAGCAAAACGATTAGATCGTTTTAGCCAGTTTGCCTTAGCAGCAGCCGAACAAGCATTAGAAAATTCACAATTACAGTTAGACAATGTTGATCTCGAACGTTTAGGAGTATATGTTGGTTCAGGAATCGGGGGTATACAATCACTTGTTGATAATGTGAATGTATTAGATAAACGAGGTCCCTCGAGAGTAAGCCCCAGCCTTGTACCCATGATGATTTCAAATGCAGCTGCGGCCCAAATAAGCATAAAATTAGGAGCACAAGGACCATCATTGTCACCAGTCACAGCTTGTTCTATTGGGAACACCTCTATTGGTGAAGCTTTCAATGCGATCCGAAATGATGAAGCAGATATTATATTTGCCGGTGGAGCAGAAGCTACCATCACACAGATATCTTTGGCTAGTTTTGGAAACGCACATGCACTATCTACTAGAAACCAAGACCCAAGTCGAGCCAGCCGCCCATTCGATACAGATAGAGATGGCTTTGTTATGAGTGAAGGCGCTGGTATCTTAGTATTAGAATCTTTAGAAAACGCTATTCTTAGAGATGCGCCGATATTATGTGAAGTAGTGGGATACGGAGCTAGTTCAGATGCTCATCATATGGTAGCATCACACCCAGAAGGTAAAGGTGCCTACTTAGCCATGAAAAAAGCATTGAGAAGTGCAAATATATCAACAGGTGAAATCGATGTTATTAGTGCTCATGCAACAAGTACACAAGTAGGTGATCGTTCAGAAGTTCTAGCTATTAAGAAATTATTTGGTGATCGCTCAGGTGAAATTCCAACAACGGCGAACAAGTCAATGACAGGGCACATGTTTGGTGCTGCTGGAGGAGTAGAAGCAATTGCTTTAGTAGAAAGTTTGAGACGAGGAATGATTCCGCCAACTATTAATGTAGAGAAGCAAGATCCAGATTGTAACTTAGATATTGTAACAGAAGCGAGACACCTTCCATTGAAATATGGGTTATCAAATTCTTTTGGTTTTGGAGGACATAATTCAGCAATCTTGTTGAAGCATTACGATTGAAGTAGTTAAAAGGTGAAATAATGAAAAAGCAAGGGTTTATAGCCCTTGTTTTTTCATTATGGGAATACCTCACAGACAAATTATGACGGGCCTCAGCAATCTGATATATTAAATGGAGAAAAGAGAATACTTAAAAACATTTATAAAGAAGGTGACCCATGCCAAACAATCAAACACCCAACCCACTCATCACTGAAAAATCACCATATCTCCTTCAACATGCCCATAACCCAGTTCACTGGTACCCGTGGGGGCAAGAAGCCTTCGACAAAGCCAAACGTGAAAATAAACCTGTGCTTGTCAGCATCGGCTATGCCACTTGTCACTGGTGCCACGTCATGGCCCATGAAAGCTTCGAAGACCAAGAAGTCGCCGATATCCTAAATGAGCATTTCATTTCGATTAAAGTCGATCGTGAGGAGCGTCCCGATATTGATTCCATGTATATGTCCGTTTGCCAGATGATGACGGGGCAAGGCGGCTGGCCGCTCAACGTGTTTGTCACGCCTGATCAAAAGCCTTTTTATGCGGGGACTTATTTTCCGAAAAGAAGTGCTTACGGCCGTCCGGGCTTCATTGAAGCATTGACGCAATTGCTGGATGCGTATCACAACGACCGAGATCATATTGAATCATTGGCAGAGAAGGCGACGAATAACCTGCGGATCAAAGCAGCAGGTCAGACAGAAAACACGCTGTCTCAAGAATCCATCCACAAAGCCTATTACCAGCTCATGAGCAGCTTTGATACGCTGTATGGCGGATTCGGCTCTGCGCCAAAATTTCCTGCACCTCATATGCTCTCGTTCCTTATGCGCTATTATGAATGGACTGGGCAGGAGAATGCGTTATATGCGGTCACGAAAACGTTAGATGGTATGGCAAATGGCGGTATATATGACCATATTGGTTCAGGCTTTTCTCGTTATTCGACGGATGAAAAATGGCTTGTGCCGCATTTCGAAAAGATGCTGTATGATAACGCCTTGCTGATGGAAGCATATACAGAAGCCTATCAGCTCACTCAACAACCTGAGTATGAAAAGCTTGTCCACCACCTTATCCAATTTATGAAACGAGATATGATGAATCCCGGCGGCTCCTTTTATTCAGCGATAGATGCAGATTCTGAAGGGAAAGAAGGGCAATTTTACGTCTGGTCTAAAGATGAGATCATGACCCATTTAGGCGAGGACCTTGGCGCTTTATTCTGCGCGGTCTATCACATCACAGAAGAGGGGAACTTTGAAGGGTGGAACATTCCTCATACGATTTCAACCTCATTTGATGACATCAAAGCATCGTTTTCGATAGACGACAAAACCCTTCAGTCCAAGCTGCAATCCGCTCAGCACATCTTACAATCCGTGAGACAGCAGCGTCCCGCACCGCTTGTCGATGACAAGGTGCTCACATCCTGGAATGCACTGATGATCTCTGCACTTGCCAAAACAGGAAGGGTATTTGATGCAGAGGAAGCCATCAGCATGGCGAAGCAGGCGATGTCTTTTCTAGAAACACACCTCGTCCAAAATGAACGACTCATGGTCCGCTACAGAGAAGGGGACGTGAAGCACCTAGGCTTTATCGAGGATTATGCACACATGCTTTCAGCCTATTTGTCTTTATACGAAGCGACCTTTGAACAAGACTTTCTTGAAAAAGCGAAGACTGTTGCCGAGAACATGTTTGAGCTGTTTTGGGACAATGAAAAAGGGGGCTTTTTCTTCTCGGGGTCAGATGCGGAAGCACTCATCGTTCGCGAAAAAGAAGTGTACGACGGTGCCATGCCTTCTGGTAACAGCACCGCACTCAAACAGCTTCTCACGTTGAGTAGAATGATCGGACGGCAAGACTGGCTGGAAAAATTAGAGCAGATGTTCAAAATCTTTTATGTCGATGTCTCTTCCTACCCAAGCGGACACACAGCGTTCCTACAAGGGGTCTTGAGTCAATATGCCGCCAAACGAGAAATCATCATTCTCGGAAAAAAGGGCGACCCGCAAAAAGAGCGGCTTTTACAGGCACTTCAGAAACGATTCATGCCATTTGATATCATATTAACCGCTGAAACAGGGCAGGACCTAGCACAGCTCGCACCATTTGCAAAAGATTACAAAACGATCGACGGCAAGACGACCGTGTATATTTGTGAAAACTACAGCTGCCGCCAGCCTATCACGAATATCGACGAGGCAATGGAACAATTATTCCAATTTTGAGCTGTCATATGATGACTGCGAGAAGTCAAAATGAGGACAAACAGATGAAAAAAATGTCAATCCGCTAACAATTCGTGTATACGGTTTTATTTTTCCTCTAAAACGGTTAGAATGCGCACTAGATGTTCTCATACCGAAGGGAGAGAAAATGATGAAAAAGGTATCATATGCACTCATCGCTTGTCTGCTATCTGTTGGGCTTGCAGCTTGCTCATCAAACGATGCAAAACAGGATAAGCAGAATGACTCAGCCAAAAACAAGGAAACAACACAGGCTGATCAAAAAGAGCAGCAAAAGCAAATGGAAGACATGCAAAAGAAATTAGATGCACAAAAAATCGATGACAAAAAGGTCGTTGCGACCGTCAACCAAGACAAAATCACAGGCAGTGAATACAATAGCGCCTTATCGACCATTCAAGGGCAGCTTCAGCAAGCAGGGCAAGACCCAACATCTAAAGAAGGTGCAAAAGAAGTCAAGAAACAAACCATTGATGCGCTCGTAGGTCAAGAGCTCATCCTGCAAGATGCTGAGAAGAAGGGCTTCAAAGCCTCTGACAAAGAAGTAGATAAGCAGCTAAAAGAAGAAAAGAAACAATTTAAAGACAATGCTCAATTCGAAGAAGCACTCAAAAAGAGCGGACTCACAATAGATCAGTTAAAAAGTGACATTGCCGACAGCATCAAATACAGCCAATATGTCGACAAAGAAATCAAATCAGCCTCTGTCTCTGAAAAAGACGTTAAAGCGTACTATGACCAATACGCAGAACAAATGAAAAAACAAAAGCAAAAAGCACCAGAATACAAAGAAATCAAATCACAAATTAAAAAACAGTTAGAATCTCAAGAAAAGCAGAAAGAAGTACAAAAAGAAATTGAAAAACTAAAGAAATCTGCGAAAGTTCATGTGTCCATTTAACCGATATGAAAAAATCCGCCATTGTGCGGATTTTTTTCATGACTGGATGAACATTTTTCCAAAATAATGACAAAAGCCTCATCATAAACATCTCCTTCATCCGATATGATGGGAGTACAAAAGAAAGCGTTATCAATTCTTTTGTCTCTGAAAAAGTACAAGATCGAAGGCATATCTCGTACTTTTGCTTCAGTCAATCGGATATCCACAAAAGGAGGATCTTTATGTTCAAATGGTTTAAACCAGCTCCGCATATCGACAGGCTTGATGATGCCAAAACAGACGAGACCTATAAACGGCTGCGGCTGCAAGTCTTTTTAGGGATCTTTATCGGGTATGCAGGCTACTATTTGCTGCGCAAAAATTTCGCCTTTGCCATCCCTTATTTACAGGAAGAAGGGTTCACGAAAAGTGAATTAGGCTTTGTGCTAGCGGCTGTCTCCATCGCTTATGGCTTTAGTAAATTCATCATGGGCATGATCTCGGACCGCTGTAACCCACGATATTTTTTAGCCACCGGACTCTTTCTATCAGCCATTATTAATATCCTATTTGTCTCGTTTCCATGGGTGACTTCAAGTGTATGGATCATGTTTTTATTCATGTTTTTAAACGGTTGGTTCCAAGGAATGGGGTGGCCTCCATGCGGACGTACGATGGCCCATTGGTTTTCAATCAGTGAGCGAGGCACGAAAATGTCCATTTGGAACGTCGCTCACAATATCGGTGGGGGTATTCTTGCACCGCTCATTACATTAGGAATTGTGCTGTTTGCGACTTGGAAAAGTATCTTTTTCTTCCCTGCCATCATTGCCATTATCGTTTCTTTCGTGATCATTCTTCTCGTAAGGGACACCCCGCAATCCGCTGGGCTTCCGCCAATCGAGGAATATCGAAATGATTATCCGGCACAGAAATATGAGGATCAAGAAAAAGAATTAACAGTGAAAGAGATTTTATTTAAATATGTACTCAACAATAAATTCCTTTGGTATATCGCCATTGCCAACGTCTTTGTGTACTTCGTCCGTTACGGTGTCGTTGACTGGGCGCCGACCTATTTAACGGAAGCAAAGGGCTTTTCACCAGAGCATTCACGCTGGTCTTATTTTCTTTATGAATATGCAGGCATTCCCGGTACATTATTGTGCGGCTGGATCAGTGACCGCTTCTTTAGAAGCCGCCGTGCACCAGCAGGCGTCCTCTTTATGGTTGGGGTTTTAATTGCTGTTCTCGTGTACTGGTTAAATCCTGCTGGCAATCCAATGGTCGATAACATTGCCCTCATCAGCATCGGCTTTTTGATTTACGGGCCTGTCATGCTCATTGGACTTCAAGCCATTGATCTCGCCCCTAAAAAAGCCGCTGGCACTGCTGCCGGGCTCACAGGCTTCTTCGGCTATATTGGCGGCTCTGCCTTTGCCAATGCCATGATGGGCGTAGTCGTGGATCACTATGACTGGACAGGAGGCTTTATTTTACTGGTTGGTTCTTGTGTGCTTGCGATTGTCTTCCTGGCGATGACATGGAATACAGGGAAGCGCGTAGAGCAGGCTTAATGAAAATCACATAAAAGATTCATATCCCCCCAACATGCTCTTTACATCTATTTCTTATGATGAAGGCAGTTACCGTAGAAGGAGGATAAAATATGAAGAAAAGTAGATTACTTGCTTTCGTGTTGCTCTCTTTTGCTTTACTGTCTTTTGCGTGGGTGCCGACTACTGTATCGGCACATGAACATCTTTTATCTCCAGATCGCATTTTAACCGTTGCACATCGCGGAGCATCAGGGTATGCACCAGAGCATACCCTGGCTTCCTACCAGCTTGCCACAAAGATGAATGCGGATTACCTCGAACTCGACCTCCAAATGACAAAGGATGGACATCTCATCGTCATGCACGATGAAACTGTTGACCGGACCACAAACGGAACAGGCTGGGTCAAAGACCTCACACTTGCCGAAATCAAACAGCTCGATGCCGGCGCATGGTTTAACGAAGCCAACCCCGACAAACAAAATGCCAATTATATTGGACAGCAAGTACTCACATTAGATGAGGTGTTGCGCTATTTCGGCAAACGAGAGAATTATTATATTGAAACAAAAAAACCGGACCTTTATCCACAAATGGAAGAAAAGCTATTGGCCACCTTAAAGAAACATCACCTTCTCGGAAAACATACTAGAAAAGGGCAAGTCATCATCCAATCCTTTAGTCTAGACAGCCTGCTAAAACTACAGAAACTAGCTCCACGCCTTCCAAAAGTACAGCTATTAGATAGAGCCCAAATGACGTCCATCACAGACGATCAGCTCGACTTCATCAAAACTTACGCAGTGGGTATCGGACCTAATTTTAGAGCATTAACTCTTGAGAATGTGCAGCAGGTCAGAAGCCACGGGCTTCTTCTTCATCCATATACAGTAAACAGCGAAGCAGACATGACCCGTCTTCTGCAATACGGCGTCACCGGCCTTTTCACCAACTTTCCAGATGTCTTTCAGCGTGTAAAAGCCTCGCTGTAAACAACAAAAAAGCCTTGCGGTTCGTTCATTCCGCAAGGCTTTCTATTATTTCACCGTTTGATCAGTTGAAGCTGTTTCAATCGGTTTTCGTTTTCCAATCCCAAATACAAAAAAGCTAAGCGCCACTACAATCAAGAATACAATTCCCACAATAAGAGAAATACGCGTATCCTGATTAATGAGCATAAACACAAGAACCATCAATAAGAAGCCAATAGTAAGATAATTAGAAACTGGTGCTAGCGGCATCTTGAATGGATGCTGATCAAGCGCTGCCCCCTTCGCCTTTCTAAAGCCAATATGACTAATTAAAATCACAAACCAAGGCACCATACCAGGGAGAACGCTCGCACTATACACATAGACGAAAATATTTGGCGGAGCAACATAATTCAGGACAACTCCTACCGCTAGACCGATCAGTACAGCGAATGTCCCAAAATACGGTACACCGTTCTTTGAGATTTTTGTAAAGAAAGCTGGCGCCTGTCCATTCACACCTAATGTATAAAGCATACGTCCCGCACTGAAAATACCACTGTTACAGCCAGACATAGCTGCTGTAATCACAACGAAGTTAATAATACCAGCTGCCGCTGTAATTCCAATTTTCGCAAACGTCGCCACAAATGGACTGCCAAGGGTATTGAGCTGATCCCAAGGATACACAGTCACAATGACAAAGATCGCACCGATATAGAAAATCAAAATACGCCAGATGATACTTTTGATCGCATTTGTCAGTGTCTTTTGCGGATTTTGCGCCTCACCTGCTGTAATCCCAATGAGCTCTACGCCTTGATAGGCAGCAATGACAAGAGACAACGCAAACAAGAATCCACTAAATCCACCTGTAAAGAACCCTCCATGCGCCCAAAGATTAGACAAACCAATTGCTGTTCCGCCATTTCCAAATCCAAAGAAAATAATGCCTAGACCCGCAATAATCATCAAGATAATCGTCACAATCTTGATCATCGCAAACCAAAATTCAAACTCACCGAACGACTTAACCGAAATCAAGTTGGCCGCGCCTAAAATGATCATCGCAATTAATCCTGGAATCCACGCCGGTAATTCTGGAAACCAATATTTCATATAAGCGCCTACTGCAATAATTTCAGACATCCCAACAATGACCCATTGGAACCAGTTACTCCAAGCCGTCATATACCCCGCAAGCGGATGAATATATTGATGTCCGAATGTAGCAAACGATCCAGTACTCGGTTCAAGATATAACATTTCTCCCATAGCACGCATAATAAAAAAGATAAAGATGCCACACACTGCATACGCAAGAAGAACCGATGGACCTGTCCATTGAATGGCTTTGGCTGACCCCATAAATAAGCCAACACCAATTGTTCCGCCAAGTGCAATCATTTGAATATGACGGGCACTTAACCCTCTCTTTAATTCCTTTTGAGCCACTTTTCTTCCCCCTCATCAACAAACAGCATAAAAAGTAAAAAATCAGAATTTTCATTCTGATTATGAAACATCAACCTATTGATGTATATTATCATAATAAATCTACCCTTAAAAAACAATTGTTTTTTTGAGGAAAACATTATTAACTAAATATTCTGACATAAAAAGAGATTCAAATTGTTTTATATTGATATATTGAATAAGAGGGTAAAATAACTTCAATGCGTTTCACTTAATCTAAACTGACCACCTCTTATATCGATTTCGAAGGTCTTCTGTCCATTTTTATGCACCTTGTTCTCCTTCTCGCCAACACAAGGGAAGTCATTCTGAAAGACACCTGATCTTTTCTTTACGTAACATGAAAATCCATCATTCTCTGGAATTGCCAATTTGACATCTGCACCAGTTGTAGTCGATTTGAGTGAATGCAGCATAGTTATAGAATCAATCTGTATCTTTCTACCTGTTGCATGCAGATCAATATCTGAAAAAGCACCTACCATCTCCACTTTTGACGATGTGGTGCGCAATTCCAATGTTTGTGTGATGAGCTGTTGACTAGAAATAAGTCCACCAACAGTCTGTAAACGCAGATGCTTGATATTTCCCATGAACATCGCCTTTCCAGAAGTCAATTGACACTTGATTTCCTCCATCCTTAGCCCGTCTAAGTGAAGATTTGCTCCTTTACAATGAATAGACATGGACTGTATTTGTTTTTGAGGGAGATAAATCTCCAAATCCGTTTTGTGTAGGTGAAGACCTAAACTGAACTTTCTTTTTCTTCTATCCTGAATCACCAGCCTTCCTTCCCTTACTTGATAATGCAGTAAATGCCGGCGAGGAAAGGCATTATTTGTGATTTGATGAATCAATATATAAGAATGATCATGCTGATGAATACGAACTTTCCCTATCAACCAATCTAGCGATAGCTCAACGACTGCTTCTTCAATTTGAACCGTATGCTCCACATGTCTCCCTCCTTTTTTCATCACGACTCATATCGTTTTCAGCCGGCCAACCTTACTCATCATTTCAAGGATCACGATGAAGACAGACACGGTCATCGCTCCCAATAGAACGAGATTCAGTTGATCATTTCCATAGCTTGCTATCGACACGTTTCCTAAAACGGCACATAATAAGATTGCAGTTATGATGGTGGTGAAAACAGATTTCTTCATAAAACCTATTCTCATCGCTATCATACCAATCCCATTGACACAACAAGTAAACACAAGGAAGGTTTTTAAGAAAGTAAAAAAGAACTCAGCAGTCATCGTATCATGAACAATTGGTAAGATGGCTTCCGTGAAACCAAACACAACAAATGAGGGAATGATACTAAACAACATAGCCACCGTCGATAAGCACATCATCAAGACCATTTTAGAAAAGAGTAATGGTTTCAGGTTGGCTGCATTGGAGCTGGATTGATGTTCCCGACATGCAGTGACCACAACTAGCCAATACATCTTAGCTGTTAGTATAGAAAAAAAGATCATACATATTGCGCTCGTTAATAAGTAAATATTCATGTATTGCTGAAAACCCGTCTCCTGTTCTACCTGTGCAACAAACGCGACAAAATAGATCAATACCAGCAGCACGATACTCGCTATCATACTAGCTCGAATGTATTGTTTGATATGACTTTTTCTTAACTCAAGTTTCATTAAATGAAGCATGATGAACCCTCCTATAATATGGAATGTCTTTGGCATTTCAACAACAAAAGTACTTCTCTGTCTGACCACTTATGTTTCAGGCTGATCATACCCTCCAATACCAGCATAATGCGCTGTGACCTTTTGAATAAATAGATCACTCACCACATCTACTCCAAGTCCTTTCATCATCTGTTGTAAAAACAGCAAGCGCTGAACAGTTTCTTGTTGATCACGAGCAAATAGCGTTGGATTCAACCATATATTCACAAGAAGCATAAACACCTCTGCCACTTCACCAGGAAAAGCAGTCGTCATTGACCCATCTTCAATCCCTTCAAGAATTAGCCGTTTGATTTTGAGCGCATCATGATTGACTCCTACCTTCATCCCTTCAACCACAAATTGTGGATTTTTGATCTGGTCAACCAAGATCCCATCAATTGAATGAGACTGCGGGTCTGCCACAAGCTGCTCTAGAATCAGCTGTAGCTTCTCTTTTGCATGAGCTGCCTCCGTATGCTCGATCAGCTCCTCAAGCTTCTGCGTCGCATAACGAAATTGCCGATCCATCACGGCACGTAATATTTCTTCCTTCGATTTAAAATGATGATAAATAGCACCCTTAGACATATTCAATTCATGGATAATATCCTGCAAACTCGTCTTTTCGAATCCTTTTTCCTGAAACAACTTCGTCGACACGTCCAAAATCTGCTGGATTGTCTTTTCTGGATATTTATTTCTAGCCAAATGAAACGCCTCCTTTTACATACCGACCGTTGGTATGTATATTATAAGCTTTATTATAAACTGTCAATACAGGTTTGTATAGAACAAAAAAAGACCGCTTACACGGTCTTCTCAAGCTCAAATTGTAAATTCACAGGGGTATCTGGCAGTGCTGAGGCTTCCACCATATTGGTTGTAGGTGTCTTCTCATCCACTTCCTCAAATCGAAAACCGTCTGCCCATACTCTTCCCTGCCCGCCGAGCAGCACCCCAAAATGAATGGATTCACTGTGAGAAGGAATATCTAATACAATCGAATATTGATTCCATTCCGTAGAGCCTGTCACAGGTCGATTCTGCATATTATCAAACTGTACTATATCTCCTTTTCCATCATCTACACGCATCCAAACCCCTGCAGATGACGCATCCTCCGATTTTAAGAAAGCAGAGAGCTTGAGCCGTTTCCCCACATATTCTTTTGCTTGGAACCCTTGCATCATCGTTGCAAACTGTCCATCCTGAACGCCTTCTTTAGAAGATAAAACACCTGCTTGCTTCCCAGTATGAAACACTGCTGTATCAACACCCATCTCATACATATTCGGATGTGAACCACTCAATCCCCAGCCAGGCACCACTTCATGTAATGTCATAGAAACTTCCTCCTTTTTCATTTGCATATCTCTCATCAATGTCCGGTACATTCCAGGAGGTAAAGAATAGAGATGCTTAAAAGCACGCGTAAAGGCTTCCTGCGATTGGAACTGTAACGAAAAAGCGATATCTAATATCCCCTGATCTGTATACAAAAGAAGCTGTGCAGCCGTAGCTAACCTTCGTTTCCGCACATATTCCCCCATCGACAGCCCTGTTTCTTTTTTAAACACACGCAGCAAATGAAAATGAGAATACCCCACTTTCTCAGGCACCTGCCTCAGCGAGAGCTCATCCATCAAATGCGACTCCAAATAGGAAATCACCTCTTGCGTAACCCGACTATACATCATCTCCCTCACCTCTTCTTGATCATAAAACAAATTGCCAAGTACGTTTTGATCGAAATTGCTTTATGTCAATTTGGAATCAACAAAACATCAGTAATGGCTTTATACAAGGGAACAAACCACCCAGTGAATATAAAAAGTTCATGGGTGGTATGAGTCATCTTTATCACCTATAGATCGAAAACAACTTAATGTTCTCTTTTCATTTTAGACATAAAATCTCTAAAATCATCTGCGATTTCCTTTGATTTCGTATGATGCAAATAATGGCCACCTTTAAAAGTAACTACTTTTCCATGGTTTGAGTTTTTCAGCAAATCCTCATGCATTGGCTTCCAGCTAGGTGTTTCTGCCTCCGTTTGATCGGCTAGGTAGAAAATAACAGGAAGTTCCTTAGGATATTGTAAGCGCTCGGCGCTTTTAAAATTATTCGTGAAATTTTCTGCCTCACTAGCTTGGCTTTCATTCAAGAAGTTCTTAAATGTCAGCATTTTGATCTGCTCTTTCGTTTTGTCATCCACTTTAGGCGTAATCAGTTGCTCTGGGTTCACTTTCACTAATAACCTGTAAAAACCTGATTGATCGAGCAGCTGTAAGCTAGAGACTGGCAATTCATCTGTATCCTGCTTAGGAACACTGCTATCAATTCCAACAAATGCTGTGACTTCTTTTTCATACTGATTAACATATTCCAATCCATATATCCCAGAAATCGAATGACCCATCATCGTATATTTTTTAATATTGAGCTTCTGCAAACATTCGTGAATCTCATCCACAATGTTTTGACTTGTCCGTACTTTATCAGTATCGTCACTTAAACCATAACCAAATGGTTCAATCACTACGACTCTGTAATATGGCGATAATTCATTTACAAGCGGCATAAAATCAAGCACTGGTGAAGCGGTCCCATAACCTGGAAGAAGCACAACCGTTTCTTTTCCACTGCCTTGAATCAACACGTTCATCTTTTTACCATCAACCGGGACCATTTGCCCGTAAGATTCTATTTTCTCCTTCTCCCTTTCCTTACTAAATAGATTGACAAAGTAAACACTTGCTAGAAAAACAACCAGTACAGTGATGATGGTGATGATGAATATAAGCATCATCCTCAATAATTTTTTCATTGTTTTTCTCTTCCTTTCATGAAGAACTCCAGCTTACATCCATAGATAACAAAAGCTAATATTTTTTTTCACAATAGATGATACCGATTGTATTTGCGCAAACACTTGATACATACATAAATGTTATGGCTATATAAAACCATTCTGTTGGAGATGAAAATTGATGGACTAAAGATTGAATGATAACAACTAATAGATAAGCTAAAGCAACACCTACAATAGAAAAGCTTCCTGCTTTCGCTAAAATAAATTGTCCTCGTTCATCATGTTTATATTCACGGTTCTTCTTAAATTGAAAAACTGTGCTTAAAATGGAAAGGATAATTAGAGAATAAAGTATGATAGTCGTTATCATCGTTGCTCCTCCTTGTCGACTTCTTGAAATACGTCATACAAGTCAACTTCAAATGTCCTAGCAATTTGAAATGCTAGTTTTAAAGACAAAGAATATTTACCATTTTCAATAGATGCCACCGTTTGACGAGTCACACCTAACTTCTCTGCCAAATCCTTTTGTGTCCAGTCTCTTTCTGCCCGTAAGACCTTAATTCGATTTTTAATCTCCATTTCAAATTCCTTTCTTAAAGGAAGATTTATTTAACAATATGTTAAAAATAATTAACATTATGTTAATTAACAATAACCTCTTTTCTTCTGTATGTCAATTTCACCGGATGCAAAAAAATAAGAATCATCCATTTTGAAAGTCCTACCTCAAAATGAATGATTCTCTAAAAATGATGTGATCATCTGAATTAGAACACTTTCCTCTGGTAAATCGCAGTAGAAAGTCCCCAAGACAGCAAGTAGATGAGCATAATCAACACAGTTGATCCCGTATATAAAATAGGGATCGATAAATTCATCATAAAATCAGTGATCCCACTGAATTGCTCTGCTAAATAGAGAACAACTGGCGGTCCCATAGCAGATAATAGGATAAAGCCAATGATCACTGCCGTTGTGATATAACCAGGCTTTAAGATATAAAACAATGGAAACGTGCACGCCGCGAACAATAAAAACAACCCGCTGCCAAGAGCAATATCCATCATCGAAAACAGCTTCCCAAAACTAAATAAAGCAGCACTTGTCAGCCCGATCGCAATGACCATATAAAAAACGGCACCAAGATAACGAGATGCAATAATTTCATTCCGTGTATAAGGCAAAGAATTTAATAGGATATTCGTTTCTGCCTTCTCATCGTACGCATATGTGTTAAATGGAATGAAGACACTAGCGACGAGAAACGTCAATACTGGATGGACATCCATGAAAATAAAAAATAAGATAAACGGAATAAAAATAAGTAACTGCTTCTTTTGCAAAATCACATCACGCTTAATTAAATGAAACATGCTTCACCCCGCCTTTCAAATAAAACATGATATCCTCAAGCGACGCCGGTTCAATCACAACAGCATCCCCAAAAATAAGTTTCACTTCATCAATCCGATCTGTTAATGCTTCAAATCCGGCTGCCGTACGCTGAATATGGATAAACGCCTTTTCTGTGTCTCGATCCAACAAATCCAGACTCCCCTTCACAAGCGCATAATTCTCCGCTACCTCGTGAATCGACTGTTGAAAGACCAATCTTCCATTTTGTATAAACGCAATATAATCCGCGATGCGATCTAAATCAGTCGTCATATGCGTCGAGAAAAAGATCGTTCGATTTCCATCAATCATCAATTCTTGTAACGTGCCGAGCAGCTCTCTTCTAAAGACCGGATCCAACCCAGCAGTTGGTTCATCCATGATAATCAGCTCTGCATGATGCGACAGCGCAATCGCAAGTGACGCCTTCATCTGCATCCCTTTTGAAAATGTTTTGATCGCTTTATTCAGCGGCAGACCAAACTGTTCAATATATTGATAAAAAAGCTGGTCATCCCAGCGTTTATAGGCAGGTGCCACAATTCGTTTGATGTCTTTTAAATTCAATCCTGGGAAAAAAACGTTAGCATCGTAAACAAAGCCGATTCGTTCCTTAATCTCTTTTTCATGGGTGCGATAATCTAATCCGAAGATTTTAACCTCACCCGAATCTGGCTTTAACAAATTCATGATCATTTTAATAGTTGTCGACTTACCAGCACCATTTTCTCCAATAAACCCTGTAACAAAGCCTTTTTTGACCTGTAAATCAAGATTCTGAACAGAAAAGTCCTTGAATCGTTTTGATACTCCTTTGAATTCAATCACGTGCTCCACTCATCTCACTCCTCATACAAGAACTTTAATAACTGCTGCAATTCATCAAAAGATAAGCCTAATTCCTTGCCGTTTGTGACAACCGCTCCAAGCTGTTCCTCAATCACCTTCAATTTCTTCTCTCTCATGACCTCTAGGTTTTGCTCGGCAACAAATGATCCCTTACCGACAATCGAATAAATAAATCCTGCCTTCTCTAACTCTTCATATGCTCGCTTTGTTGTGATGACGCTGATTTGTAAATCCTTCGCCAGCTTTCGAATAGACGGTAGTGCCGCGCCTTCCGCCAGCTCACCCGTTAAAATCATCGATTTAATTTGATTCGTAATTTGCTCATAGATGGGCTCCTTAGAGTGGTTTGAAATCGTAATTTGCATATAAAAACCTCTTTTTTTCTGTACTGGTGTTCGGAACGAAATATTGTATATATACATTATATACACACTGGAAGAATAATCAACCATTTTTTGATTGCAACTCAACTAAAAAAACCGCACAGCTCTTCAGCTATGCGGCCTTCCCCAAAATTTATCTCCAATACACCCATTTTCCCATCATCCACTCCACCGGACCTCTTCTCCATTTTTTCAAATAG
The DNA here is from genome assembly GCF_002993125.1 of Bacillus sp. LLTC93. Taxonomy (NCBI): domain Bacteria; kingdom Bacillati; phylum Bacillota; class Bacilli; order Caryophanales; family Bacillaceae; genus Bacillus; species Bacillus sp. LLTC93. The sequence continues at coordinate 32,802 of NZ_PVME01000004.1, read as the reverse complement.
AGATAGCTGATGAACAGCTGTGCTGTGTACAGTCCGACAGCAAGCAGCAGCCCCAACATTGACCCCATCTGCCCAAATAGACCAAGTCCATAAGAATAGAAAATCGTTGTACAAATGATCGACTGCGCCAAATAGTTTGATAGGGACAAACGGCCAAGCCCTGCAAGCAAACGTTTGAGGCCTTCGGCTACCTTCGAATAGTAGAAAACAATAAAAGCTTGAATATACCCGATCGCCAGTACATAGCCACCGAGAATCATAACGAATTCACTCCAAGGCGAATCAATGAACGTCGCACATTTTAGCGCAAGCCCGACGACAATGACCCAGACCCAGCCTTTGCGATAAGCCACCCCTCGATCTTCTTCCGTGAGATGTCCTCGTTTACCAATCACCATACCTAGCAATGCAAACGGACCCACCATCATCGTACCGAAAAGAAACCCTAGTATCGGCATAAGCGTAATGGTCACGATCGCCATAATAATGGTGACAATCACCATATCGTCTTCAATCGTAATCCGGCTGAGCAAAATATCCCCATACGCACCCTTCGCATACACATCGGTTAATAAATCATCATTTCCATAAACAAAGTTCATCATGTACGGCACAACCACTAATGACAAAGCCCCTAATACACCCGACCATATAAGCGTTGTTTTCACCCGGCTGCCCATAAACATCATCAAGAAAAACGTACAAGCTCCATAATAAAGAAGAATATCACCATTCCAAATAAATATGTAATGAAGCATACCAAGCACAATCAGACCAAAGCCCCGTCGAATGACGATGGCATTCGTATTCAGCCCCTGAGCCTTTGTGGATTCAATGAGCTTGATAAAAGAATAGCCAAACAAAAATGAAAAAATCGGATAAAACGACCCCTGGAACAAAATCTCCGTCACATATACCCCGAATTCCTGTCCCCACATGCTCGAATCAAACATCTTCTCAAAATCATAATCATATTGAAAATTAAGCATATTCACGATCAAAATACCTAATAAACTAAAACCACGTAAACTATCAATAAACTCAACCCTAGATCCCTTCAACACGACAGCTCCTTCGGAAAATATAAAAATAAAGCATATATATCCTACCACACTTTTTAAAAATTGGATCTGATCCCCATGTGAAAAACCGTGTTTTAAGGTAAATTTAATAAAATAACCTAGAATTTATATTTTAGGTATCATACTTATGAATGATGACTTTTTTCTTCCTTCCATAGCACACGCTTCAAATAAAGCAAAATTCCCAATCCAAACAAAATCAACGGCAACTCCCAGTCTGCAGAAATCGGCAGCCATTTAAACATCATGAGAATCAGCAAAACAGCTCCCACACCTGCATAAAAGACCACCGTTTTTTTCAATTCTTGGTTTGATTGAAACAAAACGCTCTCCTCCATAACTCTAATTATGATCGTTTTTCTAGTTTTTTTAATATTTTTTCCCAGCCGGTATCTCCCATTTTCCTATCAATTAATTGTCCCTCTTTATCTATGAGGCAAAAACTTGGCAATCCTTGAATTTTATATTTTGTGACAATCTCATAATCTTGATCCAACACAATGGGAGCAATGAGATTCTTTTCCTCCGCATATTTCGAAACAACCTCTATCGATTTTTCTTCTTCCGTATATGGAACATGGACACAGGTTAAATGGATACTCAACTGATCCACACTATGTAGAATGAATCCAAGGAAGGTGCTCAGGCCATTTAAGTATTTGCGTTCCCACTACTCATCCCCCTTTTCTTTTAATTGAAAAGCGATGATTTTTCCTAGTGCCTCTTCTGCGGCAAAAGGGACCACGTTCCCTGATGGATGTTCTTGTTCCTGTTTTAGGCACTCATACATGTTTTTTTCGATTTTTGATGGGTCAATCCAAGAGATACACCAGGATGCCCAGAAACAAGTAGGTCCCTCATAACGTTTAGCCAATGGAAGAAGGAATGGCAAACTAGGCTGACCAATCCTCATGAGTGATATCGCAGCCGCCATTCTTGTCTCCTCTTCTTCACTTTCTAATAGCTTGGCAAGGGACTCAGCTGCGTCCCCCGCATCTGCTCCAAATTCACCAAGTACTGCTGCTGCAATATTCCGCAAAGAACCCTTTTCTTTTAAGGCTTCAACAAGGACTGGCACTGCATCTTTTCCGGATTTTCTTAATTCCCCCATTGCTCGAACGATCGTTACTTCATTCGTATTGACCAAACGTTGAACCGTTTGAGATAGCTTATCTTCTGGTTTCATCACAATCAACTCCTCTTTTTAATGAGTCCTACGCCATCGATAACAAATCACATAAAATACAAATCCAGTAAATAAACATGTAATCGTTGTAAACCAGCCATTAGTGAACATATGAATGCCAATGATGATCATTGCACTTATTGCAGTTGCGATAAGCAATGATCGATAATAGATGCCCAAAGAAAGACTCGCTTCTCGTCTCAGCGGCTGCATAAAGGTAAAGAGCCGTACGGCCAAAAACCATATATAAACCCCTCCACCAAATAGGGCCCAATACAATACATCTTGAATCTCAAACAATAAAAGAGAAATAAAGTAGACAGCATACAACCAAAAGGTTTGAAACACTTCTAATAGAAGAATTTTTTGATATAAAGCGCCTGGAAAAAGATACAGCACCCCTGTTTGCGCATGCCTTACAATCCCAGCGTAATATGAACTGAGAAGGACGGATGCACCAATGACTATCAATAATAGATTCAGCCAATCTGAAAAATAAGAAATGACGACATAGTAAGTACCTATCAGCAGCATGGTAGATAACAGATGGAAGGTCACATATTTTTTCATCAACAATAATTCTAGCCAAAGAAAAGCCAAGCTTCCCGTTAATGTAGGAAGTCCCCACCACGTCTTGCCTTTCTTTGCATCCATTGGATTTGAATGAATCTGTTTCCCCTCAAATTCCTCCCAAAATGCTGCCTCCTTGACTAACGTCTCCTTCATCTCTAAACGATGACTGGCCCTGTACATCATCGTTAAAGATAACGTCATCACTCCAAGAAATATCAATAAAGAAAGGAAAGAAAACTCTTCGATCATACGTCCAACTTGAAACATAAAAGAATCAGCGATGTTCATCATTGAGGACTGTTTCATCATCAATTGATTCAAAACAAGCAGTGCAAAACAGCAAAAAATCAGTACAAAACCGAGTAAGAGCATTCGCTTATATACTTGAATGGTTCTAGCACAAGACACCGCAAGCATCCACGTTTCGGTCATACATAAAAGCCCTGTCAGGATAAGCGATTTCCCGAGTAGAAAAGGATACTGCTGCGTCAAACAAAAAAGGAGGATATCTGCAGACACGGCAGAGATCATAAGGAGAGCCCCTCGCCAAAAAATGTGATACACACATACACTCATCACAACCGTCCATAAGGAAGCACCATTTCCATATAACCAAATGATATCGTTCATCTGACTAGGCATCCGATTTGAAAACAAGCCAAAACCAGTATAAAGAACAAATAAAAAGACAATGATCCATCCTGCTACCTGAGCATTCCAATCCCCCATACTTGAGACTGCGCTCAGCTGAAAACCAATCGCAGCAATGAAAATCAGCAAGATCAGAAAAGGCATTTTCTTTTCTTGATTTTTACTGATCAAACGCCTTTGGGATTTCATCCATAAAAGTGAGAGTGTGTTATTCACTAGACCACTCCCCCAGAAGTTGAATGACTTCTGCCCGCCACTTGATCTGTTCTTCCTTCAATTGAGGAACATCAATACTTTTCATGATGTCACCGTCTCGAATCAATATCACCCTGCTAGCCGTATCAAGAACAAACTCTAGGCTATGAGTAGATACAAGGACAGCACCACCTTGACGGCTTTTTTGTATCAGCCAATCCGACAGCCATTGTGTTGAAGGGATATCCAACCCTACAGTCGGTTCATCTAAAATAAAAAGGGAGGCATCTTGCACAATGGCCCCTGCTAAAACGACACGCTGTTTTTGGCCTCTTGAAAGCCTTCCACACAGTTCGTTCATCTTCATTTCCATATGTACTTCTTTCAACGCATCATATACCTTTTCTTTGATCTGTTTTAAGCCTTTATGATAGCCCCTTGCACGGAATTGAACATGTTCAGCAACCGTTAATTTTGGATACAAATATGGCTGATCAGGGATAAGAGCTACTTGCTTTTTGACATGGGAATGATCAGGAGGAAAACCCTCTATGAGAATCTCCCCTTGATCTGGTTGATATAGACCCGTTAAACATCGAATGGTTGTCGTTTTCCCCGCACCATTAGGCCCAAGCAGCGCCACAACCTCTCCTGCTTCGATGGAAAACGACATATCCTTTATCCCATCACCATTGCTATATCGTTTGCTTACATTCTGAACCTCCATGAATGGCATGAAATCTCTCCCTTGCATTAGAGTGATGTATGCTTATCTATGGTGCTTTATAAGATAAAAGTGAATGTAATTAGACCCAATAACCATTTACCCTGATATTACCATATAGAGAATAACAAGGTAAGAGAATAGAGGTAATATATTCTATAAACATACTGAAAACGGAATTAATACAAAATAAAAAAGATTGGGCCTCAATATCCCAACCTTTTATCTATGAAATAGCTATTCCATCAAACCGACTCATCAACGGAAACCATATCCTTACACGCCCACGCATCCACCTCTACCTTTAAAGCAGGAGATGCCAAGGCAACCACATAAATCATCGTCATACAAGGCAGATGGTCACCTAAGAACTGACCCATGATTCGTTTTCTGCTCTCAGCATCAAACTCTCCTACCAAATAAAACACAAGCTTCGTGATATCTTCCACTTTCATATCTGCTGCTTCTACATTGCGTTTCACATTCTCTAACGCTAGCTCGAGTTGCTCCATCGGACTCGCTGGGATGGTTCCATCTACTTCCATCCCCACTTGACCTGATAAGGTTAACCACCGCTGTGGTCCTGTTGTCTCTATTTGATGGGTATATGGTGCAACTGGCGGGTGAATCGTCTCAGGATTACGTGAAGTTCTCATCTATCAATGACCCCTTTTCTGAAAATACAATCAATTTATACCTATCATACCAAACTTTCTTTTTCATATAGATGTTATGCTCAAGAATGAAGCCCAATCAAAAAAGCCTTTCAAATGATGCCCCGCTCCGATGCTCAATCTGTTGAAAGCCGATTTTCCATGCACAGCTCCAATTAAAATGGAAATCACCCTTGGTAGAATGATACGGAACAGGCTAAAAAAACCCTTTAGATCACCATATCCAAAGGGTACAACATGCTATAATTCTTGTTTTCTAAAAAGAAACCATCCAATGAGAAAAAAGAGGACAATCAACATCGATACACCTAAAAAACTTGTAAGAGCATGATCTGAATAGGTTCCTTGGTGTATCATTTCCTCTGCCGCACTTGTCATGCCTTTAGGTGCATACTTCCCCAGTGTGTCCTCATAAAATGGAGGGACTGTAAAAAGAATGAGATTGATCAAAAGCGAAACACCGCCAGCCGTCACCGAACGCTGAAAGAAAGCCGAGGCACAAATGGTCGACACCACAATCAGCAGTAAGTTTGGGTAATAAAGAAGTACGCCTTTTAACACGTTGATCCAGTCCAGATGCCCAAATTGAATGTCTACATAATATACGGAGGCCAGCACCGCCACCACCAAACTAAAAAAGGTCAGACAGGCATAGGCGCATATTTTTGATACATAATAACTCGTTCGACTGACTGGTTTTACCATAATCATCGAAGCCACCCCAGAGGCACGCTCTCCCGCGATCGTCCCCATCACAATCATAATCAAGATAAAAACGCCGAGCGAATCGAATTTGCTCAATGCACTTGCTAACGCCTCTCCAGCACTTGGCTCTGGTATATAAAATGTTGATCCTTCAGGTAAATTAGCTGATTTCGATAGAAGATCTGGCAGCATTTTCAACGTAATAGGCTGCGTGATCATTAAAATCGTAAAAATGATGGGAACAAATAAGATTTTATAACTAGTGAATAACTCCCTAAATTCCTTTTTGAACATCATCATGAATTCACAACCTTCATGAAAATATCTTCAAGCGTCAGCTTAGATAGTCGATAATTGAGTAGTACGCCGCCCGTTTCAGTGATGAGACCAGGCAGTTCCTTCAATGCCGTTCGTTGATCGTTGACTCGCACCTGATAACCCTCCCCCGTATCAATGCATTCTTCCACCCAAACCCGCTCTTTTAACAAAGCCACTAGTTCCGCATTCTGTTTTTCTAATTGGAATTCGATGACGGGCTGGATATAGTCTTCTTTGATCTGTTTCATGGAAGAGGACATCTCAATTTTCCCGCTGTTGATCATGATAATATGATCCGCCACTCTTTCAATGTCATCTAAAATATGGGTCGACATAAAGATCAACATCTCTTGTTTTAGACGCTCAATCAATGTTAGAACGTCTTTTCTTCCCATGGGATCAAGTGCGGACATAGGTTCATCTAGGATGAGAACCTTCGGGCTGTTGATGAGTGCCTGCGCAATGGCGAGCCTCTGCTTCATTCCTCCGCTATAGCTGCCTATGGAACGATCCTTCGCCTCATCAATGCGGCAAAGCTTCAACAGTTCCTCCGTTTTAGAGTGAATCAATTTTTTCTCTAAATGAAATAACCCGCCAACCCAATGCATCCACTCCTGCCCCGTCATATCCTGATAAAATGCAGGTTGCTGCGGACAATACCCGATCACATGACTGATTTGATTCATATCCTTTGTCACATCCAAACCCGCCACCTTCACGACGCCAGACGTAGGACGAGCAAGCCCCGTCAAAATACGAATTGTTGTCGTCTTTCCTGCTCCATTGGCTCCTAAAAAGCCTACACACCCGACTTCTCCAACGGAAAACGATACATTTTTTAAAATCTCATGCCGACCATATGATTTCGTCAGCCCATGACACTCCAGCATATTCAAGCGAATTCCCCCTATTAAGATTGTTTACGACCAAAAATGAAATACGCAATAGGACCGGCACTCGCCACAAACACAATCACCAAAGCCCAAACCCACTTCACTTCTCCTCTGATTCTCGATGGATCTCTTTTCAGCAAATCAAACAAACCAATCACCATTAAAATAGCTTGCAGCAAAATGAGAGGTAAAATCATCTTCATATCCATCCACGCCACTCCTTTTTCATACACCAATTTTTTTGATATCACTTCTTTTGACGACATCAAGAATGGATTCGTTCAAATGAGTTTTATTTTTATTGGTCGAATGATCTATAAGAGGGTGTAAATGATATAAAAAAGCCCAGTGAAGGTGCGTTCACTGGGCTTACTAGTTATTTTCATGATGAACCTCGCAAAATCTTTTCCATCGCCTTTCCTTTCGCTAACTCATCAATCAGCTTATCCATATACCGAATGTTTTTCATGATTTCTTCCTCAATGTCCTCTACCCGAACACCACAGATGACTCCTTTGATTAAGCTGCGGGAAGGGTGAAGCTCAGGAGCCTCAACGAAAAAGGTTTCAACATCTGCCTGTTTATCCACCTGTTCCTGCAACTCTTCTTGACTGTACCCTGTCAACCAACAAATGATCCTATCAACTTCAGCCTTCGTTCGTCCTTTTCTCTCTGCTTTTGCGATATAGAGAGGATAGACTTTTGCAAAACTCATTGTGTAGATTTTAGGTTTGAGCATGTGTTCTTCTCTCTTTCTTTGTTAAATATTTAACCTGTATTACCAGCGCAAGGTGCGTTTGGTATTCTATTTTTATATAATTAGCGCATTATCACCCATGTGAAATTATGGATGTAAATATAACTTATAAACGATAATATAAACCTTGACCATTTCCCTTTTTATTCTTTTCATCTTTTTTGAAAGCTCTATATTTTAAAAATTGAACAATACAAAATCCAAGAAATACACCAATCGGCCCTCCACTTGAGGCAGGACCGCCAATCAACAAATAAGAGCTAATAAACAATGCGACATAACCAATCAAGAAAAAAGCAATTCCCCATTTTTCCTTTTTTAAGTATCGAATAAAAATAACATCTCCCCCTTGAAATTGATATTGAATGTACGACCTTATCGAATCTATTTTTAACTTTAAATTACTTAGTTCTTTTGACACAAAAACACCCCTTTAGAAAATGATATCTAAAGGGGTATCAAAAATCTGATTTTATCTAATCCCTACTCCACCGTCACACTCTTCGCAAGGTTACGTGGTTTATCCACATCACACCCGCGGTGAAGGGCTGCGTAGTAAGCGATCAGCTGTAATGGAACAACAGATGCAAGTGGTGCAAGTGCTGGGTGTACAGCTGGAAGGACGAAACGGTCGCCTTCGTCTTCTAGACCTTTCAGTGAGATGACACATGGGTTTGCGCCGCGTGCAACAACTTCTTTGACGTTACCGCGAATGCTTAAGTTCACGTGCTCTTGCGTTGCAAGGGCAATGACCGGTGTGCCTTCTTCAATTAAAGCAATGGTGCCGTGTTTGAGTTCTCCGCCAGCAAAACCTTCTGCTTGGATGTAAGAGATCTCTTTTAGTTTTAGTGAACCTTCAAGGCACACATAGTAGTCAAGTCCTCTTCCGATAAAGAATGCGTTACGTGTCACTGTGAAGAAATCACGAGCGATTTGTTCCATTTCATCCTTTTGATCCACAAGGGCTTCCATTGCGTTTGCCACAATACCAAGCTCTTTCACAAGATCAAAATCAAGAGATTGACCATTTAATTCAGCTGCAACGGATGCAAGGATCGCAAGAACAGCGATTTGTGCTGTGTAGGCTTTTGTTGAAGCCACTGCGATTTCTGGTCCTGCATGAAGAAGCAATGTAAAGTCCGCTTCACGAGAAAGCGTAGACCCTGGTACGTTTGTGATCGTTAATGCTTTATGACCAAGCTCTTTGACTTGAACAAGTACAGCACGGCTGTCCGCAGTCTCCCCAGATTGAGAAAGGAAGATGAACAACGGTTTTTTCGATAGAAGCGGCATATTGTAAGAGAATTCACTTGCTACATGGACTTCTACAGGTACTTTTGCCCAGTTTTCAATGTATTGTTTACCAACAAGACCTGCATGGTAGCTCGTTCCGCAAGCCACAATGTAAATGCGGTCTGCTTCTGCTACTGCGCTTGCGATATCGCCAGCGACTGACAGCTTGCCGTTTTCGTCTTGATATTCTTGGATGATTTTGCGCATCACAAGCGGCTGTTCATCCGTTTCTTTTAACATGTAGTGAGGATATGTGCCTTTCTCGATGTCGCTTGCATCTAGCTCAGCGATATAAGAAGGACGTGTCATGATATCACCGTCAAGGTTTTTGATGATAACCTCGTCTTTTGTGACAATGACCATTTCTTTATCCATTAATTCCGCATATTCGTTTGTTACTTGAAGCATCGCCATTGCGTCAGAAGCCACAACGTTGAAGTCTTCGCCGAAACCAACCAATAATGGGCTTTTGTTTTTCGCCACATAGATTGTTTCTTTGTTTTCGTTATCGAAAAGGGCAATTGCGTAAGAGCCTTTTAATTGAAGAAGCGTTTGACGGAAAGCTTCCTCTGTATCAAGACCTCTGTTCACAAATTGTTCGATGACTTGAACAACAACCTCTGTATCTGTGTCGCTTTTAAGTGTGATGTCTTGTAAATATTCGCGTGTCAATTGTACATAGTTCTCGATGACACCGTTATGAACAAGCGTAAAACGGCCAGAAGCACTTTGATGCGGATGCGCATTTAGATGACTTGGTACACCGTGTGTTGCCCAGCGTGTATGTCCAATTCCCGCTGTAGATGCCACGTTTGCATCAACGACCTCACGAAGCTCAGCGATACGTCCTTTTTCTTTGAACACATGCACGCCTTCTTCGTTTGCCACAGCGATACCTGCTGAGTCATACCCACGGTACTCAAGCTTTTCTAAACCTTTTAATAAGATTTCCTTCGCATCATTCTGACCAATATAACCTACGATTCCACACATAAATATTCTTCCTCCCGATCATGTGAAAGGGACAAAGAAAGCCTACTAAAATAGAAGGGACATTTCTTCGTCCCTCTCTACATGTTTAATTTGGGAGATCATGTGTATTCCCTTTGTACAAAGAGTCACCTCTTTGCTTTAAAGAAACACTTACGGCTGTGATCTCTATATTTGATCAGCCGGGAGGCATCCGCCGAAAATTCGATAACCTCCATCCTCGTCAACTAAGCATCTGTCGTCCGATCGCTTAGTTCGGGCGCTATAATTATAAGAGAGTTCCTGAACATCTACCCTGCCTTTCCTGATAGAATAAAAATCCAGTAACACAAGGATGATTGTACTATAAGGTCTGACCTCCGTCAATCACAATGTAGCGGGTGATCCCCTTCATTTTAGAAAGTGAGACCTCCATACACTATATGCGATGAGGCTTGTCACGTTCTACCTTTGATGTGCTCTCCTTATGTATGAAGGCATCAGCAAATGGCCCTCGCCTATATGATTCGTCAAGAACCCTCCTCTTATGACGTTTATTCGAAAAAAAAGCAAACCGCAGCTCTGCGATTTGCTTTGATTGATTACTCAATACCCATTTCTTCTTTGACAACAGCGGTAATTCGAGCCACATATTCATCACACAGCTCTTTTGTTTTCGCTTCTGCCATCACACGTACAAGCGGTTCTGTTCCAGATGGACGAACAAGGATACGCCCGTCGCCGTTCATCTCTTTTTCTACCTCTTGGATCACCGCTTTTACTTTTTCATTTTCTTCGACTTTATATTTATCAGACACTTTCACATTTACTAGAAGCTGTGGGAACTTTTCCATTTCAGCCGCAAGCTCTGATAATGTTTTCCCTGTCGCTTTTAATGTATTCACAAGCATGATGGCAGAAAGCATGCCGTCACCTGTCGTATTGTAATCAAGGAAAATCAAGTGGCCTGATTGCTCACCGCCGACGTTATAGCCGTCCTTTTTCATCGCTTCGACCACATAGCGATCACCAACTGCGGTTTGGATACTCTGAATGCCTTGTTTCTCCAGCGCTTTATAGAAACCTAGGTTACTCATGACCGTTGACACGACGGTGTCATCCTTTAATCGGCCTTCGCCCTTCAAATAACGTGCACATATGTACATAATTTGATCGCCGTCTACGATATCACCTTTTTCATCGACTGCAATTAAACGGTCGCCGTCACCATCAAACGCAAGACCAATATCTGCGCCCTTATCCTTCACAAAAGCAGAAAGAGCCTCTGGATGAGTTGACCCTACGCCATCGTTGATATTCAATCCGTTTGGTGATGTTCCCATTGTGGACACATCTGCATCTAAATCAGCAAATAAATGTGTCGCTAGAGAAGAAGTCGCACCGTTAGCGCAGTCAAGCGCCACATGAATGCCTGTGAAATCCTCATCCGCTGTCTGCTTCAAGAATTGTAAGTATTTCTGACCGCCTTCAAAGTAGTCATTCACCGTTCCAAGATCGGCTCCAACCGGGCGTGGTAATTGATCGACTGGCTGATCCATTAGCTGCTCAATTTCATTCTCCTGTTCATCTGACAGCTTAAAGCCGTCACCGCCGAAGAATTTAATTCCGTTGTCTTGAACAGGGTTGTGAGAAGCAGAAATCATGACACCTGCTTCTGCATCCATTGCCTTCGTTAAGTAGGACACGCCAGGTGTTGAGATGACACCTAAACGCATCACTTCAGCCCCAATTGAAAGTAGGCCTGCCACGAGGGCTCCTTCTAACATATGACCGGATACACGTGTGTCTCGCCCAACGAGTACCTTTGGACGTTCTTTATCCTTTGTGAGCACATAGCCGCCAAATCTCCCAATTTTAAATGCGAGCTCTGGCGTTAATTCGCTATTAGCCACACCCCTTACACCATCAGTTCCAAAGTACTTGCCCATGTTTCAATCGCTCCTTTTTTACCATTCAAGAGGACTCTGTGTCCTCTTTTTTATCTTCTTTAACCCGCTGTCTTTGAATTGATTCTTTTTTTGCTTTATCTTGTGTCGATTCCTTTTGACTCTTCTCTTCCTGATCATCTTCATTAGACGATTGATCCTTTCGATCATTCGTAGAAGCCGGCTGATCTTCTGTGTCAGTAGAGGTAAGTTTCACCTTGACCTTTGATCTCGATAATGTCCACGTCACGTTTTGAGGACCGTTCACTTGTACTTTGACCTCATGTGTTCCTTCGTTTAAGTCCCCCACATTGATATAGGCTTCAATATCTGAAGCCTTTAGTTTATCAATTGCACTCTTTGACCCTTTTGCTGTTAGCGTGAGACGCCCAGAAGACGGACTCACAAATTCAGAACTCAGGTCCTTGCTCAGACCCACGACAGAAATCGGGACATTATCGATCTTTTTTTCTTCAGCTGTTGCAACCTTCACTTTGATCTTAACAGTTTCGGGCGATACCTTTTTCACACCATCTGGCAGAGGAATGTCGGCATCGATCTCCGTATCATCTTGGATTTTGCTTAGGTCCAGCTTAACGCCATCAATAAAATCAAGTGCATCAAGCACCTTTTGAGAGCCGTAAACTGTGACCTCACTCGGGCTTGTCTCAATGCTTGAGATACTGATCCCATCCGGTAAGCTGCCCGTCCGCTCAATTTTAAACGGGACCTTCTTGCTCGGACTCGTGATTGGGACCGTAATATCCACCACTGACGGACTCACTTCGACTGGCAACTCATTCCCGCTGCTATCATACACAGTGAGCTTCGCTTCCTTCTGGATTTGCTGATCGACATCCTCTAAGTTCACAAAGGCTTTAATGACAGAAATTTTGTCGATCACGTCCTTTGAGCCAGTGACAGTCACCTTTTTCGGATTCACAATGGGCTGTTCGGGTGAATAGCCGTCTTTGATTTTATTTTGATTATAAAATTCTGTTTCAACAGGAAATTCAGCTGTCGTTTTTTCTTGTATCGTCACAGTCGTCACAGACGGATTAATCGATAATGTGATTCCCTTTGATACATCTCTTGCCTTCAGCTCCACTTTATGTGTACCTGTAGATAAGTTTTGCATATCTGCATAAATTTCAAAATTCTTTGTTTGTCTTGCTGTTTTCACTGCACTTGTTGATCCTTTAATCGTGACATTGACTGTCTGCGGTACACCAGTGACGACGTACTTCTCGTCATCATAATACGCTTTAACAGGAATGTCGGTTAAGGTTGCTTCATCTGTCGTCGATGTTGGGAAAAAGGATTCACCGATTTTTTTCGGCGTGGGCGCTTGCGCTGAATTGACTGTACCATACAGCAATAAAGCGAAGACCAATGCAAGAAACTTAACTGCCCAGCGATTATTCAAAATCTTATCCATTTTTCTTGCCCCTCCAATACCATTTGGTCGAGGAAGCATCTTTGCTGTTTTTACTAAATTCAGCAATCAGCATTTCTTCAAGCGCTTCTTCTGTCAATTCTCGATGGAGATCACCATTTCTTGCGACAGAAATGCCGCCTGTCTCCTCAGAAACGATGACGGTTAAGCTGTCCGTCACTTCACTAATACCAACTGCCGCCCGGTGACGGGTTCCGAGTTCCTTAGAGATAAAAGGACTTTCTGACAGCGGTAAATAACAAGCCGCAGCTGCAATCTCATCACGCTTCATAATCACAGCACCGTCATGAAGCGGTGTATTCGGAATGAAAATATTAATCAGCAACTCAGAACTCACTTTTGCATTCAAAGGAATTCCTGTCTCTATGTAATCATTCATCCCAGTATCGCGCTCAATTGTCAGCAGCGCTCCTATTCTACGTTTAGCCATATAGTTAATTGCTTTTGTAATTGCCTCGATCGTTTTCTGCTGCTGTTCCTCTACAGGTGTCCCGCTTCTTGAGAAGAAACGGCCGCGCCCGAGTTGTTCAAGCGCTCTCCTTAGCTCTGGCTGAAAAATAATAATGATCGCAAGGAAACCCCACGTAATCGCTTGATCCATCAGCCATTGAAGTGTGTTAAGACCGAGATACGCACTTCCCATCCTGACGAGAACAATGACCACAATTCCCTTTAAAAGCTGAACCGCTTTTGTTCCGCGGATGACCATCATTAATTTATATATCACATACCAAACAACGAGTATATCAACAGCATTACCGAGGTACTGCAAAAAAGGAATATCCCCTAAAGCCATTTCCTCGTCCTCCAGAATTTTCAAGTTTCTTCGTGTGATGCATTTTTTTATAAAAAAAGCCTATGTGTAAATACATAGCGTGGCTATTATACCACATTTTATTTCAGCAAGGAAAATAGTTGCCATATATGGCTGGCGTTCTAGTATGTGTGAATCTGAGCAATGATATAGAAAAAGAGCAGCCCCTAAGAGGCTGCTCCCATGCTGTTCGATTTACTTTTGCTCCTCTGGTCCAATGACCCGCATCACGTTTTGTGCTGTGGATTTCATTTTGTACCAGATCCAATCAAACACTTCATTAATTTCATTGATTTGACCAGTGACTTGTCCGGCAGAAGCAGTCAGCTGTTCCCCATTGACGACTGTGACATTTCCATCAACCTTGCCTTCTACAATCAGCTTGCCATTTTTGACAGTGACATCACCTTTGACGGTTTCCCCTTTAGGTACGGTCACTGTATCATTTTCAACCACGAGATTCGGCTGCTTTGACACACTGAAATTATGATCGGTATTCCAGCTTGTAAACAGACTGCCTCCCATCAAAATGAGAAAGAGGGCAGCGGCTACCATCAGCGGGTGAGCTTTGATCCATCTTTGAATCGACACACGCTTTTTCTCCTTTGGAAGACCTGCCATCACCTTTGCAGTGAAATCAGATGGTGCTTCTATATGAGATGTACTCTGCACGAGCGCGATGGATTTCTCAATTTGTTGAAAATGAGTACGGCATTCCTCACACGATTGCAGATGGCTCTTTAATTCTTTTTCGTCTTCGGGCATGATATCCCGGTCTAAATACTGATGCATAAGCTGGACGATTCTATCCTGACAGCTCATCAAAATCACCTCACTCAAAGGTCTCTCAACTGTTTCCGGAGAGCCTCTCTACCCCTGTGTATTCTCGTTTTCACTGTACCAACTGGTATATTCAGAATCTCACTAATTTCTTTTAATGAGAGTTCATCAATATACTTTAATACGATGACTGAACGATATTTATCGGGTAATCTTAGAATTTTTTGCTGAATGGTACTCGATAACTCAAGAGACACCACCTCATCCTCTGGCAAAATGCCATCAGCAGCAATTTGAGAATACATATTCAGTCCTTCTGTTCCTGCCACCTCTGCATCTAAATAATAATCCGGCTTTTTTTTGCGAATACGGTCGATGGTCAGGTTGGTTGCAATGCGGTACAGCCACGTGGAAAACTTACGATTCACATCAAAGCTCTCAATATTCACATAGGCACGAATAAACGCCTCCTGTGCGATATCCTCCGCTTCGTGTGCATTCCCAAGCATACGGTAGCACAGCTGATAAATTTTGTCTTTATACAGGTCTACGATGTCTGTAAATGCGTTCTGGTCGCCTTTTTTCACTTGCTTAATTCTCTTTTTAATCATTGTGTCCATAGTATATTCAACCTCTGCCTTCACCGGTCTTTATGTATACGAACCTCTTTCCAAAAGGTTTCATTCTCCTCTAAAAAATAGTGTAACAAATTTTTGACAGCGTGTTACGCTTATCAGCCGGTAAAAACCTTAATATATCCTTAAATTTTCCCAAAATAAAAAAAACGGGAACAAGTCCCGCTCTACAATAACTTTTCACCCATTAAAGAACCAATTAAAGCAACAGCCGCTTCTGCTGTTTTATTTTTCTCATCTAGTACTGGATTTACCTCCACAAATTCGGCTGAAGTCAAGATACCTGCTTCCTCTAAAAGCTCCATTGCAAGGTGACTCTCACGATAACTAATGCCGCCTGCCACTGGAGTTCCTACACCAGGGCATTCCGCTGGATCTAGCCCATCTAAATCAAGCGACAGGTGGACTCCATCTGTTCTTTCCTTTAAATACGTAATAGCTTCCTCCATCACCCTTGTCATCCCTAAACGATCAATTTCATGCATCGTATACACCTTAATGCCTTTTTCTCTAATCAACGCTCGCTCTCCTTCATCTAAAGAACGAGCACCAATTAATATGACATTTTCAGGTTTCAATTTAGGAGAATAACCACCTATGTTCGTTAAATCAGCATGCCCAAGGCCGAGACTGACAGCAAGCGGCATGCCATGAATATTTCCAGAAGGAGAGGTTTCCTCCGTATTTAAATCACCGTGCGCATCATACCAAATGACACCCAAGTTTTCATAATGCTTCGCTACACCAGCAAGTGTGCCAATCGCAATGCTGTGATCACCACCTAAAATCAGCGGAAACGAACCTGACTGCACAATACTGTCAACCTTTTCAGCAAGCAGCTGATTGGCACCAGCATTCTCCGTTAGATTTTTTAACTTTTCACTTGTATATAAACCTTTCTCATCGTCCCTTTGCTCGACTGGAATATCCCCGAGATCCTCCACATCAAATGAAAGCGATTCCATTTTTTCTTTTACGCCAGCACATCGAATCGCACTCGGCCCCATATCGACGCCCCTTCTCGTTTGACCCAAGTCCATCGGGACCCCGACAATCGTGACCTTCTTTTGATCTCCCATATGTACATCCCCTTTCCGTTCATGCTTATATTTTACTTTCTCGATGCCTTCTGACTCAACTCGACAACATTTTGAATAGTTATACATTCCCTCTGCCAACATAAAAAAAGACA
Organism: Bacillus sp. LLTC93; assembly: GCF_002993125.1. Lineage (NCBI taxonomy): Bacteria > Bacillati > Bacillota > Bacilli > Caryophanales > Bacillaceae > Bacillus > Bacillus sp. LLTC93. The sequence goes on along the minus strand of NZ_PVME01000004.1, from coordinate 15,959 downwards.
CCTTTTTGAAAAAGGTGTCTTAACTGGGCTAGCTGGATTCGAACCAACGCATGACGGAGTCAAAGTCCGTTGCCTTACCGCTTGGCTATAGCCCAAAAATGGTGGAGGGGGGCGGATTCGAACCGCCGAACCCGGAGGGAGCGGATTTACAGTCCGCCGCGTTTAGCCACTTCGCTACCCCTCCACATATGGAATTGATAAAGAAAAAACAGTGCCGGCAAGAGGACTTGAACCCCCAACCTACTGATTACAAGTCAGTTGCTCTACCAGTTGAGCTACACCGGCATATGGTGGAGGATGACGGGCTCGAACCGCCGACCCTCTGCTTGTAAGGCAGATGCTCTCCCAGCTGAGCTAATCCTCCACATCATGGTGACCCGTACGGGATTCGAACCCGTGTTACCGCCGTGAAAGGGCGGTGTCTTAACCGCTTGACCAACGGGCCAGTTTGTCAAGTTTGCTGTTTCCGTGAAGCTGACAAAAATTATTATATACAGGTTGTCCCCCTTTTGTAAAGGGGAATTTTATTTTTTTTATTTTCTAACAATTAATCACCTTTCAGCACGACATTTTGATTGAAATATAATTTCAGTATTTAAATATAATATTGAAATTTCATATCATACTCAATATACTGAAAATGAAGAAATAAGGAGGTATGTCACATGCAGCCATCTCAACTGCGTTCTTTGACAACAGAATCAAGAAACCCTAACACAATGGAAATTTCACAAGCAGATCCGCTCGAAATGCTCCAGATGATCAATGAAGAAGATATGAAAGTCGCTCAAGCGGTCAATCGTGTACTCCCACATGTCAAAACAGCAAGTGACTTTGCTTATGAATCCATCTCGAATGGAGGCAGACTCATTTATTTAGGCGCTGGAACTAGCGGCAGAATTGGCGTGATGGACGCTGTTGAATGTCCACCAACCTATAGCGTCTCCCCTGATGTCATTGTAGGTATCATGGCAGGTGGTGACTCCGCTTTTTCACATGCTGCCGAAGATGTGGAAGACAGTGAAGAAGCCGGCAAACAGGATTTAAAACACATCCACCTCACGTCAAAAGATACTGTCGTCGGCATTGCCGCTAGCGGTCGAACACCCTATATCATCGGCGCTTTAAATTACGCAAGATCCATTGGAGCAAAAACTGTAGCCCTCAGCTGTAACGAACAAGCAGAAATTAGCGAGCTGGCAGACTGCGCCATTGAAGTCATCGTTGGACCTGAAGCCATCACCGGGTCAACACGAATGAAAGCCGCATCCGCTCATAAAATGATTTTAAATATGCTTTCCACCTCAGCCATGATCAGACAAGGCAAAGTATATGAAAACCTGATGGTTGATGTAAAAGTAAGCAATCATAAACTAAAAGAGCGCGCTATCACCATCATTCAACATGTGACAAACGCTTCCTACGAACAAGCCGTGAAAACACTTGAAGCGGCAGATTTAGAAGTCAAAACCGCCATCGTCATGCTCCAAACAAACACAGACAAGAAGACAGCACAGGATTTACTCAACAAAACGAATGGCCATATCGACAAAGCCATCTTACATCATCAAGCCTAAAGGAGGCAGAGCTCATGTCAGCAGGTGGACTCACCCTACTACACACGATGAAATCAAAGCTTCCCCAATCTGAAAAAATCATTGCAGACTATATCCTTGCCCATCCTGACAAAGTCATTAAAAGCACAGTGCATGAAATCAGTCAGGCTGCCGGTGCAAGCAGCTCTGCAGTGATTCGCCTTTGTAAATCTCTCGGGCTAGATGGCTATCACGATTTGAAAATGCGGATCGCTGGAGACTTAATGCATGACGATAAACAAGGCTACCGAGATATCGAACAAGATGAACCACTTCAATCCATTATTCAAAAAACAGCAGGAAACTCAATTCAATCGATTAAGGATACGGCCTCTATTTTAAATGCAGAGGCTTTAGAAAAGGCCGTTCAATTGCTGCTACATGCAAATCAAATCCATTTTATCGGTGTTGGTGCATCTGGCATCGTCGCAGCTGATGCACAGCAGAAATTTCTCAGAATCAATTATGCAGCCACAGCCTTCACTGACATGCATATCGCATCCACAGTCATCGCAAATGCAGGAAAGAACGATATTGTTTTCGGAATATCCTTTTCTGGAGAAACGTTAGACATCATTCAAGCCCTTCAGCTCGCAAAAGAAAATCAAGTGAAAACCATTGCCTTAACGCATCCAGGCCATACAAGCGTTTCTGCTTTATGTGACGTTCACCTATCGACGTCCGGTTCCAATGAAGCACCTTTTCGCAGTGCTGCCACTTCCTCTAGAATGGCACAGCTCTACTTAATTGATGTCTTGTTCCTCAGCTTAGCTTCCCGTCAATATGAAGAGACAGCGCAATATATTGACAAGACAAGACATGCCATCCGCTCCATGAAACGAAAACCAAAGGGGGATTCAACATGAGTCATCAAAAGAAATATCAGCAGTTAGCGAAAGATATTCTTTCGCTCTGTGGTGGTTCTGAAAACATCTCTTCCCATACACATTGTATGACACGTCTCCGAATTACACCGATCGATGATGAAAAAGTTCAAATCACAGCGATCAAAGAACTTGATGGCGTCATTGGCGTCGTCGAGGCAGAAACGCTTCAAATCATTTTAGGCACTGGCGTTGTCAACCAAGTATCAAGTGCGTTTGACCAGCTGCTAAAAGCCTCTGGTTCATATGACTTGAACAACGAAGCACAAAAAAACAAGCAAGCCATTTCACAAAAGAACCGCACACCGTTCAAGCTGTTCTTACGGCGAATTGCCAGCATTTTTATCCCTATCATTCCGGCACTGGTTGCGTCAGGTCTCATTACAGGTATTACAAAAGCGATCGTGCAAGCGGGATGGCTCGATGAAAAATCTCAAGCTGCGATCATTTTAACTGTTATTGGTTCAGGCTTGTTCGCTTATCTTGGGATATTGGTCGGAACAAATGCCGCAAAGGAATTTGGAGGCTCTCCTGCATTAGGCGCATTGGCTGGTATCCTCATTATTAACCCAGCCTCCGCAGATATTATGTTATTTGGCACAAATATTCTACCAGGCAGAGGCGGACTCATCGGTGTTCTTCTTGCCGCCATCTTTATGGCCTTTGTTGAAACCCGAATTAGACGCTTTGTCCCGCAGTCACTCGATATCATCGTCACACCAACTATCACATTACTCATTACTGGAATTTTTACGTACGTCGTCTTCATGCCAGTCGGCGGATTTATATCTGATGCCATCACCTCAGGACTCACTTATCTATTAAACATTGGCGGTATTTTCGCTGGATTTGTTCTTGGTGCGACCTTCCTTCCTCTTGTTGTAACAGGTCTTCACCAAGGACTGACACCTATTCATATGGAACTCATCAATTCAATTGGAGATGACCCGCTTCTGCCAATTCTCGCTATGGGAGGCGCAGGACAGGTAGGCGCTGCCTTTGCCATTTATATGAAAACAAAAAAGAAAAAACTCAAAAGAGCCATTGCAGGTGGACTTCCTTCAGGAATGCTTGGTATTGGTGAACCACTCATTTTCGGTGTCACACTACCACTAGGAAGACCATTTCTCACTGCTTGTCTCGGTGCTGGAATCGGCGGAGCATTTCAAGCCTACTTCCAAATCGCCACTAAAGCCATTGGGGTATCAGGTCTCCCATTAACCTTTATCGTTCACACGCATCAAATGCTTCTTTACTTAATTGGACTATTCATTGCATATGTCGCTGGATTTATCTTCACATACTTATTTGGCTTTCATGATGATATGGCTGTTGAATTCGAGGAAACCAATCAATAAGGAGGTCTAGCTCTTGAAGAAATGTTTTCTTTTGATGACATGTCTGTTCATACTCCTTGGGCTACCAGTACAAACATTTGCAACTAGCTCCCATCCTGTATCGTCTTTGTCTAAAACAGCACCTGAAGAATATCCCGTCTTAAAAAAAGCAAAACGACCGGAACAAGTAGGTTTTTCTTCCAGGCAGCTTAGGAAGGTTGATCAAATGATTCAAAACGATATCAAAGCAGGATTTCCAGGAGCCGCGCTCATCATCATCAAGGATGGTAGGATCGTCCATCAAAAAGCCTATGGCTACAGGCAAAAATACGACGGTACGACTGAACTCAAATCGTATAAAAAAATGAAAAAGAACACACTGTTCGATCTCGCATCCAATACAAAAATGTATGCCACCAACTATGCCCTGCAAAAACTTGTTTATGAACAAAAACTAGATGTGAATGAAAAAATACAATCCATCCTGCCAGACTTTCAGGATGAACCAGATGCAAAGGTAACCGGCAAAGATCAGCTTCGAATAAAGGATCTTCTCACCCATTCTGCCGGACTCCCATCCAGTGTCTTATTTTATAGCAAAGAATCAGCGGGCTCTTTTTTCTCTCAAGATAGACAAACAACCATGAAATGGCTGCCTAAGGTGCCTCTACAATACGAGCCAGGTACCCAGCATATTTATAGTGATATTGATTACATGCTTTTAGGCATGATCATCGAGAAAAAAACAGGGATGCCTCTTGATCAATATGTAGAGTCTACAATCTATCGGCCGCTAGGTCTCAAGCATACAATGTTCAATCCGCTACAAAAAGGATTAAGGCCAAAGCATTTTGCAGCAACCGAACGTTTAGGCAATACGCGAGATGGTGTAATCGACTTTGAAAACATTCGACAATACACCCTGCTAGGTGAAGTACACGATGAGAAAGCATATTACTCAATGGCAGGTGTCTCAGGCCATGCTGGGCTTTTCTCTAACACCTCAGATATGGCGGTGCTACTCCAGCTGATGCTCAACAAAGGAGGCTATGGGAAAACAACCATCTTTGACCAAGCTTCTATTGATCTCTTTACAACATCCTCTGACACGAACCCAACATACGGGCTAGGCTGGCGGAAAAACGGCAATACTGACATGGAATGGATGTTTGGAAAATATGCAAGTAACGAAGCGTATGGACATACAGGCTGGACCGGAACGATGACGTTGATTGATCCAAAACACAATCTAGGTATCGCTTTGCTGACGAATAAGAAACATTCACCTGTCGTTTCACCTGAAACCAACCCTAATCAATTTGAAGGTGACCTTTTCCCAACTGGCACTTATGGAAGCATCATGACCGCAATCTACGAATCTTTTAAGTAAAAGGAGGAATTCGATGTTAAAATCTCTCTTCCCCGTTGCTCTGGTTTTGGCCCTGCTAACCTCTTCCATTCCAACGGAAAAGGTTAGCTCTGCCTCTCTTCCAACCGCAAAAAAAATGGTGCAAAACATGTCCCTGGATGAAAAGATTGGCCAAATGCTCATGCCAGACTTTCGCAATTGGCAAACTAAAGATGAATCCACGCCTACAGGCTTAACAAAGATGAATAAAGAAGTTTCTCATCTTGTAAAGAAATATCATCTAGGCGGTGTCATCTTATTCGCAGAGAATGTTGTTGATACGAAACAAACCGTCAAACTCACTCATGAATTTCAAAAAGCATCGCCAAATATTCCTTTACTCATTTCAATTGATCAAGAAGGCGGAATCGTCACAAGACTACAAAAGGGAACACATTTCCCAGGAAATATGTCGATTGGTGCCTCTAGAAGCAAGAAAAATGCATACGACACAGGAAAAATCATCGGAAAGGAATTAAACGCCTTAGGTATCAATACAAACTTCTCTCCTGTTCTTGATGTGAATAATAACCCAAACAACCCCGTCATTGGTGTACGTTCCTTTAGCTCTGACCCTGCACTTGTCACTAGACTCGGCCTTCAAACAATGAAAGGCCTTCAAAAGGAAAAGACCATTTCCACACTAAAGCATTTCCCGGGACATGGTGATACAGCCGTCGATAGTCACTACGGCTTGCCGCTCGTAGAACATGACCTAGATCGCTTAAAAAAGGTTGAGCTGTATCCATTTCAACAAGCAATCAACGCAGGTGCGGATATGGTCATGACCGCTCATGTTCAATTTCCTGCTATTGATAATACGACCTACCAAAGTAAAAAAGATGGCGAGGACATCATGGTTCCAGCTACTTTATCTAAAAAAGTGATCACACACTTATTAAAAGAAGAGATGGGCTTTCAAGGAGTTGTTGTGACTGACGCTCTAAATATGAAAGCGATTGCAGATAATTTCGGACAGGAAGAAGCCGTGGTGATGGCCATTAAAGCAGGAGTCGACATTGCTCTCATGCCAGCACCTGTTACGTCCTTAAAAACAGAGAGAAACCTAGAAAATGTGTTTAATGCTTTAAAACGAGCCGTTCTATCAAACGAAATTCAGATGTCTCAGATCAACCAATCTGTCGAAAAAATCCTTCAATTGAAGATCAAACGCGGCATCATTTCAACCAAAAAACCAGTAAGCCTTGAGAAAAAAATCAAAAAGGCTACTCAACTCGTTGGTAAAAAGTCGCACCGGAAAGCAGAACAAAAAATGGCTCGTGAAGGAATCACTCTACTTAAAAACAACGACAAGACCTTACCTTTTCAGCCTAAAAAGAATGACCAAATCGTGCTCATGGCACCCTACGAAGATCAAACAAAAGCAATGTCTGTCACCATAGAATCTCTGATCAAACAAAAAAAGATCAAATCTGTGCGTATCCAATCTTACGCTTTTGCAGATAAGACCTTCTCGAAAGAAACAGCCAAACTGATTCAAGATGCTGACTATGTCATTACCGGCTCTTACGTTGTCCAAAATGACCCAGCTGTGAATGATGGCGTAATTGATGATAATGTACAGGACCCGAAGAAATGGGCTACTGCCTTCCCTCGTGCTGTCATGAAAGAAGCAAAATCACAAAACAAAAAAATGGTCATCATGAGTCTTAGAAACCCTTATGATGCTGCCAATTTCGAGGAAGCCGATGCCTTACTGGCTGTTTACGGTTTTAAAGGCTACTCAAATGGACAATTCAACCAACCAAATATTCCTGCTGGTCTAGAAGTGATTTTTGGAGCGGCATCACCTAAAGGGAAATTGCCAGTCGCTATCCCATCAGTCACTCATCCGAATCAAACCCTTTACCCCTTTGGCTATGGGCTCAATTTGAAGGGGAAACAGATCAAATAGGAGGGATTCTCTTGAAAAAGACAGCAAGCTTGATACTCGCTAGCATTCTCATGATAAGCACATTGACCGCCGCCTCCCCCGCAGATCAAGGACGAACAGACACAAAAGGAAAAAAAGCCGCAGTCAAAACAGGTATCGAAACATTACTCTCGAGCAATCTCTCATGGCTAAAAGGGAAAAATGTAGGACTCATTACCAACCCGACTGGCATTGATGCAAACATGAAAAGCAGTGTCGATCTCCTATTTGAACATCCAAATATTAAGCTCACTGCTCTATATGGACCTGAACATGGCGTGCGCGGCGATGCACAAGCAGGAGAAGGCGTCGAATCCTATACCGATGAAAAAACAGGCCTGCCTGTTTACTCTCTCTATGGAAAAACAAGAAAACCAACTCCTGATATGCTCAAAAATGTAGATGTGCTACTATTTGATATTCAAGACGTTGGCGCTCGATATTACACCTATATTTACACGATGGCCTACGCGATGGAAGCCGCTAAGGAAAACAATATCCCATTTGTTGTCCTAGACCGTCCAAATCCCATAGGCGGGCTAAAAGTAGAAGGACCTGTATTAGAACCCGAACACGCCTCATTTGTGGGTCTCTATCCAATACCTTTGAGACATGGAATGACCACTGGGGAACTCGCAAACATGTTTAACAAAGAGTTTCATATCAATGCTGATGTAACAGTCATCAAAATGAAAAATTGGAAGCGATCCATGACGTTCGATGACACAAAGCTGCCGTTCGTCCTTCCTTCACCTAACATGCCGACAGTTGATAGTACCTTTGTATATCCAGCCACAGGATTAATTGAAGGCACAAACGTCTCTGAAGGCAGAGGAACGACAAAACCTTTCGAGCTCATGGGCGCTCCATATATCAATAGCAACGAGCTAGCGGATCACTTAAATAAGCTAAAACTAAAAGGCGTTCAATTTAGACCCGTTTCATTCACCCCTACCTTTTCAAAACATGCCGGGACTCTATCTCACGGTGTGCAGCTATACGTCACAGACCGCTCTTCATTTGAAGCTGTGAAAACGGGGTTATCCATCATCAAAGCAATACATGATTTGTATCCTAATGACTTTCAGTTCCTTCAAACAGGCAGCTTTGATAAACTGATCGGGAATGGTTGGATCAAAGAGGAAATCAATAAAGGCACTTCAGTCAAACACATCATGAAACGCTATCATCATGATCTCAAAACATTCGAAAAGAAACGGAAAAAATATCTTATCTATTAACTCGCAAAAAACCTCCACCCTTTGAGATGGAGGTTTTTTCATGATAAAGATTTAGTCATAGCAGGTGTTTTCAGCTCAAAACGATTGAGTAAAAAGCCGAACAAGGCAGCAAGTACTTGCTGAAACAGCATGCCAATCACAACAGGGACAGCGACAGCAGGCGGGAAAAAACTAGTGGCAAGCACAGCTCCCGCACTAATATTTCGCATGCCACCTGTATACACAATAGCCACAATCTCCCCTTGAGTACATTTCATCGCCTTTCCAATCAACCACGCAAAGGCATATCCACTCATCGCAATAAGAAACACAATCGCTGCTTTACTAAAAATAGCGGCATCCAGTTTACGCAAGTATGGAGCGACAACAGAGCTGTTAATCGAGACCACAACAAACAAGCCTATTTTTGAAAAAGGTGAGAGCGTCTGACTGATCGTTTTCGTCATCGCTGGCTTTGCATACTGATGAACGAGCATTCCTAAAATAGATGGAAGCACCACCATACCAAACAGCCCTTTCATGATGGCCACAATGTCCATATGGACCTGTGTACCGACGAAGAGTGACAGGCTGGCTGGCACAATAAATGGCGAAAGCAGTGTATCAATTAAAATGATGGATAAAGTTAACCCAACATTCCCTTTATACATCGCCGCCCAAATTAAACTAGAAACACCTGTCGGAATCACCATCGCAAGTGTCAAGCCGGTAATCGTCATGGAATCACCCGTAAATAACAGATGCCCCGCTGACCAAGCATAAAGGGGCATCAACACATGCAAAATCATAAACGTTAAAATCAAAGGCAATGGATGCATCACCGTATGCTTTAAGGCTGAAAAACTAGCAGACAAGCTCCCTGCAAATGTCATAACGGCAAACACCCACGGCACCAAAAACGTAAAATCCTTTAAATAGGCCGCCAATAATACACCAATTAACACACTCATAGGCGTAATGAGCGGCATCATCCGGCCGAGCACTTGATTCAAACGGACAAGCATGCCGGCCACCTCCATTCTTCTCTTACAAATCACTTCACTCAGTGTATCAAATCTAAAGAAAAAAAACATAATGTTCATAAAATGAAATGAGAGGATTTTTCATATAGTCATAGCAGTGTGAGCTTCAAATTCATTTCGGACTGCATCAATATGTATACCAGTTGCTCGATGTTTTTCTGTCATTCATTAATGCGCGTTTTTAATAAATCGCAACTAACCAATCGTGACCTATTGGGAAGTATTCACAAAATTAGTGACAGAATGATTTGATGTAATATGCAGCTTGGAAATTTTTACAACAAAAAAGCCGCCCACTCTACTTGAATGAACTGCTCTTTTTTTCTTCTTCATCTCTTACCCCTGCAATTCCAATCGTTTAATATCTCCTACAATCAGCAAGTAGCTTAACATAGCAACAATCGCATTGACGCCTACGAAAACTAGGGCCCCATGAAATGAACCAGTTGCATTAATGATAAAACCAATAATGATAGGTGTTGTAATGCCTGAAATATTGCCAAATGTATTAAATAAGCCACCACTTAACCCTCCAATTTCTTTTGGAGAACTATCAGCCATTACCGCCCAGCCTAATTGCCCAAATCCTTTTCCAAAGAAAGCTAATGCCATAATTCCAACTACAAGCCATTCTGCATTTGTATAATTACATGCAATCATACTGCTTGACAAAATCATCCCAATAATAATTGGTGTCTTTCGAGCAAACGTGAGCGATTTCCCCTTTTTCAGCAAATAATCTGAATAGATTCCTCCTAATACACCACCTATAAAACCACTAAGTCCAGGCAAAACAGCTACAAATCCCGCTTCTAGTATTGACATTCCTCGTTCTTGTATCAAGTAGACAGGAAACCATGTCATAAAAAAATAAGTGAGTGTTGAAATGCAGTATTGTCCAATATAAACACCAACTAACATACGACTTTTCAAAATTTGCTTAATATAAGACCATTTCATTCCGTTTTTATGTGCAGACCCTTTATTGGCATTTGAATCCATCATATCTAAAAGACCGCCACCATCTTCAATATAATCTAACTCTGCTTGATTCACACGAGGATGATCTTTTGGATTATGAATTATCTTTAACCAGATAAAAGAGATAACGATCCCCAATGCACCCATGATAGTAAAGACATGTTCCCATCCCAAGTAAGCTGTAATCCATGACATAAATGGTGTAAATACAATAATCGCTAAAAAGGCGGACGCACTAAAAATAGCGGATGCAGTTCCACGCTCATGATCAGGAAACCACGAAGCTGCGACCTGACTATTCCCTGGGAACGATGGGGCTTCTGCAAGACCTACAATAAATCTAAGAACAAAAAGCAAAATAATAGCTGTAGAAGCATTAAAGAAACCAACAAATCCTTGTAATAACGTAAAGAATGACCAAAGAAAAAGACTCCAAAACAATACTCTCTTCGTTCCAAATCGATCTAATAACCAACCACCAGGAATTTGACCAAGTGCATAGGACCAGCTAAAAGCTGAAAAAATAAACCCCATCGTTATCGCACTGATCCCTAAATCACTTTGTAAAGGCGTTGCCGCAACTGAAATAGTGGCACGATCTGCATAGTTAATTGTCGTCACAATGAATAAAAAACTGACAATGAACCAACGAACTTTCGTTTTCTTTACTTGCAACGGAACTGCCTTGTTTTCAGGAATTGGATTGCTGTCTACCCTCATCATATTCGCCCCTTTGTTTGTATTTCTCTTACACATGTAAGTCAGATGCACATAACGAAAACGCTTTCAAAAAATGAAGGGAATCCACTCATCATGATGTATTTTCAGTGCCCCCTCTTTTTATCATTCACGGAGGCACACCTTAAATCGCTGTTCATCATCGTCCAAGCCAGCCACCATCAACAGCTAGTAAATGACCATTCACATAGTTGGCAGCATCTGATGCTAAGAAAATTGCCGCACCTTTAAAGTCTTCTGGATTTCCCCAACGACCTGCAGGAATTCGTTCTAAGATTTGCCTACTACGAACAGGATCTTCAATCAGCGCAGTGTTCATTTCCGTCGCGATATAACCTGGCACTATCGCATTTACATTAATTCCAGCGGAAGACCATTCATTTGCAAGTGCTTTGGTCAGCTGACCGACTGCCCCCTTTGCAGATGCATATGCAGGAACATATAACCCTCCTTGGAATGTAGCAATCGAAGCGATATTGATGATCTTTCCACTCTTTTTTTCAAGCATATGTCTTCCCGCTTGCTGACATAGAACCCATACAGCTTTTAAATTCACTTTGATTACATCGTCCCAATCCTGTTCAGTAAACTCAACAGCTGGCGCCCTTCTTTGAATACCTGCATTATTCACTAGAATCTCAACTGAGCCCATAATCTCGATTGCCTTTGGAATCGCCTGTTTTACTTCATCTAAATTCTCCATATCACAGCGAACGATTTCACAACGGACACCTAAAGCTCTCATCTGTTCTTGTGCCGAAGTATCATCCGATCGTTGTAGTAAAACAATATCTGCTCCCGATTCAGCTAGACCTAGAGCAATTGCTTTACCAATCCCACGCGTTCCCCCAGTTATCACAGCAGTTTTACCTTGTAAATTAAATGCCTGATTCATAAACACCACTCCTATAGTTCAAATAAAATTTTCAATGCCTGATCGGGATTTTCCATCAAATCAAAGCCAGTCTGTATTTCTTCTAATGGAAGGGTGTGAGACACCAATACATCAAGTTGAATCTTTTGTTGTTCAAGTAATTCAATCGCTTTTGAAAAATCACTCGAATGATAACAACGTGTCGTTGTTAATGAAATTTCTCGAAAATGCATCGCTGCAAGTTGTATCGTTGGAGATTTTTTATAGACACTAACCACCACAACTTCACCTTGATATTTCACACATTCAATCATTTGATTAGCTGTCGCCTGATTGCCTGCTACTTCAAAAACGACATCAGCCCCTACACCGTCTGTATATTTTTTAATGACATGTGAAATATCCGTATGACGGGCATCAATTGCTTCAAATCCCATCTCGTTAGCCGTTTCTAAACGCATTGAACTTACATCAGAAATAACAATCCTTCCAGCACCTGCCTGTCTTGCTATTAAACCTATTAAAAGCCCAATAGGACCTGCCCCAAGAATCACAACTGTATCACCAATCTTTAGCTTCGATCGTCGAACGGTATGAACAGCTACAGCCAGAGGTTCAATCATTGCCCCCTCTTTTTCCGTAACGGATTCTGGCAAGACCCTAAGCCTATGAACAGGGATGACAACATACTCAGCAAAACCACCATGCTGGTCAATGCCTATGTATCTCAAATCCTTGCAAACTTGCGCTTGTCCTTGTTGACAGGCTGAACAAACCCCACAGTGTAAAAGCGGTTCTATCACAACCTTATCTCCCTTTTTAACATGATGATTTTCATCAGCTTCTATCACAATTCCACTAAATTCATGTCCAAGAATAAGGGGTGCTTCTGCCCTCGGGTGTACCCCATGATAAATCATCATATCTGTGCCACATATCCCTGCATAAGAAACTTTAATTAAAGCTTCATCCATTTTTGGTACTGGAATTTCTTTTTCCGTCATTGCTACACATTTTGGTGACAGATATACCCCTGCCTTCATACAACCCGCTCCTTCTACAAGAATATTTTTGTTTTTTAGCAATAAACTTTATCATCTTTTCATTCTTAAGGTCGAACGGCAGTCCCGTCTGGTGTACGAGCAAGTGTCCATGAAGGAATTCCGCCTAAAGGTGGATATTGTTTCGCTTTCTCTTCATCAATGTCAACACCTAAACCAGGTTTGTCATTCACATAAGCGAATCCTTGATCAACGCTTGGGCAGCCCGGGAAAACTTCCTGTAAAGCCTCATTAAACACTGTCCATTCTTGAATTCCAAAATTCGGAGAAGATAGGTCTAAATGAAGATTAGCAGCCACACCGACTGGAGAAATATCTCCTGGCCCATGCCAAGCTGTTCTTACTCCAAATAATTCACTGAATACAGCCAATTTCTTCGCTGGCGTAATTCCTCCGATTGTACTGACATGACACCTAATAAAATCTATTTGTTGATTGATAATCAAGCTTTTCCACTCATTTACGTTCGTAAATAACTCTCCTATCCCAATCGGTGTTGAACTTTGCTGTCTAATCGTTTGAAGCCATTCGATATTTTCTGGAGCAACAGGATCTTCTAAGAAAAACAAGTGATATGGCTCTAAATTTTTGGCTAGTCTTACAGCTTCGATTGGTGGAATCCGTTCATGAACATCATGAATGAACTCCATATTAAAACCTATCTTAGATCGAAGATAATCAAATAGCTTATCAACGCTCTTTACATAAGCTTCAGGATCAAAATAGCAGCCAGGTAAAGCACCTTTAGGGGAACGTTTAGGTATAATTCGATTCGATTTCTCATAAACCGTTGCAATTAGACGTGTATCCGTCGTCCCACTACCACCATACATTCCCATTTGACACCTTGCATATTGATAGCCCTCTTCCATTAATGCCAAAACATTTTCCTCAACAGCCTTTTCATCTGCACCATCAGCATGGCGGTAAAGAGGAATACCATCCCGACATTTTCCTCCTAATAATTCATACACAGGCAAGTTAGCTAATTTACCTTTAATATCCCAGAGTGCCATATCAATGCCAGATAAGGCATTATTCATGATGGGCCCGTTCCTCCAGTAACCGCTTACATTTGAAGACTGCCAAATGTCTTCAATTCTTCTAGGATCTTTCCCAATAAGAAATGGCTTCAAATAATCCTCAATTGCCGATTTCACAGCAAATATCCGCTGTGTAAAAGTAGCACATCCTAAACCATATAAGCCTGGTTCATTTGTTTCAACTTTTACAACGACTAAGTCAATATTTCCAGGTGCTGTTAAAATCACTTTGACATCACGAATTTCTAAATTCATCACGGTAATTCTCCTTCCCTTTGAAAACATATGGTTAATGTTGTCAGTTGTCCTACAAGTTTATGAAAAAATACTACCTCTTAATGAAGAGGTAAGATTTAATCCTTGATCATATTGATTTTTTCTATATTATCTTCCATCGCCTGATTTAATATCTCCTTGGCTTTCTCAGCATCCCTGCTCTGAATGGCCCTAAATAATTGCAAATGAACTTCAATACTCTCCAGCGTAACACCGATCACCCGATTAAGCTCTTCTAAATAACGATAGTACAGATCTCGTATAGAATGAATGACACTATAAAACACCTTATTGTTCGAAGCCTTAGCAATCGCTAAATGGAAGTTAAAATCAGCCTCTGAATATTTCTTATAATCATCACGATATCGAAACATCGCATTGAGTGCATTCTCCATATTTTCAAAATCCTCAGCTGTTGCATGCTTTACAGCCAAATCAATGCATTTGTATTCAATTGTCTGCCGAAAATCCATCATATCCAAAAATTCTTTCTCACTTAAATGCAATATCATTTGAATATCATGAATATCAAATTGACCAACCTTCTCTGACACAAAGGATCCTTTGCCATGATGAGTAACAACGATTCCCTGATCCCTTAGTCGTTGAATAGCACTTCGAACACTTACCCGGCTCACATTAAACATTTTCTGTAACTGCGGTTCAGATGGCAGTTTACTTCCAGGAGTCCAGTTACCATTTGCGATATTGTCTTTAAGCTGTTCATATACCATATTCACAATGTTTTGTTTGTCTATAGAGTCAAATTCCAAAATTATTCCCTCTCTTGTAACATGTCATACAAGTTATAAAATGATCATACCATAAACCAGCCTCCCAAGTAAACGCTTTCTTTACTTTTCAAAAATTAATAACGGAGTCTACGGAAGTTCAACTAAATGCCTCTTCTAAGTTTAGCATTTTCTCATAGAGAGGAGGATTCAACAGCATTTAACCCTAACAGCATGATTGAAACAGCCGCAGAAGCTGATGCTCTCACAGAAATAGTTATATCATTCCGACCTCAAATCGTCCCTAACTTTAAAAAGCTAAACAAAAAAAGCCTTCTCATCATTGAGAAACCTTAACGTTTATCATTATTATATTATATATAGAGGAAAGCTTCCAAGCGGGCTCGAACCGCTGACCTCTTCCTTACCATGGAAGTGCTCTACCTACTGAGCTATGGAAGCATGGCTCCGCAGGTAGGACTCGAACCTACGACCGATCGGTTAACAGCCGATAGCTCTACCACTGAGCTACTGCGGAATGATAAAGTAACTTCTTCCATTGGAAGGATATAAACAAAAAGCTTGGCGGCGTCCTACTCTCACAGGGGGAAACCCCCAACTACCATCGGCGCTGAAGAGCTTAACTTCCGTGTTCGGTATGGGAACGGGTGTGACCTCTTCGCTATCGCCACCAAACCTGATGGAGAGAATGTTCTCTCAAAACTAGATAACAATGTTCATGCTTCACATTAGAATATAGGTTAAGTCCTCGATCTATTAGTATCTGTCAGCTCCACGTGTCACCACGCTTCCACCTCAGACCTATCAACCTGAT